>NZ_JBJQJI010000008.1:0-165974 GCF_046487485.1 Escherichia sp. WS1368
CTGGCACGTGGAGAATAAGCTGCACTGGCGTCTGGACGTGGTAATGAATGAAGACGACTGCAAAATAAGAAGAGGAAACGCAGCAGAATTATTTTCAGGGATACGGCACATCGCTATTAATATTTTGACGAATGATAAGGTATTCAAGGCAGGGTTAAGACGTAAGATGCGAAAAGCAGCCATGGACAGAAACTATCTGGCGTCAGTCCTTGCGGGGAGCGGGCTTTCGTAATCTTTCCCTGGGAAGGAATGGGATGCACGGTACCCGCAGATAAGTCGCAGCTGGCGGGCAAACTGGCCGAATGTTGCCACATTCTTCGTGTACCCGGAGGCGATCCGCAAGGTTATCTACACCACTAACGCAATCGAATCGCTGAATAGCATCATCACACATGCGATAAAGAAACGGAAAGTGTTCCCGACAGATGAGTCGGTGAAAAAAGTGGTGTGGCTGGCTTTCCAGTCAGCGTCGCAAAAATGGACGATGCCACTTCAGGACTGGCGGATAGGGATGAGTCGCTTTATTATCGAGTTCGGTGACCGCCTTGACGGTCACTTCTGAGAAAGGCATTTACACAGAATGATGGACAGGCTCCGGGCTTTCGTAATCTTGCCCTGACCCGTAGTCTTACCCCGCCCCTAAACACAACACCCACTCACCACAACCTAAACTCATCCGCATCCCGCCATGCCGGAAACTTTTCTCTATATTCCCGCAACGCCACCATCGACAGCTCCGCATCAATGCGCGTTGCCTGATGCGCGTCGGCAGTAGCGATAATCTCGCCCTGTGGATTAATCACCCGGCTGTCACCGCGATAATGGCAGCCGTTGCCATCGCTGCCGACGCGATTGCATCCCGCCACATACGCCTGATTCTCAATCGCGCGGGCCGTCAGCAATGCCTGCCAGTGCAGAGAGCGCGGAGCAGGCCAGTTGGCGACGTATAGGGCGAGGTCATAATCGTTGAGATTGCGCGACCACACAGGAAAACGTAAGTCGTAGCACACCAGCGGCAAAATACGCCAGCCGCGCCATTCCACAATCACTCGCGCATTGCCCGCTTTATAATGTAGATGCTCATCTGCCATGCGGAACAGATGACGCTTATCATAAAAATGTACCGTGCCGCCCGGCTCAACCAGCAAAAAGCGGTTAACCGAACCAGACTCCGTTTGTAATGCAACACTGCCTGCAATCAGCGCATTGCACTGCTGCGCTTTGGCTGTCATCCAGTTCACTACGTCATCTTGTGCTAGCGACGAAGCTGCCGCTTCCATGGCAAAGCCGCTGGTAAACATCTCCGGTAGAACGATCACATCGCGTCCGGTAATACCTTCCAGTTGACGATCAAAATGACGCAGGTTGGCAGGACCATCCATCCACACCAGTGGTTGCTGTAAAAGCGTAATCTTCAAACCAGACACGGTGTACAACTCCTTTATGCGAAGGGTTTTATAACTCTAACACCTTATCAGGCAGTTGCCTTAGCGCAGAATAAATTGATAACAAATGCTGATATTGGAAATATCTGATTTGCAAATTATCGTGTTATCGCCAGGCTTTAGGAGGTTAATAACATGGGCAGGATAAGCTCGGGAGGAATGATGTTTAAGGCAATAACGACAGTCGCCGCTCTGGTCATCGCCACCAGTGCAATGGCGCAGGATGATTTAACCATTAGCAGCCTTGCAAAGGGCGAAACCACCAAAGCTGCGTTTAATCAGATGGTGCAAGGGCATAAGCTACCTGCATGGGTGATGAAAGGCGGTACTTATACTCCCGCACAAACCGTAACGTTGGGAGATGAGACGTATCAGGTGATGAGCGCGTGCAAACCGCATGACTGTGGCTCGCAACGTATCGCTGTGATGTGGTCCGAGAAATCTAATCAGATGACGGGGCTGTTCTCGACTATTGATGAGAAAACGTCGCAAGAGAAACTCACCTGGCTGAATGTGAACGATGCGCTTTCGATTGATGGTAAAACGGTGCTGTTCGCGGCGTTGACCGGCAGCCTGGAAAACCATCCGGATGGCTTTAATTTTAAATAATTAGCGGATAAAGAAACGGAGCCTTTCGGCTCCGTTATTCAATTACGCGGCTTCAACTTTCCGCACTTTATCCGGCAACTTTACCGGCTTCGTCGCCAGCTCTTCCGGATCAAAGTCATCAACGTTAATACTGCGCAGACGGCTTTCTTCAGCTTTCACCAGAATAGCGGCTTCATCTTTATCAATCAGCCCCTTCGCCAGCGCGTTATGCGCCAGTTCATCCAGACGGGTAAACGGCAGGTTTTTACCCAGCTCTTTACAGATCCGCTGATGAATTGGGTCGGCGGCAATCACATCCACCAGCGCCTCTTCCAGCAAGCCAACCGGATTATGCTCGCTCGGCGTCAGGTACTGACCGCGACCAATGCGGGAACGGGTGGCGTTCGGCACTTGTAAAATCTTCGCCACTTTATGATCCAGCTTGTCAGACGGTGCCAGATAATGACGTCCGGTCGGGAAGATCACTACATTCAGCAGCCCGGCAACCACGCGGTTCGGGAAGTTTTGCAGTAAATCGTCCATCGCCTGTTCAGCCTTATACAGCGCATCCTGTACGCCCCAGTGCACCAGCGGCAGATCGGCTTCATTACGGCCTTCGTCGTCATAACGCTTCAGAACGGCAGAGGCGAGGTAAAGCTGGCTTAAAATATCCCCCAGGCGGGCCGAGATACGCTCACGACGTTTCAGGCTGCCGCCCAGCACAGCCATCGAGACATCAGAAAGCAGGGCGAGGTTGGCGCTCAGGCGGTTCAGGTGCTGATAGTAGCGTTTAGTGGCATCGCCGGTTGGCGTGCTGCTGGTTAAACCGCGCGTCAGGCCCAGCCAGAAGCTGCGAACTTTGTTACTGCCGACGTGACCGATATGTTTGAACAGCAGTTTATCGAACGCGTTAACGTCATTGTTCTTCGCCGCTTCCATCTCTTCCAGCACGTACGGATGGCAACGAATCGCTCCTTGTCCGAAGATCATCATGCTGCGGGTCAGAATGTTAGCCCCTTCAACGGTGATGGCAATCGGTGCGCCCTGGTAAGCACGCGCCAGGAAGTTGCTTTGCCCGAGCATAATGCCTTTACCGCCGGTAATATCCATCGCATCAATAATCGACTGCTGCCCGCGGTGGGTACAGTGATACTTAACGATAGCCGACAGCACGGCAGGTTTTTCACCGAGCATAATGCCGTAGGTAATCAGCGATGCCGCAGCATCCATCACATAGGCATTACCGGCAATACGCGCCAGCGGCTCTTCAATCCCTTCCATCTTACCAATAGAAATTTTGAACTGACGGCGAATGTGCGCATACGCGCCCGTTGCCAGCGCTACCGATTTCACACCGCCGGTTGAGTTGGAAGGCAGGGTGATGCCGCGGCCTACCGAGAGGCACTCCACCAGCATCCGCCAGCCTTGCCCGGCCATTTTTGGTCCGCCGATAATGTAATCGATCGGTACGAAGACATCTTTACCGCGCGTCGGTCCGTTCTGGAACGGTACGTTCAGCGGGAAATGGCGACGACCAATTTCCACGCCCGGCGTGGTGGTCGGGATCAGCGCACAGGTAATACCTAAATCTTCTGCGCCACCCAGCAGTTTTTCCGGGTCGGAGAGTTTAAACGCCAGGCCAAGCACAGTCGCAATCGGTGCCAGCGTAATGTAACGCTTGTTCCAGGTCAGACGCATGCCCAGCACCTGCTGGCCCTGCCATTCGCCCATGCAGACAATCCCGGTGTCCGGAATCGCGCCCGCATCGGAACCCGCTTCGGGGCTTGTCAGTGCAAAGCAAGGGATCTCCTGACCACGCGCCAGACGCGGCAGATAGTGATTTTTCTGCTCGTCAGTGCCGTAATGTTGCAGCAGCTCGCCCGGGCCTAATGAGTTTGGCACGCCGACGGTAATCGCCAGGATCCCGCTCACGCCGGAGAGTTTTTGCAGCACGCGAGACTGGGCATAAGCCGAGAACTCCAGCCCGCCGTACTCTTTTTTGATAATCATCGCGAAGAAACGATGCTCTTTAAGGTACGCCCACAACTCCGGCGGCAGATCCGCCAGCTCATGGGTGATCTGGAAATCATTCGCCATCCGGCAGGCTTCTTCTACCGGGCCGTCGAGAAACGCTTGCTCTTCGGCGGTCAGGCGCGGCTGCGGATAGTTATGCAGCTTTTTCCAGTCCGGCTTGCCCTGGAACAAGTCGCCCTCCCACCAGGTGGTGCCCGCATCAATCGCTTCTTTCTCAGTGCGCGACATCGGCGGCATCACCTTACGGAAACCGCGAAATACCGGCGCGGAAATCATCGACTTACGCATAGGTGCAAAGTTAAACGGCACGAGGATAATGGCCAGCGGCACCAGTACCCACGCCGACCACAGACCAGCAACGCCGAGGGCGGCTGTCCAGGCGAGCAAAATCAGACTGCTGATAAATAAGCTCACGCGGTGATAGAACAACGCGCCGAGCAGGACAACCGTAGCGAGAATACTCAAAATCATCATAACGAAAAGCCCCTTACTTGTAGGAGGTCTGACCACTTGTGATGATATGGTTGTAGTGGATGTAAAAATATTTAGCAATGTGTTTACAATATAATTACAACAAAGCTCACATTGTTGCTGTTTTTATCCGCACTTCAGGTCAAAAAGTCCTGGTCATAGCACCTGCCCGTACTTCTCGCTTTTGGCGGTATCCGGTACACTGCATTTTGTCTATTACATTTATGCTGAAGGATATCCTCATGTACCAGGATCTTATTCGTAACGAACTGAACGAAGCGGCGGAAACGCTGGCTAACTTTTTAAAAGATGACGCCAATATTCACGCCATTCAGCGCGCGGCGGTCCTGTTAGCAGACAGTTTTAAAGCTGGTGGCAAAGTGCTTTCCTGTGGCAACGGCGGCTCCCATTGCGACGCTATGCACTTTGCCGAAGAGTTGACGGGGCGCTACCGTGAAAACCGTCCGGGCTATCCGGCGATTGCCATTTCTGACGTTAGTCATATTTCCTGCGTCGGTAACGATTTTGGTTTCAACGATATTTTCTCCCGTTACGTTGAAGCGGTAGGTCGCGAAGGCGATGTACTACTGGGGATCTCCACCTCCGGTAACTCTGCAAACGTGATCAAAGCGATCGCGGCGGCGCGTGAGAAGGGGATGAAAGTGATCACCCTGACCGGTAAAGACGGCGGTAAAATGGCTGGCACAGCGGATATCGAAATTCGCGTACCGCACTTTGGTTATGCCGACCGCATTCAGGAGATCCACATTAAAGTGATCCATATCCTGATCCAGTTAATTGAAAAAGAGATGGTTAAGTAAGTCTGGCGTAGGCCGAATAATGCGTTTACGCCGCATCCGACCTGAAAATACTTAAATCAATCTTCGCCGGGGGCCATGCGCTCCCGCTGTTGTGGGGGTTACCTATGTGCGAATTGCTCGGGATGAGCGCCAACGTCCCTACCGATATCTGCTTTAGTTTCACCGGACTTGTACAGCGTGGTGGTGGAACCGGGCCACATAAAGATGGCTGGGGCATTACCTTTTACGAAGGTAAAGGCTGTCGCACATTTAAAGATCCGCAACCCAGCTTTAATTCCCCCATCGCCAAACTTGTCCAGGACTACCCGATAAAATCCTGTTCGGTGGTGGCTCATATTCGCCAGGCGAATCGGGGCGAGGTGGCGCTGGAAAATACTCACCCGTTTACCCGCGAGTTATGGGGGCGTAACTGGACTTATGCCCATAACGGACAACTGACGGGATACAAATCACTGGAAACCGGCAACTTCCGCCCGGTCGGTGAAACCGACAGCGAAAAAGCCTTCTGCTGGCTCCTGCATAAATTAACGCAGCGTTACCCGCGCACACCGGGCAACATGGCGGCAGTGTTTAAATATATCGCCTCACTGGCGGATGAACTGCGGCAGAAGGGCGTTTTCAACATGCTGCTTTCTGACGGGCGCTATGTAATGGCGTATTGCTCGACTAATTTACACTGGATCACCCGCCGCGCGCCGTTTGGCGTGGCAACGTTGCTGGATCAGGATGTGGAAATCGACTTCAGCTCGCAGACCACACCGAATGATGTGGTCACGGTGATTGCGACACAGCCGCTGACGGGCAATGAAACCTGGCAAAAGATTATGCCAGGCGAATGGCGCTTATTTTGCCTCGGGGAGCGTGTAGTTTGATGCCAGCTGTGGTTGCACAACTTCGTGGCTTAACGGCTTGCTGACCACGTAACGGCCATTGACCACAGAAACGGTCGGTGGCTTACGGGTTTGCTCAAAGTAGTCGTAGCCCGGCTTCAGTTGCTCCCAGAAGTCCTTAAAGTTGGAATATTTATGGCGCTTCATATTGGCGTCGGTCATGCGGAACGGGTAAATACTCACTTGCACGCTCGGCTGACCAAAAACCAGCGCACCAGTAACGAACTGGAAGATCTCATCAATACCCTGATTGGTCATCGCGTAGCAGCCGATGGAAACACAATCGCCGTGGATCATCAGATATTTCCCTTCATAACCATGCGCACGGTCATAGGCATTGGGGAATCCAATATTAATCGCTTTGTAGTAACGGCTGTCTGGTTTTAACTGATTACGCTGGACGCTATAAAACCCTTCCGGGCTTTTGAAATCGCCCTGACGCTGTTTTGGCCCTAAGCCGCCGGAATATTTACAGATTTTATAGCTGTCGAGCAGTTGATATTGCTCGCCCATTTTGACGTAGAGATCGAGTGTACGTTCTTCCTTGAAGATCTGGATGTAGACAGGGGATCCCATCAACTGCTGCTTATACTCTTTGCTCACTGGCGTGGTCGAGCTACTGCTGCCCAGCAAACCGGCAAACGAAACGCACGGGATCAACAACATCGCAAGAATTAATGCGATTTTACGCATACTGCTTATTCCTTGATAAAACGGTTACACACGCCAGGACGGCAAAATGGATCCCAAATCGGAATAGTCTGGATTGGGAAGGCTCACATTATCACCAAAAGAGTTTTACGCAAGCCTGTCGGCGCAGGGTTTACAAATTTAGCACAGGGGCAGTTTTCAATAGTCCGAAAAGCGCATGTATCATTTATTTCCTAAGATTATGAAACCTCAATAGTAATATGCAAATAAGCAATTAATAATCCCGTTTACTCCTCTGGTCTTTTAAAATTCTCACCTTCATTCAGCCGGTTTATGTCCTTCATGTCTTCGTTCTTGCTCGGCAGATTTCTGCATCCAGGCGTGTTTTCGTTATGCGTTTTGCTCCCTTTACTCGCCAGCGCCACCACATCACATATCTCTTTCAGCTACGCCGCCCGCCAGCGGATGCAAAACCGTGCGCGTTTATTAAAACAGTACCAAACCCATCTGAAAAAACAGGCCAGCTATATTGTGGAAGGCAATGCCGAAAGCAGAAAGGCGCTGCGCCAGCACAACCGCGAACAGATAAAACAGCATCCAGAATGGTTTCCTGCGCCGCTCAAGGCAAGTGACAGACGCTGGCAGGCGCTGGCGGAGAACAACCATTTCTTAAGCAGCGACCATCTACACAACATCACCGAAGTGGCGATTCACCGCCTGGAGCAGCAGCTTGGCAAGCCTTACGTCTGGGGCGGCACGCGGCCCGATCAAGGCTTCGACTGTAGCGGGTTGGTTTTTTATGCCTACAACAAGATCCTCGAGGCGAAGCTCCCACGCACGGCTAATGAGATGTATCACTATCGCCGGGCAACCATTGTGGCGAATAACGACCTGCGCCGGGGAGATTTGCTGTTTTTTCATATCCACAGCCGCGAGATTGCCGACCATATGGGCGTGTATCTGGGCGATGGACAGTTTATTGAGTCGCCGCGCACCGGGGAAACCATACGGGTAAGTCGGTTAGCTGAACCTTTCTGGCAGGACCATTTTTTAGGCGCGCGCCGGATTTTGACGGAAGAGACGATTTTGTAAATGGGTAATATTGACGAACTGGCAAAAGGTCGGATGCCACGCGGCATCCGACCTGTTTACATCTGGGCTGAAAACTCACGTTCTAAGACATCAACAATGAGCTGGTTTTTTGAAATGGAATGTTGTCTGGCGACGATGGTCAGCCGCGAATCAATGTGATGAGGAACACGAAGCGTCAGGCGTTTTTGCTCTTCTTCTTCACGAAAAGGGGCAATACCGTCCTCTTCACAATCCGCCATCCACTCATCCAGCGCGCTTTCGCCTTCACGATATAATGCCTCAATACTTGTGGCTACAAAGTCACAATAACCGTTTACATTGAGGAACTTGCCGCGAAATGCGTTGATATCGGCTTCAAATGTCACTGCGGCTGGTTGACCTTTAATTGTGATAATGTTCGATGCTTTATTCATAATCTACCCCTACACAGTTAACAAACCACTCCTTAAGACCTGCTACTGCGCCTTTATCCATCACATTCTTTGGATGTGGCTCATGTGTGCTGAATTTGGTCGTTCCAATCTGAAATTTTCGTCTGGAGCCGTTGTTATTTTTTATTGTTCCACCCACAGCTTTAATGAGTGCAACAACATCATCCCATTTAATTCCAGATTTTGGCGGCTCCGTCATTACATCGTCGAATGTTTTTCTATGACGAGAGCCTAGCGCGCTGACCTTAATCATACTATCAATCCATGACGTCATTGTATGGTGTCATCGTAGTCTCTTTGCAGTGTGACGTCAATTAATGGTGTCAGGTGCTGCAAAGCATGGAAAAGATTCCTCAATCAACTCAACGCCCCCATAATCTTCAACTCCAGCTCGTCCGGCACTTCGTTATACGACAGCACATGCAGCCCCGGCGCAAACAACCTTGCATAACGCGCCAGCAAAGGACGCAACTGCGGCGGCACCAGCAGCACCGGGTCTTTCCCCGCCGCTTTCATCTGCTCTTTTACCTGCGGCATCGTACTCTGGAACTGGTTGAGCATATTCGGATCGACCGGCACGCTGTCGAGCATCACTTTCCCGCCCTGTTGCGCCTGATTCACCACGTTGGTGAGCAGATTTTCCAGCTCATTATTCAGCGTATACACCGTCAGCTCCTGCTTGCGAACGAACGGATGGGTAATGCTGCGCCGCAATGCCAGGCGCACATCGGCCGCCAGCAGGATATGATCTTTGGTCACTGTGCTACTGGCGACCAGCACGGTGGCGATGGTGACAATATCGCGCAGGGAAACGCCTTCGGTCAGCAGCGCCCGGTACACTTTCAGCAATTGGCTGTAATTGAGCGCCGCGCTCAAATCTTCCGCCAGGCGCGGTGCCATCGACGACAAACGGTTATGCAACTGCGTGATGTCATCATAGTTAAACAAATCAGGAATATAGCTGCGCACAATCTTGTTCACATGGGTAGCGATCACGCTGGCGCTGTCGATCACCTGATACCCCATATTCAGCGCTTTCGCTTTCTGCGCGGGCTGGATCCAGGTCACCGGCATCCCGTACGCCGGGTCGTTCCCCAGCACGCCGTCAATCTCGCCGTAGGTTTCGCTGGAGGGCAGGGCCATCAGTTTATCCGCCGGAATATCCGCTTCATCGGCCTTAATGCCGTTGATGAATATGGCGTACTGGCTGGGCTTGAGGCGGAAGTTTTCCCGAATACGGATCTCCGGCAGCAGCACGCCGTTGCCGTCGGATATCACTTGCCGCACGCCGCGAATACGCTGGGTGAGTGGGTTACCCTGCGCTTTATCGACCAGCGCCACCAGTTTGTAACCGAGGCTTAAACTGATGGGTTCGATCAGCGGAATAGTCTCCCAACTGACCTGTTGCTCGCTGGTTTCGGTGATGGTGCGGGTCAGCGTTTCGAGGCTTTTCTCCTCCGCCTCCGCCGCCTGCGGGCGTTTGCTCATCCGCCAGCCGGTAAAACCAAGCAGGGCGCTGAACAGCAAAAACGGCAGATGCGGCATCCCCGGCACAACCGCCAGCACAAACATGATCCCGGTGGCGGTGTAGAGCACCGACGGGCTTGCCAGCAACTGGTTACGCACGTCATGGGCAATATCGCCGTTGTCGCTGACGCGGGTGACGATAATCGCCGCCGCGGTGGAAAGCAGCAGGGACGGGATCTGCGCCACCAGGCCGTCGCCGATGGTCATCAGCACATATTGCTGGAAGGCGGCATCGGCGCTCAGGTTGTATTTGAAGATCCCGATACAGACGCCGCCGATCAGGTTGATCGCCAGAATCATCATCCCGGCGATGGCATCCCCGCGCACAAACTTCGATGCCCCGTCCATTGCGCCGTAGAAATCGGCCTCGCTGGCAACATCTTTACGCCGGGTTTGCGCCTGCGCCTGGTTGATCAACCCGGCGTTAAGATCGGCGTCAATCGCCATCTGTTTGCCGGGCATCGCGTCCAGGGTAAAGCGGGCAGAAACCTCGGAAATACGCTCGGCCCCTTTGGTGACGACGATAAAGTTGATTGTCAACAGCGTCAGTAAATCCGAGCGTGAAAGCATTATCGCCGCGCTGCACGGGCAGTCGATTTTCAATGGCGGCGGGTTGTCGCCGTTAAATAAAATCAGCCTGTCTCATCCGCCAAAACCTGCCACCGTGGCGGTGCCGGAAGAGACGGAGAAAAAAGCGCGTGACGTCAATGAGAAAACGGCGCTGCTGAAGAAGAAATCCGCTACTGAGCTTGGCGAGCTGGCGACCAGTATCAACACCATTGCCCGTGATGCACATATGGAAGCGAATCTGGAGATGGAGATTGTTCCCCAGGGACTGCGCGTGCTGATTAAAGATGACCAGAACCGCAATATGTTTGAACGCGGCAGCGCACAGATTATGCCGTTCTTTAAAACTTTGCTGGTGGAGCTCGCGCCAGTGTTCGACTCGCTCGATAACAAAATTATTATTACCGGGCATACCGATGCGATGGCCTACAAAAACAATATCTACAACAACTGGAACCTTTCGGGCGATCGCGCGCTTTCGGCTCGTCGGGTGCTGGAAGAGGCCGGAATGCCGGAAGATAAAGTGATGCAGGTGAGCGCGATGGCGGACCAGATGCTGCTGGACGCGAAAAATCCGCAAAGCGCGGGCAACCGACGCATTGAGATTATGGTGCTGACCAAAAGTGCGTCCGATACGCTGTATCAATACTTTGGTCAGCATGGGGATAAAGTGGTGCAGCCGCTGGTGCAAAAGCTGGATAAGCAGCAGGTGCTTTCGCAGCGAACGCGCTAGATGCTGAATCTTTACGCATTTCTCAAACCCTGAAATCACTGTATACTTTACCAGTGTTGAGAGGTGAGCAATGCGTAAAATCATTCATGTGGATATGGACTGCTTTTTCGCCGCAGTGGAGATGCGCGACAATCCCGCCCTGCGCGATATCCCTATTGCTATTGGCGGCAGCCGCGAACGTCGGGGGGTGATCAGCACCGCCAATTATCCCGCGCGTAAATTTGGCGTACGTAGCGCTATGCCTACTGGGATGGCGCTCAAATTATGCCCACATCTCACCTTGCTTCCGGGGCGCTTTGACGCCTACAAAGAAGCCTCAAATCATATCCGTGAAATCTTCTCGCGCTACACCTCGCGCATTGAACCGTTGTCACTGGATGAGGCCTATCTCGATGTCACCGATAGCGTCCATTGCCACGGTTCTGCGACCCTCATCGCCCAGGAAATCCGCCAGACGATTTTCAGCGAGCTGCAACTGACGGCGTCTGCGGGCGTGGCACCAGTAAAGTTTCTCGCCAAAATCGCCTCCGACATGAATAAACCCAACGGCCAGTTTGTGATTACGCCGGCAGAAGTTCCGACATTTTTACAAACCTTACCGCTGGCAAAAATCCCCGGCGTCGGCAAAGTCTCGGCGGCAAAACTGGAAGCGATGGGGCTGCGGACCTGCGGTGATGTGCAAAAGTGTGATCTGGTGACTCTGCTCAAACGTTTTGGCAAATTTGGCCGCATTTTGTGGGAGCGTAGTCAGGGGATTGACGAGCGCGACGTTAACAGCGAACGGTTGCGAAAATCCGTCGGCGTGGAACGCACGATGGCGGAAGATATTCATCACTGGTCTGAATGTGAAGCGATTATCGAGCGGCTGTACCCGGAACTTGAACGCCGTCTGGCAAAAGTAAAACCTGATTTACTGATTGCTCGCCAGGGGGTGAAATTAAAGTTTGATGATTTTCAGCAAACCACTCAGGAGCACGTCTGGCCGCGGCTGAATAAAGCTGACTTAATTGCCACCGCGCGTAAAACCTGGGATGAACGTCGCGGCGGGCGCGGTGTGCGGCTGGTGGGGCTGCATGTGACGTTGCTTGACCCGCAAATGGAAAGACAACTGGTGCTGGGATTATGATGTATACTATTATGTATATTCTGGTGTGCATTATTATGAGGGTATCACTGTATGCATCGAATTCTCGCTGAAAAATCGGTCAATATCACTGAGTTACGTAAAAATCCAGCAAAATACTTTATTGATCAACCGGTTGCGGTTCTTTCTAATAATCGCCCCGCAGGATATCTCTTAAGTGCCAGCGCATTCGAAGCGTTAATGGACATGCTTGCAGAACAAGAGGAGAAAAAACTGGTGAAGGCGCGCTTCCGTCCGAGTGCCGCAAGATTAGAGGAAATTACACGCCGCGCTGAACAATATCTTAATGATATGACGGATGATGATTTCAATGACTTTAAGGAATAAGGATGCGGGTATTCAAAACAAAACTTATTCGCCTGCAACTTACAGCAGAGGAACTTGATGCGTTAACGGCGGATTTTATTTCCTATAAGCGTGACGGTGTTTTGCCAGATATATTTGGTCGCGATGCACTCTACGACGACTCGTTTACCTGGCCATTAATCAAATTTGAGCGAGTTGCTCATATTCATCTGGCAAATGTGAATAATCCATTTCCGCCACAGTTGCGCCAATTCAGCAGAACGAATGACGAAGCGCATTTGGTATATTGTCAGGGTGCGTTTGATGAGCAAGCATGGTTGCTCATTGCCATTCTGAAGCCTGAACCTCATAAACTGGCTCGAGATAACAACCAAATGCATAAAATTGGAAAAATGGCAGAAGCGTTTCGCATGCGTTTTTGAATTTATATTATGAATAACATACAAATAAGAGATTATCAGCCTGGCGATTTTCAGCAACTATGCGCTATTTTCATTAGAGCGGTTACGATGACCGCCAGTCAGCATTATTCACCACAACAAATTGCCGCCTGGGCGCAGATTGACGAATCTCGCTGGAAGGAGAAACTCGCGAAATCACAAGTGCGGGTTGCAGTCATTAATGCAAAACTGGTCGGCTTTATTACCTGCGTTGAACATTATATCGATATGTTATTTGTTGACCCTGAATACACCCGCCGTGGGGTTGCCAGCGCTTTGTTAAAACCTTTGATTAAGTCTGAATCCGAACTAACGGTAGATGCCAGCATAACCGCAAAACCCTTTTTTGAACGTTATGGTTTTCAGACAGTTAAGCAGCAGCGCGTTGAATGCCGGGGAGCGTGGTTTACTAATTTTTATATGCGATATAAACCGCAACATTAAATCCAGCTTGCAATGAAAATAACGCCCGCCTAGTATGTGCGCGTTTTCTTATTCCACAAACTGCAAGGAGGTAAATCATGACAAATCCTTTATCAATGACTCTTTGCAGACCTTTCCAGGATTAATTCTTTTTTTCTTGCCCTGGATTCGTCTGCCATTTCCTGATTTTTATATTTATATACTCTAAATAATTCGAGTCGCAGTACATGCAACTTGAAGTATGACGAGTATAAATGGAATGATACATGGGCAAATATATTCGTCCCTTATCCGATGCGGTATTTACCATCGCATCTGATGACCTGTGGATCGAGAGTTTAGCGATCCAACAATTACACACCACGGCAAATTTACCCAACATGCAGCGCGTAGTAGGGATGCCAGATTTACACCCCGGACGCGGCTACCCGATTGGCGCAGCGTTATTCTCTGTTGGTCGTTTTTACCCGGCAAGACGTCGCGGTAACGGTGCTGGAAACAGAAACGGGCCGCTGCTCTGACACGCTGCGTTCGGCGCTGATTTCTCTGGATGGCGATAACGCATGGGCATTAAGCGAAAGTTGGTGCGGCACTATTCAGTGGATTTGTCCGAGTCCGTATCGGCCTCATCATGGGCGCAAAAACTTGTTTCTGGGCATGCTAACAAGCGGCTGGCGCGATTGCTGATTGCCTGGAAGCTGGAACAACAGCAACAGGAAAATAGCGCGGTGCTGAAATCGCAGCGGCGAATGTTCCATCACCAGATTGAACGTGGCAACCCGAGACGGACATTTACAGGGATGGCTTTTATCGAAGGATAATGAAGGATGAAACTGCCGGAAGGCGATTAAACGCCATCCGGCAGCAAATCAAATAATTACTTCGCCGGAATTTCTTTCAGCAGTTCAGTCAGCAGTGTCCAGTAATGACCTACGCTTTCGATGTGAACTTGCTCATCCGGAGAGTGTGGACCGGTGATTGTTGGCCCGATAGAAACCATGTCCATTTCCGGATACGGTTTTTTAAACAGACCACATTCCAGGCCCGCGTGAATAATCTGGATGTTCGGCGTCTTGTTGAACAGTCGCTGATAGGTTTCACGTACCAGATGCATCACCGGAGAATTAGCGTCCGGCTGCCAGCCAGGATATGCGCCTTTCGCTTCGGTTTTCGCGCCAGCCAGTTTACCCAGCGAATCCAGCATGCTCACCACGTAGTCTTTACCGCTGTCGATCAGAGAACGGATCAGGCAGTGAATTTCTACGTTATTGTCAGTCATGGTCACCACACCGACGTTCAGGGAGGTTTCGACCACACCTTTTGCCACGTCGGAGTTGCGGATCACACCGTTCGGGGTGGCGTTCAGCAGACGAATAAAGGTATCGCGAGATTTCGCAATCAGGGCAGCTTTATCGTTCGCAACAGAGTCCAGCAGCAATGCCAGATTTTTCTCTTTCTCTGCCAGCTCGTTTTTCAGGATTTCCTGATAGGTATTCACCAGAGATTTCAGGGCGTCGACTTTATCAGCTGCGACAGCAATGGTCGCAAAGGCTTCACGCGGGATGGCGTTACGCAGTGTGCCACCGTTGAAATCGATAAGGCGCAGGTCCAGCTCTTCTGCATGACCCGCCAGGAAGCGCACCAGCAGTTTGTTGGCATTACCCAGGCCAACGTGGATTTCACCGCCGGAGTGACCGCCTTTTAGACCTTTTAAGGTTAACTTGAAGGTTTCAAAACCAGCTGGAACTGCTTCACGATCTAAATGCAGGTTGGAGGTGAAGTCGATACCCCCCGCGCAACCCATGTAGATTTCACCTTCCTCTTCGGAGTCGGTGTTAATCAGAATATCAGCCTGCAACCAGTTGCTCTGTAAGCCAAAAGCACCATCCATACCGGCTTCTTCGGTCATGGTCAGCAGCACTTCCAGCGGGCCGTGAACCACGTTTTCGTCAGCCAGAACCGCCAGCGCAGACGCCATACCAATGCCGTTATCCGCACCCAGCGTGGTGCCGCGCGCTTTAACCCATTCGCCATCAATATAAGGCTGGATAGGATCTTTAGTGAAGTCATGCACGGTGTCGTTATTTTTCTGTGGCACCATATCGAGGTGGGCCTGCAAGACGACCGGTTTACGATTTTCCATACCTGCGGTAGCAGGTTTACGAATCAGGATATTACCTACCTGATCGCGTTCGACATGGAAACCTTTCTCTTTTGCCCAACCAACAATGTATTCAGCGAGTTGCTCTTCATGATAGGACGGGTGAGGAATAGAACAGATTTTGGCAAAAATATCCCACAGCGGCTGTGGAGATAATTGAGACAGTTCAGACACGTTAAGTCTCCTTGTCGATCACCCGCAAAACAGTATTGCAGGTCACAGGGTTAGCAGAAAATGTTGTCAACACAAGACAGGCTTGCGAGATATGTTTGAGAATACCACTTTATCCCGCGTCAGGGAGAGGCAGTGCGTAAAAAGACGCGGACTCATGTGAAATACTGGTTTTTAGTGCGCCAGATCTCTATAATCTCGCGCAACCTATTTTCCCCTCGAACACTTTTTAAGCCGTAGATAAACAGGCTGGGACACTTCACATGAGCGAAAAATACATCGTCACCTGGGACATGTTGCAGATCCATGCACGTAAACTCGCAAGCCGACTGATGCCTTCTGAACAATGGAAAGGCATTATTGCCGTAAGCCGTGGCGGTCTGGTACCGGGTGCGTTACTGGCGCGTGAACTGGGTATTCGTCATGTCGATACCGTTTGTATTTCCAGCTACGATCACGACAACCAGCGCGAGCTTAAAGTGCTGAAACGCGCAGAAGGCGATGGCGAAGGCTTCATCGTTATTGATGACCTGGTGGATACCGGTGGCACTGCGGTTGCGATTCGTGAAATGTATCCAAAAGCGCACTTTGTCACCATCTTCGCAAAACCGGCTGGTCGTCCGCTGGTTGATGACTATGTTGTTGATATCCCGCAAGATACCTGGATCGAACAACCGTGGGATATGGGCGTCGTATTCGTCCCGCCAATCTCCGGTCGCTAATCTTTTCAACGCCTGGCACTGCCGGGCGTTGTTCTTTTTAACTTCAGGCGGGTTACAATAGTTTCCAGTAAGTATTCTGGAGGCTGCATCCATGACACAGGCAAACCTGAGCGAAACCCTGTTCAAACCCCGCTTTAAACATCCTGAAACCTCGACGCTAGTCCGCCGCTTTAATCACGGCGCACAACCGCCTGTGCAGTCGGCCCTTGATGGTAAAACCATCCCTCACTGGTATCGCATGATTAACCGTCTGATGTGGATCTGGCGCGGCATTGACCCACGTGAAATCCTCGACGTCCAGGCACGTATTGTGATGAGCGATGCCGAACGTACCGACGATGATTTATACGATACGGTGATTGGCTACCGTGGTGGCAACTGGATTTATGAGTGGGCCACCCAGGCGATGGTGTGGCAACAAAAAGCCTGTGCGGAAGAAGATCCGCAACTCAGTGGTCGTCACTGGCTGCATGCGGCTACGTTGTACAACATTGCCGCCTATCCTCATCTGAAAGGAGATGACCTGGCCGAGCAAGCGCAGGCTTTGTCAAACCGCGCCTATGAAGAGGCCGCTCAGCGTCTGCCGGGCACCATGCGGCAGATGGAGTTTACCGTACCCGGCGGTGCGCCCATCACCGGCTTTTTGCATATGCCGAAAGGCGATGGCCCGTTCCCGACAGTATTAATGTGTGGTGGTCTGGATGCGATGCAGACGGACTATTACAGCCTGTATGAACGTTATTTTGCGCCGCGCGGCATTGCGATGCTGACTATTGATATGCCGTCGGTGGGCTTTTCTTCAAAATGGAAGCTCACCCAGGACTCCAGCCTGTTGCATCAGCACGTCTTAAAGGCGCTGCCTAACGTACCGTGGGTAGATCACACTCGCGTCGCGGCCTTTGGTTTCCGTTTCGGCGCTAACGTTGCCGTGCGTCTGGCATACCTTGAATCGCCGCGTCTGAAAGCGGTTGCCTGTCTTGGTCCGGTAGTTCATACCCTGTTGAGTGATTTTAAGTGCCAGCAACAGGTGCCGGAAATGTATCTTGACGTTCTGGCGAGCCGTTTGGGGATGCATGATGCTTCCGACGAAGCGTTGCGCGTGGAGCTGAATCGCTATTCATTAAAAGTGCAAGGATTGCTGGGACGTCGCTGCCCAACGCCAATGTTATCAGGCTACTGGAAGAACGATCCGTTCAGCCCGGAAGAGGACTCACGCTTAATCACCTCATCATCTGCTGACGGTAAATTGTTAGAGATCCCATTTAACCCGGTGTATCGGAATTTTGACAAAGGTCTTCAGGAAATAACAGACTGGATTGAAAAACGATTGTGTTAAAAATTTGCTAAATTTTGCCAATTTGGTAAAACAGTTGCATCACAACAGGAGATTGCAATGACGTTACCGAGTGGACACCCGAAGAGCAGATTGATCAAAAAATTTACCGCACTAGGCCCGTATATTCGTGAAGGTAAGTGCGAAGATAATCGATTCTTTTTCGATTGTCTGGCTGTATGCGTCAACGTGAAACCGGCACCGGAAGTGCGTGAGTTCTGGGGCTGGTGGATGGAACTGGAAGCGCAGGAATCCCGTTTTACCTACAGTTACCAGTTTGGTCTGTTCGATAAAGCAGGCGACTGGACGAGTGTTCAGATAAAAGATGCCGAAGTGGTTGAACGACTGGAGCACACCCTGCGTGAATTTCACGAGAAGCTGCGTGAGCTGCTGGCGACGCTGAATCTGAAGCTGGAACCGGCGGATGATTTTCGTGATGAACCGGTGAAGTTAACGGCGTGAGTGAAATGTGCCGGATGCATCACATCCGGCAATATCCATTAAAACTGATAGGTCATGCCAACCGCGACAATATCATCATTATTGATGTTCAGCTTATTATCGCTATCCAGTTGGTTGATTTTATAATCAACAAACGCTGACATATTTTTGTTGAAATAATATGTAGCACCGACGTCGATATAATTGACCAGATCTTCATCACCGATGCCTTCAATATCTTTCCCTTTCGATAAGACATAACCCAGCGACGGACGCAGACCAAAGTCAAACTGGTATTGGGCGACCGCTTCAAAGTTCTGTGTCTTATTGGCAAAGCCGCCAGTTATTGGCGTCATTTTGCGTGTTTCAGAATAGAAAGTTGCCAGATAAATATTATTGGCATCGTATTTCAGACCTGTTGCCCATGCTTCTGCACGCTTGCCTGTGCCACGGCTTTGCAGGTTCTGCTCGTTAGTGCGATCGGAGTTGGTATAGGCCCCACTGATGGCGAAATCGCTGCCACCAAAGTCATATGTCAATGACGTACCGAAGCCATCGCCGTTTTGCTTTTTAACGTCGCGGTTTTCGTTTTTCCCTTGATATTGCAGGGTTAAGTTCAGGCCATCGATAACGCCGAAGAAGTCGGTGTTCCGATACGTCGCCAGACCGCTGGCGCGTTTGGTCATAAAGTTGTCGGTCTGCGCCGAGGAGTCGCCACCAAATTCCGGGAACATATCGGTCCAGGCTTCCACGTCATACAGCGCGCCCAGGTTACGACCATAATCGAAAGAACCCAAATCTTTATATTTCAACCCGGCAAAAGCGAGACGCGTTTTTTGCTGTGCAGTATCACTCTCCGCTTTATTACCGGCAAACTCTGCTTCCCAACGACCATAACCCGTCAGTTGATCGTTAATTTGTGTTTCGCCTTTAAAACCAAAACGGATATAACTCTGGTCGCCATCTTTACTGTCGTTATCACTCATATAATGCATGGCTTTAACTTTGCCATAGACATCCAGTTTATTACCGTCTTTGTTATATATTTCTGCGGCCTGTACGGATGCAGATGCCACAATGCCCATCACCACTAATGCCAGAGTGCTCTTTTTCATTTTCATTCCTGATTTTAATTAACGCGCGAATATTCAGCGGGAGAGTCCCGTTGAAAACAGGAAAGTTTTTAACCTGAGATTGTTAAAGATATATTACAGATTAATAATATTCTTAAAATGTGGTAATTTATTAAATCTGTAATAAAAGCGTAAACAACTGCCGCTACGCTTGCTGATCCCGCGCAACAAAACGCCATGCTTTGCTCGCAGATGGTTGGCAACCGACGACAGTCCTGCTAAAACGTTCGTTTGATATCATTTTTCCTAAAATTGAATGGCAGAGAATCATGAGTGACAGCCAGACGCTGGTGGTAAAACTCGGCACCAGTGTGCTAACAGGCGGATCGCGCCGCCTGAACCGTGCCCATATCGTTGAACTTGTTCGCCAGTGCGCGCAGTTACATGCCGCCGGGCATCGGATTGTTATTGTGACGTCGGGCGCGATCGCCGCCGGACGTGAGCACCTGGGTTACCCGGAACTGCCAGCGACTATCGCCTCGAAACAACTGCTGGCGGCGGTAGGGCAGAGTCGACTGATTCAACTGTGGGAACAGCTGTTTTCGATTTATGGCATTCACGTCGGGCAAATGCTGCTGACTCGTGCTGATATGGAAGACCGTGAACGCTTCCTGAACGCCCGCGACACCCTGCGTGCGTTGCTCGATAACAATATCGTTCCGGTAATCAATGAGAACGATGCTGTCGCTACGGCAGAGATTAAGGTCGGCGATAACGATAACCTTTCTGCGCTGGCGGCGATTCTGGCGGGTGCCGATAAACTGTTGCTGCTGACCGATCAAAAAGGTTTGTATACCGCTGACCCGCGCAGCAATCCGCAGGCAGAACTGATTAAAGATGTTTACGGCATTGATGACGCACTGCGCGCGATTGCCGGTGACAGCGTTTCAGGCCTCGGAACTGGCGGCATGAGTACCAAATTGCAGGCCGCGGACGTGGCTTGCCGTGCGGGTATCGACACCATTATTGCCGCGGGCAGCAAGCCGGGCGTTATTGGTGATGTGATGGAAGGCATTTCCGTCGGTACGCTGTTCCATGCCCAGGCGACTCCGCTTGAAAACCGTAAACGCTGGATTTTCGGTGCGCCGCCGGCGGGTGAAATCACGGTAGATGAAGGGGCAACTGCCGCCATTCTTGAACGCGGCAGTTCCCTGTTGCCGAAAGGCATTAAAAGCGTGACTGGCAATTTCTCGCGTGGTGAAGTCATCCGCATTTGCAACCTCGAAGGTCGCGATATCGCTCACGGCGTCAGTCGTTACAACAGCGATGCATTACGCCGCATTGCCGGACACCACTCGCAAGAAATTGATGCAATACTGGGATATGAATATGGCCCGGTTGCCGTTCACCGTGATGACATGATTACCCGTTAAGGAGCAGGCTGATGCTGGAACAAATGGGCATTGCCGCGAAGCAAGCCTCGTATAAATTAGCGCAACTCTCCAGCCGCGAAAAAAATCGCGTGCTGGAAAAAATCGCCGATGAACTGGAAGCACAAAGCGAAATCATCCTCAACGCTAACGCCCAGGATGTTGCTGACGCGCGTGCCAATGGCCTTAGCGAAGCGATGCTTGACCGTCTGGCACTGACGCCCGCACGGCTGAAAGGCATCGCCGACGATGTGCGTCAGGTGTGTAATCTCGCCGATCCGGTGGGGCAGGTAATCGATGGCGGCGTACTGGACAGCGGCCTGCGTCTTGAGCGTCGTCGCGTACCGCTGGGGGTTATTGGCGTGATTTATGAAGCGCGCCCGAACGTGACGGTTGATGTCGCTTCGCTGTGCCTGAAAACCGGTAACGCGGTGATCCTGCGTGGTGGCAAAGAAACCTGTCGCACTAACGCTGCAACGGTAGCGGTGATTCAGGACGCCCTGAAATCCTGCGGCTTACCGGCGGGTGCCGTGCAGGCGATTGATAATCCTGACCGTGCGCTGGTCAGTGAAATGCTGCGTATGGATAAATACATCGACATGCTGATCCCGCGTGGAGGCGCTGGCCTGCATAAGCTGTGCCGCGAACAGTCGACAATCCCGGTGATCACAGGCGGTATAGGCGTATGCCATATTTACGTTGATGAAAGTGCAGAGATCGCTGAAGCCCTGAAAGTAATCGTCAACGCAAAAACTCAGCGTCCGAGCACATGTAATACGGTAGAAACGTTGCTGGTAAATAAAAACATCGCCGATAGCTTCCTGCCCGCATTAAGCAAGCAAATGGCGGAAAGCAGCGTGGCATTACACGCAGATGTAGCTGCGCTGGCGCAGTTGCAGGCAGGCCCCGCGAAGGTGGTGGCTGTTAAAGCCGAAGAGTATGACGATGAGTTTCTGTCATTAGATTTGAACGTTAAAATCGTCAGCGATCTTGACGATGCCATCGCCCATATTCGTGAACACGGCACACAACACTCCGATGCGATCCTGACCCGCGATATGCGCAACGCCCAGCGTTTTGTTAACGAAGTGGATTCGTCCGCTGTTTACGTTAACGCCTCTACGCGTTTTACCGATGGCGGCCAGTTTGGTCTGGGTGCGGAAGTGGCGGTAAGCACACAAAAACTCCACGCGCGTGGCCCAATGGGGCTGGAAGCACTGACCACTTACAAGTGGATCGGCATTGGTGATTACACCATTCGTGCGTAAATAAAACCGGGTGATGCAAAAGTAGCCATTTGATTCACAAGGCCATTGACGCATCGCCCGGTTAGTTTTAACCTTGTCCACCGTGATTCACGTTCGTGAACATGTCCTTTCAGGGCCGATATAGCTCAGTTGGTAGAGCAGCGCATTCGTAATGCGAAGGTCGGAGGTTCGACTCCTCTTATCGGCACCATTAAAATCAATAAGTTACACATCATTAGTACCTTCCTTATTTTTTGACTGGGACAAATTTGGGACCGATGGGTTCAGGACTGAGTCTATTTGCCGTGCGTGTTCGGTAAGGTGATTAGGCGCGAGGTGAGCATATCGACGAACCATTTCGATAGACTCCCAGCCTCCCATTTCTGAAAATGCAAGAAGAGAAACACTGGACTGAACCAGCCTGCTTGCCTTTGCTATCAAAGTACCTTGAAGGCCAGATGATTTCTGGCGATATTTACAGCGCTTCCGCAATGAGTTTTTCTCTGTGCCGCCAGAGGCGTTCCCCGCTTTTTCAGCACCGCAATAATGTCGGCGGAATGCCAGTCCTGTTGCATCATGCGGCCACCTCGCTGATAAATTTTACGCCGTCGGCGGTACGCAGCCAGCGTGGGGCTTTGAGTCCTTCCGTGAAATACCAGACCAGCTCACACAGCAGCCCGGTCAGGGTTTGCTCCATTTTTGGTTCCGCCGGACGTTCCAGCAGAAGCTGGAGTAGTGCGAGGCAGTATTCGCACAAGGAATCAGGTTCGGAAATAAAGTGCTCTGGTGTGGCGGGAAGGGTATCCACGGTCAGGCTTTCGGTAAGATGCGGTGGGATGGGGTCGTGTAGTGTGGGTTGCAGTAGCGCAAGAGCCGCGTGAAGCCGCCCGCAGAGCGCCAGTCGTAGCGCTGGATCGTCGGTTTCAATCAGGGTTTCGGCAAAGCGGGCGCAGTAGTCAGCAAGGACAGTGAAATCCGTGGTGGCATTGAAGGGGACGGTCAATAGATCGAGTAAATCGCTGTCAGTGGTGAGGATTGTAGCCATAGGGCAACCTCCGATAAGTGGGTGTTCAAGCCACCACCGGAGAGGCTAATCTCGCGGGTGGTGGAACCGGGCAGGGTTAGCCTTACCAGCCTTATCGGACACTGGCGCGTCTTGCGACGCCCCCGCCCGGCCCACCATTGAGATGTAACCGTGCGAACAACACAAAAAAAGACGCTGGCGCGTCATGTGTCGCCGATAAGATTTCTTCAGGAGGCTAATCCCGACGCCTGATTTTGCAGGCGCGGGAGAAAGATACTGCGATTGGTCATGAGTGGCAAGGGCTACATCATGTTTACCAACATCTCACGCAAAAATACCCTGATTATTAATAGCGAAAATCAGTTTCTTATTTTGGCGGTAGCTTTTTGCGGTTCTTTGCCAACTGGAATCCTTCAGGTAACGGTTTGAATTTATCGCCGCCTTTAGGCCAGCGTTTTGCCCTGCTCTGAAATGCCCTTAACGAGTCGATATCCAGCGTTGCAGCGACCACAAAGTCATTATCACCGCCCTTCACACGAGCAATATCACGCATAAAGGGTTCTTTTGCCGGGGAACGTACGCGACTATCGCCGTATTTTCGGTTATTCACTAAAATAGTATAGGCATGAATATCCAGCGCTGCTGATTCAATCAACGATGCAAACGTATCTAGATCTTTATTCCAGCTCAATACCATTAATGCATCGAGTGCGCCCTGAAAACGGATCCTCGCTTTACTATTCTGGAGTTCAGAGCAAATCATAACGCCAAAATTGACGCCGTGATGAATATATACCGGCTTACGTTGTTTAACATTAAGTGTCGAATCCCAAGACTTACCATAAATTGAAAATAATGCCTCATCTTCACCTACGGCGGGTTCCAGCTTGGGTTGCCATATTTTGACACTCGCTGGATAGCCGAGTCTGTTATCTGAAAGGACAAGTACGGCCTCACTCTTCAGTTGATTATCGTCTAAGTGGCGGTATTCTGTTCCCGCAATTAGACTGATACCCGCCGAACTCAAACGATCAGCAATACTGTTAACCCAGCGTAACGGGATTGAAAGCTCAGGGAATAAAACATAATCAGGTTTAGGAGATAGTTTCAATGTTGCATTAACCAGTTCAGAAATCCGCTGGTACCTTGAACGGGACAAGTTAGATTTATTGCAGGCCATTTTAGCCCAGTCGTCCTCCTCTGTTTTAATGCTGGTTAGCGCAACGACAACTTTATGTTTCCTGTCTGTGCCAATATGAATGAATTTCTTAGGCCGAGCTTTTTTTGTCGCTTCATCTGAGTCCTGCTCCGATGCTAGCAACGTCGGTTTGATCCATACTCCGCGTAATGCTTGAGTATATTTTGCCCAAATGGTGGACGGTCTCTCATCTGGTTTTTTGTCGGATGTGGAGGGTAATCCAACACATTCGGGGGCCAGTTCTGATATTTCAGCGGGTGTTAAAGGACGTGTAGGGAAAATGTAAGGTAGGTAACTTTCGTTCTTACGATTTCCTTTAGCCACTTTTTCCAGTCGGGTATTCTTGGTTGATTTCAAAAATAGCTTAATAACGTCAATATCAATAAGCGATGAGTCGCTCATTAATTTCAGTATTTTAACTTCTTTTTTACTATCACGCTGATTAACAAGTTTTTCTGCCGACTGACTCTTTACGATCTGTTTATAAGGTTCCTTTGCTAAATCAGCTCGAGCTACCAATGGCGCTTTTAAATAAAAATCTGCTGAATCAAAGCGAAGATCCAGTAAATCCTTTAGATTCGTCAGACTTTGTGAAATATGATTAAAAAATGTATCCGCAAGGCACTCTTCTTTCTTTGAACGTTTATCAAGAAATAATCTGTCAGGACTGTAATATCGTGTCGCTGCATCAACAAATAGCCAGCTTAATGTGCCTTTTATACAGCGCCAAAGATCATTTACTGCTCGAGTTTTGCAACCATTTATATTCACTTCCTTACCTGAAGTAATCACCGATGCCAACAGGTTGATGGATTCGTAAGCTTTAAGTACAATTTTTTCCGCGTGCTGCCATTCATTCATACTGATAGCAAAGCCAAGCAGCCTTGGCAGATAACTAAAATGTGCAAATAGATTATCAGCCCTAAGAATATGGTTGTAGGCAAACTGATAAAACTCTTCCCGCTGTTCTTTCCATTCACTTGGAGGCAGATCTCGTGCCAGTGTTTCAACGTAGCGTAATTGCAGTGACCAGCCCAAACGACGAATGGTTAATCCATCCGCACGGCGCAGAGTATCGGCATTTTCACCTACACTACCGGCAGCGGAAAGGACTTTAGCTGCGGTGGAGTGTTCCAGTTGATCCGGTGAAGGCATCAAGCGGTGTTCACTAGAAAGCTCGTAGATCTCCTTTTCGATACTGTCGAGCAGGTCTATTCCAGCCCTCCCTTGAAGCACGAAAAGTTTTTGCTTATCGGATTGTAACTGGATGGTGGTCTTACCCTGGAAATGCTCGCCCTGCTGTATTTGCCATATTTGTTTTTGCTCGTTTTTCAAATAAACGCAATCATTGCCAAGCCTATCTTGCAGCAATAACATAAATTCGTGATTATTAGTAATTGTCCCTGTATCGCGTATTACAAGGAACATATCATCGACATAACGACCGTAGTGAATTGGTGATAGTTTTTCAATGACTAATTTATCCCAATGGTGTAGCAATATATTTGAAATGATCCGACTGGCTGTTAATCCAATGACCAGACCACCATTAATAACAGGTGTTTTGTACGCTATTTTCTTTCCAAATGCCGCTGCGCCGTCAGACCAGTGCTTTAAGAATACTGCTAACTGTGCAGTAAACGCTTTTTCATCCTCAGTCAGTTTTATGTTTAGTGTGTTATAGAGATCATCAGAGGTTATAGCCAGTGGATCAATAAAATGATAGTAACTTTTTAAATCCAGTGAGGCGGCGATAATGTCACGATCTTTTTCCAACTCGTCACGTATAGCTTTTAAGCCATCACCACGCCATTTTTGGTAGGGCTGGAAGTAGGGGCTAAAAGAACCCACGGCACTGATATGGAATGGATTATCCTGCTCATTGCTAAATAATTCATCATTACGAATACGCTTTAGCCGCGCGCCATAGCAACAGTTATCTAAGCTGGCATCAAATTTATGCCCGACCATGTTAATCCATAGTGCAGAGATAATGTGACTATCAACCGGGAAGTCACCAATAATACGAAACTCTGGTATCAGATCAAAATTATTAAATAAATGGTCGGCTGCTCGTTTAGGATTAGAAAAGTGGACGTGTCCATTTTGGGATTCATGTTTTTTCTTTGTGGTTAATTTTTTCGGTAACAAACGAAATTTGCCAATCAACTTCTTATTGCTACTGAATCCATCTTCGCTCTGCAAAAGATCTAAGAGTTTTTGCAGGTTTTCAAGTAATTCCTGCTCATACTCGGCAAATTTGATAGCAACAGGAAATGTATTCTCAAAGAAGCTATCGGCTTTTGCTTTCCGGTAAGCGACCAGAAGGTCTTCAATCGTCAGATCATCCCAGCCAGTGAAAATTGCCTGATATGTCATGCGTTATCGTCCTTAGATTACAGTCTGTACAGAATTAGCCAGCCGTTTCATGCCCGAAGGGGGGCTCTTGACACCAGTAATCCATCAGTGAGGCTGGCAATAATTTTGATTTGTATCCATGTTACACGCTCCCCGCAACCAGTCCGAGCATATATTTGTCACATTTTTCCCGAAAGTGATTAAGTTTGAATTTTTTGTTTAATGTCGATTTTTAGTCGACAAAATGAGGAATAAGTAAACTATTTCTTGCTGTGGCGTATCCCTGAATCTACACTGGTTTAAATATTTGTACTAATGTCTATTCAGAGGCGACAGTTGCCAAACTATCTAAACTGGCTGATGCAGCACACGCTACCCGGCCAGGTGCTGCTCCAGTCATGGCTTACCCGCAACGGCATAGATCGTAAGCTCTCTTATCTCTATGTGAAGAATGGCTGGCTCAGGCGGATCGCTCACGGCGTATACTGCCGGACGGGTCGTGAACCGGATTGGGTGGATGCGGTTTACTGCCTGCAATCGCAGTGGGAAAAGCCTGTTCGGGTGGCGGGGCTAACCAGCCTTGCGCTTCAGGGTCATGCGCACTATACCGAACAGGGTAAGCCGCAGGTCTGGCTCGCGCTTCCGGCTTACGTCAAACTGCCGGGATGGTTTTCTGCCTTTGAACAATCCGCAACGTTTGTCACGCTGTATACGTCAGGCCTTACCGCTGATGTAACGCCATTTACTACGGAACTGAAAATTGGCGACCGCCAGTTAGCAGGCAGTGTTCCGGAACTGGCCGCGTATGAGATCGCCTGCGGCGTTCCTTCGTTAATCTCGTTCGAACATGCCGATGCTCTGTTTCAGGGGTTGAATCTTCTCAGCCCACGCAAATTGCAGGCACTGCTTCGCGCCAGCCATTCGGTTAAAACCAACCGGGTGATGCTTTACCTTGCCCGGCGTAATGGACACCCTTATTTTCAGTATATTGATCAAAGCGGTATAGAAACAGGTACGGGAAAGCGGCAAATCATACCCGGCGGCTGGCTGGAGCCGGATTATCAAATTACTGTTCCACGCGCATTTAAACCGGAAGGAGTCGAAGATGGATCTGCGTGATAGCTATGCCCGGCAGGTCAAACTGTTGATGGCCGCTCTGCCGTATGTGGCGAAGGAGTCCTGTTTCGCGTTGAAAGGCGGCACCGCAATCAATTTGTTTGTGCAGGATTTTCCCCGTCTGTCGGTGGATATTGATCTGGCGTACAAGAGCTTTGCGGATCGCGATACTGATTTGGCGGCTATCAACGACGCTTTGAAGAGGATTACTGCATCGCTGAACGGCAGACCGGGGATCACCGCGATTCGGCAGGAAAATAAAGCGGATGAAAAGCGCATCATTGTGAATACCGCTGATGCAAAGATTAAGATCGAGGTTAGCCCGGTCTGGCGCGGGCTGTTGTTGCCTCCGGCAGAAATGCCTGTGTGCGAACGTGTGGAAATGGAGTATGGCTTCACCACCATGAGTGTCGTCTCGCTGGCGGATCTTTATGGCGGTAAAATCTGCGCTGCGCTTGATCGTCAGCACCCGCGCGATCTGTTTGATGTGCTGAATATGCTGGAGAAACCGGGACTGATGCGGGAGATCTTTGACGGTTTTCTTTGTTATCTGGCAGGCCATCCCCGCCCCATCGCCGAGTTGCTGGCTCCAAACTGGGATACAGAGCGGATCGCCACGTTGTACGCGCAGGAATTTTCAGGGATGACGCAACAGGAAACGTCGCTGGAATCGCTTCTGTCAGTAACGACTTTGCTGCCGCAGGCGTTGAAGTCACATCTTACGGATCTGGATCGCGAGTTCTTGCTCAGTTTTAAGCAAAACAGCCCTGACTGGTCGCGGTATCGCTATCCTGAAATTCAGCATCTTCCGGCTATTCGCTGGAAGCAACGCAATCTGGCGGTGCTTAAAGATAAAAATCCGGCGAAGTATGTGGCGGCGGTGAATAAGCTAGAGAGGGTTCTGGCGTAATCAATAGACCAGCATTAATCACGGATGATTACCAATCAGACAGATATGGTTAAATCATCGAATTCATAATTAATACTTTTTCTTACGCCGCTGAACAGCTTGAAAAGGATACATATTTTAAATATCAGTGAAGTGAACAGTTTATTGCCGTTATTAATAGAGATGGAGGAATAAATACGCGTATTCTACTATTGCAACAAAAACAACGATGATGATCAGTTTTCATAATGAAGTAACCTGACAGATATAAAAATGTTGATTGAGGCTAAATGCCCGGATGAAGGTTGTCGAGGGAGCCAGGTGGTTTTTTCTTTTGGGTGATCTCCATTGCTGGATAGTCCCCTCTTTCTCGCTCAAAGCAGACCCTGGAATTGAACGCAGAGGGACTACCTGACACAATTTTGCACAGTGAAGAGTCGGTCGTTGTTAACGTTCAGATTTTCAATGTATCAATGACCATCCGCAGGGCGGGGGAGACGTTGCGATGAGGGTAATAGAGAAACAATCCCTCCATTCGCAGGCTGTAACGCTGCAACACCCTGATAAGCTTACCGTGTTCTAAATCATCCGCGACCAGTTCAACAGGAACATAGGCCAATCCGAGGCCCAGCCGGGCGGCTTCTGCTTCCATATAGCTGTCGGATAGGGCCCATTGCCCTTCAGGGCGATGAGTGATTTTTTTATCATCCTGATTGAGTTCCCACTGGTATACGCTGCCGTCGGCAAACTGATAGGCGATACAGGGATGCGCCTTTAAATCCGCCGGGGTTTGCGGAAAACCATAGCGACGAAAATGTTCCGGAGTCCCCACAATTGCCATCTCCATATCGGGCGTGATGCGTACCGCGACCATACCCTGGCCGACTTCAGGCCCCAGGCGGACACCTGCATCGAATCTTTCCTCGATGATATCGACGAACCGGCTCTCATTTATCAGTTCAAGCCGGATATCAGGATATCTCTGTTTAAATACCGCCAGCTTTGGCAGCAGGCATTTATCAATCGCGTGCTGGCTGGCATTGATACGCACCGTGCCGGAGGGCGTCTCTCGATAATGCGCCAGCGTGGCAAGCCCAAGATCTAACATTTCAAATCCAGATGCCGTCTTCTGGTAGAGCTGCTCGCCTGCTTGTGTCAGCGACAGTTTACGCGTGGTGCGCACTAGCAGCTGGACACCCAGCCTTTCTTCAAGCTCGCGAACAGAACGGCTGACTCCTGACTGAGCAAGACCCAGCCGCTGAGCCGCTGCGGTAAAGCTGCCTTCCCGCACCACCTGCATAAACAGGTACAGCTCGTTGTAGTTCTCCCTTTTCGCCATTGAAACATCCCCCCTTCATGCCGGCAATCTCCACATTAATTTATAACAATATGGTATTAATCTTAGCATTAATCGCCCCCTAATCAGCACTAATTCTGCTCACTATAATGACCCCATCAAAGTAAAGCACCGCAGCGTTGTCCGTCGGAAACCTGTATCTCTCTGTTGTTTTTTATGGGGATTTTTATGAAAGCCTTCACCCGCACGCTAAAAACCGCGATGCCGACCATGCTGCTTTTCGCATCATTAAGTGGAGTCACGACAATGAGTTATGCTGATTCAACCAATCCTAATGCCCCTGTGTCCATGACAGATAAATGGGATAAAACGTTCGCCGAGAGCCAGAAAGTCGATCACCGTAAAGTCTCGTTCCCGAACCGATATGGCATCACCTTAGTGGGCGATCTTTACCTGCCTAAAGACCGTGGCGATCGCAAGCTGGCGGCGATTGCGGTCAGTGGGCCATTTGGCGCGGTGAAAGAGCAATCCAGCGGCCTGTATGCGCAGACGCTGGCGGAACGAGGGTTTGTTACCCTGGCGTTCGATCCTTCTTACACCGGGGAAAGCGGCGGCTATCCGCGAAACGTCGCCTCACCGGATATCAACACTGAAGATTTCAGCGCGGCAGTGGATTTCTTAGGGCTGCAAAAAGAGGTAGATCGCAACCGTATCGGGCTGCTCGGTATTTGTGGCTGGGGCGGCATGGCGCTGAACGACGCGGCGATGGATACCCGCGTTAAAGCGGTAGCTACCAGCGTGATGTATGACATGAGCCGGGCGATGGGCCATGGTGTGGGGGATGGCAAAGACCGTTATTCTACCGCCGACCGTCGTGCTGTTCTGCAATATCTGAATGAACAGCGCTGGAAGGATGCGCAGAGCGGAACGTTCGCTCACGGTGGTCATGATATTAATGTCGACAGCAACGGCAAGGTCAGTGCGGGCGAGCGCATTCTGCCAGAAACGCTGCCGGCAAATCCTCATCCGGTACTGAAAGAGTTCTTTGACTACTATCGCATGCCGCGCGGCTTCCACGAACGTTCCGTTAACTCTACCGGGGCGTGGACGGCAACGATGCCGCTGTCATTTATGAATATGCCGCTGTTGAGCTACGCCAGTGAAATCACCATTCCGACGCTGATTGTGACCGGTGAGAAAGCACATTCACGCTATTTTGCTGAAGATGCTTACAAGGCGGTTGGCAGTAAAGACAAAGAGTTGGTGGTGGTACCAGGGGCAAATCACGTGGACCTGTACGATAACGTGGCCGGAAAAATACCTTTCGCGAAGTTCGAACAATTTTTCCAGACCAAACTGAAATAAAACCTCTCCTGAATTGATGCAAAGCCACCGGCCATAGGCTGGTGGCTTTTATCCTGATCTTTGTGAAATTTCACTATGTCGACACTAAGCCAAACACTATCACCTCATCATCAGCGCGCATACTGGGGCGGTATTTTTGCCATGACCCTGTGCGTGTTTGTGCTGATTGCTTCTGAATTTATGCCCGTCAGCCTGCTCACGCCGATTACCCGCGATTTAGGCGTGACGGAGGGGCTGGCAGGGCAGGGGATTGCTATCTCCGGCGCGCTGGCGGTTCTGACCAGCCTGACGCTTTCAACGCTAGCTGGAAAGATGAATCGTAAGTTCCTGCAGCTGGGGATGACGGTTCTGATGGCCGTATCGGGGCTTATTATTGCGCTGGCTTCCAGTTATCTGATGTATATGGTCGGTCGTGCGATGATTGGTGTGGCTATTGGCGGATTCTGGTCGATGTCAGCGGCAACGGCGATTCGTCTGGTGCCGCAGCATCAGGTCACGCGTGCGCTGGCAATTTTCAACGCCGGTAATGCGCTGGCGACGGTCGTGGCCGCACCGCTGGGAAGCTATCTGGGGGCTACGGTCGGATGGCGAGGCGCTTTCTTGTGCCTGGTGCCCATCGCGGTTGTCGCCTTTATCTGGCAGTGCATCAGCCTGCCAAGCATGGATGCGAATAAAAGCCACACTTCATGTGGCGCGGTATTCCGCTTATTTAGCCGCCGCATGGTTGTGGTCGGCATGATAGCTTGTGGCCTGTTTTTCATGGGGCAGTTTGCGCTATTCACCTATGTGCGCCCGTTTCTGGAGTCGGTGACACGGGTTAATTCCTTAGGCTTGTCGTCGATTTTGCTGATTATCGGCGTGGCCGGTTTTATTGGCACGCTGGTTGTTTCGGCATTTCTCAACAGAAAATTCTACCCCACGCTGATGGCCATACCCGGACTGATGGCCGTCATTGCCATCGGTCTGATGCTTACCGGGCATCACGTCTGGACGGTCTCGCTGCTGTTAGGACTCTGGGGCATGCTGGCCACCGCCGCGCCAACCGGATGGTGGACATGGATTGCGCGTACGTTGCCTGACAACGCCGAAGCTGGAGGCGGGCTCATGGTCGCGGTGATTCAGCTCGCCATCGCCCTTGGATCAACGGCAGGAGGCATTGTGTTTGACCGCCTTGGCTGGCAGAGCACGTTTGCTATGAGTAGCGTGCTGCTCCTTTGCGCTGGCGTACTGACCTTTGTTACCGCACGCCAGAAGGCCGGTGCGCTTTAGTCCGGCGAGGCGCGCGTTGCTGAATAAGTTTCACAAGGCGATAAGCGCCCACTATGGGTTGGGCGCTCTTTTAAACGATTTAGGTGATTTTCTTAAACGGCTACTGCAGATTTTTCTCTTAATTTATGGGTATTTCCCCCGGAGGTGAGGAAGCGCTCCCCACGCCCCGCCGCGAGGATCAGGACGATGGGGGCAGGCATGAATCCTCCTGACGGAGACGTACAGCGGCGACTTCTGCCAGTACGGAAAGGGCCAGAGTATGCGCATCCCGGGCTTTGGGGAATATCCCGACAGGTGCCCGGATTTGCTCTGTCTCCTCCCTGGACCATCCCAGCTCGTGGAGCTTTTGCAGACGTAAAGTGTGGGTTCGATAGCTGCCCAATGCGCCGAGATAAAAGGGTTTTGCTTCTCGCGCGGCCTGCAACACTGGCAGTTCCCGGTTGAGATCATGGCACAGCAAAATGACCGCCGTATCGGTATCGATCTGAGCGCTGGCTGAGGCCGGAAAAAGATCGAAGATATGGCTGTCATAGCCTGTGGCTGCTGCAAGACTCGCGGTTGCCTGCGCCTCAAGAGAACGTCCGTAAATCATCAGCCTGACGCATGGTCTGAACCCCACCTCAAAGCCATTGAGATTCCAGCCCGTCCGGGTTTGCGTGGGCAGGCACACCAACGATTGTGCTTGCGGATCGTAGCGCAGACCCGCCGGTTTTCTCTGTTCCAGGCGGTTCAGCACGGCGAGCAGAGGTTGTGCCGAGCGTAGTTTATGGAGCGTCAGCGTGATCCCACCGCCGCAGGGCAGAACGATGTCAAACCACGGCGAACCTTCACCATAGCGAATTTCGCGATCGCGGCCTGAGCCCATCATCTCCAGCGCTTCAAAAGCGGCAGCGGCCTCCACGCAGCCGCCAGAGACAAAACCGCAGTAATGACCATCTTCGCGCACCACCATCTGCGCCCCGAGCGGGCGCGCCGCGCCGCCGCGTATTTCCACCAGCGTCACCAGCACCGCTCCTTTACTGGACATTAGCGCCTCTACGGCGAAGCGCAGAATGGCCCGGTGGTCATCGGTGAGAAACGCCTGCTCTGGCTTATGCCAGTGCTCGTCTTTGTCAAAAAGCGAGTATGACATTGTTCCTCCTTAAACCACATCCGGCAGCTTATCGAGCAGCTTATCCAGAGTGATGGGATAATCCCGTACCCGAATACCGGTGGCGTTATACACCGCGTTGGCGATAGCCGCGCTCACGCCGCACAGGCCCAGCTCACCGACACCTTTGGCCTTCATCGGGGAGGAGATGGGGTCGGTATCATCCAGGAAAATCACCTCCTGTTTTGGGATATCCGCATGAACCGGCACCTCATACCCCGCCATATCGTGATTAACGAAGTAGCCCAAACGGTCATCTACCGCCAGCTCCTCCATCAGTGCCGCGCCCATGCCCATAGTCATCGCGCCAATGACCTGGCTGCGTGCAGTTTTCGGATTCAGGATGCGTCCTGCAGCACACACAGCGAGCATACGCCGGACCCGAACTTCTCCCGTCGCGCTATGCACGCCGACCTCCACAAAATGCCCGGCAAAGGTCGACTGCTGGTACTCCTTGCTCAGTGTTCCGAATTCAATGCTCTCTTCCGCTGTCAGCCTGCCGCCTGCGGTGGCCTCATGTAGCGTGGCGCTTCGGGTACCGTTGGTAATCTTGCCGTCGGCAAACTGCGACTGCCCAGGATCAAACCCGACTGCCGAGGCAATCATTTCGCGAAGTTTCACACAGGCGGCGTAAACGCCGGAGGTGGAGGTATTCGCGCCCCATTGTCCACCAGAACCCGCAGAAACCGGGAAACTGGAATCGCCGAGGTGAACCGCAACCTGCTCCAGCGGTACGCCAAGCATTTCCGCTGCCGTCTGAGCCAGAATTGTGTAGCTGCCGGTGCCAATATCGGTCATGTCCGTTTCCACGGTAACGGTGCCGTTTTGTTCTAGGTGAACCCGCGCACCCGATTTTTCCAGCAGATTATTGCGAAAGCCCGCCGCAACACCGTGGCCGACTAGCCACTCCCCGTCGCGTACCTGTCCGGGTGTGGCGTTGCGCTGCTTCCAGCCAAATTTATCCGCTCCGGTGCGCAAGCACTCGATAAGCTGACGGCGAGAGAAGCGGCGCGTCGGGTCGGCGGGGTCAACCTGAGTGTCATTCAGGATGCGAAACTCGACGGGATCGATGCCCGCTTTTTCCGCCAGTTCGTCGATCGCGATTTCGAGCGCCATCAGACCGGGGGCTTCGCCGGGCGCACGCATGGCGTTCCCTTCCGGCAAATCAAGCGTGGCGAGCCGCAGGCCTGTATGACGGTTTGCCCCTGCGTAGAGTAATTCGCTTTGCTGTACCGCCGTTTCCGGCGTGCCACCGGGCAGGTTTCCGGACCAGCTTTCATGTGAGATAGCGGTGATTTTCCCGCTCTGGTCGGCACCGATACGCAGGTGCTGAAGGGTGGCGGGGCGGTGCGTGGTGTTATTGGGAATAGTGGGGCGGGGGAGCATCACTTTAACCGGACGTTTCACCGCACGGGCGGCGAGGGCCGCCAGCAGCGCATCGCTTCTCAGGAACAGCTTGCCGCCAAACCCTCCACCGATATACGGGGAGATAATACGCACATTCTCCACGGGCACTTTCAGCGTTTTTGCCAGATCGGTGCGGCACCAGTCAATCATCTGATTTGAGGTCCAGAGGGTAAGCTTATTTCCATCCCAGACGGCCATCGAGGCATGCGGCTCCATCGCCATATGGCTCTGGTCCGGGGTCGTGTAGGTAGCATCAATCTTCACCGCAGCGGAGGTGAAAGCCCCGTCAAAGTCACCAACATTTTTATCGGGCGTGTCTTCCGGCGGCTGACTGACGGCCTGTTTCTCGTCCGCCAGGGAGTAAGCTCCTTTATTACGGCGATAGTGCGCCTGCACCAGCGAGGCCGCCGCTCGCGCCTGTTCGAAGGTCTCGGCCACTACCAGCGCAATGGCCTGATGATAGTGCTCAATAGTGGGGCCTCCTAACAGCCTGGCGGTGTTTTTGTCGCCTTTGCCGAGTGCCCCGGCGTTACTGGCGGTAATGACAGCCAGTACGCCCGGCGCTTTTTGCGCGGCGTCCGTATCGAGGGCGGTGAGGCATCCTTTGGCAATGGCGGAACCGACGATATAACCATAGGCGGCGTTGGGAGCTTCTTCATACCATTCGTAGGCGTAGCGTGCCGTGCCGGTAGTTTTCAGCGGTCCGTCGATGCGGTCATGGGGACGACCGACAACCTTCAGCTGATCGATCGGGTTTTCCCCTGCGGGTTTATCAAATTTCATGCCTGTGCCCTCGCTTCAGCCAGTACGGAGGCAAGCGTTCGCTTCGCCAACAGGAGTTTAAAGGTGTTTTCAGCGGTGGGATGGGCGCTGGCGAACAGCGCGTCATACACGGCCTGCGCCCCCTGGGATAGCTGAGCATCCGCAGCCTCAATGCGCCAGGGCTTATGTGCTACTCCGCCCAGCGCGACGCGCCCGCTGCCGTCAGGCTGAATAATCGCCGCGACCGATACCAGGGCAAAGGCGTAGGAGGCGCGATCGCGCACCTTGCGGTAGATATGTTTTCCGCCGAGCGGCGGAGGTAACGTCACCGCAACGATAAGCTCACCGGGAAGCAGGGCGGTTTCAATGTGCGGCGTTTTTCCCGGAGGGTGATAAAAATCAGCCAGTGTGATACTGCGAGTCTTTCCCTCCGGCGTGATGGTTTCCACCACCGCATCCAGCAACCGCATTGCGACCGCCATATCGCTCGGATGGGTGGCAATGCAGGCTTCGCTTACGCCTACCACCGCGTGCTGACGGCTAAAGCCTTCAAGTGCCGCGCAGCCGCTCCCGGGTAGGCGCTTATTGCAGGGCTGATTGGTGTCGTAAAAATAGGGGCAGCGCGTGCGCTGGAGCAGATTACCTGCGGTGGTTGCCTGATTACGTAACTGACCAGACGCGCCAGCGAGCAGGGCGCGGGAGAGTACCGCGTAATCACGACGCACGCGCTCGTGAGCTGCCAGGTCGGTGTTCCGTACCAGTGCGCCGATGCGCAGCCCACCCGCGTCGGTCACTTCAATCTTATCGAGCCCGAGCCCGTTCACATCGATAAGGTGGGTTGGCGTTTCAATTTCCAGCTTCATCAGGTCCAGCAGATTGGTCCCGCCAGCGATAAATTTTGCGCCGGGTACGCGCTGAGCGCTAAGTGCCGCCTCGGCCGGGGTGTTCACTCGTTCATAGGTAAACGCCTTCATGATTTTATCTCCCCCGCAGCATCTTCAATGGCGGCAAGGATGTTAGCGTATGCACCACAGCGACAGATGTTGCCGCTCATACGTTCACGGATCTCATCGGCAGTTCTTTCTGGAGGGGAAACCAAATCGACCGTGACGTGACTGGGAATGCTGTCCTGAATCTCTTTTAGCACCGCTACTGATGAGCAAATTTGCCCGGAGGTGCAGTAGCCGCACTGGAAGCCATCATGCTTGATAAAGGCCGCCTGCATGGGGTGAAGATTCTCTGGTGAACCCAGGCCTTCAATGGTGGTGATCTCGTCCCCCTGATGCATGACTGCAAGCGTCAGGCAGGCATTAAGCCTGCGACCATTGACCAGCACGGTACAGGCTCCGCACTGCCCGTGATCGCAACCTTTCTTGGTACCGATCAGATGCAGATTTTCACGCAAAGCGTCCAGTAGCGTGGTTCGGGTATCAACGTCCAACTGCTCGGTTTTGCCGTTCACCTTAAGTGTCAGGGGCATTATCTCTGGCGCGGGTGTAGCTGCCGGAACGCTTGCCGCAAGCGTAGAATGAGGATAAACCACGGCGGTCGCCGCCGTTGCGGCGCTCACTTTAATCAGATCGCGCCGGGTCAAACTAAAATCGTGCGGCTCGTGCTTCCCAACCCGATTATTTTCGGGATATTCGCCTTGGTTGCTCATACCAGGCCTCCGGTATTCTAAAGGGGAAAATAAGAGTGCGTTGCGAGAGTGCTGATGCTTTTTTAAACGTTAAGCATAGTCGGTGAGAGCAGGAGGATTATTCTTAAAACGCGAATGCAGCTATGAGCCCGGCTAATTAATTCATATTCGCCGATGACGGGAGCTAGTTTATTGCTTTAGTTGTGCGATGCAAAAACCGATAAGGAAACCTGTGATTGTCAGCTCAGCATCACCCTGCAAATCGTTGTCACTTCTAATATAACAATAGGGAGAAATGATGGTGCTTATATTCATTGGCGATTAGGAAACTATTTTGTTATACAAAACAATACAGTTCTTTATATTTGTCTTGTTTTATGAATACTCCTGAAGAGGTGTATAACATAATGGTACAAGCAGGGTAGATATGAATATATTTGAACAAACTCCACCGAACCGCAGACGTTATGGTCTTGCTGCATTCATTGGGCTGATTGCTGGCGTTGTTTCCGCATTTGTGAAGTGGGGGGCTGAAGTTCCATTGCCGCCACGTAGCCCGGTGGATATGTTTAATGCAGCGTGTGGCCCGGAATCATTAATCAGGGCTGCAGGCCAAATTGATTGCTCCCGTAACTTTCTCAATCCTCCGTACATTTTTCTTCGGGATTGGTTGGGACTGACAGATCCCAATGCGGCTGTTTATACCTTTGCCGGGCATGTCTTTAACTGGGTTGGTGTTACGCACATTATCTTTTCGATAGTGTTTGCTGTCGGTTATTGTGTGGTCGCTGAAGTATTTCCAAAAATTAAACTCTGGCAGGGCTTACTGGCAGGTGCTTTAGCCCAACTTTTTGTTCATATGATTTCATTCCCTCTCATGGGACTGACGCCACCTCTGTTTGATCTCCCTTGGTATGAGAATGTTTCTGAAATTTTTGGACATTTAGTCTGGTTCTGGTCCATTGAAATTATTCGCAGAGATTTACGAAACAGAATTACTCATGAGCCAGACCCTGAGATCCCTTTAGGCTCAAACAGATAATGCATTGAATGATAAAAATGGCGCAAATAAAGCGCCATTTTTATAGGTTAAAAACATTGTTTTTAACTTTCTGATGCAGATAGCCAATGAGTACATCGCGCTACTTCAGGATGCTGTAGATCCGGAGAACACTATAGAGGAAGAGGCATTGTTGCTGGCAGATGGAAGAAGTTTCGGGTTTTGTTATCCCTGAAAAACGAAGCCCCGCGATTATAGCTGGCGGGGCAGTGCAATTAATTATTGCATATTTATAACGGTGTCAGCCCGTATTTAGCTCTTGCACGATTGCAAGCCTCATTGACGACTCCGTTCTCACCAGACATGGCGAATTCTCTGCACGTGGACGATCGATTTTTATATATCGTGCAGCAGGCATTTTTGCCCGGTGTTCCTGCAAGGGCAATACATCGGGGGTTTTTCTGATTGGTACCGCTCATGCATCGGTGAAAAGGGGATATTTGTTCAGTGAGCCTGGCGGGAATGGTACCGCCAGCATCGTCGGCTTCGGCCCAGTAAAAAGAGACGCGGAAAAATGCACAACAGGCACCACACGTCATGCATGGATTCAGATTGCTCATAATTCACCAGTACAGCTATAAATCGTAAAGAGAACAGCGGTACATCGTATGTAAGAACGTACCGCGGTTGGCTGGGGAACTTTCGATAGTGTGAGTATTGAATGATTTCCAGCCGTTACCGATTTTACGTACTAATTCGTGAATAAACCACTCGTTAGCAGGCTGCCTGGTACCTTTCCGCGTCTCCTGAACACTATGGTGTACATATGAGAAAGCCCATCGTTACAGGTGACATTGACGATCGCTTCCACATTATTTAAACGATTTTTGAGTCTCTGAGGTGGAGCTCTTCCCTCGACCGATGGATAAGTCTTAGTCCGCCGAAGGGGGCTTAGCCGGACAGGAATCGCTAATCTTAATAAATTTGTCGTTATAGACCAGATAATGATTCCCCGGCTGACGTAACTCAGGCTGATGAACCACGTCTCCCGGACGTAGGTACCAGGCATCGCCTTCCTCTTCGGTCGAATCACATCCTGGCTTAATCAGTAGCTTAAACCATGTGTTGCCAGTGTTACTTACCGTTCCTGTCACCTTGTCGAAGGACCATTTAAACTGAACCTGACGAGGTCGTACTACCAGAATGGTATCCATCACCACCACCGGCTCCGTGCTAACCTCGCCGCCGGTTGGGCTGCGTCTTGTCTGGTTGCGAGTGGGGACCTCGCGAAATGAGACCCGGTAGTAGCGCTCGCGGTTATCCCGTGGACCATGATAGTAAAATTTAAAATACTCGCTCTCACCAGCCTGCAACGCCAGCTGGCGGGGGGCGAAAAGCAGTTCACCATCCACCGGTCGGGTGCGCAATTCACTGCTGCCCGGGCTATCGATAGCACTGATGGTAATACGGTATATCCGTGCGCTTTTGTTGTTATTCACTACACGTTTGCTGACAAAGTCAGTCTCGGACGGCAGCGAAAATGTCAGATTGCCGACCGAAATCGCCTGTGTCAAAGGTGCCGCCAGCATACAGACCGCTGTCAGCAGGGCCTTAGTTAATGTTACGCCACGTCGCCTGAACATGAATTTCTCCTGAAGCGCTGACTTCGCCAAACCAGCCGTTATCATCTACCGTACGCAGCGAAATGGCGTTATCCATTGGAATCGAAAATTTGACTGTGGTCTTATCCATCTGCCCCACTTCGCCAGAGATATCAGTCCACGGTGTGGTCAACCACAGCGCATCGGTCATATCCCGCCAGCTATCATCGCACCCGGCATCGTAGGTTTTTGTAGCTCCGTTGCGGGTAATAAAGGAAAGTGTCGCCGGGAACGGTACTTTCGCCTTACCGTCATCGGAGCTGAAGACACAATAGGAGCGCCCGCCAATCACCTGCGCGGGTCCGGTCACCTTGATCAGCACTTCGTCGGCAGCTGTTTTACCGCTGGTGGTTACGATATAGCCGAAATCGAGTGCCGACTCGCCGCTGCCAACATATCCCTCCCGCGACGGTGTCTGAGTATATTCATCGGAGATAATACTGATGCTGAAATCACGGGGTTTGATAATCAGCGTGTTGGAGGTAGAAAATTCATACCAGCCAGACTCCGGTGATGTGGTGTTCTGAAAGCGAAAGTTGAATAGATCTTTGGTGTTGATATCGCTGATCCCGAGGTTCACCATCTGCTTAAAGAAGTTGCTCGAGAAGAAAACATAGATCGAGTCTGCGCTCTTCATCTCGTTGAAGGTGTAGTAATAGGCAGTATTGCTCACCGGTTTCCATGAACTGCCATTCAGACTGAACTGCATATCGTACGCCCCGACGGCCGAGGCTAACGACGAGTTGGCGATCGCCGGGAATATATGGATTGAGGTGTTGCTGAGTCCGTTTGTTTGCAGGGTATAGTTAACCATCTTACAACTTAATCCTGAACGGCTGCCGATGGTTTGCGTCCGGCAGTCGGCGTTCCCTTCGCCCAGAGTCGGTACTCCGTCGCTGTTGATAAACACCTCCGCCAGCGAGTGGGTATTTATCAACCGTAGATTTGCTGCTTTCGTATGGGTGACGTTGCGAACATACCAGTTGCCGGAGGCCTGATCCTTACAGCGTGCGCCGCTGCTGGCGTCATAGTTCACAGAGGTCTGGCAGGCATTGATGGTCATTGTAAAGCTGCTGCCGACGGGCATTTGTTGCAGATACTGGTAAAACGCGTCTGACAACATGCCGTGCATCCACTTCGCGCCGCCGCTGGTCACCGTCGCGCCATAAAATCCACTGGCGTCGGTGGTTTGCGGCAGGATAAGACTGGTGGTCATATTACACCCAGCGTACCAGTTGATGCAGCGCAAGCCAGTTAAAGGAGATGAAACTGGTGAATTTTCCAGCCACATATCAAACTTCCAGTTGGTATAAAGGCCGGTGTTGTAACCGTTATCAATGTAGCCGAGGCTTTGCTGATAGATGGTTCCTGAACCATTGTATTTTAAACCGGTCCAGCGGTTGGCACCGGTCAGGCGCGGATCCAGCGCCCCGCCAGGAGTGACGAAAAAGTTGTCGTCTGAGTTGTTTTCGACAAACACAAACTCGCGTGCCGGAGCATCCGCCCAGGTTGTTTTGCTCACTGCCGCTCTGAGCGCGGTTGCAGGCCAGATTAGCGCAAAGATTATCATCGCTATCAGTAGGTTAACTCTCATTCTCTTCTCCTGTCTGCGTCACCGCCGCCCACGATGAGAGGCCGCTGCAGACCACATCACCGACCCAAACGGCACCGCGCGCCTGGTTGAGTTCCAGTGCCACTTCGCAGGTTTTATTGCCACTGTAGCGAAAATCGATAGTGGGGTATTTCTTGTCCACGTCCATGACAAACTCGCCGTTTTCATCGGTTCGGGTTCGGCCGATATGGTTGTTAATCCGTGCGTTAGCCAGCAGTGTGCCGTCTTCCGCACGGATACGACCGGAGACGGTAACCATCTGCTTCACTTCTGGCTCAATGACAGCGACATTGCCTGGATAGAGAGTCAGATGGCTTTTGCGACCGCTGACGATATCGTAACTGTCGAGTGAGTTTTTGCTGTTCTGTAACTCCACCTCATATCTTCCATAGGGAGAGAGCGGGAGATAGTTACGCTTGCCGTTAAGCGGGAAAATCCGCCCGTTGATTTTGGCGCTGATCTGACCATCGTTCTCCAGGCCAGTGTCGAATATCACCCCAGCATTGCCATCGGTCCGCCCGCTGGCAGCGATGTTTTTACCTTGCCAGCCGACGCTGCCGTTGGCGGTCAAATTGGTATTGATGTAGCCGTCCGCCGCGCTATTGACGTTCAGCGTTCCGCTGGCGTAACGAGCGTCGAACTGTGCATACGCCCCACCGCTGAGGGTTTTGTCATCACCGGTATCGCCGGAGATGGCTCGTGACAGATTGGCACCAACAGTGCGAATGGTTCCTTCATCAAACTGTTTGCGTGCTGACAGGTTTGCCATGGTGTAGCCGTTTTGATGGGTCATCCCTGCGCTAAACCAGTTGCCCAGTGGTAGCGAGAGATCGAGAGCGATATATTTCCCTGTATTGGCGCTGCTGTCGCCGTTGTTATAGCGCTGAATACCGGCCCGCAGGCCAAGCGAACCAAAGGTACCGCTGTAGACACTTTGATAGTAATCTGCCGTGTAATAATGGCTGTTGTAGCGGCGGTCATCATTGTAGCTGATGCTGAACGTACCCAGCTTCGACCACAGTGAGTTCAGGTTGAGTGTGCCGCCGATTGCACGGTTGTCGGCATCGCTACGTCGCAATTGATTGCCAATGCGGGTTTTTTCCTGATTAACCCACAGCGAACTAAAGCCTCCCGGTAGAGTGGCGCTGATGCTGCCGATGCTGCTCCATGAGCTGTCACTGGCCAGCATATTTTGCAGGTTAACGTTGATCGCCCCCCCAAGCGGCAGCGTCAGACGGGTTTCACCCACCGCCTGATTATCGTATCCATATCCCGTTGCCGCCCAGCTAAGCGTACTCAGTGAGCCGGAGGTCGAGGCACCTGCTAGCCAGCTCTCTTTAGCTGGTCGCGTCTTTTTCCCGTTTTCCGACCAGCGATCCATATGAAAGCTACCGCCCCATATCTGCCACGCCAGTGGCGCACCGACGCCGCGCCCCCGGCTAAACAGCTTATTGACCCGCTGAGTGCGTTTGCTGATCACGCGACCGTTAACGATGACCTCAACTTCCACATCGTAAATACCGTACGGTAGACCCCGGGTATCCACTTCATGATTGCCCATAGTGAAGTTCTGAACGCTTAGTAGCCGCCCATCACGGGTGAGATGTACTTCGCCCGCCGCCGGTAAAAAGGCGATCACTGGCGTGGCTGACTGGCTGCTGTCGAAGATGGTGGAGCTGGCCTGGTTTCCCCAGGAAAGGCCGTAAATCTTCCCTGCTGAAATGGCGGTCATCGGCCCTAAGGACTGCAAGTTCCAGGTGTCGAGCATTCCACCGGCAAATCGGTGACCGGCAAAATCGCGTTCATACATCGCTTTATATAATTCACTGTCCTGTTGACCGCTACCGATCCCGTACAGCGAGCCGTCGAGCACCACGTGATGTTCGCGCAGTGCAGTAACGTTATTCAGCGACAGATAGCTGGATGTGTTGCTCCCGCCGTTACGCAACTGGTTGTTATAGACGCCGAAGTTATAGCTCAGATTACTGCTGAGGGTGTTAACACTGGACTGCCCGATGTCTTCGCTACGTGAGCGTAGTACGGTGCCCAGCGCTTCGCGCTTGACCACTAGCTGCAGCAGCAGTTGGCGCAAGCTGAGATCCAGCTGCGCGTTGTCAGTCAGGGGGATGGTAAGGGCCTCATTGAACAGGGCGTTCGCCAGAGCCATCAGCTGCTGTCGAGTTTGTTCGCTGACACTGGCGTTATCTTCACTCTCTTCCAGCTGTATTTTCCGGATGCGTAGCTGTCCATCATCCAGCCAGATAAAAGCGCTGCCGATTCGCTGATCGTTCTGGCGCCCCTGGCTACCGGCGAGATGAATATAAAGTGGGACGCTCATGCCGTCCTGAAGCGCCTGACTGAAGGCCTGCGGAATAATCACCCCACCTATTTGCTGCGCACTTATGTCAGCAGCGCTGGCATCGGGCTGAACGAACAAAAAGACCATGCCGAAGGCAAACTGGGCTTTCAGTCCTGGGGAGAACCGTCGTAAAGGCATTGTCATTATCCATCTGCACAGCTATCTATTTCACGGGAATGAACTTATCACCCTGCCAAAGTGCAACCCGTCCTTTGTTATCCGCCGTGTCCACGCGGGTAAAACGACGCGACTTGCCCGGCATCAGGTAGTAATTCTCTTTACACTCTTTACCATTGGCGGCTTTCAGGCAGGGGCCGTAGGCGAGGATCCGCAGCGTCGCATTTCCTGTATTTGTCAGGGAGCCGTTGGCGTACTGAAAGTGGTAGTTCGCCTGGCGGGGGGCGACGACCAGAATGGTGCCGATGCGGGCGGAAGCAGTGGCCACAGCGCTACGGTTGGCATTATCGCGCTGCGCATCACTGAGGGCCTGATCAAACCAGACAATGCGGTAGTAGCGCTCTTTTTCATCTGCTGGTCCCTTATAGAAGAAGCGGATCACTTCGCTGGCTTGGGCGGGTAGCAGCAAGCTGGCGGGAGTGAGTAGCAACTCATCCGGCTTGTCCATTGCGATAACCTGCCCGTCGTCAAGCGGTGAAGAGAGCCGTTCGAGACGGATATTGATGAGGCGGCCACTGTCGGTACTGTTTTGGATCGTTTTGCTCAGCGTGCTGCTGTCACTGTTCATAAACGATGATATATCGCCGACATCCAGCGCCTGGGCCGGAGATATTCCGGAAAACAGCAGAGCGAGAGGCAGAAGGTGCTTTTTCATAACAATTCCGTCTAGGAATAAAGCAGGGGGGTACCCCTGCTGGTACATCAGAGAGATTAACTGGTCCAGGTAGCGTCGAACTGTACGCTAACGTCGCCGCTCCAGATGCCTTCCGGTAGAGTGCTGTAATCGGTTACTGCGGTGGTACCATTGGTGGTGCCGCTGATGATGGAGAAAGTGAAACCATCCTGTGCGGTGGTACGATTGCTGGCATTGTAACCGTTAGCCAGTGGGCTAAGGTTGCCGCCCAGTACGCCGTTGGCGGTATCGATCATCACGGTATCGCCAGTTTTTTCGACTGCCGCGCCGTTATAATCAACGCCCACATTCAGTGTGGAACCTGAGGTATCCAACTGGGTTAAGGTGTTGGTGATAAGACGTGAGGTCAGTTTAAAGGCGGTAGCCGTTGAGTCACCCTCGATAGCTACGTCAAATAGACCTTTCTGTGAGTTAAAACCTTTAATGCCTTCGGCATACTGGAACGCCAGGCTACCGAGTGGCGTCACAACCAGCTTACTGGTGGTGTCTTTTTTGGCTGTTGCTGACCAGGTCGCTACAGCCTGAGCTGTTACGTCAGCAGCCTGCGCCACACCCATGCCGGTAAACACCGTTACCAGAGCTATTGCCAGAACCTTTTTTTTCATTGCTTTTCTTCCCGAGTTGAATTGAGGACGTGATGTCCCTGTGAGTCATTTTTTAAAACTAACTTGCCTGGAGTTTACGGAACCAACTTATATATTTTTGAGTACAGCTTGGCCTCAGCATTACGCCGATGGGTATACACTGTCTTCACACTACAATTTTCAATTCTGGCAATCGATTTAGGCAGCATTCCCTGAGCCGTCATGCGGATAATTTCCATTTCCCGGTCAGTGATTTTATCTTTCTTAATATCTTTTCTCAGGAACCTGCCATTAATCACATAGGCCAGTTCTTTTCTAATATCACGACTCAGTCCAGCGTATACCACGCCCCTAATATTGCTGTTGTAATACCAATAATTTGCTAAGGCTTCTGACTTTCTGGCCGCAATCAATACGACCTGTTTCCCCTTTACCGCGGATAACCACTCATTATCACGGTTTATAAACTCAGTTAAAGAATCCGTATTGAGATTGATAAACACGAAATCTTTTCTGATTTTCTCCAGCGATAGATAAATTAATCTGTCGATATCCACAATCAGTTCAGATAGTCCTTTATAGAAGTAGGCGTCATGGGGAGACCAGATGTATTTATCAGAACGGTTTTGACATTCCATATGGTTTTTAACCTCATAGTCCCTGCTGTAATCATTTTGCCATGTCACTACTTTCCAAACCTGTAATTTTTACAGGTACATTCAGTTTCTTTAGTAAATCGGAAGTAAATAAGATACGTAGCACATATCAATATAGGTTAAACGAGATTAAGTTTTAATTATTTCGATTGGGTTTAAATTTATGTTTTTTTCCTGATGAGTGTCAATATGTGAACAGAAAAGGAATTCCATGGTTAAGTCAATATTTACAAAAAATGAAAATATTGCTTTTTTGATAAGAAGAAAAAGACATTCAGTTTCATAAGGTTATTGGCAATATAACGTTCAATTCTTACTTGCATTTTATATTAGCCAGGAACTTTGCCCTGAGGTGTTAGGAATAGTCTTAATGTGTTGTGTAATGGACTAGTAAAAAAACAAGTTTAAATGATAAGAAATAGAATATAAAACTATCATGAGTCATAATTAAAGATGATTTGCCAATCAGTAAGGTGTTTTAATGGATTAACATGCCGCACAAAATGGTTATGGGTGTTCATCCCAATAAGTGATGAAAAATTAAACAGGTGTAAGTACGTCATCTGTCCGGTAAGCCCCCTAAGAGCCAAATTAAGTGAAGTTAAACGAAGACTGCCAGTTGTCACAGGAACGATGGCCTCTTTGCCAGGGCACTGCATTCAGTCATCTGTGCGCGTTACTCTAACTGGCACTCGAACGTCGGCGATGGGGTTACCGGTGGATCAGGCCGTTCCTGTGGCGTAAACGTTTTTATGTCAGTACCAACAGATTTACCACATTTATCATCTTAACCGTTTGAGTGTAAATGCAGGCTGCGTCGCAAAGGGAGGAAACTGAGTGGCGTGTTCAGTCTAAAAGAGAGTTGATGCCAGCATACAGGGCGCACCTGGTCAACAAGTCAACATTAATATAATGGAATATTCGGAGAGAAACGTCAGGCAGTTGACCTTAAATGAACAGGAAGATACATCCTCAGGAAAATTAATGCTGGTGTAATAAATACACCAACATTAATCCGGTCTGATTATTAATCAGACAAATATCGTTAATTCGTCGAATTTTGAATCAACGTTTTTTCTTACGACCCTGAACGGCCTTAAAACGTGGATTAGATTTACAAATCACATATAGCCGTCCTTTTCGCTTCACAATCTGACAGTCTGGATGGCGTTCTTTTGCGGTACGCAGAGAGTTAAGGACTTTCATCATGCCCCCTTTTTCGTGCTAACAAAACGACCAAAACGTTGGGTGAATCGTGCAACATTTCCTTCTGATGCCACTGTTCTCAGCTTCCCTGTATAGAACGGGTGCGATTTAGAAGAGACATCAATTGTCACGTACGGATACGTTACGCCATCCAGCTCAATCTCACGGTCTGTTTTGATAGTCGAGCCGATTTTAAAGTACTCATCAACACTGGTGTCGTGGAACACCACAGTACGATACTCAGGATGGATATTGGGCTTCATCATTTTTACCTGTTATGTTATAACATAACCATAAAGATACATGCTCATCCGGATCATTTCAACACCCAATCCCTGTGACCATTTGTGGTATGTGGAATTTCGGCAACGGGGAAGTCTGGCATTGTTAGCAGCCATTGGCGACGCTCCCATAAACGCCTTGATGAGTGATGGTTTCGCTGAGAGTATGAATTTTTCGAGAATGGAGGCTATCTCCATTTTACTGGCCGATGATTTATCGCAGTTTGATTGATTGCCGGACAGCGTGTATTCCTCTCCCACGGATATAATAATTACTTACAAAAAAGGGAGAGGATGCATATTTTTTAATATCACTGAAGTGAACAGTTTATTGCCGTTATTAATAGAAATGGAGAAATAAATAGGCGTATTCTACAATTGCGACAAAAACAACGATATTAATCAGTTTATGACTGATTTGTTGTACTTTATTCTCTTTCATTGGTACTTCCTCGCTTTAAAAAAGAGTGCACTTCGTAAGTGCCCTTATATAAATAACGAGTTTGGTCAACCAATTTTTTGACATGTATCACAAATTTGAATAGATGTATTACATCGGCTATCTTTTATTGCCCCAACGTCATTGATATATGTCGCCTGAAGTCAGTCCGGGAATGAGTCTGATCTCAAAACTGGCCCAGCCCGGGCGTTGATTGGCGCTGAGGAGCATATCGCATCTCATCATAATGTCGTATCTCCTGGGGTGTTATACAAGATATCGTTGTTGGTGACCTGGGAGAGGAATTGAGTTCTATTAAACCGTCAACTATGCCGGATACATACTGGATTACACAGCAGGCACGCCTTACGAGAGAACGTGCCGCAGTGACGAGTTAATTATCTGAAAGAATTTGCGAGGCTGTATCGGTTACTCATTGGTTTAATAGTTTTACTCTCGGGAGAGTAATAGATATTTAATCCATTAACGGAAACCAGCCAGTTCCTTTCGATGCCTGAATTTGATCCCATAGTTTATCCGGAATGGTTAATTCAGGAACAAGTTGTGGATTAAGGGTTGTTTGAATTTCATGGCTTCTACCTGATTCAGCTAAAGTCACCCATTCTGGATTTATCACCAGCCCTTTACCGATCGCAACAAGTGGCAGGCCAGCGGAAATTGCTTCTTGAGCCTGAGACGGTGTGCGTATTTTACCTGCAGCGATTACCGGCACTCTGCCTGCAATATGATTTAAAATCAATTCAATAGTTCGGGGGCCATTTGGCGACTCAACAGGGTAGCTATCGTTAATACTGACCAGCGAGGTATGTATATACGAAATACCGGATGAAATGAGTCGATCAAGGAGTTTATAAGTATCCTCTAACCGCAGCCCCCCTGTTACAGATTCTTCAGGAGATATTCTGTAACCGATAGCAAAGGGCTTTGTCGCATATTCATAGACTACATTTTTTACTTCCTGTAATACGGCCAGCGGGAAGCGCATACGTCCTTCAAGATCTCCTCCCCATCGGTCATTACGCTGGTTAAATAGAGGGGAGAAGAAATTCTGTAGAAGGAATCCGTGCGCACCATGAAGTTCAATGCCATCAAAACCTGCTTTAATCGCCCTTTTTGTGACATCTCCGAATGCTCTAATGGTTTCCTGAATTTCGTTTTCAGTCATTTCCCTGCTTTGTACCACTCTCTTCATAAAGTCACCAGATTTTACGTTTGATGCGCTGGCACTAATAACATCGTTATTTGGCACAAGCTCCGGGATGGCTTTATTACCAGCGTGGAAAATCTGCAAAATAGCCGGAGCACCGCCACTTTTGGCTGCAGCTGCTAACTTTTCAAGGCTGTTAATGAAACGGTCGTCATACGCGGCAAATTCATGAGTAAACCCAATGCCGCTTGGCGTGACATAGGTGCATCCTGTTATTACTAAACCAACATTTTGTGAGCGACGTTTATAAAATTCGAGTTCTTGCTCAGAGATGGTTCCATCAGGATTAGCTGACCAGGTTGTCATAGGAGCCATAACGATACGATTACGTAGCTTTATTTTTTCTGTCAGCATAAAAGGAGAAAACAATGATGGGTGTTTATTTGTCATAACAATACCTCAAATGTTTATCTGATTTTAATGCGTATAATCTTAATAAGTTGAGTTGCTACTTTTTGATGCTTTTTTTCCTTTAATAGAATTCTTTTTGAGTAATTTTATTATTGTTGTGTAGTCAATAAAGGATAAATGTCAGGGAGATAAGGAATCTCCCTGTAAGATTATTACAAATGTGTTTTATAAAAAGGAATTAATTTTTCGAGTGCCTGTTTCACAGGTTCTGGCTTATCATACAGGTCGTAATGTGAATAACCTTCAACCACGACCAGCTCTTTATGTTTTGAGGCAGCGCGGCCAATAATTTCGCAGCCGTCACGGTAGGCACCAAATGCGCCCACTCTATCGCCCACCACAACCATTATTGGTTGAGTTAACAGGACTTCTGCAAGATGAAATGCATCCCAACCCACGGCAACAGTCTGATGTGAGAATAGCGAACGATTTACCCCATTAGGTGCACAGCCTCGTGGCGAACGATAATATTCTGTGGCTTCAAAAAGGTCTATTTCTGTTAATCCCGCTTCAAGAGCTGCATCCGGAGAAGAGGGGAGTAAATCATCTACGCGAAGTTTTGCGCCGTTAGCTTCGTCTGTTCTTTGTTGCGCCATCGCTTCGAGTGCTCCGATAGGATTAAACGCTGTAAATCCCTCACGCATAAGACGCCCGTAGTTTGCACCCGTGACAGTACCAATAGCTTTAATTCGACGTTCTGTCATTGCGGCATTAATGGCATATCCACCTCCACCACAAATACCCAGTACACCAATACGCCCGGCATCAACGTAAGGTAAGGTGGTAAGGTAATCAACGACAATGCTGAAGTCTTTTACTCGCATTGTTGGATCTTCCAGATAACGCGGTTCTCCACCGCTGCTTCCCTGAAAACTGGCATCAAAAGCAATGACGATAAAACCAGCTTTTGCCAGGGCGGCACCATACACACTACCCGATGTCTGTTCTTTGCAGCTTCCAATTGGATGGGCGCTGATAATGGCAGGATACTTTTTTTCACTATTAAAATCGTCAGGGAAATAGATATCAGCAGCTATATCCCAGTAAGTATGTTTTATCGAAACAGTTTTCATTTCAAGCTCCGGGGATTTGCCTAAACAGATTTAAATATCATTTCTATTATCCGCAACTGGCATTCGTGTTCATATCGAGAACGGCGTAATAGTATGACTTGTATTGGTTATCATCAATGGTCTAATATCTATCACAGTGTTAAGTTAAGGTTTACAATGATGAAAATAGAGCCTTCAATTTTGCCTTCTCTTGCCTGGTTTGCGCTTATTGTTCGTGCCGGCAGTTTTTCCAGAGCCGCTTCTGAAATGGGTATTACGCGGGCCGCATTGTCCCAGAATTTAAAATCTCTTGAGGAACGTCTTAACACCAAGCTGATATACCGTACGACCCGCAATATGTCGCTTACTGAGGAAGGACAGCGTCTGTATGAAGTGCTGGTGTCGGCTTTGGGGCAAATTGATGATGCTTTGAAAGATGTTGGTGATACCCAACTTGAACCTACAGGCCTGTTGAGAATAAATTCCTCCCGTGTTGCAGCACGGATGCTTGTTGAGCCTCATATTGGCGAGTTTCTTACTCGTTACCCCAAAACAAAGATAGAACTCATTATGGATGACGGTTTATCTAACATTATTGCGGACGGCTGTGATGTGGGCATACGTCTTGAGCAAGGACTGGATGAGCATATGACTGCCGTTCCTGTTTCTCCGCTTATTAAACTGGTTACTGTGGCATCGCCAGATTATTTAAAAGAACACGGTATTCCTGAAACGCCTCAGGAACTGAGTAACCATAATTGCCTTCGGTTGCGGCATAAAAGTAGCGGTGCACTCTCTGCATGGGAGTTTTCTAATGTTGTGGGGGGTAATGAAGAGTTCGAAATAGAGGTTTCAGGTAAGTATATTTCTAATGATGACGAAAGCATGATACGAATGGCGCTGAATGGAACGGGTATCATTCAACATCTGGATTTTGCAATCGCTGAACATATCAATGCGGGCAAGTTACAGCCGATTCTTGAGGATTGGGCCGTTTCATTTCCTGGATTTTATATATATGTTTCATCACGGGTGAGAATGCCCTCTAAAGTTCGTGCTTTTATTGATTTTATGGTGGAGAAAAGAGTAAAAATAGAAAGTTAATGATGTGTGTCAGAATATCGGTAAGAAGAATGGCGCAATCGTGAGGATACGTTTATTCATAATAAATCTCCTGAAAGTTTAGAATTATTTTCGATACAGCCAGATTATCATTGTTACTAATAATGTGGTTAAAATAATAGCATCTATGCCCCCCTTCATGAGTGTCTGTGAAGAGGATGCTTCTACAAGGAAATCGCCAATGCTCAAAGAAAACTTCAACGAACTGCAAATCTTTCTTGTGGTGGCAAGAGAGCGAAGTTTTACCAAAGCAGCGGGCAAACTCGGCGTCTCTCAGTCTGCACTTAGCCATGCAATGAAGGCTCTGGAGGAAAGGCTCAATATCCGCCTCCTGACACGGACTACCCGCAGTGTGGCTCCCACAGAAGCGGGGGAGAGAATCATTGCCTGCCTTGAACCGCGTATTGACGAGCTTGAACAGGAACTGGAGTCACTTATTCAACAGAACGGCACGCCCTCTGGGAATATTCGGTTATCTGCCGGGGAACATGCCGCGCGAACTCTGGTCTGGCCGAAGCTAAAACCTTTTCTCAGAGAATATCCCGAAATCAATGTCGAACTGGTGGTGGATAACGGTTTTGTCGATATTGTTGAAGGCCGTTTTGATGCCGGGATACGACTGGGTGAAAATGTTGATAAAGATATGGTTGCAGTCAGGATTGGACCAGATATGCGGATGGCTGTGGTGGGAGCTCCGGCGTATTTTGCTGCAAACCCTGCGCCTCAAACGCCTCATGAGCTACAAAATCATCGCTGCATCAACATGCGTTTGCCAACTGCCGGTGGGCTTTACCACTGGGAGTTCGAGCGAGAAGGGAAACCGCTTCGCGTTAAGGTTGATGGGCAGCTGACGTGTAGTCCGTTGCCAGAAAGAATTGATGCCGCCTTATCAGGGTTTGGGATCGCTTGTGTCCCTGAAGACATGGTTCAGGAGTATATAAAGTCAGGCAAGCTTATTCAGGTGTTACAGGAGTGGTGTCCAACTTTTCCTGGGTATTATCTTTACTACCCCAGCCGCAAGCAGCATCCGCCAGCTTTTGCGCTGTTGATCGATGCGCTTCGCTACACCGAATAACGGGTCCTTTATCCTGGACCCGTTTGGGTATTAGCGGCCTACGCGTGCCTGATGTTCAGGCGAGTAACGTTCACCGACGATTTTAATTGTTTCCAGCGCCTCGGTTATCTGCTGCGTATCTTTCTGCGAAAGAACAATGTCAGCAGCGGCCAGGTTTTCTTCCAGCCGGTTTAGTTTAGTGGTGCCAGGGATGGGAACAATCCACGGCTTTTGTGCTAATAGCCATGCCAGTGCGATTTGTGCAGACGTTACCCCTTTCTCCGCAGCCAGTTCACCTAACAAGGTGACCAGTTTTTCATTGGCTTCAATGGCTTGTGTTGCGAAACGCGGTACGGTGCTGCGGTAATCATCTTTGCCGAAAGTGGTTCCCGGCTTAATCGCCCCTGTCAGGAAACCTTTACCTAGTGGGCTGAAGGGGACAAAACCAATTCCCAGTTCCTCCAGCAACGGCAGAATTTCCTGTTCAGGCTCACGCCACCACATGGAATATTCGCTTTGCAGGGCGGTGACAGGTTGTACCGCATGTGCACGACGAATGGTTTGTGCTCCTGCTTCAGACAGGCCGAAATGTTTGACCTTACCTTCTGCGATGAGGTCTTTCACCGTTCCTGCAACATCTTCAATAGGAACATCCGGATCAACACGGTGTTGATACAGCAGGTCAATAACATCTGTTTTCAGACGACGTAATGATCCTTCAACGGCTTCACGGATATGTTCCGGACGGCTGTTTAAAATCTGCTGCTTATTATCATCGCCGAAGGTAAAACCGAATTTAGTGGCAATTACCACGCGGTCACGAAACGGTTTTAAGGCTTCGCCGACCACTTCTTCATTCAGATACGGACCATACACTTCGGCGGTATCGAAGAAGGTGACACCACGTTCAACCGCAGCACGAATAAGTTCGATAGCCTGACGGGTATCGGTCGCCGGGCCGTAGCCGTGGCTTAAGCCCATGCAACCGAGCCCAAGGGCGGAGACTTCGAGTCCGGATTTACCCAGATAACGTTTTTGCATTGAATGAATACCTCTTTTATCGCGGCTTAAACATCAAGTTTGCGGCCAGTCAGCCATTCCACCATTGCGGGATCGCGGTGAGAGAAGAACGCGCTGGTTGCGGTATCCAGGGCGGTAATTTGCAGCATATCTTCAGGGCTGAGTTCAAAATCGAGAATGTTGATGTTCTCTTCCATGCGTTCTTTTCGCACTGATTTTGCCAGTGAAGCAATGCCTCGTTGGTAGATCCAGCGCAGAACAACCTGGCCCACGCTTTTGCCATACTTCTCGCCAATTGCCGTGAGAACAGGATGCTGGAACAGACCATTTTTCCCTTCCGCAAACGGTGCCCAGGCTTCTGGCTGAATGCCACGACTTTGCATCCAGGGAACGGCCTGTAGCTGCTGATTGAAAGGGTTAACTTCAACCTGGTTTACCGCCGGAACGACTTTATTAAAGGCGATAAGGTCAGCCAGTCGGTCAGGATGGAAGTTACTGACGCCAATAGCGCGAATTTTACCGGCCTGTTGCAGCTCTTCCATGGCACGCCAGGCTCCGTGGACATCGCCGTATGGCTGGTGAATCAAATACAGGTCAACGTAATCAAGTTGCAGTCGATTCAGAGAGCGTTCGAACTGGGCTTTGGCCCCTTCGTAACTGGTATCCTGCAACCAGAGTTTCGTGGTGACAAAGAGTTCGTTACGGGCGATACCGCTTTGTTTCAGTGCGTTCCCGACCTGGGTTTCATTTTGATAGGAGGCGGCGGTGTCAATCAGTCGATAACCGGTGTTAATAGCGTCAATGACCGCTCTTTCGCATTCAGCGGCATCGGTCATCTGAAATACACCAAAGCCCAGCAGGGGCATTTCAATACCGTTGTTCAGTTTTACTTTTTGCATGGTGTTATCCTTCCGTTATCGTTCATGAGAAGCATAACGTAAAGAGAAGAGCTCGATTAGACGGCAGGATTTGTCAGGGGTTATGAACGAAATTCATAAATCTGTTTGAGTGTTGCGATGAGTAGTGCAAGTTCGATATCCCCGCAATTTACAGTCCGATAAAGGAAAATGAATATCCATAAAAAATATATCGGTTTATCCTGGCGTATATACCTACTTCGACGTATTTCCAATAGTTGTTAATTAAAGGCAGGCCATTATTATTCACTCTGAATAATGAATTATTCACTGTCCGCAGAGTAAAAATATAACTTAGGTATCTATTTAATAACTTGCACAAAAAGCTAAATTTTTACCCATAAATAAAAATATAATCCCGCGCCCAACCACCTGATGAGTGGCTACAGACACTGGATATATTAGGTGGCGGTGTACTTTCTTACATAAAGGTATTTCCTTTTCTGCGGAAAAGGAAATCGGGGATTTCCCGGTTTTTCTGACAAGCAGACGCCACTATTTGTGTCTGCCTATGTTCGTTAATTCGTTCATCAGGAAATTATCTCAATGTCACGTTATAAAACAGGTCATAAACAACCACGATTTCGTTATTCAGTTCTGGCCCGCTGCGTGGCGTGGGCAAATATCTCTGTTCAGGTTCTTTTTCCACTCGCTGTCACCTTTACCCCAGTAATGGCGGCACGTGCGCAGCATGCGGTTCAGCCACGGTTGAGCATGGGAAATACTACGGTAACTGGTGATAATAACGTGGAGAAAAATGTCGCGTCGTTTGCCGCAAATGCCGGGACATTTTTAAGCAGTCAGCCAGATAGCGATGCGACACGTAATTTTATTACCGGAATAGCCACCGCTAAAGCTAACCAGGAAATACAGGAGTGGCTCGGAAAATATGGTACAGCGCGCGTCAAACTGAATGTCGATAAAGATTTCTCGCTGAAGGATTCTTCGCTGGAAATGCTTTATCCTATTTATGATACGCCGACAAATATGTTGTTCACTCAGGGGGCAATACATCGTACCGACGATCGTACTCAGTCAAATATTGGTTTTGGCTGGCGTCATTTTTCAGGAAATGACTGGATGGCGGGGGTGAATACTTTTATCGATCATGATTTATCCCGTAGTCATACCCGCATTGGTGTTGGTGCGGAATACTGGCGTGATTATTTGAAACTGAGCGCCAATGGTTATATCCGGGCTTCTGGCTGGAAAAAATCACCGGATGTTGAGGATTATCAGGAACGCCCGGCGAATGGCTGGGATATTCGTGCTGAGGGCTATTTACCTGCCTGGCCGCAGCTTGGCGCAAGCCTGATGTATGAACAGTATTATGGCGATGAAGTCGGGCTGTTTGGTAAAGATAAACGCCAGAAAGATCCACATGCGATTACCGCTGAAGTGAATTACACGCCAGTGCCTCTTCTGACCCTGAGTGCCGGGCATAAGCAGGGCAAGAGTGGTGAGAATGACACTCGCTTTGGCCTGGAAGTTAATTATCGGATTGGCGAACCTCTGGAAAAACAACTCGATACAGACAGCATTCGCGAGCGTCGAATGCTGGCAGGCAGCCGCTATGACCTGGTTGAGCGTAATAACAACATCGTTCTTGAGTACCGCAAATCTGAAGTGATTCGTATTGCTCTGCCTGAGCGTATTGAAGGCAAGGGCGGTCAGACACTTTCCCTGGGGCTTGTGGTCAGCAAAGCAACTCACGGACTGAAAAATGTGCAATGGGAAGCGCCGTCATTACTGGCTGAAGGTGGCAAAATTACCGGTCAGGGTAGTCAGTGGCAAGTAACGCTCCCGGCTTACCGTCCAGGCAAAGACAATTATTATGCGATTTCAGCAGTTGCCTACGATAACAAAGGTAATGCCTCGAAACGTGTGCAGACAGAAGTGGTTATTACCGGAGCTGGTATGAGCGCCGATCGCACGGCGTTAACGCTTGACGGTCAGAGCCGTATTCAAATGCTTGCTAACGGTAATGAGCAAAAGCCGCTGGTGCTGTCTCTGCGCGACGCCGAGGGCCAGCCAGTCACGGGCATGAAGGAGCAGATCAAGACTGAACTAACCTTCAAACCGGCTGGAAATATTGTGACTCGTTCCCTGAAGGCCACTAAATCACAGGCAAAGCCAACACTGGGTGAGTTCACCGAAACTGAAGCAGGGGTGTATCAGTCTGTCTTTACGACCGGAACGCAGTCAGGTGAGGCAACGATTACTGTTAGCGTTGATGGCATGAGCAAAACCGTCACTGCAGAACTGCGGGCCACGATGATGGATGTGGCAAACTCCACCCTGAGCGCTAACGAGCCGTCAGGTGACGTGGTTGCTGATGGTCAGCAAGCCTACACGCTGACGCTGACTGCGGTGGACTCCGAGGGTAATCCGGTGACGGGAGAAGCCAGCCGCCTGCGACTTGTTCCGCAAGACACTAATGGTGTTACCGTTGGTGCCATTTCGGAAATAAAACCAGGGGTTTACAGCGCCACGGTTTCTTCGACCCGTGCCGGAAACGTTGTTTTGCGCGCCTTCAGCGAGCAGTATCAGCTGGGCACATTACAACAAACGCTGAAGTTTGTTGCCGGGCCGCTTGATGCAGCACATTCGTCCATCACCCTGAATCCTGATAAACCGGTGGTCGGCGGTACGCTTACGGCAATCTGGTCGACAAAAGATGCCAATGACAACCCTGTGACCAGCCTCACGCCGGAAGCGCCGTCATTAGCGGGTGCCGCTGCTGTTGGTTCTACGGCATCTGGCTGGACAAATAATGGTGATGGGACGTGGACTGCGCAGATTACTCTCGGCTCTACGGCGGGTGAATTAGAAGTTATGCCGAAGCTAAATGGACAGGATGCGGCAGCAAATGCGGCAAAAGTAACCGTGGTGGCTGATGCGTTATCTTCAAACCAGTCGAAAGTCTCTGTCGCGGAAGATCACGTAAAAGCCGGCGAAAGCACAACCGTGACGTTGGTGGCGAAAGATGCACATGGCAACGCTATCAGTGGTCTTTCGTTGTCGGCAAGTTTGACGGGGACCGCCTCTGAAGGGGCGACCGTTTCCAGTTGGACCGAAAAAGGTGACGGTTCCTATGTTGCTACGTTAACTACAGGCGGAAAGACGGGCGAGCTTCGTGTCATGCCGCTCTTCAACGGCCAGCCAGCAGCCACCGAAGCCGCGCAGCTGACTGTTATTGCCGGAGAGATGTCATCAGCGAATTCTACGCTTGTTGCGGACAATAAAACTCCAACGGTTAAAACGACGACGGAACTCACCTTCACCGTGAAGGATGCGTACGGGAATCCGGTCACCGGGCTGAAGCCAGATGCACCAGTGTTTAGCGGTGCCGCCAGCACGGGGAGTGAGCGTCCTTCAGCAGGAAACTGGACAGAGAAAGGTAATGGGGTCTACGTGGCGACCTTAACGCTGGGATCTGCCGCGGGTCAGTTGTCTGTGATGCCGCGAGTGAACGGCCAAAATGCCGTTGCTCAGCCACTGGTGCTGAATGTTGCAGGCGACGCTTCCCGGGCAGTGATCAGTGATATGGCGGTGAAGGTGAATAACCAACTGGCAAATGGACAGTCTGCTAACCAGGTAACCCTGACCGTCGTGGACAGCTATGGTAACCCGTTGCAGGGGCAAGAAGTTACGCTGACTTTACCGCAGGGTGTGACTAGCAAGACGGGGAATACAGTAACAACCAATGCGGCAGGTAAAGCGGATATTGAGTTGATATCAACCGTTGCAGGGGAACTTGAAATCGCGGCCGCGGTGAAAAACTCTCAGAAGACGGTCACGGTGAAATTCAACGCGGATGCCAGCACCGGTCAGGCAAACCTGCAGGTAGACACCGCCGTTCAAAAAGTGGCAAACGGCAAAGATGCCTTTACGCTGACGGCGACCGTTGAGGATAAAAACGGTAACCCTGTTCCAGGCACTCTGGTGACCTTTAATCTGCCCCGGGGTGTCAAGCCGCTTACTGGCGATAATGTCTGGGTGAAAGCCAACGATGAGGGGAAAGCAGAGTTGCAGGTGGTTTCCGTGACTGCCGGAACCTATGAGATCACGGCATCGGCAGGAAATGACCAGCCTTCGGATGCGCAGACTATAACGTTTGTGGCCGATAAGGCGACCGCAACCGTCTCCGGTATTGAGGTGATTGGCAACTATGCACTGGCGGATGGCAAAGCCAAACAGACGTATAAAGTTACGGTGACTGATGCCAATAACAACCTGTTGAAAGATAGCGAGGTGACGCTGACTGCTAGCCCGGCAAATTTAGCTCTGGATCCCGATGGGACGGCGACAACGAATGAGCAAGGACAGGCTATTTTCACCGCCACGACCAGTGTCGCAGCGACATATACACTCACGGCGAAAGTGGAACAGGCCGACGGTCAGGAATCGACGAAAACTGCCGAATCTAAATTCGTCGCGGATGATAAAAACGCGGAGCTCGCTGCATCTCCAGAGCGTGTAGATTCTCTGGTGGCGGACGGGAAGACTACTGCAACACTGACGGTTACTCTGATGTCGGGTGTCAACCCCGTAGGAGGAACCATGTGGGTCGACATTGAGGCTCCGGAAGGGGTGACAGAGGCGGATTATCAGTTCCTGCCGTCGAAAAATGACCATTTCGCGAGCGGGAAAATCACGCGTACATTTAGTACCAACAAGCCAGGTACATACACATTCACATTCAACTCTTTGACATATGGAGGGTATGAAATGAAACCAGTGACTGTGACAATTAACGCCGTTCCTGCAGATACTGAAGGTGCTGAGGAGAAATAAAAACGACGATGTAATAAATAATAATGGCGTTGACATGCGCAGTGCCATTATTTACTGAATACCTACCCTGGTACCGATTAGACGGTGGCAGGGTAGGGTAAATCTTATGTGATGGATTTACAGGCTAAACCGGGCGAACGGGGATAAAAATTTCGCAAACAATGTTATTGCTATCAATTTCGACGAAGTTTTCATTGTAATAAAATCGCTCAATATCACTGCCGTTCACTCTGGCTAACCCCCTGGCAGGTAATTCCATCAGATAGAGGTTTCGCGCCCATTCAGGGTAGTGCTCCCACTCACCTTCATAGCGGAAAGAGGCATACAGTCCTCGGTTAATTGTCCACTCTTTCGACATCTCTGAATCGGTTTGTTTGCATACCGTACCGGCAAAAGTTTCAACTGTGAGCAAATCGACCGATTTTGTTGACGGTTCGAATGTGGAGACGAAATAGATATCCGTCTTAAAATTCTTCATACATCTGGCTAAATGATGACGTCGCAGTTTGACTTCTTCATCCGGTGATTTATTCGATACTTCAATATCATATTTAAATGAATTGCCAAAAATAGGTGTCTCAGGAAAGTTGACTAATCTACACTCCGTCTTTTGCTGTTGACGTATTAAAAAAGAAGGGAAGATATTTGCGAGATCCCAATAATCACGGTGGCGGTATTCACGGGGAGAGCAGCCGAATAACTTTTTAAATTCGCGGCTGAATGACTGCTGTGAGTCAAAATGTAAAGAGAGTGCAATATCAAGCATAGATTTCGCGGTGAGTCGGACAAGAATGGCGGCACGACAAAGCCTTCGTTTGCGAATGTATTCTCCCAAAGGCACATGCATGAAATTTCGGAACAGAAGCTGGATGTTGCGTCTGCTGTAGCCAGATTTCTGTGCGATATCTTCGATTGAAATAGGGTGCTCAAGATTGCACTCAATCCACTCCAGGAGCTGCTGTAGAATCTTCTGCCTGATCATCACATTCTCCGTTAATTCTTTGTAATATCGCACATTTTCGTTATGTCCTGGGCCTTAAGTGTATCAAAAACAGCAAGTCCCAAGGCAAAAGCACTGATAGCGTCTGCTTCATTGCCCCAAAAATAGAGAGGTTTCAGTCCTACATTATTAATGAATTTTTTGCATAAGTGATATCAAAATCCACATACTAATTTGAGGTTACGTTTTAACGTAGACTCATTGTTCATACCTAATGGAGGGACTGACAGTGGAATTTTCCGTATTAAGTAACAATCTGAAAATGCCGATGATGGGATTTGGTGTTTTTCAGGTTACCGATAAAGACGTGTGCAAACAGTCAGTGTTGAATGCTATCCGCACGGGTTATCGACTCATCGACACTGCAGCGGTATACGGTAATGAAGATGCCGTCGGTGAAGCCGTTCGTGAAGCTATATCTGAAGGTTTATGTACCCGAGATGAGTTATTTATAACGTCTAAATTGTGGGTGCAGGATATGTTGAATCAGGATACGGCAAAAGCAGGTATTGAAGCATCATTAAAAAAATCGGGACTAGAATACTTCGACCTCTATTTATTGCACCAGGCTATGCGCGATTATTTCAGTGCGTGGCGTGCACTCGAAGATGCCTATGAAGAGGGCAAATTAAAAGCAATTGGGGTTTCCAATTTCTATCCTCATGTTCTGGCGAACTTTTGTGAAACGGTAAGAGTTAAACCGATGGTCAACCAGGTCGAGTTGCATCCCTATTTTGCCCAACCAGAGGCGCTGGCAACCATGAAGTATTATAACGTGCAGCCTGAAGCATGGGCTCCGTTAGGTGGTGGACGACATAAACCCTTTGAAAATAATCTGCTTCAGAGTATTGCAGATGCCCATCAAAAATCGATTTCTCAAGTCATTCTGCGTTGGAATATTCAACGGGGAGTGGTCGTTATTCCGAAATCGACACATCAACAGCGTATCGAAGAAAATTTTGCTATCTGGGATTTCTCACTGACAGAGAAAGAAATGGCACAAATTAGTTCGCTTGATTTGGGTTATGTTGGGGAGTCGGTAAAACATTTTAATCCTGAATTTGTTCGTGGTTGTCTTGCTGTAAAAATACATGATTGATATTAATCATGTATTTTACCTGAGACGACAAGAATCTTTTAACAGGGGAGTGATATTGATCTTCACTCTGTCATATCTCCGGTAATATGGCGTCAGGCTTCATCATCAGAAAGGGGGCCTGACGCCTGAAAAAGTGAACAACAGACAGTGTTCGGATTATCAATATTCAGTTTTTAACGTTGAACTGGATTCATTACTGCGTTGTTTAAGAATTTCCCGCGCCGAATCTGCCATTATCATGACAGCACCTGCCAGCATCAGAGTATCTTTCAATACCAGGCGACCAGCACCGGATAAATAAGGGAAACCATGATGAGCGTCACCCAATGCGGGTACCCATGCCTCCGGGGTGGTGATTAAAAATGAGAGTGTTACCAACGGTGTGGTAAATGCCATCAGCCCTCCCAATAAACCTAACCAGCGATTGACAGGATTAGCCAAAACCAGCAGAGCAATAATCACCTCCCCGACTTAACAGATGCAGGTATTTTTCCATTGTGAACATCCTTATTTATACAATACTGCTGTTGCGGTTGAATTATTATCAATTCGCATCGATGTGACTTTCCAGGATGAAGCATTATATTTTCTGGCTATATCAGCAATGGCATCCTCCAGAACTGTCGGTGATGCTGATACTGACGAGACGCTGATATGTTTCAGAATTATTTTATCATCTGCATTGGTGGAAAATGCCATAACGCCAGATAATAGTGTTGCAAATAAAACGGATTTTTTAAACATATAAAATACCATCAATGAAGTGATTAAGAGTTTATAGAGTTACAGAGAATTAATAAGATTCTTTTCTCTGAGACGCCAGAATATTTGTTCTGGCGTCTGATTTTGAGTTTATTTGACTAATGAAAATAGATCATTGAGTGATTCGCTCATCGACGGATGAGTAAATATCTGATCGCGTAATATGCTATAAGGCAGCCCGGCATCCATCACCATTTTCACTATATTAATCATCTCGTGGGAGTCAACACACAGCAGTGATGCCCCTAATATACGTTGGGTTTTATTATCAACAATCGCTTTTAATACCCCACGAGTATCATTCATCACTCTGGCACGCGGAATTGCAGCTACAGGCAATGTCACCACCTGAATATCAGCACCACTCTCTCTGGCTTGTTCTTCTGTCATACCAACCCTGGACAGGGGCGGTGTCATAAATACGGAATAAGGCACATTTTTCCGATCATCAGTACTACGTTTGCCTTCACCCAGTAACTCATCACGTACAATGCGGTAATCATCCAGTGAAATATAAGTAAATTGCAGCCCGCCGGTAACATCTCCCATCGCCCAAATATTGTCTGCGGTGGTATGTAATCGCTTGTCAACGACAATTGCCCCGCGCTCGTTTACTGCGATACTGGCATTTTCTGGATGTAACGAAGCGGTAGCCGGTTGACGACCGGAAGCTATTAACAGTGCATCCACCGCCAGTTGGGCGTGCTCGCTATGCACTTGCACTTGATTTTCATGGTGACTGATTCGCTCCACATGGGCATTGAGGATTATATCGACGCCCTGATCGCGTAAAATCGTCGCGATATTATCAGCAATATCCCGATCTTCCCGAGGCAAAAACAGCGAAGCTGCTTCTAAAATGGTTACCTTGCTGCCAAAATTAGCGAACATAGAGGCGAACTCAACGCCAATATATCCGCCGCCCAAAATACCTAAATGCCCAGGCAATTCTTTTAGATTAAGTAATCCGGTGCTGTCATATACTCCTGGCGTGGTGGTAATTCCAGGAATTGGCGGAACCACGGTTTGTGCACCGGTATTAATAAAAATTTTCTCGCCATGAATTTCCAGATTTCCCTCAGGCCGATGAACACGCAGGCTATGATTATTGATAAACTCCGCCTGGCCGTCGATCACGTCGATATTGGGCATATCCGCAAGATTATGAAAATTCTTATTACGTAAAAAATTAACCACTTCATTTTTACGCTGTATGGCACGGACAAAATCTGTGTGCTGCTGTGCGTCATGAACCAATGTTTTGGTTGGGATACAGCCGATATTAATACAGGTCCCGCCATACATTGCATTTGATTGTTCGATGAGAGCCACACGCCAACCTGCTTTTGCCAGCGTGACGGCTAATGTTTTTCCAGCCTTGCCAAAACCAATAATAACTGCCTGATATTTATTCATGATGATTTCCTGTCGAAACGCGTTCATTTGACATCATGACTATAGACGCAAAAGAGCAAATAACATTTCTTCACAACGCTTGATATTTTGTCTTATCGTCTGGTATTTTCTTTTTCTTAATCAGAATCACAAAACAAAAATCATGATTAACTATTTGATGGTATTAGATTAATTATTGACTAAGATAGTTGGTGTTTGTAATTAAAAAACTACTCAGGAGTCTGATATGGATGCTCTTAGCCGTTTGTTGATGCTTAACGCTCCACAAGGAACGATCGATAAGAATTGCGTGTTAGGAAGTGACTGGCAGCTTCCACATGGTGCCGGGGAATTGTCGGTTATTCGTTGGCATGCGTTAACGCAAGGAGCGGCGAAGCTGGAAATGCCGACGGGAGAGATTTTTACATTACGCCCGGGAAATGTGGTCCTGCTACCACAAAATTCAGCTCATCGCCTGAGTCATGTCGATAATGAATCGACCTGTATTGTCTGTGGCACTCTTCGGCTGCAACATTCGGCGCGTTATTTTTTAACGTCTTTGCCGGAAACGCTGTTTGTAGCACCAGTGAACCATAGCGTGGAATATAACTGGCTGAGGGAGGCGATCCCGTTTTTACAACAGGAATCCAGATCGGCAATGCCGGGAGTGGATGCTCTGTGTAGCCAGATCTGCGCTACATTCTTTACCCTCGCGGTGCGTGAGTGGATTGCACAGGTTAATACAGAGAAAAACATTCTCAGTTTGCTTCTGCATCCACGTCTTGGTGCGGTAATACAGCAAATGCTGGAAATGCCAGGACACGCCTGGACCGTCGAATCGCTGGCCAGCATCGCCCACATGTCCCGGGCAAGTTTTGCCCAGCTTTTCCGTGATGTTTCCGGAACCACGCCGCTAGCTGTATTAACAAAGTTGCGTCTACAAATAGCGGCCCAGATGTTTTCCCGGGAAATGCTCCCTGTTGTGGTGATCGCTGAGTCAGTAGGCTATGCCAGTGAATCATCTTTTCACAAGGCGTTTGTCCGCGAGTTTGGTTGTACTCCGGGAGAATATCGGGAAAGGGTCAGACAGCTTGCACCCTGAATAAAACCGCCAGAAATCAGGTCAAAGATAATCCGCATTCCGGGAGTTGTGAGCCTTTCAACTATTTCTATTTCCAACGGTGGTTTGGGCTTTATATATTTTTTTCTGATGGACTCTAGCTCAGTTTTTAAATAAAAATGCAAACTAAATTGCTTCAATTAAATAAAATGCCGATTATTACTTGATACGTAATTATTGTTGGTGATTTTGTTTGTACACCATCAGTGTATATCTCAATAACCCCTGAATAAGTAGCACTGAATAGGTATAAGGGATGTAGCCTTTTTAAATGGATTTCTTATGCCAAAAATGATCGTCGATTTCCCTATAAAATGTGAGCGATGCCGAAAGAAATAAAATTAGTTATTGCATTTGAAGTTTGGATGAAAGATTATCATTTGTCATACAAATGAGGGGTGGTATGTTGCTAGCCAATTAAAAAAGAACGCCATATTTATTGATGATTGATCCCCCGGAAGGGGGGAACCATCGGGCATAAATGGGCATGAAGTAATGGAGTATTAGTTGTGAATGTCAATTTCTTTGTCACCTGTATTGGTGACGCCCTGAAATCAAGAATGGCACGAGACTCCGTGCTGCTACTGGAAAAACTCGGCTGTCGCGTAAATTTCCCGGAGAAACAGGGATGCTGCGGTCAGCCTGCGATCAATAGTGGTTATATCAAAGAAGCGATTCCAGGGATGAAAAATCTGATCGCCGCACTGGAGGATAACGACGATCCCATTATTTCACCGGCTGGCTCCTGTACCTATGCCGTAAAAAGTTACCCAACTTATCTGGCGGATGAACCTGAATGGGCATCACGTGCCGAAAAGGTTGCCGCGCGTATGCAGGATCTCACCTCTTTTATTGTTAATACATTAGGGGTAGTCGATGTAGGTGCCAGTTTGCAAGGGAGAGCGGTGTATCACCCATCTTGTAGCCTGGCCCGTAAGCTGGGGGTGAAGGACGAGCCACTTATGCTGCTGAAAAATGTGCGTGGACTGGAGCTGTTGACCTTTGCTGAACAGGATACCTGCTGCGGATTTGGCGGCACGTTCTCGGTCAAAATGGCCGAAATATCCGGCGAGATGGTGAAAGAAAAGGTTGCGCACCTGATGGAAGTCCGCCCAGAGTATTTAATTGGTGCTGACGTGAGTTGCCTGCTGAACATCAGTGGACGATTACAACGGGAAGGGCAGAAAGTCAAAGTGATGCATATTGCTGAAGTGTTGATGAGCCGCTGAGGATATAAAGATGTCGATCAAAACCAGTAATACAGATTTTAAGACACGCATCCGTCAGCAAATTGAAGATCCTATCATGCGCAAAGCGGTGGCAAACGCGCAGCAGCGTATCGGGGCAAATCGGCAAAAAATGGTCGATGAATTGGGGCACTGGGAGGAGTGGCGCGATCGGGCCGCCCAGATACGTGATCATGTTCTGAGTAATCTCGACGCTTATCTGTACCAGCTCTCAGAAAAAGTGACGCAAAACGGCGGTCACGTCTATTTTGCAAAAACCAAAGAAGACGCTACCCGCTACATTTTACAGGTTGCCCAACGCAAAAATGTCCGGAAGGTGGTGAAATCTAAATCGATGGTGACCGAAGAGATTGGTGTCAATCATGTGTTGCAGGATGCTGGGATTCAGGTGATTGAAACCGATCTGGGTGAATACATTCTCCAGCTGGATCAAGATCCGCCCTCTCATGTTGTGGTCCCGGCAATTCATAAAGATCGCCATCAGATCCGTCGAGTGCTACATGAACGTCTGGGCTATGAGGGGCCGGAAACGCCTGAAGCAATGACCTTATTCATTCGGCAAAAAATCCGCGAAGATTTCCTCAGTGCTGAAATAGGTATTACCGGCTGTAATTTCGCGGTGGCAGAGACCGGTTCGGTATGCCTGGTGACCAATGAAGGTAATGCGCGAATGTGTACCACGCTGCCTAAAACGCATATTGCAGTGATGGGAATGGAGCGTATTGCTCCCACGTTTGCCGAGGTAGATGTATTGATCACCATGCTGGCGCGCAGTGCCGTTGGTGCACGTTTGACGGGATACAACACCTGGCTGACAGGACCGCGCGAAGCTGGGCACGTTGATGGTCCTGAAGAGTTTCATCTGGTTATTGTCGATAACGGGCGTTCTGAGGTGCTGGCCTCTGAATTTCGGGATGTGCTGCGCTGTATTCGCTGCGGGGCTTGTATGAATACTTGTCCGGCATATCGCCATATTGGCGGTCATGGATATGGCTCTATTTATCCAGGGCCAATTGGTGCGGTGATTTCTCCGCTACTTGGCGGCTATAAAGATTTTAAAGATTTACCCTACGCCTGCTCTTTATGCACTGCTTGTGACAACGTGTGTCCGGTGCGTATTCCGCTGTCAAAACTGATTTTGCGTCATCGTCGGGTGATGGCTGAAAAAGGGATCACCGCAAAAGCAGAGCAACGGGCGATAAAAATGTTCGCTTATGCCAATAGTCATCCAGGATTGTGGAAAGTCGGGATGATGGCCGGCGCTCATGCGGCAAGTTGGTTTATCAATGGCGGCAAAACACCACTCAAATTTGGCGCGATTAGCGACTGGATGGAAGCACGCGATCTTCCTGAAGCTGACGGAGAGAGTTTCCGTAGTTGGTTTAAGAAACATCAGGCGCAGGAGAAAAAGAATGGATAATCGGAGCGAATTTTTGAATAACGTTGCTCAGGCACTGGGTCGCCCGCTGCGACTTGAACCGCAAGCAGAAGATGCGCCGCTTAACAACTATGCTAACGAGCGGCTTACCGCACTTAACCAACAGCAGCGCTGTGACGCGTTTATTCAGTTTGCCAGCGATGTTATGTTGACGCGCTGTGAGTTGACCAGCGAGGCGAAGGCGGCAGAAGCTGCAATACGTCTGTGTAAAGAGCTGGGAGATCAGTCGGTCGTGATTAGCGGTGACACGAGGCTGGAGGAATTGGGGATTAGCGAACGTTTGCAGCAGGAATGCAATGTCGTTGTTTGGGATCCGGCGAAAGGTGCCGAGAATATCTCACAGGCAGAGCAGGCTAAAGTGGGTGTCGTGTATGCTGAATATGGTTTAACCGAATCGGGAGGCGTGGTTCTTTTTTCCGCCGCCGAGCGCGGGCGTTCATTGAGCCTGCTCCCGGAATCTTCTCTTTTTATCCTGCGTAAAAGCACAATCCTGCCGCGTGTAGCGCAACTCGCAGAAAAATTGCATCAGAAAGCGCAGGCCGGTGAACGAATGCCGTCCTGCATTAACATCATTAGCGGCCCTAGTTCAACGGCGGATATTGAGCTTATCAAAGTCGTCGGGGTTCATGGCCCGGTGAAAGCGGTGTATCTGATTATTGAGGATTGCTGAGAGAGATATGAAGTCTGGACATAAACCTGAAGGCAGCATACGAGGTTGTGAATAGCGTTAAGGACAACCTGACTTAACCCCGTTCCGTCATGGTTATGCTGCTCTTCTGTAAATATCCTGGCATTAGTAATGCCAGGATATTTACAGTGAAAAAGACAGGCATCCATTCCTGAAAACGGGTTCCCTTCCCGGTCATTGTCACTTCAGCTTTATACAGGCACTCTCTGTCAGAATGCTGTTTATTACTGCCCAGAGTTTTGTTGGTATTCATCTACCATTTTTTTGACAAGGCAAAACATTACAGAAATTACAATGCTTAGAAAAAATCCCAGAGCCAGGCAAATGGCAGCAGGGTATTTATTTTTTATTTCTGGTGAGCTTATAGTTACACAGCCATCACCGTTCGGATACAATGACCAGTTCCTGGTCAGGTATATCATTTTTGTATAAAGCTCACTGTTAATTGCTGAAGGCGTTTGTATCTCATCGAGAACTTGCCTGCCATTATGATATTCTGACGCATACCATTTGATAATAGACGCCTGCACGCGAGATATTTCCGCTTCAGCAGTTGGTAAATCTCTCTTATCTCCTGACCATTCCAGCTTTATTTCTCTGTTCTTGACATCTGGGCTGGTGTGAAAAAATGTAGTAATTCGCTGAATAACATCTTCAGTCATTGTGGTCTGACAGGCAAAGTTATTATTGCTATCACAGCTAACAAGTATGCCTGGTGTTGTCTGGTTTATTTTTAGGCTGTAACTCACTTTTATATTATCTTTATTGATATACAGAAATAAAAGCACCATTGCCATACAGATAGCTATAATAAAAAGGATAACACGCATCTTTTTCTTCAGATAAAATAAAATCTCAATCAGATCGATATCCTGTTTGATTTGTTCACTCATAATATATCCAGAAAATGAAATCTGTCGCAGATAAATGAATTAATAGTCTGTATCAGGAGTGTTCGGGTTAAATATCAGCAAAAAACCAGCATCATGAATACTGGATATGAAGCATGAGAGTTACCTCAGTGTTTTATATAAGGATTCGGTCCTCATAGTAGAACGGTAACTCTCAATCTAATCGGTTCCTGAGTCAGTTCACATAACGACTCATTTTTTCACTCTCACCGGCATCCCATTTGCCACAAAATATCTTGCCGTGCTCCTCGGCAACGCTTCTTGCCCGCGAATCATATCCGCTATTTTCTCGCCAATCATAATCGTCGTGGCGTTCAAATTGCCGGTGATAATTTGCGGCATAATTGACGCATCCACCACGCGCAGACCTTCCAGCCCGTGTACGCGGCCTTCGCCGTCAACCACTGCCATCTCGTCATAACCCATTTTGCAGGTACCGCACGGGTGGAAGGCGGTTTCGGCGTGGTTACGCACGAACTCATCGAGCTGCTCATCCGTCTGGCATTCGACACCGGGGCTGATTTCGCGGCCACGATACTGATCCAGCGCCGGTTGATGCATGATCTCGCGGGTGATGCGAATTGCGTCGCGGAACTCCTGCCAGTCCTGCTCGTGCGACATGTAGTTAAACAGAATCGCTGGATGCTGGTGCGGGTCGCGGGATTTAATCCGCACATGCCCACGGCTTGGCGAGCGCATCGATCCGACGTGGCACTGGAAGCCGTGCTCTTTCACTGCGTTCGAGCCGTTATAGTTAATCGCCACTGGCAGGAAATGGTACTGAATATTCGGCCACGCAAATTCCTCACGGCTGCGAATAAATCCGCCTGCTTCAAAGTGGTTGCTGGCACCAACGCCGGTGCCGCCAAACAGCCACTCCGCACCGATTTTCGGCTGATTCCACCACTGCAGGGCAGGGTAGAGGGAAACCGGTTCTTTGCACTCATATTGCAGGTACATCTCCAGGTGATCCTGAAGATTTTCGCCGACGCCGGGTAAATCATGCACCAGCGGAATATCAAACTCCGCCAGCAGTTCAGCGCTACCCACGCCGGAACGTTGCAGGATCTGCGGAGAGGCGATCGCACCTGCACATAACAGCACCTCTTTATTCGCTGTCGCGCGGGTTGGAATGGTGCTGTCGCCTTCCAGCCACTCGACGCCCACCGCGCGTTTGCCGTCAAAAATGATGTGATCGGTCATGGCGTGAGTACGAATGGTCAGGTTAGGGCGCGATTTGGCCTGATCGAGATAGCCACGCGCGGTGCTGGCGCGACGGCCATGCGGCGTGACGGTGCGATCCATCGGGCCAAAACCTTCCTGCTGATAGCCGTTGAGATCGTCCGTGCGCGGGTAGCCTGCCTGCACGCCCGCTTCAATCATCGCTTCAAACAGCGGATTGACGCCGGGTTTGGAGGTAGTGACGCTCACCGGGCCATCGCCACCGTGGTAGTCGTTCTCGCCTACATCGCGAGTCTCGGCCTTGCGGTAGTAGGGCAGGCAGTCGAGATAACTCCAGTTCTCCAGACCGGGTTCTTGCGCCCAGTTATCGAGATCCAGCGCGTTACCACGGATGTAACACATGCCGTTGATCAGTGATGACCCGCCAAGCCCCTTACCGCGTCCGCACTCCATGCGACGGTTATTCATAAACGGTTCAGGTTCCGTTTCATAGGCCCAGTTGTAGCGTTTACCCTGTAACGGGAATGCCAGCGCGGCGGGCATCTGGGTGCGGAAGTCAAAGCGATAGTCCGGGCCGCCTGCTTCAAGCAGCAGCACGGTTATGTTCGGATCTTCAGTCAGACGGGTAGCGAGGACGTTGCCGGCTGAGCCGGCACCAATAATGATGTAGTCAAATTGCAAATAAACCTCCTGGTTAGAATATGGACTGGAATTTAGCCATCTCAACCTGGATGGACTTCACCTGGGTGTAACTCTGGAGCGTCATCACGCCGTTCTCGCGACCAATGCCGGAGTGTTTGTAGCCGCCAACGGGCATCTCAGCAGGGGATTCGCCCCAGGTGTTGATCCAGCAAATACCCGCTTCCAGCTGATGAATGACGCGATGCGCGCGGTTCAGGTCCGCCGTCACGATGCCCGCCGCCAGGCCGTAGTCGGTATCATTGGCGCGGCGAATCACTTCGTCCTCAGATTCATAAGTGAGAAGCGACATCACCGGACCGAAGATCTCTTCGCGCACGATGGTCATTTCGTCGCGGCAATCGGTGAACACGGTCGGTGCAACCCATGCGCCGTTATCGAAGCCATCGCCTTTCAGTACATCGCCGCCGCACAGTACGCGCGCGCCTTCCTCTTTGCCTTTGGCGATGTAACGCAGCACGTTATCGCGATGCGGGAAGCTGACCAGCGGGCCAAAGTTATTTTGCGGATCGAAAACGTCGCCCGCGCGAATGCGCTCAACGCGCGCCAGAATCTTTTGTTCAAATGCGGCTTTGCATTTCGCCGGAACGAAGACGCGGGTGCCGTTGGTACACACCTGACCGGAGCTGAAGAAGTTCGCCATCATGGCGATATCAGCGGCGAGATCGAGATCTGCATCGTCGAAAACGATCAGCGGCGATTTACCGCCCAGCTCCATGGTCACTTCTTTCAGGGAGGAAGCTGCCGAGTTAGCCATCACTTTTTTGCCGCTGGCGACACCGCCGGTAAATGACACTTTAGCAATGCCCGGATGATCGGTCAGATATTGCCCGGTCTCCGCGCCCACGCCCGGCAACACGTTAAATACACCGTCCGGCAGGCCCGCTTCGCTGTAAATTTCAGCCAGCTTTAACGCGGTAAGCGGGGTGACTTCGCTCGGTTTGAAGATCATTGCATTGCCTGCCGCCAGCGCCGGGGCGGATTTCCACAGGGCAATCTGGATCGGGTAGTTCCATGCGCCAATCCCTGCCACTACGCCCAGCGGTTCGCGGCGGGTATAGACAAATGACGTCTCACGCAATGGGATCTGGCTGCCTTCCAGCGACGGGATCAGCCCGGCGTAGTACTCGAGCACGTCCGCGCCGGTAACGATATCGACGGTTGAGGTTTCCGAATACGCTTTTCCGGTGTCGAGGGTTTCCAGTTTTGCGAGTTCGTTATTGCGTTCACGCAGAATATCAACGGCCCGACGCAGAATACGCGAGCGTTCCATAGCGGTCATCGCCGCCCAGATTTTTTGCCCCTGTTGGGCACTCTTCACGGCGCGATCGACATCCTCACGCCCGGCGGCCTGCACGGTCGCCAGCACGTTACCGTTGGCCGGGTTAATGGTCTCGAAGGTGCGACCGCTGGTGGCGGAGGTATAACCACCATGTATATAAAGCTGCTGTTCTGCCATTCGGGACATCACGTCTCCTCGGTTAATCGGTGGGTAAATGCTGAGTAATAAAGTGACGGGTCAGCGAGTGTGCGAGAGGTTTATCCAGCGGTTTGCCGCTCAGTGCCGCGCGCAGCCATAATCCGTCAATCAGCGCGGCAAGGCCGTAGCCCGCTTCCTGTGCCTGTTGGCGCGGTAACTCGCGGTGAAATTCGCTCACCAGATTCGACAACAAGCGGCGGCTGCTCACCTGCTGCAAACGGTAAAGCATTGGCTGATGCATACTGCTGGCCCAAAACGCCAACCAGGCTTTCATCGCAGCATTACTGACCTGCGTTTCATCGAAATTCCCGTCAACAATCGCCTGTAATCGCTGCTCTGCACTGCCCTGCGGAAGTGCATGTAATCGATTCAAAACCGCGTCACGCAGCTGACTGGTGATATCGCGCATGGTTGCTTCCAGCAGACCATTTTTGTCCCTGAAATAGTGGCTGATGATCCCCGTAGAAACGCCTGCACGGCGGGCGATCTGCGCGATCGTTGCATCGTGCATGCCCACTTCATTTATTGCTTCCAGCGTGGCGTCGATCAGTTGTCTGCGCCGGATCGACTGCATCCCCAATTTGGGCATTTTCGCCACTCCATTCATCAGCGTTGTTTATCTATTAAAGCGGTTATTGATTGGACGTTCAATATAAAATGTGTCTTAATTGTTACGAATTTGATTTTAAATGGTAACAATAACAGTGGGGATACTGGATGACAGACCTTTCACACAGCAGGGAAAAGGACAAAATCAATCCGGTGGTGTTTTACACCTCCGCCGGACTGATTTTGTTGTTTTCCCTGACAACGATCCTGTTTCGCGACTTCTCGGCCCTGTGGATTGGCCGCACGCTGGACTGGGTTTCTAAAACCTTCGGTTGGTACTATCTGCTGGCGGCAACGCTCTATATTGTCTTTGTGGTCTGTATCGCTTGTTCGCGTTTTGGTTCGGTGAAGCTCGGGCCAGAACAATCCAAACCGGAATTCAGTCTGCTGAGTTGGGCGGCGATGCTGTTTGCTGCCGGGATCGGTATCGACCTGATGTTCTTCTCCGTAGCCGAACCGGTAACGCAGTATATGCAGCCGCCGGAAGGCGCGGGTCAGACGATTGAGGCTGCGCGTCAGGCGATGGTCTGGACGCTGTTTCACTACGGCTTAACCGGCTGGTCGATGTATGCGCTGATGGGCATGGCGCTCGGATACTTTAGCTATCGTTATAATTTGCCGCTCACCATCCGCTCGGCGCTGTACCCGATCTTCGGTAAACGGATTAACGGGCCGATTGGTCATTCAGTGGATATTGCAGCGGTAATCGGCACCATCTTCGGTATTGCCACTACGCTCGGTATCGGTGTGGTGCAGCTTAACTATGGCTTGAGCGTACTGTTTGATATTCCTGATTCGATGGCGGCGAAAGCGGCACTGATCGCCTTGTCGGTGATCATCGCAACAATCTCTGTCACCTCCGGTGTCGATAAGGGCATTCGCGTGTTATCGGAACTCAACGTTGCGCTGGCGCTGGGGTTGATCCTGTTCGTGCTGTTTATGGGCGACACCTCGTTCCTGCTTAATGCGCTGGTGCTGAACGTTGGCGACTATGTGAATCGCTTTATGGGCATGACGCTCAACAGTTTTGCCTTCGACCGTCCGGTTGAGTGGATGAATAACTGGACGCTCTTCTTCTGGGCATGGTGGGTGGCATGGTCGCCGTTTGTCGGCTTGTTCCTGGCGCGTATCTCGCGTGGGCGTACCATTCGCCAGTTCGTGCTGGGCACGTTGATTATTCCGTTTACCTTCACGCTGTTATGGCTCTCGGTGTTCGGCAATAGCGCGCTGTATGAAATCATCCACGGCGGCGCGGCATTTGCCGAGGAAGCGATGGTCCATCCGGAGCGCGGCTTCTACAGCCTGCTGGCGCAGTATCCGGCGTTTACCTTTAGCGCCTCCGTCGCCACCATTACTGGCCTGCTGTTTTATGTGACCTCGGCGGACTCCGGGGCGCTGGTGCTGGGGAATTTCACCTCGCAGCTTAAAGATATCAACAGCGACGCCCCCGGCTGGCTGCGCGTCTTCTGGTCGGTGGCGATTGGCCTGCTGACGCTCGGCATGCTGATGACCAACGGGATATCCGCGCTGCAAAACACCACGGTGATTATGGGTCTGCCGTTCAGCTTTGTGATTTTCTTCGTGATGGCGGGGTTGTATAAATCTCTGAAGGTAGAAGATTACCGCCGTGAAAGTGCCAACCGTGATACCGCGCCGCGACCGCTGGGGCTTCAGGATCGCCTGAGCTGGAAAAAACGTCTCTCGCGCCTGATGAATTATCCAGGCACGCGTTACACTAAACAGATGATGGAGACGGTCTGTTACCCGGCAATGGAAGAAGTGGCGCAGGAGCTGCGGTTGCGCGGCGCGTACGTGGAGCTAAAAAACCTGCCGCCGGAAGAGGGACAACAGTTGGGGCATCTGGATTTGTTGGTGCATATGGGCGAAGAGCAAAACTTTGTCTATCAGATTTGGCCGCAGCAATACTCGGTGCCGGGCTTTACCTACCGCGCACGTAGCGGGAAATCGACCTACTACCGGCTGGAAACCTTCCTGTTAGAAGGCAGCCAGGGCAACGACCTGATGGACTACAGCAAAGAGCAGGTGATCACCGATATTCTCGATCAGTACGAGCGGCACCTTAACTTTATCCATCTCCATCGTGAAGCGCCGGGCCATAGCGTGATGTTCCCGGACGCGTGATTGTTATTGCATAAAACCGCGCCATATCTGCATATGGCGCGGTTTCTCTTACCTCTTGATACGTTATATCTGTGTACAGTTAAGCCCTTAGTATCGATTGATGATTGCCAGGCAACAGATAATAAAAAAGAAAAGAACTATTGAAGCCCAAAACCTACGCTTGGACTGTTGTGAATGTTCAATAAGCTTAGTCTTATTTAATGTAAATATTGGTGCTAATTTGAAATGACGCTTTATTCATGGGAAACGCGTAGCGCAAATCAACTAAAATCAATGTAACTGTTTGTTGTTTAAGGTTTAATTGTCTGTGTCTGATATTTTATTGATTGTTTTAAATATTGTTTTTATTGTCATTGTTATAATGTTGGCTATCTATTGCTGAATGGATTCAGCCTTAAAAAGCAGGTTGTTAAGGGATAGGCATAGAGTAATGACGTGTATGCATAACCAACATCTTTACTCATTATGTCATTGAATGTTGACGCTATGTGTTAATGAGGTTGAGGTATTTTCAGTTGATCTGGATTGTTAAATTCATATAATGCGCCTTTACTCATGAATGGGCGTCAATACGTAGTGGGAAATTATAAATATTGAAATAGTCCAACTACTTCTTTATTACCAAAAATGAGTATCTGAATTTTAATATTGCATTCTTGCGTGATTATCTCCTGAGTTTGACTTGTGATTACCTTTTTAAGGTATTTAGCGTAACTGTTTTTGAGCGAGCATCAGAGGTAAAGATAATCTTTTTGATAGTGATGTGGGATGTTATGCGTATGGCATCGCTGATGTTTATGGTTACCCCTTATGTGTGCTCAGGAATCCACAGGTAATCACTCATACTGAACAGCGATAAAAGATAAAGGTGTGTTCATGAATTCATGTGATTTTCGTGTTTTTCTGCAAGAGTTCGGTACAACGGTTCATTTGTCATTGCCTGGTAGCGTATCCGAGAAAGAACGACTGCTACTCAAGCTGCTGATGCAGGGAATGTCTGTAACAGAAATATCACAGTACAGAAATCGCAGTGCAAAGACCATTTCACATCAAAAGAAACAGCTCTTTGAGAAACTGGGGATTCAGAGCGATATTACTTTCTGGCGGGATATTTTCTTTCAGTACAATCCGGAGATCATATCCGCCACGGGTAATAATAGTCACAAATATATTAATGATAATCACTATCACCATATCGTCACGCCTGAAGCCATCAGTCTGGCGTTGGAAAACCACGAATTCAAACCGTGGATCCAACCGGTTTTCTGCGCGCAGACTGGGGTACTGACGGGCTGTGAGGTGCTTGTCCGCTGGGAACATCCACAAACGGGAATTATCCCACCGGATCAGTTTATTCCTCTGGCGGAGTCATCTGGTCTTATCGTCATAATGACTCGCCAGTTGATGAAACAGACTGCGGATATTCTGATGCCGGTAAAACATTTGCTGCCGGACAATTTCCATATTGGCATCAACGTCTCGGCGGGTTGTTTTTTGGCTGCGGGATTTGAAAAAGAATGCCTGAACCTGGTTAAGAAATTAGGTAACGATAAAATCAAACTGGTTCTCGAGCTAACGGAACGTAACCCTATTCCGGTAACGCCAGAAGCCAGAGCGATATTTGACAGCCTTCATCAGCACAACATTACCTTTGCGCTGGATGACTTTGGTACGGGTTATGCGACCTATCGTTACTTGCAGGCGTTCCCGGTCGATTTTATTAAGATCGATAAGTCATTTGTGCAAATGGCGAGCGTGGACGAAATATCCGGTCATATTGTGGACAATATTGTCGAACTGGCGCGTAAGCCTGGTCTGAGTATCGTGGCGGAAGGGGTAGAAACCCAGGAGCAGGCGGATTTAATGATCGGCAAAGGCGTTCACTTTTTGCAGGGCTATTTGTACTCTCCGCCAGTACCGGGTAATAAATTTATCTCTGAATGGGTAATGAAAGCAGGTGGTTGATGTAAACCGCTATTCACAGCGCATCGGGAGGTTGGCAGCGATTAATTCTCCCGATGCAGTAAATCCTGATAGATCCCCGTTAATATGCCATTTGGCGAAAATTGTTTTTTAATCCACTGCGTCACCTGACCCGTAGCAGAATGCTGAGTTGCGAGTAACATGCGTGAATCCTGGCGCGGATTATGGATTTGTCGGGTAACCAGCAGGGATTGCGCCATCGCCTCACGGACCATGTAATCCGGCAAAAAACCAATCCCTTCACCTAAAATCTGGCACTGACATTTGGTGTTGAAATCTGGCACCAGAATCGACTCCTGCCCATGCAGCAACCAGCCCACTTTTTTATTAATCGTATGCGCGGTGTCCTCCACCATGATATTAGGATAGAGACGCAGTTGGCTTTCGGCGATCGGCTCCGGCACAAAGGCTAATGGGTGATCCGGGGCGATAGCAAAAGCCCAGCGAATTGCGCCAATCTCCGTGTAATCAATGCCGCCGCCGTCCAGCAGTGTGTCGGGCGCGCCGATAGCAATATTCGCCTGATTATTAATAATCGCATCCCAGACGCCGTTATACACTTCGGTCGTCACGGTAATCTGGCAGGTTGGAAACTGCTTTTTCAGTACCTGTAATAAGCGTGCGGTGTGTTTGGGCGTATAAAGCAGTTGGTTAATACAAATGCGCACCCGTGCTTCTATACCCTGCGAAATAGTATCGATGCTGCGTTTGATGGCGTGAAAATCATTCAGCAGGTCGGTAGCTTTGCGGAAAAAATAACGCCCGGACTCCGTTAACTCAATGCTTCGGGTACTGCGAGTGAACAGCACCACATCCAGCCCTGTTTCCATTCGCTTGATGGTGTAGCTAATGGCGGAAGTGGTTAAACCCAACTCTTCTGCGGCTTTACTGAAGCTGCCAAAACGCGCAGCGGTAGTAAATGCCAACAGATTCTCTTCGGTAAAAATTGAGTTCATTAAACCATTCCCGCCATTATCTACTATGAATTTCTCCAGCCATGACTGTAGAGGTATCGGTTAAAGATAGATAATCATTTTTGAATAACTTTTAATACCCGTCGCGTTTAGTCGTCGCTTCGCTTAATTTTTGTCCGCCATATTCTGAAATTATCCCCACGCAGTTACCCGCCAGAAAACCCAGTAATGTCACCGTCCAGTTCATCCCGCTGGCAAAAAATAGCGTCATGCCGAGAAAGCCTCCGGGAATAAAAGACAATAAACCGAAACGTCCTTGCCAGACCACTACCGCCGAGAAGGGTACAGTCATAATCACGCTCGCCCAGAACGTGGACAATCCACTCACCGAGGCCAGCCAGCCGGCAGCCAGCGCGGCGAAAAACGCCCACACCATCCCGGAATAATTAACCGCCAGACTTCTGATAAACCCCGATTTACCGCCGCCTGCGGCATAAAAACTGCAAAAGGCGACGAAGCCAATGGTTCCTAATAATTCCCATCCCTGAGAGAGCCCTACATGTGAAGACACTAACTGCCAAAGCCCTGCACAAATACCGACGGTGACACCCGTTGCCGTGAGTCCGTTCATCTTGTTCCCCTCTGGTTAGACATGGACGAAAGCTACTCTTACATGTGCAGACTATAGAGAAATAAAACCTGATTGAGTGAAAGGGTATCGGGTCAAAGAAACAAATATTGCACTACCGCACACTGCGAAAAGATTGTTGAACATCATTCAACAAAAAGGCGAAATACGGCGAATTAAATTTAAGCGGGTTCTTTTATCAGATTATCGTTGCTATTCTCAATTCATCGAAAACAGCCACAAAAATCAGGGGAATGTGAATGACTATAAAAAATCTACCTGCCGACTATTTATTGGCTGCGCAACAGGGTGATATCGATAAAGTAAAAACCTGCCTTGCGCTGGGTGTCGATATTAATACCTGCGATCGTCAGGGGAAAACGGCAATTACGCTGGCAAGTTTATATCAGCAATATGCTTGCGTTCAGGCATTAATTGATGCCGGAGCGGATATTAATAAGCAAGATCAAATATGTTCAAATCCTTTTTTAATTAGCTGCCTGACCGGCGATTTAACCCTGTTACGGATTATTTTACCGGCTAAACCTGATCTTAATTGCGTCACCCGTTTTGGCGGTGTCGGCCTGACGCCTGCCTGTGAAAAAGGCCATTTAAGTATTGTAAAAGAGCTTTTGGCGCATACGGAGATTAACGTTAACCAGACCAACCATGTTGGCTGGACGCCGCTACTGGAAGCAATTGTGCTTAATGATGGCGGGATTAAACAGCAGGCGATTGTCCAGTTATTGCTGGAACACGGTGCCAGCCCGCACATGACGGATAAATATGGCAAAACGCCGCTGGAACTGGCGCGGGAACGAGGCTTTGAAGAGATTGCGCAGTTACTGATTGCCGCAGGTGCATAAACCGGGAGGCTTGCTATCAACACACCAGAAAGACGGTGTGTGTGGGCGCTAACTGCGGATGCTGATTTTCTGGCGCAGCGGGGGCAAGGTCAGGTTGAACAGGTCTTTGCCAGAGCGGTAAATATCGCACTTCCGGCCCGCCAGCAGTTGCTGACGCTGCTTTGTGAAGAGTACGACAATGCGCCAAACAGTTGTCGGTTGGCACTCACTCACTTTGATGGTCTGTTCCGGCATGGTGATAAGGTTCAGTTTGACGATCAAGGCATTACGGTTGGTCAACATCTTCATATAGAGATGAGTCATTGCCTGCGTTGGCTGTCCCCAACCTTGCAAATGGCCGCTGTGAATTTTCACCTTATCGCCTGGCAACAGTGGCATGACATTATTCATCAGCACCTGGGGGAAAATGAAACCCTGTTTAATTATTGCGGCGATAATCCGTTTTATCAGGCGTTAAATAAAGAATTACATATTAAACGACGGGCAGTTATTCAGGCCGTAAACGATAAACAAAATACCGCCTCAGCAGTCGCCAGTATGATGGGCTTAGGGATTGGCCTTACGCCATCAGCCGACGATTATTTAACAGGTCTGGCGCTTATTTTATTTATTTCCGGACATCCGGCGGAAAAATACAAAGAGGAATTTTATCTCGGTCTGCAACGCGGCAGAAATAATACCACGTTATTAAGTGCCATAACGCTGGAAGCCGCATTACAACAACGCTGCCGGGAAAATATTCATCGTTTTATTCATAACATTATTTATGACATCCCTGGGAACGCAACTCAGGCAATAGAAAAAATTAAACATATTGGCTCCAGTTCCGGCTGCGACATGCTGTATGGCATGGCCGATGGTTGTGCGCTGAGCCAAACCTACGGAGGGAATTATGTCAGTTAAAATAGTCATTAAACCGAATACCTATTTTGATTCTGTCTCGCTGATGTCTATCTCCACGCGTGCAAATAAACTCGACGGCGTCGAGCAGGCATTTGTGGCGATGGCGACCGAAATGAACAAAGGCGTGCTGAAGAATTTAGGGCTGCTGACGCCGGAACTGGAGCAGGCGAAAAACGGCGACCTGATGATTGTCATCAACGGCAAAGCGGGCGCAGACAACGAGCAGTTGCTGGTGGAGATTGAAGAACTGTTCAACACCAAAGCTCAAACTGGTTCACATGAAGCACGCTATGCCACTATTGCCAGCGCCAAAAAGCATATCCCGGAAAGTAACCTGGCGGTGATTTCGGTCAACGGTCTGTTTGCCGCTCGCGAAGCGCGTCAGGCGCTGCAAAACGATCTTAACGTGATGCTGTTTTCCGATAACGTCTCAGTTGAAGATGAACTGGCGCTCAAACAGTTGGCCCACGAAAAAGGGCTGCTGATGATGGGGCCAGACTGCGGTACGGCGATTATCAACGCCGCGGCGCTCTGCTTTGGTAACGCCGTGCGTCGCGGCAACATCGGCATTGTTGGCGCATCTGGCACCGGCAGCCAGGAACTGAGCGTCCGTATCCATGAATTTTGCGGCGGCGTTTCGCAACTGATTGGCACCGGCGGGCGCGACCTGAGCGAGAAAATCGGCGGTCTGATGATGCTCGATGCCATCGGGATGCTGGAAAACGATCCGCAAACAGAAATTATTGTGCTTATCTCCAAACCGCCTGCGCCTGCGGTGGCCCGCAAAGTGCTGGAACGCGCACGTGCCTGCCGCAAGCCGGTGGTGGTCTGCTTCCTCGGTCGCGTTGAAACGCCGGTGGATGAGCAGGGGCTACAGTTTGCTCGCGGCAGCAAAGAAGCGGCGCTGAAAGCGGTAATGCTCTCCGGCGTGAAACAGGAACATCTCGAGCTGCATACGCTGAACCAGCCGTTGATTGCTGACGTGCGCGCTCGCCTGCAACCGCAACAGAAATACATTCGTGGCCTGTTCTGCGGCGGCACGCTGTGCGACGAAACGATGTTCGCGGTGATGGAAAAACACGGCGATGTCTACAGCAACATCCAGCCCGATCCTGAATTCCGCCTGCAAGATATTAACCGCAGCATCAAACACACCTTCCTCGACTTTGGCGATGACGACTTCACCAACGGCAAGCCGCATCCAATGATTGACCCCACCAACCGCATCAGCCGGTTGATCGAAGAAGCGCGCGATCCAGAAGTGGCGGTGATCGTGATGGATTTTGTGCTCGGATTTGGATCGCATGAAGATCCGGTCGGTTCCACCATTGAGGCGATCAAAGAGGCGAAAGCGATCGCCGCTGCCGAAGGACGTGAGTTGATCATTCTCGCCTATGTGCTGGGTACCGATCTTGATACGCCATCATTAGAACAACAAAGCCAGATGCTGCTTGATGCTGGGGTAATTCTGGCCAGCAGTAGCACCAATACCGGATTGCTGGCGCGTGAATTTATCTGCAAAGGGGAGGAAGCCTGATGAGCCAGTCACTGTTTAGCCAACCATTGAACGTTATTAACGTCGGCATCGCCATGTTTAGCGATGATCTGAAAAAGCAGCATGTAGAAGTGACCCAACTCGACTGGACGCCGCCGGGGCAGGGCAATATGCAGGTGGTGCAGGCGCTGGACAACATTGCCGATTCCCCGCTGGCAGACAAAATCGCCGCCGCTAACCAGCAGGCTTTGGAGCGCATTATCCAGTCGCATCCGGTGCTGATTGGTTTTGATCAGGCGATTAACGTGGTGCCGGGTATGACGCCGAAAACCATTCTTCACGCCGGACCGCCGATCACCTGGGAAAAAATGTGTGGCGCGATGAAAGGCGCGGTCACCGGAGCGCTGGTGTTCGAAGGGCTGGCGAAAGATCTCGATGAGGCGGCTGAACTGGCGGCCTCCGGGGAGATCACCTTCTCGCCGTGCCACGAACATGACTGCGTGGGATCGATGGCGGGTGTTACCTCGGCCTCGATGTTTATGCACATCGTGAAAAACAAAACCTACGGCAACATCGCTTACACCAATATGAGCGAGCAGATGGCAAAGATTTTGCGTATGGGCGCTAACGACCAGAGCGTGATCGACCGACTCAACTGGATGCGCGATGTGCAGGGACCCATGCTGCGCGACGCGATGAAAATTATCGGCGAAATCGATCTGCGCTTAATGCTGGCGCAGGCGCTGCATATGGGCGATGAGTGCCATAACCGCAATAACGCCGGGACGACGCTGCTGATTCAGGCGCTGACGCCGGGGATTATTCAGGCGGGCTACTCCGTCGAGCAACAGCGCGAAGTGTTTGAGTTTGTCGCCAGCAGCGACTACTTCTCCGGCCCGACGTGGATGGCGATGTGTAAAGCGGCGATGGATGCGGCGCACGGCATCGAATACAGCACCGTGGTGACCACGATGGCGCGTAACGGCGTCGAGTTCGGCCTGCGGGTCAGCGGATTACCGGGGCAGTGGTTTACCGGTCCGGCGCAGCAGGTGATCGGCCCGATGTTTGCCGGTTATAAGCCGGAAGATTCTGGATTGGATATTGGCGACAGCGCCATCACTGAAACCTACGGCATTGGCGGATTTGCCATGGCGACCGCGCCTGCTATCGTCGCGCTGGTGGGCGGTACGGTGGAAGAGGCTATCGATTTCTCCCGCCAGATGCGTGAAATCACTCTCGGTGAAAACCCCAACGTCACCATTCCGCTGCTCGGTTTTATGGGCGTGCCGTCGGCAATCGACATCACCCGCGTGGGCAGCAGCGGCATTTTGCCGGTGATCAATACCGCCATTGCCCATAAAGATGCGGGCGTTGGCATGATTGGCGCGGGCATTGTGCATCCACCATTCGCCTGCTTCGAGAAAGCCATTCTTGGCTGGTGCGAACGTTACGGCGTCTGACCCTCCAACTGCACCTTACGATCCCTTCTCCCTTCTGGGGAGAGGGGCAACCTCACTCTCATAACCCCATCACCCTCTGTAGCGGACATAACAACATGAAAGAACTTGTGGTCGTTGCCATTGGTGGCAACAGCATTATCAAAGATAACGCCAGCCAGTCGATTGAGCATCAGGCGGAGGCGGTGAAAGCCGTCGCCGATACGGTGCTGGAAATGCTGGCTTCCGATTACGACATTGTGCTGACCCACGGCAACGGGCCGCAGGTCGGGCTGGATTTACGCCGTGCGGAGATTGCCCACGAGCGCGAAGGGCTGCCCTTAACGCCGCTGGCAAACTGTGTGGCGGATACGCAGGGCGGCATTGGCTATCTGATCCAGCAGGCGCTGAACAACCGGCTGGCCCGCCACGGCGAGAAAAAAGCCGTCACCGTGGTGACTCAGGTGGAAGTGGATAAAAACGATCCGGGATTTGCCCATCCCACCAAGCCCATCGGCGCATTCTTTAGTGACAGCCAGCGTGACGAATTACAAAAGGCAAACCCTGACTGGCGTTTTGTTGAAGATGGCGGACGGGGCTATCGCCGCGTAGTCGCCTCGCCGGAACCGAAACGTATTGTCGAAGCACCGGCCATTAAGGCGCTGATCCAACAAGGCTTTGTGGTGATTGGCGCGGGCGGCGGCGGAATTCCTGTGGTGCGCACCGAAGCGGGAGATTACCAAAGCGTGGACGCGGTTATCGACAAAGATCTCTCTACCGCGCTACTGGCTCGCGAAATTCACGCCGACATTCTGGTGATCACCACGGGCGTGGAAAAAGTGTGTATTCATTTTGGCAAACCGCAGCAGCAGGCGCTCGATCGGGTGGATATTGCCACCATGACCCGCTATATGCAGGAAGGGCATTTTCCGCCTGGCAGCATGTTGCCAAAAATCATCGCCAGCCTGACGTTCCTGGAACAGGGCGGCAAAGAAGTGATTATCACCACGCCGGAATGCCTGCCTGCGGCGCTGCGCGGTGAAACGGGCACCCATATTATTAAAACGTAAGGACGTAAGATGAAAGAAAGCAATAGCCGCCGTGAGTTTCTGAGCCAGAGCGGTAAGATGGTCACCGCCGCCGCGCTGTTTGGTACCTCTGTGCCGCTCGCCCATGCGGCAGTCTCTGGCACAACCCACTGCGACGCGAATAACACCATGAAAATCACTGACCCGCACTACTATCTCGACAACGTGTTGCTGGAAACCGGTTTTGACTACGAAAATGGCGTGGCGGTGCAGACCCGCACGGCGCGCCAGACTGTGGAAATTCAGAACGGCAAAATTGTTGCACTGCGCGAGAACAATCAGCATCCGGACGCCACGCTGCCGCACTATGACGCTGGCGGTAAGCTGATGCTGCCCACCACCCGCGACATGCATATTCATCTCGACAAAACCTTCTACGGCGGGCCGTGGCGCTCGCTCAATCGTCCGGCAGGCACCACCATCCAGGACATGATCAAACTCGAGCAGAAAATGCTGCCGGAGTTGCAATCGTACACTCAGGAAAGGGCGGAAAAACTGATTGATTTATTGCAGTCGAAAGGCACTACCATTGCCCGCAGCCACTGCAATATCGAACCGGTTTCCGGCCTGAAAAATCTGCAAAATTTGCAGGCGGTTCTGGCGCGACGTCAGGCGGGCTTCGAGTGTGAAATTGTCGCCTTCCCGCAGCACGGTTTGCTGCTGTCGAAATCAGAACCCTTAATGCGCGAAGCGATGCAGGCGGGGGCGCATTACGTCGGCGGGCTGGACCCGACCAGTGTTGATGGCGCGATGGAAAAATCCCTCGACACCATGTTCCAGATTGCGCTGGACTACGACAAAGGCGTTGATATTCACCTGCACGAAACCACTCCGGCAGGCGTGGCAGCCATCAATTATATGGTTGAAACGGTGGAGAAAACGCCGCAACTGAAGGGCAAGCTGACCATCAGCCACGCCTTTGCGCTGGCAACGCTCAATGAGCAACAGGTAGATGAACTGGCGCACCGGATGGCGGCGCAGCAAATTTCTATCGCCTCGACGGTGCCGATTGGCACGCTGCATATGCCGCTCAAACAGTTGCACGACAAAGGCGTAAAAGTGATGACCGGCACCGACAGCGTTATCGACCACTGGTCGCCTTACGGCCTGGGCGACATGCTGGAAAAAGCCAATCTGTACGCGCAGCTCTATATTCGTCCTAACGAACAGAACCTCTCCCGCTCGCTGTTTTTAGCCACTGGCGATGTATTGCCGCTCAACGAAAAAGGCGAGCGCGTGTGGCCCAAAGCGCAGGATGATGCCAGCTTTGTGCTGGTGGACGCCTCCTGTTCCGCCGAGGCGGTGGCGCGTATCTCGCCGAGAACCGCAACGTTCCATAAAGGGCAACTGGTGTGGGGGAGTGTGGCAGGTTGATGCGCATTTGAAACGCCTGCAACGGTGAATAGTAAGAGATTTAAGCCCCAGGGAGTGGGGCGGGAATGGTTTGTTAATGAATGATCCTGAACTTTATAATCTCCCGGCATAATTTCCAGGGGATTATTTGAGAGAAATACACAAAAGTGAGTTTTAACAAAGGTATTTATCAAGCCATAAATGTGACCTGCTTCGGATAAAAAAGATTAAAAATAGAAAAACCAATGATACTCTTGCTGATGGTTATCAACAGTAATTAAGATGTGATTTGTTTTTCCGTAATCGTAAAAATATTGCCATGACCATAAAAGAAAAATTCTCACAAAAATATCCCCATGCTTCCTTTTGTACTTTTGGCGATTCAGCAGCGTTGGCCGATCACCTCGCAACGTTGATTGCGACTGGTGTTAAAACAGCTTCCTGTGGTTCGCTGGCGGGATGTATTGAAGACAACGTATTTCCGATGATTGGTGAGTATAAGATTGTAGAAAATAGCCGTGGTGAACCTGTATGTGTTATCAGAGTGATTGGCCTGCATTTACTGCGCTTTTCTGATGTCACCGCAGAGCTTGCCCGTAAGGAAGGTGAAGGTGACCTCAGTCTTGAATATTGGCGTAATGAACACCGTCGTTTTTTCCAGGTAGAAGGAAGCTATTCACCAGAAATGGACGTTATCTTTGAAGAAGATACCCTTATTGACATTGTGTAGATAACTATTTATCTACGCGAAATAAACTCACAAACATAAAGTATCGCTAATTTTGTTTATTTTGCTATTTTTTACGTGATGATTGTCACACTTATTGTTACTGCCCGTTTTGTCCATATTTATAACCAAATTTTTAATAGCTGCCTGAAATAGGGCTGTTTATTCTGCATAAAAATATTCGAAAATTCTTATTCTCTCCAGCGCGCTAATTTGGGCGAACACTTCCTGACTACCCTGCAATGAGGCTGAAATGATGAATAAACGTTTTGTTATCAATATGGTGTCTTCGCTGTTATTAGGCGCTGCGCTAATTTCTGCGCCGCTCCAGGCAGCGGAAAAAGTCGTGGTGAATATCTCTAAAGTCGATGGTATGCCGTGGTTTAATCGCATGGGCGAAGGTGTGGTTGAGGCGGGTAAAGCCTTTGGTGTTAATGCGTCACAGGTGGGGCCTTCAAGTACTGATGCTCCGCAACAAGTTAAAATTATTGAGGATTTAATCGCCCGTAAGGTTAATGCAATTACAATTGTGCCAAACGATGCCAACGTGCTGGAACCGGTATTCAAAAAAGCGCGAGATGCCGGAATTGTGGTTCTGACCAACGAATCCCCCGGTCAGCCAAGTGCTAACTGGGATATCGAAATCATTGATAACGAAAAATTTGCCGCTGAATATGTTGAGCATATGGCGAAACGCATGGGTGGCAAGGGCGGCTATGTGATTTACGTGGGTAGTTTGACCGTGCCGCAGCATAACTTATGGGCTGACTTGCTGGTGAAATACCAGAAAGAGCATTACCCGGATATGCATGAAGTTACCCGCCGCATGCCGGTTGCCGAGAGTGTGGATGACTCACGTCGTACCACACTGGACCTCATGAAAACCTATCCTGACTTGAAAGCGGTTGTCTCCTTTGGTTCAAACGGTCCGATTGGCGCGGGACGTGCAGTGAAAGAGAAACGGGCGAAAAATAAAGTCGCAGTCTATGGCATGATGATTCCTTCACAGGCGGCATCACTGATTAAAAGTGGTGATATCACCGAAGGGATTACTTACGATCCGGCCTCTGCAGGTTACGCACTCGCGGCCGTCGCCAGCACGTTGCTGAAGGGTGAAGAGATCAAACCTGGATTAGAAATGGAGAATCTCGGTAAGGCCGACGTAGATATGGATAAGCGAATTATCCGTTTCCATAAGGTATTACTGGTCAACAAAGACAATATCGACTCACTTTATTAATCCATTTCTTCGGGGCGAAAGCCCCGATTCTTATTGCCAGGGGATGCTATGGAAACCTTCCTTTCCCTTCGTCATATCAACAAAACGTTTCATGCCACGCGAGCGCTGCGCGATGTTTCTCTCGACTTTATGTCGGGTGAAGTGCACTGCCTTGCCGGGCAAAACGGCTGTGGTAAATCGACGTTGATTAAAATTATGTCCGGTGTTTATCGCCCGGATGAGGGAGCGGAAATTACGCTTGGTGGGAAAAACTGGTCAAAGCTGACACCCGCCGCTTCGGTGGCGCAGGGGATTCAGGTGATTTATCAGGACCTCTCTTTATTTCCTAACCTGAGTGTCTGGGAGAATATCGCCGTGAATCACTATCACCACGGTCTGTTTGTTAACCGACGTCGTCTGCGTGAGGTGGCGCAGGCGGCAATGACCAGTATTAACGTCACATTGCCTCTGGATACGCTCGTTTCTGAGCTTTCAATTGCCCGCTGTCAGCTGGTGGCAATTTGCCGTGCACTGGCGCAGGACGCACGGTTGATCGTGATGGATGAACCAACCGCTTCGCTGACCCATCAGGAAGTGCAAGGGTTATTACAGGTGGTGCATCAATTGCGGGAACGCGGGATCTGCGTGGTCTTCGTCAGTCATCGTCTGGAAGAGGTGATGGAAGTTTCCGACCGTATTTCAGTGTTGAAAGATGGTGAGCTGGTCGGGACCTTTCCGGCCGCAGAGATGACCACAAAACAACTCAGTTTTCTGATGACCGGCCAGGAGTTCGAATATCAGGTGCGAGAGTTGTGGCAGGGAAAATCCAGCACTCCGGTGCTGGAGGTGCGTCATTTAAGTCGTCATGGGGAATATCAAAATATTAACTTGCGGGTGGAAGCGGGCGAAGTGGTGTCGATTGTTGGCCTGCTTGGTGCGGGGCGCACGGAATTATGTCTGAGTCTGTTTGGTATGACCCGACCGGATGCTGGCGAGATCCTCATCAACGGTCAGCCGGTTACACTGCATAGTAACCAGGACGCCATCCGCCACGGTATTGGTTATGTTTCGGAAGATCGCATGTCGCGCGGTTTGGTGATGGCGCAATCTATTGAAGACAACATCATTAGCACTGTTTTTCACAAGGTAAAAGATCGCTTCGGCTTTCTGAGTGAAGCTAAAGTGCGTGACCTGGTGGACAGGCTAATCAAGGCATTGACCATCAAAGTTTCTGATCCTCATCTCCCGGTGAATACGCTTTCTGGGGGTAACGCGCAGCGAGTATCGATCGCCAAATGGCTGGCGATTGGGCCACGACTGTTGATTCTCGATAGCCCGACAGTCGGTGTTGATATCGCCAACAAAGCAGGAATATACGGCATTATCAGCGATCTGGCGGCTCATGGCATTGCGGTATTGATGATCTGCGATGAAATTGAAGAAGCGTGGTATCAAAGCCACCGGATTTTGGTAATGCAAAAAGGTCAGATCACCCATAGCTTCCTGCCTGACAGCAGTTCTCAGGCCAGGATTGCGGAGGTGGTAAATGGCTGAACTGAAAAAACGTCATGAATTCTGGCTGGCATTACTGATTGTGGGGCTGTTTGTCGGCCTTGCCTGGCGCAGCGACGAGTTTCTGACATTCGGTAATTTGTACGATCTCGCCAATAACTATGCCATGTTGACTATTCTCGCCTGTGGTTTGTTTGTGGTGTTAATTTCCGGTGGGATTGATATTTCGTTTCCGGCAATGACCATCATTGCGCAATACGGCATGGTGCTGCTGCTGCAAAAAATTGGTGGCAACTTTGCTGTCGCGTTTGCCCTGGCGGGCGGCATCGGCATTTTACTTGGCTTAATTAACGCCTTACTGGTTAATCGCCTACGGGTGCCTTCTATCATCATCACTATCTCGACGCTGAATATTTTTTATGGCCTGCTGTTATGGTTGAGTAAAGGTGTGTGGCTGTACGACTTTCCGCCGTGGTTTGAGCAGGGGGTAATGTTGTTCAAGTACACCGATGCTGATGGCTATGACTATGGCCTTGGTCTGCCGCTGATCGCCATGATTACGGTGGTGCTGCTGACAGCGTTTATCATGAATTTCACCAGTGTAGGGCGCAAAATTTATGCCCTTGGCGGGAACCGTGAATCCGCCAGTCGCATCGGCTTTAGCGTGCTGAAACTGCAACTTTTCGTCTACGGCTATATGGGATTGATGTCTGGTGCTGCGGGTGTAGTGCAGTCGTGGACGGTGATGACTGTCGCCCCCGATTCTCTTCTGGGTTATGAGCTGACAGTACTGGCTGCGGTGGTGCTTGGCGGCACTAGTTTGCTCGGCGGGCGCGGCACGTTAACCGGTACTTTGCTCGGCGTGGTGTTGTTGGCAGTGATGCAAAACGGGCTAAATTTATTGGGAGTCTCGTCTTACTGGCAAACATTGATCACCGGCATCATCATCGTTGCCAGCATTAGTGCCACGGCGTGGAGTCAGCATCAGAACCGGAGTCTGCTATGAAAAAATCGTGGCGTAACAACGTTGAGTTTTACTTGATCGGCCTGCTGGTGCTAACTGTTGCAGCCTTCAGCATTACTATGCCGGAGATTTTCTGGTCGATAAGTAATTTCCAGTCCGTCGCTTCGCAAATGCCCGTGCTGGGCATTCTGGCGTTGGCTATGGCGGTGACCATGCTTTGCGGTGGCATTAACTTGTCAATTATAGCCACTGCTAACGCCTGTTCACTGGTGATGGCGTGGGTGGCGACTCAGTATCCACCGGGTATTGCTACGGTTGTCGCTACGCTGCTGGCGGGCGCTGGCGCGGCGGTGATAATCGGTTTATGTAACGGCGTATTGATTGCTGGTATTCGAGTGTCGCCAATTCTTGCAACGCTTGGGATGATGACGTTGCTCAAAGGGGTAAATATTCTGGTGACAGGCGGTAGCGCCATTGCCAATTATCCCTCATGGGTGCTGTGGTTGAATCATGCACAGTGGTTCGGTATTCCGCTACCGATGTGGTTGTTTACCGCAGTGTCGCTAGGGCTGTGGATATTGCTGGAGAAAACGCCGCTCGGTAAATCCATTTATCTGATTGGTTCTAACGAACGAGCAACACTTTACTCCGGCATTAACACTCGTCGGGTGCTGATTTGGGTGTATGTCATTTCCGCCTTGCTTTGTGCGGTAGCGGCATTTTTGATGATGTCGAAACTCAACTCGGCTAAGGCCTCTTATGGCGAATCGTACTTGCTGGTGTCAATCCTCGCGGCAGTACTCGGCGGGGTTAATCCGGACGGCGGCAGCGGGCGGATAATTGGTATGGTGCTGGCGCTGTTTCTTCTGCAAATTATTGAAAGCGGCTTCAATATTCTCGGTATAAGCCCCTACCTGACGATGGCCTTATGGGGAACGTTGCTGCTCTGTTTCATTCAGGCTCGCGGCATGTTGGGGCTGGATCGGGTGGTTTAAATATTGGCTATATTCAATGGACGCGTTTTGCCGCGATGACATATCAGGCATCGCCAAATACACATAGCTAATCAGGAGTAAACACAATGAAGATCAAAGCTGTTGGTGCATATTCCGCTAAACAACCACTTGAACCGATGGATATCACCCGGCGTGAACCGGGACCGCATGATGTCAAAATTGAAATCGCTTACTGTGGCGTCTGCCATTCCGATATCCACCAGGTCCGTTCCGAGTGGGCGGGGACGGTTTATCCCTGCGTGCCGGGCCATGAAATTGTAGGGCGCGTGGTAGCTGTTGGTGATCAGGTAGAAAAATATGCGCCGGGCGATCTGGTCGGTGTCGGCTGTATTGTCGACAGTTGTAAACATTGCGAAGAGTGTGAAGACGGGCTGGAAAACTACTGTGATCACATGACCGGCACCTATAACTCGCCGACGCCGGACGAACCGGGCCATACTCTGGGCGGCTACTCACAACAGATCGTCGTTCATGAGCGATATGTTCTGCGTATTCGTCACCCGCAAGAGCAGCTGGCGGCGGTGGCACCTTTGTTGTGTGCAGGGATCACCACGTATTCGCCGCTACGTCACTGGCAGGTCGGTCCGGGTAAAAAAGTGGGCGTGGTCGGCATCGGCGGTCTGGGACATATGGGGATTAAGCTGGCCCACGCGATGGGGGCGCATGTGGTGGCATTTACCACTTCTGAGTCAAAACGCGAAGCGGCAAAAGCCCTGGGGGCCGATGAAGTTGTTAACTCACGCAATGCCGATGAGATGGCGGCTCATGTGAAGAGTTTCGATTTCATTTTGAATACAGTAGCTGCGCCACATAATCTCGACGATTTTACCACCTTGCTGAAGCGTGATGGCACCATGACGCTGGTTGGTGCGCCTGCGACACCGCATAAATCGCCGGAAGTTTTCAACCTGATCATGAAACGCCGTGCGATAGCCGGTTCTATGATTGGCGGCATTCCAGAAACTCAGGAGATGCTCGATTTTTGCGCCGAACATGGCATCGTGGCTGATATAGAGATGATTCGGGCCGATCAAATTAATGAAGCCTATGAGCGAATGCTGCGAGGAGATGTGAAATATCGTTTTGTTATCGATAATCGCACACTAACAGACTGAAAAAATTAATAAATACCCTGTGGTTTAACATATTAACTTCGCTCTCCACTTAACTTTTTAGTTAAGGAGAGCGAAATAATATCAAAGTAGCAGTAAAACCTATAACGTAAATTCAAATTGTTAAATTAACTCCCTCCAGTACACAATACTTCACACGTTAGTTATGAGCGATTTCTGATAGTGCCTGGTTTAATCAGAGCTTTATTATCTGCGACGTTTATTTTTATTTAAGAGAGATCGCGATGATATCATTAAAAGCTCCGCACAATAATTTGATGCCATATACGCAACAAAGCATACTTAATACGGTTAAAAACAATCAGTTACCAGAGGATATCAAAAGCTCCCTGGTTTCCTGTGTCGATATATTCAAGGTTTTGATTAAACAATATTATGATTATCCTTATGATTGTCGTGATGATTTAGTCGATGACGACAAACTCATTCATCTCATGGCTGCCGTACGAGACTGTGAGTGGTCAGACGATAACGCACTCACCATAAATGTGCAGTTTAATGATTTCCCTGGGTTTTATGACTGGATGGATTACCCTGATCACCCGGTTAAGTTTGTTTTTCGCATACTTGAAAATCAAAAAGGGACAGTTTGGGTATATGACCAGGACGATGCGTTTCTTGATATTAAAGCAAATGTGCAGGCTGGACGCTTTACCGGGCTTAAGAAATTAGTGCAGTTTATCGATTCAGTGCGAACAGATTGCAAATGTATTCTTCTTGAACACCATATGCCTTTGCTGAGACTTTTCCCTAAAGGGAAAGAGTGTATGCATGTGGAAAAATGGCTTCGCGAAATGTCGTCTATCCCGGAGACCGACGCGCCCATTAAGCAGGCGCTTGCGCATGGATTATTATTACACTTAAAAAATATCTACCCTGTTTTTCCTGAATCACTGGTGATGTTATTGCTCTCTGTTCTGGACGTAAAAACATACAGAGATGATGCGCGATTAAATCAATGGATATCTAATAGAGTCCAGGAATTAGGTGACAGATATTATCCTGTAAATAAGCACGTTAAAATCCGCTACACTCTTTAGTTCAGAAAGGGTTCCACCTGTGAGTTGTTATTCCACCAGAGAGTGAATCGCAAAGCAGGTAATCATTTCATCTGTATATCCGTATGCCAAATGGCATTCCACCGCCTTTTTCGCCGATATTTTGTTGTGATCGGCGACGCTTCGCTTAAAAAAGCATCAGCAGTGGTTTCGCAGCTATACGGTGTATAAAAAATGATCTCATGCAGATGTTTTGTGAATGTGTGGGTTGACATTCATATGAAAAAAATCATAATTCCATCATGTTTGTGTGGGGTCTTTTCTGTATCTTACGCATCGCACTCAAGCCTGACAGAAAATATGCTGTAAGGCTCATATCAAAAACCGCCATTAGCTCATCAGGAAGAGCAGACGACAACCAGGATTGTTGTATGGTACGGGGTTCGAGGCCTCGATGGCGGTCCAACTTTTCATAACTCTTCTGAATCAGATCCCCTTATTATCATCCCTGCAAAGTGAAACATTGCCATTGTTTGGCTATTCAGGACGGGGCAGAGCAATGAAAAAAGCCCACACAGGGGAGAGTGGGCTGAAATGGGAAGCTAAAGACTCAAGTAAACTTATCGGAAATAAGGACCACGCATTACGGGGGCTATCATCGCCGATGGTCGGGATTCGGCAAATCAGGTTGATTACGTAGAGAGTAAATTATCTGCTCACCGCTGCGTCACCCCTTCGTAAATCAGGCGTAGCGCGAATACACCAATAATTGCACCAATAACCCGACTGGCAACGCGTTGCATACGCCCATAAGCACGACGCACTGCGGGCAAAGAAAACGCCTGACTAAGAAAAACGCGCCAGATAATTGATGCGAGCACAATCCCCGCCCAGGCCATTAAACGTGCCCATGTTGGTGTTTCGGCATTTAATGTTACTGAGAAAATACTGATAAAAAATAAAACGGTTTGCGGGTTAGAGAGATCGGTAATTAATCCGCGGCGAAAAAAGACATACCAGGGGGCGTTAATCGGTTGTTGTAGTGTGCTCATTTGCGGTGTTGACTGGCGGCGCATGCTGCACCACGCAAACCATAAGAGATAAGCGCCGCCGACGATTCTGATAAGCGAAAAAATCTCCTCACACTGCGTAATTAGCGTTGCAAGACCAAACAAACCCAACCCGGAATAAAATGCATCGCCCAGCGCCACGCCCAGCCCGGTCAGCACCCCTGCGCGTCGACCGGAAGCCAGGCTGGTTTGTACTACCACAAAGAGATTGGCTCCCGGATTAAAAAAAGTAATCACGAACAGTCCTACGGTCAGGTAAACGGCGTGCAAAGGATCCATAGTGATTTCATCCATAAATAAGTGAAGTAACTTCATCATATTTCTACCAAAAATAATCGGGTGCGAGAGAGATCACAAAGTGTCTTATTTCCGGTTACTGGCGTTTATGCCCTGACTGAACTAATTATTAATCAACCCAATAATGTGGGTGGGTAATAGTGTGATAACAACTCTGGAGCCGTAATATGAAAATAATCTCTAAAATGTTAGTCGGTGCGTTAGCGTTTGCCGTTACCAATGTCTATGCCGCAGAATTAATGACCAAAGCGGAATTTGAAAAGGTTGAATCGCAATATGAAAAAATAGGTGATATTTCAACCAGTAATGAAATGTCGACCGCAGATGCGAAAGAAGATTTGATCAAAAAAGCCGATGAAAAAGGGGCTGATGTGTTGGTGCTGACCTCTGGTCAAACTGACAATAAGATTCACGGCACGGCAAATATTTATAAGAAGAAGTAATTCTGAATCCTATGTAAACATCCCCGATGCGTAAGTTTATCGGTGATCATCATCTATTGAAATTTATGCCGGATAAAGCGTTCGCGCTGCATTCGGCAGTTCAGCTTTTCAGCCGCCGCCAGAACGTCGTCCGGCTGATACCTAAATAATTCGCCGCTGCTGTTTTATCGCCATTAAATTTCTCCAGTGCCTGTTGTGGTGTCAGCAAGGATGGGGAGGGAATTTTCGCTGACTCGCGCGCCAGCTCCGGCAGTAGCAGCTGCAAAAACTGCGGCGTTAAATCCGGCGTCGGTTCCACACTTAAAAACAGCGCCAGTCGCTCCATCATATTGCGCAGTTCACGAATATTGCCCGGCCAGTCGTAGTGCACCAGCACGGTTTCGCTTGCCTGTAATCCCTGGCGTAATGCGGCAGAAAACGGGGCGGAGAGCGCCGCCAGAGACACTTTCAAAAAGCTTTCCGCCAGCGGCAGAATATCCGTCACCCGCTCGCGCAGTGGTGGCAATTGCAGACGCAAAATACTCAGCCGATAAAACAGATCACGGCGAAACTGCCCTTGCCGCATATCTTCTTCCAGATTGCAGTGAGTGGCGCTAATGACCCGCACATCTACCGGAACAGGCTGATGCCCGCCGACGCGGGTGACCTCTTTTTCTTCCAGCACCCGTAACAGGCGAGTCTGCAAAGGTAGCGGCATTTCGCCAATCTCATCCAGAAACAGCGTACCGCCGTGGGCAATTTCGAACAGCCCGGCGCGACCTCCACGTCGCGAGCCGGTGAACGCCCCTTCCTCATAGCCAAACAGCTCTGCTTCCAGCAGCGATTCGGCAATCGCCCCGCAGTTGACGGCAACAAACGGATGCGACTTTTTGCCCTGTCGCGCATCGTGGCGGGCAAAATATTCCCGATGAATCGCCTGGGCCGCCAGCTCTTTGCCCGTCCCCGTTTCCCCCTCAATCAACACCGCCGCACTGGAGCGGGCATACAGCAAAATAGTCTGCCGTACCTGTTCCATCTGTGGTGATTGACCGAGCATATCGCCCAGCACGTAACGAGTACGCAGGGCGTTGCGGGTGGCATCGTGAGTGTTATGGCGTAACGACATGCGCGTCATATCCAGCGCATCGCTGAATGCCTGGCGCACGGTGGCGGCGGAATAGATAAAAATTCCGGTCATTCCGGCTTCTTCTGCCAAATCGGTAATCAGCCCCGCGCCGACCACCGCTTCGGTGCCGTTAGCTTTCAGCTCGTTAATCTGCCCGCGCGCGTCTTCTTCGGTAATGTAGCTACGTTGGTCGAGGCGCAAATTAAAGGTTTTTTGAAACGCCACCAGCGCCGGAATAGTTTCCTGATAAGTCACAACGCCGATAGAAGAGGTGAGTTTTCCGGCTTTTGCCAGTGCCTGTAACACATCGTAGCCGCTCGGTTTAATCAAAATAACTGGCACTGACAGGCGGCTTTTCAGGTACGCGCCGTTAGAGCCAGCAGCGATGATGGCGTCGCAGCGTTCGCTAGCCAGTTTCTTGCGGATGTAGGTCACCGCTTTTTCAAAGCCAAGCTGGATAGGGGTAATGTTCGCCAGATGATCAAACTCGAGGCTGATATCGCGAAACAGCTCGAACAGGCGCGTTACAGATACCGTCCAGATAACCGGTTTGTCGTCATTCAGCCGTGGTGGATGTGCCATAGCGCACCGCAAAGTTAAGAAACCGAATATTGGGTTTAGTCTTGTTTCATAATTGTTGCAATGAAACGCGGTGAAACATTGCCTGAAACGTTAACTGAAACGCATATTTGCGGATTACTTCATGACTATATTGCTAACAAATTGAAATTAAACATTTAATTTTATTAAGGCAATTGTGGCACACCCCTTGCTTTGTGTTTATCAACGCAAATAACAAGTTGATAACAAAGGATGGGCTATGTCTCTACACTCTCCAGGTAAAGCGTTTCGCGCTGCACTGACTAAAGAAAATCCATTGCAGATTGTTGGCACCATTAACGCCAACCATGCGCTGCTGGCGCAGCGTGCCGGATATCAGGCGATTTATCTTTCCGGCGGTGGCGTGGCGGCAGGTTCGCTGGGGCTGCCGGATCTCGGTATTTCTACCCTTGATGACGTGCTGACAGATATTCGCCGTATCACCGACGTTTGTTCGCTGCCGCTGCTGGTGGATGCGGATATCGGTTTTGGTTCTTCTGCTTTTAACGTGGCGCGCACCGTGAAATCGATGATTAAAGCCGGTGCGGCAGGACTGCATATTGAAGATCAGGTTGGTGCGAAACGCTGCGGTCATCGTCCGAACAAAGCGATCGTCTCGAAAGAGGAGATGGTGGATCGGATCCGCGCGGCGGTGGATGCGAAAACCGATCCTGATTTTGTGATCATGGCGCGCACCGATGCGCTGGCGGTAGAGGGGCTGGATGCGGCGATCGAGCGTGCGCAGGCCTATGTTGAAGCGGGTGCCGAGATGTTGTTCCCGGAGGCGATTACCGAACTCGCCATGTACCGCCAGTTTGCCGATGCGGTGCAGGTGCCGATCCTCGCCAACATCACCGAATTTGGCGCAACACCGCTGTTTACCACCGACGAATTACGCAGCGCCCATGTTGCAATGGCGCTGTACCCGCTTTCAGCGTTTCGCGCCATGAACCGCGCCGCCGAACATGTCTACAACGTCCTGCGTCAGGAAGGCACGCAGAAAAGTGTCATCGACACCATGCAAACCCGCAACGAGCTGTACGAAAGCATCAACTACTACCAGTACGAAGAGAAGCTCGACGACCTGTTTGCCCGTAGCCAGGCGAAATAAAACACAACGAAAAATATCTCGACCCTACAAATGACGAGGACAACATGAGCGACACAACGATCCTGCAAAACAGTACCCATGTCATTAAACCGAAAAAATCTGTGGCACTATCCGGCGTTCCGGCGGGCAATACGGCGCTCTGCACCGTGGGTAAAAGCGGCAACGACCTGCATTACCGCGGCTACGATATTCTTGATCTGGCGGAACATTGCGAATTTGAAGAAGTGGCGCACCTGCTGATCCACGGCAAACTGCCGACCCGTGACGAACTCGCCGCCTACAAAACGAAACTGAAAGCCCTGCGCGGTTTACCAGCTAACGTGCGTACCGTGCTGGAAGCCTTACCCGCGGCGTCGCACCCGATGGATGTTATGCGCACCGGCGTCTCCGCGCTCGGTTGCACGCTGCCAGAAAAAGAGGGTCATACCGTCTCTGGTGCGCGGGATATTGCCGACAAACTGTTGGCGTCGCTTAGCTCGATTCTTCTCTACTGGTATCACTACAGCCACAACGGCGAACGCATCCAGCCAGAAACCGATGACGATTCCATCGGCGGTCACTTCCTGCATCTGCTGCATGGCGAAAAGCCGTCGCAAAGCTGGGAAAAGGCGATGCATATTTCGCTGGTGCTGTACGCCGAGCACGAGTTTAACGCCTCCACTTTTACCAGCCGGGTGATTGCGGGCACTGGCTCTGATATGTATTCCGCGATTATTGGCGCGATTGGCGCACTGCGCGGGCCAAAACACGGCGGGGCGAATGAAGTGTCGCTGGAGATCCAGCAACGCTACGAAACACCGGACGAAGCCGAAGCCGATATCCGCAAGCGCGTGGAAAACAAAGAAGTGGTCATTGGTTTTGGTCATCCGGTTTACACCATCGCCGACCCGCGTCATCAGGTGATCAAACGCGTGGCGAAGCAGCTCTCGCAGGAAGGCGGTTCGCTGAAGATGTACAACATCGCCGATCGCCTGGAAACGGTGATGTGGGAGAGCAAAAAGATGTTCCCCAATCTCGACTGGTTCTCCGCTGTTTCCTACAACATGATGGGCGTTCCCACCGAGATGTTCACACCACTGTTTGTTATCGCCCGCGTCACCGGCTGGGCGGCGCACATTATCGAACAACGTCAGGACAACAAAATTATCCGTCCTTCCGCCAATTATGTTGGACCGGAAGACCGCCAGTTTGTCGCGCTGGATAAGCGCCAGTAAACCTCTACGAATAACAATAAGGAAACGTACCCAATGTCAGCTCAAATCAACAACATCCGCCCGGAATTTGATCGTGAAATCGTTGATATCGTCGATTACGTGATGAACTACGAAATTAGCTCTAAAGTGGCCTACGACACCGCACATTACTGCCTGCTCGACACTCTCGGCTGCGGTCTGGAAGCTCTCGAATACCCGGCCTGTAAAAAACTGCTGGGGCCAATTGTTCCTGGCACTGTCGTCCCTAACGGCGTGCGCGTCCCCGGAACTCAGTTCCAGCTCGACCCCGTCCAGGCGGCATTTAACATCGGCGTGATGATCCGTTGGCTCGATTTCAACGATACCTGGCTGGCGGCGGAGTGGGGCCATCCTTCCGACAACCTCGGCGGCATTCTGGCAACGGCGGACTGGCTTTCGCGTAACGCGGTCGCTAGCGGCAAAGCGCCGTTGACCATGAAGCAGGTGCTGACCGCAATGATCAAAGCCCATGAAATTCAGGGCTGCATCGCGCTGGAAAACTCCTTTAACCGCGTCGGCCTCGACCACGTTCTGTTAGTGAAAGTGGCTTCCACCGCCGTGGTCGCCGAAATGCTCGGCCTGACCCGCGAGGAAATTCTCAACGCCGTTTCGCTGGCGTGGGTGGACGGTCAGTCGCTGCGCACCTATCGCCATGCGCCGAACACCGGCACGCGTAAATCCTGGGCGGCGGGCGATGCCACTTCCCGCGCGGTACGTCTGGCACTGATGGCGAAAACGGGCGAAATGGGTTACCCGTCAGCCCTGACTGCGCCTGTGTGGGGCTTCTACGACGTCTCCTTCAAAGGTGAATCGTTCCGCTTCCAGCGCCCGTACGGTTCTTACGTCATGGAAAATGTGCTGTTCAAAATCTCCTTCCCGGCGGAGTTCCACTCCCAGACGGCAGTTGAAGCGGCGATGACGCTCTATGAACAGATGCAGGTAGCAGGCAAAACGGCGGCGGATATCGAAAAAGTGACCATTCGCACCCACGAAGCCTGTATTCGCATCATCGACAAAAAAGGGCCGCTCAATAACCCGGCTGACCGCGACCACTGCATTCAGTACATGGTGGCGATCCCGCTGCTGTTCGGGCGCTTAACGGCGGCAGATTACGAGGACAACGTGGCGCAAGATAAACGCATCGACGCCCTGCGCGAGAAGATCAATTGCTTTGAAGATCCGGCATTTACCGCTGACTACCACGACCCGGAAAAACGTGCCATCGCCAATGCCATAACCCTTGAGTTCACCGACGGCACGCGATTTGAAGAAGTGGTGGTGGAGTACCCAATTGGTCATGCTCGCCGCCGTCAGGATGGCATTCCGAAGCTGGTCGATAAATTCAAAATCAATCTCGCGCGCCAGTTCCCGACTCGCCAACAGCAGCGCATTCTGGACGTTTCTCTCGACAGAGCTCGCCTGGAACAGATGCCGGTCAATGAGTATCTCGACCTGTACGTCATTTAAGCAAACAGCGGTAAGGCGTAAGTTCAACAGGAGAGCATTATGTCTTTTAGCGAATTTTATCAGCGTTCGATTAACGAACCGGAGCAGTTCTGGGCCGAGCAGGCCCGGCGTATTGACTGGCAGACGCCCTTTACGCAAACGCTCGACCACAGCAACCCGCCGTTTGCCCGTTGGTTTTGTGAAGGCCGAACCAACTTGTGCCACAACGCTATCGACCGCTGGCTGGAGAAACAGCCAGAGGCGCTGGCGCTGATTGCCGTCTCTTCGGAAACAGAAGAAGAGCGCACCTTTACCTTTCGTCAGCTGCATGACGAAGTGAACGCGGTGGCGTCAATGCTGCGCTCACTGGGCGTGCAGCGTGGCGATCGGGTGCTGGTGTATATGCCGATGATTGCCGAAGCGCATATTACTCTGCTGGCCTGCGCGCGCATTGGCGCTATTCACTCGGTGGTGTTTGGGGGATTTGCCTCGCACAGCGTGGCGGCGCGAATTGATGATGCTAAACCGGTGCTGATTGTCTCGGCTGATGCCGGAGCGCGCGGTGGCAAAATCATTCCCTATAAAAAATTGCTCGACGATGCGATAAGTCAGGCGCAGCACCAGCCACGCCATGTTTTGCTGGTGGATCGCGGGCTGGCGAAAATGGCACGCGTCAGCGGGCGGGATGTCGATTTCGCGTCGTTGCGCCATCAACACATCGGCGCGCGGGTACCGGTGGCGTGGCTGGAATCCAACGAAACCTCCTGCATTCTCTACACCTCCGGCACGACCGGCAAACCTAAAGGCGTGCAGCGTGACGTCGGCGGATATGCGGTGGCGCTGGCGACCTCGATGGACACCATTTTTGGCGGCAAAGCGGGCGGCGTGTTCTTCTGTGCCTCGGATATCGGCTGGGTGGTGGGGCATTCGTATATCGTCTACGCGCCGCTGCTGGCGGGGATGGCGACTATCGTTTACGAAGGATTACCGACCTGGCCGGACTGCGGCGTGTGGTGGAAAATCGTCGAGAAATATCAGGTTAGCCGCATGTTCTCAGCGCCGACCGCCATTCGCGTGCTGAAAAAATTCCCTACCGCTGAAATTCGCAAACACGATCTCTCGTCGCTGGAAGTGCTCTATCTGGCTGGAGAACCGCTGGACGAGCCGACCGCCAGTTGGGTGAGCAATACGCTGGATGTGCCGGTCATCGACAACTACTGGCAGACCGAATCCGGCTGGCCGATTATGGCGATTGCTCGCGGTCTGGACGACAGGCCGACGCGTCTGGGAAGCCCCGGCGTGCCGATGTATGGCTATAACGTGCAGTTGCTTAATGAAGTCACCGGCGAACCGTGTGGCGTCAACGAGAAAGGGATGCTGGTGGTGGAAGGGCCATTGCCGCCGGGGTGTATTCAGACCATTTGGGGCGACGACGACCGCTTTGTGAAGACGTACTGGTCGCTGTTTTCCCGTCCGGTGTACGCCACTTTTGACTGGGGTATCCGCGATGCTGACGGTTATCACTTTATTCTCGGGCGCACTGACGATGTGATTAACGTTGCCGGGCATCGGCTGGGGACGCGCGAGATTGAAGAGAGTATCTCCAGTCATCCGGGCGTTGCCGAAGTGGCAGTGGTTGGGGTGAAAGATGCGCTGAAAGGGCAGGTGGCGGTGGCGTTTGTCATTCCGAAAGAGAGCGACAGTCTGGAAGACCGAGACGTGGCGCACTCGCAAGAGAAGGCGATTATGGCGCTGGTGGACAGCCAGATTGGCAACTTTGGTCGCCCGGCGCACGTCTGGTTTGTCTCGCAATTGCCGAAAACGCGATCCGGAAAAATGCTGCGCCGCACGATCCAGGCGATTTGCGAAGGACGCGATCCTGGGGATCTGACGACCATTGATGATCCTGCGTCGTTGGATCAGATCCGCCAGGCGATGGAAGAGTAGGTTATTGTCGGATGCGTCGCCTGGCGCATCCGACACCATGCGCCGATGCCTGATGCGACGCTTACCGCGTCTTATTATGGCTACCCACTGTTTTTACACCGATAATTTTTCCCCCACCTTTTTGCACTCATTCATATAAAAAATATATTTCCCTACGAAAACGATTGCTTTTTATCTTCAGATGAATAGAATGCGGCGGATTTTTTGGGTTTCAGACAGCAAAAAGGGGGAATTTCGTGTCGCAAGATAACAACTTTAGCCAGGGGCCAGTCCCGCAGTCGGCGCGGAAAGGGGTATTGGCATTGACGTTCGTCATGCTGGGATTAACCTTCTTTTCCGCCAGTATGTGGACCGGCGGCACTCTCGGAACCGGTCTTAGCTATCATGATTTCTTCCTCGCAGTCCTCATCGGTAATCTTCTCCTCGGTATTTACACTTCATTTCTTGGTTACATTGGCGCAAAAACCGGCCTGACCACTCATCTTCTTGCTCGCTTCTCTTTTGGTGTTAAAGGCTCATGGCTGCCTTCACTGCTGCTGGGCGGCACCCAGGTTGGCTGGTTTGGCGTTGGCGTGGCGATGTTTGCCATTCCGGTGGGCAAGGCAACCGGGCTGGATATTAATTTGCTGATTGCCATTTCCGGTTTACTGATGACCGTCACCGTCTTCTTTGGCATTTCGGCGCTGACGGTTCTTTCGGTGATTGCGGTTCCGGCTATCGCCTGCCTTGGCGGTTATTCCGTGTGGCTGGCCGTTAACGGCATGGGCGGCCTGGACGCATTAAAAGCGGTCATTCCCGCACAACCGTTAGATTTCAATGTCGCGCTGGCGCTGGTTGTGGGGTCATTTATCAGTGCGGGCACGCTCACCGCTGACTTTGTCCGGTTTGGTCGTAATGCCAAACTGGCGGTGCTGGTGGCGATGGTGGCCTTTTTCCTCGGCAACTCGTTGATGTTTATTTTCGGTGCAGCGGGCGCGGCGGCACTGGGGATGGCGGATATCTCTGATGTGATGATTGCTCAGGGTCTGCTGCTGCCTGCGATTGTGGTGCTGGGGCTGAATATCTGGACCACCAACGATAACGCGCTCTATGCGTCGGGCTTAGGTTTCGCCAACATTACTGGTATGTCGAGCAAAACCCTTTCGGTAATCAACGGTATTATCGGTACGGTCTGCGCATTATGGCTGTATAACAATTTTGTCGGCTGGCTGACCTTCCTTTCGGCAGCTATTCCTCCGGTAGGGGGCGTGATCATCGCTGACTATCTGATGAACCGTCGCCGCTATGAGCACTTTGCGACCACGCGTATGATGAGTGTCAATTGGGTGGCGATTCTGGCGGTCGCCTTGGGGATTGCCGCAGGCCACTGGTTACCGGGTATTGTTCCGGTCAACGCGGTATTAGGTGGCGCGCTGAGCTATCTGATCCTTAACCCGATTTTGAATCGCAAAACGACGGCTGCAATGACGCATGTGGAGGCTAACAGTGTCGAATAACGCTTTACAGACAATTATTAACGCCCGGTTACCCGGCAAAGAGGGGCTGTGGCAGATTCATCTGCTGGACGGAAAAATCAGCGCCATTGATGCGCAATCCGGGGTGATGCCCGTAACTGAAAACAGCCTGGATGCCGAACAAGGTTTAGTTATACCGCCGTTTGTGGAGCCACATATTCACCTGGACACCACGCAAACCGCCGGACAACCGAACTGGAATCAGTCTGGCACGCTGTTTGAAGGCATTGAACGCTGGGCCGAGCGCAAAGCGTTATTAACCCATGACGATGTGAAACAACGCGCCTGGCAAACGCTGAAATGGCAGATTGCCAACGGCATTCAGCATGTGCGTACCCATGTCGATGTTTCGGATGCAACGCTGACCGCGCTGAAAGCAATGCTGGAAGTGAAGCAGGAAGTCGCGCCGTGGATTGATCTGCAAATCGTCGCCTTCCCGCAGGAAGGGATTTTGTCGTATCCCAACGGTGAAGCGTTGCTGGAAGAGGCGTTACGCTTAGGGGCAGACGTAGTGGGGGCGATTCCGCATTTTGAATTTACCCGTGAATATGGCGTGGAGTCGCTGCATAAAACCTTCGCCCTGGCGCAAAAATACGACCGTCTCATCGATGTTCACTGTGATGAGATTGATGACGAACAGTCGCGCTTTGTTGAAACCGTTGCTGCCCTGGCGCACCGTGAAGGCATGGGCGCGCGAGTCACCGCCAGCCACACTACGGCAATGCACTCCTATAACGGGGCGTATACCTCGCGCCTGTTCCGCTTGCTGAAAATGTCCGGTATTAACTTTGTCGCCAACCCGCTGGTCAATATTCATCTGCAAGGACGTTTCGATACGTATCCAAAACGTCGCGGCATCACGCGCGTTAAAGAGATGCTGGAGTCCGGCATTAACGTCTGCTTTGGTCACGATGATGTCTTCGATCCGTGGTATCCACTGGGAACGGCGAATATGCTGCAAGTGCTGCATATGGGGCTGCATGTTTGTCAGTTGATGGGCTACGGGCAGATTAACGACGGCCTGAATTTAATCACCCACCATAGCGCCAGGACGTTGAATTTGCAGGATTACGGCATTGCCGCCGGAAACAGCGCCAACCTGATTATCCTGCCTGCAGAAAATGGGTTTGATGCGCTGCGCCGTCAGGTTCCTGTACGTTATTCGGTACGTGGCGGTAAGGTGATTGCCAGCACACAACCGGCACAAACCACCGTATATCTGGATCAGCCAGAAGCCATCGATTACAAACGGTAATTTCCTCTGTGTTGAAGAGCCACTGACCTGTGTCAGTGGCTACCGTGATTCATTCCCGCCAACAACCGCGCATTCCTCCAACGCCATGTGCAAAAATGCCTTCGCGGCGGCTGTCTGCCAGCTATTTTTCCGCCGCAATAAAACCGCCGTTCTCTCCAGTAACGGTGGGGCAAGGGATATAGCTTTAAGCCCGTCATGTTGTGTGGCAATCGCTGCTGGCAACAATGTGGAAAGGGAAGTGCGGCGAATCAGCTCCAGAACCGCGCTAATTGAGTTCGCCTCAATGACCACCTGTGGATGTAGCCCCGCTTTCTCGCAGTAGTGGTCAATTTGCTCTCTGGTGGCAAATTCCGCGCTGAGCAGGACCAGTTTTTCATCATGCAAGCGACTCAACGCCACCTGTTCACAGGCAGCCAGCGGATGATGTTGCGCCACGACTAACGCTAAACTTTCTGTCAGTAAAGGAATTGCCTCCAGCTCCGGCGAATGCACAGGCGCGAAGGCAATCCCAACGTCCAACTCGTCGCGACAAAGCAGATCTTCGATTTTCTCCTGCGACATTTCCTGTAGCTGGAGCGTGATGCCGGGGTAGCGCGCATAGAAATCCGCCATTAAAGGGCCGATAAAGTAGCTTGTAAAGGTGGGAGTGACGGCGATACGCAGCGATCCTCGCGTCAGATCGGCAACATCATGAATCGCCCGTTTACCCGCCCCCAGTTCCTGTAACGCCCGGCTGGCGTACTGTCGCCAGACTTCTCCTGCATCAGTGAGACGAATCGTTCGCCCGCTACGGTCAAACAGCGGCACGCCTAAACTCTCCTCTAACTGGCGAATCTGCTGGGAAAGCGCAGGCTGGGAGACGTGCAACGCACTGGCGGCACGGGTAAAGCTGCCATGTTCAGCCACGGCAAGAAAATAATTGATATGTCGAGAGAGCATTCGCCAACCTATAAGTAAATCCAATAGAACTCATCATAAATGAGACTTTTACCTTATGACAATCGGCGAGTAGTCTGCCTCTCATTCCAGAGACAGACAGAGGTTAACGGTGAAAGAGATTATTGATGGATTCCTTAAATTCCAGCGCGAGGCATTTCCGAAGCGGGAAGCCTTGTTTAAACAGCTGGCGACACAGCAAAGCCCGCGCACACTTTTTATCTCCTGCTCCGACAGCCGTCTGGTCCCTGAGCTGGTGACGCAACGTGAGCCTGGCGATCTGTTCGTTATTCGCAACGCGGGCAATATCGTCCCTTCCTACGGGCCGGAACCCGGTGGCGTTTCTGCTTCGGTGGAGTACGCCGTCGCTGCGCTTCGGGTATCTGACATTGTGATTTGCGGTCATTCCAACTGTGGCGCAATGACCGCTATTGCCAGCTGCCAGTGCATGGACCATATGCCTGCCGTCTCTCACTGGCTGCGTTATGCCGATTCAGCCCGCGTCGTTAATGAGGCGCGCCCGCATCCCGATTTACCGTCAAAAGCTGCGGCGATGGTACGTGAAAACGTCATTGCTCAGTTGGCTAATTTGCAAACTCATCCATCGGTGCGCCTGGCGCTCGAAGAGGGGCGGATCGCCCTGCACGGCTGGGTCTACGACATTGAAAGCGGCAGCATCGCAGCTTTTGACGGCGCAACCCGCCAGTTTGTGCCACTGGCCGCTAATCCTCGCGTTTGTGCCATACCGCTACGCCAACCGACCGCAGCGTAACCTTATTTTTAAACCATCAGGAGATCCACCATGATTCAGTCGCAAATTAACCGCAATATTCGTCTTGATCTTGCCGATGCCATTTTGCTCAGCAAAGCTAAAAAAGATCTCTCATTTGCCGAGATTGCCGACGGCACCGGTCTGGCAGAAGCCTTTGTAACCGCGGCTTTGCTGGGGCAGCAGGCGCTTCCTGCCGACGCCGCCCGCCTGGTCGGAGCGAAGCTGGATCTCGACGAAGACGCCATTCTACTGTTGCAGATGATTCCACTGCGTGGCTGCATTGATGAACGTATTCCAACCGACCCAACGATGTATCGTTTCTATGAAATGTTGCAGGTGTACGGCACAACCCTGAAAGCGTTGGTTCATGAGAAGTTTGGCGATGGCATTATCAGCGCGATTAACTTCAAACTCGACGTTAAGAAAGTGGCGGACCCGGAAGGTGGCGAACGTGCGGTCATCACCTTAGATGGTAAATATCTGCCGACCAAACCGTTCTGACAGCCATGCGCAACCATCAAAAGACGTTCACGATGCTGCTGGTTCTGGTGCTGATTGGTCTTAATATGCGACCACTGCTCACCTCCGTCGGGCCACTGCTACCGCAATTGCGCCAGGCAAGCGGAATGAGCTTTAGCGTGGCTGCCCTGTTGACCGCTCTGCCGGTGGTTACCATGGGCGGGCTGGCGCTGGCCGGAAGCTGGCTTCATCAGCATGTCAGCGAACGTCGCAGCGTCGCCATCAGTTTGTTACTGATTGCCGTCGGTGCATTGATGCGTGAGCTTTACCCCCAAAGTGCGCTGCTGCTTAGCAGCGCACTGCTTGGTGGAGTGGGGATCGGCATCATTCAGGCAGTGATGCCTTCGGTGATTAAACGGCGGTTTCAGCAGCGCACGCCACTGGTGATGGGGCTGTGGTCCGCGGCTCTGATGGGCGGCGGTGGACTTGGTGCCGCCATGACGCCATGGTTAGTTCAACATAGCGAAACCTGGTATCAAACACTCGCCTGGTGGGCGCTGCCTGCCGTTGTTGCGCTCTTTGCCTGGTGGTGGCAAAGCGCCCGCGAGGTCGCCTCTTCTCACAAGACAACAACCACTCCGGTTCGCGTGGTATTTACTCCCCGCGCGTGGACGCTGGGTGTTTACTTCGGTCTGATTAACGGCGGTTACGCCAGCCTGATTGCCTGGTTACCCGCTTTCTATATTGAGATTGGTGCCAGCGCGCAGTACAGCGGTTCCTTGCTGGCATTGATGACGCTTGGGCAAGCAGCAGGGGCATTGCTGATGCCTGCTATGGCTCGCCATCAGGATCGGCGCAAACTTTTGATGCTGGCGCTGGCGTTACAACTGGTGGGGTTCTGCGGCTTTATCTGGCTGCCGCTGCAATTGCCGGTATTGTGGGCAATGGTGTGTGGGTTAGGTCTGGGCGGCGCATTTCCGCTCTGTTTGCTGCTGGCGCTCGATCACTCTGCGCAACCCGCTATTGCTGGCAAACTGGTGGCGTTTATGCAGGGGATCGGTTTTATCATCGCCGGGCTTGCCCCGTGGTTTTCTGGTGTGCTGCGTAGTATCAGTGGCAATTACTTGATGGACTGGGCGTTTCATGCGCTGTGCGTCGTTGGGCTGATGATCATAACCCTGCGTTTTGCACCAGCACGTTTTCCGCAGCTGTGGGTCAAAGAGGCATGATGCGACGCTTGTTTCGCCAGATAATGGAAGAGTGAATTATTGTCGGATGTGCCCAATGGCGCATCCGACATTTATTTCAGTGCTAATTTAAACTGAAGGTTCAACTTTATAATCTTTGTAATAATAGTGCTTATCCCGGTCGTTTATTTCGCGAATAACCCGGCAAGGAACGCCAGCAGCCACGACGTTTGGTGGAATGTCTTTTATGACGACACTACCCGCGCCAATAACAGAATTATCCCCGATGGTGACGCCTGGATTAATGACCACATGACTTCCGATCCAGACGTTATTGCCAATCGTTATCGGAAAAGAGTACATCTCACCGTTTTTTCTTAATTCATGGTGTACCGGGTGTCCCGTAACGGAAAGAGTAACGTTGGGTGCAATCAGTACGTTATCACCGATTGTTACCGTGTAGTCATCGACAATGGTTAAATTAAAATTTGCATAAAAATTGCGGCCTATATGGATGTTGGAACCGTAAGAGAAATAGACGGGAGGTTCTACCCAGGCGTTTTCCCCTACCGTGGCAAACATTTCTTTAATCAGGCTTTCTCTTTTTTCAACTTCTGATGGATGCGAGTGATTAAACTCATACATTAACGTTTTCCCACGAAGTCTTTTTTCCGGTAAGCCTTCGCACATATCGGTAAATAGCTTGCCTGCTTTTATTCTTTCGGTCATTGGCATGTTCATTGCGATCATTCCGTTATGATATGTTGGTCGGATAAGGCGCTCGCGCCGCATCCGACATTGATTGCTTAAGCGACTTCATTCACCTGACGACGCAGTAGAGAAAGCGGACCGGGGCCGCTAAGCGTGAACACGGAAATTAAGGTGAAGCCCAACGCCACCAGACCCAGCACCAGATAAGCGCCCTGGAAACCGATGCTTTCATACATATTGCCCGCCAGTACAGACATAAAAATCATCGCCAGTTGCTTAAAGAAGCAGAAACAGACCAGATAAATCGTCGCTGAAAAACGCACTTCAAACTGGCTGGTAATATATTTAAAGCAGCCCACCAGCAGGAACGGTACTTCAAACATATGCAGCGTTTTCAGAATAACCACTTCCAGCGCTGAGGTGGCGAACGATGAGCCAATAATACGTACAGACATAATAGTGCCAGCCAGCAGCAGGGCGTTTTTCCCACCGATGCGATTAATGATCAGCGGCGCGAAGAACATAATCGAGGCGTTAAGTAATTCGCCCATTGTCGTTACGTAGCCAAATACCCGCGTACCCTGTTCACCGGTGGCAAAGAACGAAGTAAAGAAATTAGCAAACTGTTGGTCAAAAACATCGTAGGTGCAGGAAACGCCAATAACATACAGTGACAAAAACCACAGTTTTGGCTGTCTGAACAGTTCCAGCGCCAGCTTAAGGCTAAATGCCGAATGGTTGGCACCTACCGCATTGGCAACCGTGGCGGAAGAGGGTGCATCCGTTTTGGCGAAAAAGAGCAAAACGGCGAGGATGAGTGCACAGCCAGAACCCAGCCAGAAAACAAACTGATTATTGATGGTGAACATGATGCCGACAATCGAGGCACACAGCGCCCAGCCAACACAGCCAAACATCCGCGCGCGACCAAATTCGAAATTACTGCGACGGCTGACTTTCTCGATAAATGCCTCTACTGCTGGCGCACCGGCGTTAAAACAAAAGCCAAGATAAATACCACCAACAATCGATCCTACTAAAATGTTGTATTGTAACAGTGGCCCGAAGATAAAAATAAAGAACGGCGCAAACATCACTAACATGCCGGTAATAATCCACAGCAGGTATTTGCGCAGCCCGAGTTTGTCAGAAAGCAGACCAAACAGCGGTTGGAATAATAGCGAGAACAGAGAAATAGCAGCAAAAATAATACCCGTATCACTTTTGCTGATATGGTTGATGTCATGTAGCCAAATCGGGAAAAACGGGAAGTAGGCTCCCATGATAAAAAAGTAAAAGAAAAAGAATAAACCGAACATCCAAAAGTTTGTGTTTTTTAAATAGTACATAATGGATTTCCTTACGCGAAATACGGGCAGACATGGCCTGCCCGGTTATTATTATTTTTGACACCAGACCAACTGGTAATGGTAGCGACCGGCGCTCAGCTGGAATTCCGCCGACACTGACGGGCTCCAGGAGTCGTCGCCACCAATCCCCATATGGAAACCGTCGATATTCAGCCATGTGCCTTCTTCCGCGTGCAGCAGATGGCGATGGCTGGTTTCCATCAGTTGTTGTTGGCTGTAGCGACTGATATTGAACTGGAAGTCGCCGCGCCACTGGTGTGGGCCATAATTCAATTCGCGCGTCCCGCAGCGCAGACCGTTTTCGCTCGGGAAGACGTACGGGGTATACATGTCTGACAATGGCAGATCCCAGCGGTCAAAACAGGCCGCAGTAAGGCGGTCGGGATAGTTTTCTTGCGGCCCTAATCCGAGCCAGTTTACCCGCTCTGCGACCTGCGCCAGCTGGCAGGTCAGGCCAATCCGTGCCGGATGCGGTGTATCGCTCGCTACTTCAACATCAACGGTAATCGCCATTTGAACACTACCATCAATCCGGTAGGTTTTCCGGCTGATAAATAAGGTTTTCCCCTGATGCTGCCACGCGTGAGCGGTCGTAATCAGCACCGCGTCGGCAAGTATATCTGCCGTGCACTGCAACAACGCCGCTTCGGCCTGGTAATGGCCCGCCGCCTTCCAGCGTTCGACCCAGGCGTTAGGGTCAATGCGGGTCGCTTCACTTACGCCAATGTCGTTATCCAGCGGTGCGCGGGTGAACTGATCGCGCAGCGGCGTCAGCAGTTGTTTTTCATCGCCAATCCACATCTGTGAAAGAAAGCCTGACTGGCGGTTAAATTGCCAACGCTTATTACCCAGCTCGATGCAAAAATCCATTTCGCTGGTGGTCAGATGCGGGATGGCGTGGGGCGCGGAGGGGAGTGTCACGCTGAGGTTTTCCGCCAGACGCCACTGCTGCCAGGCGCTAATGTGTCCGGCTTCTGACCATGCGGTCGCGTTCGGTTGCACTACGTGTACCGTAAGCCAGAGTTGTCCGGTGCTTTCCGGCTGCGGTAGTTCAGGCAGTTCAATCAACTGTTTATCTTGTGGAGCAACATCCAGAGGCACTTCACCGCTTGCCAGCGGCTTGCCATCCAACGCCACCGACCAGTGCAGGAGCTCGTTATCGCTATGACGGAACAGGTATTCGCTGGTCACTTCGATGGTTCGCCCGGATAAACGGAACTGGAAAAACTGCTGCTGGTGTTTTGCTTCCGTCAGCGCCGGATGCGGCGTGCGGTCGGCAAAGACCAGACCGTTCATGCAGAACTGGCGATCGTTTGGCGTATCGCCAAAATCACCGCCGTAAGCCGACCACGGGTTGCCGTTTTCATCATATTTAATCAGCGACTGATCCACCCAGTCCCAGACGAAGCCGCCCTGTAAACGGGGGTACTGACGAAACGCCTGCCAGTATTTAGCGAAGCCGCCAAGACTGTTACCCATCGCGTGGGCATATTCGCAAAGGATCAGCGGGCGCGTCTCTCCAGGCAGCGAAAGCCATTTTTTGATGGACCATTTCGGCACCGCCGGGAAGGGCTGGTCTTCATCCACGCGCGCGTACATCGGGCAAATAATATCGGTGGCCGTGGTGTCGGCTCCGCCGCCTTCATACTGCACCGGGCGGGAAGGATCGACAGATTTGATCCAGCGATACAGCGCGTCGTGATTAGCGCCGTGGCCTGATTCATTCCCCAGCGACCAGATGATCACACTCGGGTGATTACGATCGCGCTGCACCATTCGCGTTACGCGTTCGCTCATCGCTGGTAGCCAGCGCGGATCATCGGTCAGACGATTCATTGGCACCATGCCGTGGGTTTCAATATTGGCTTCATCCACCACATACAGGCCGTAGCGGTCGCACAACGTGTACCACAGCGGATGATTCGGATAATGCGAACAGCGCACGGCGTTAAAGTTGTTCTGCTTCATCAGCAGGATATCCTGCACCATCGTCTGCTCATCCATGACCTGACCATGCAGAGGATGATGCTCGTGACGGTTAACGCCGCGAATCAGCACCGGCTTGCCGTTCAGCAGCAGGAGACCATTTTCAATCCGCACTTCGCGGAAACCGACATCGCAGGCTTCTGCTTCAATCAGCGTGCCGTCGGCGGTGTGCAGTTCAACCACTGCACGATAGAGATTCGGGATTTCGGCGCTCCACAGCGCCGGGTTTTCGACGTTCAGACGTAGCGTGACGCGATCGGCATAACCACCACGCTCATCGATAATTTCACCGCCGAAAGGCGTGGTGCCGCTGGCGACCTGCGTTTCACCCTGCCACAAAGAAACCGTCACCCGCAGCTCATCGCGCAGTTCGCCGCACATCTGAACTTCTGCCTCCAGTACCGCGCGGCTGAAATCATCATTAAAGCGAGTGGCAACATGGAAATCGCTGATTTGTGTGGTCGGTTTGTGCAGCAACGAGACGTCACGGAAAATGCCGCTCATCCGCCACATATCCTGATCTTCCACATAACTGCCGTCACTCCAGCGCAGCACCATCACCGCGAGGCGGTTTTTTCCGGCGCGTAAAAATGCGCTCAGGTCAAATTCAGACGGCAAACGGCTGTCCTGGCCGTAACCGACCCAGCGCCCGTTGCACCACAGATGAAACGCCGAGTTAACACCATCAAAAATAATTCGCGTCTGGCCTTCCTGTAGCCAGCATTCATCAATATTAAATGTGAGCGAGTAACAACCTGTCGGATTCTCCGCGGGAACAAAAGGCGGATTGACCGTAATGGGATAGGTCACGTTGGTGTAGATAGGCGCATCGTAACCGTGCATCTGCCAGTTTGAGGGGACGACGACAGTATCGGCCTCAGGAAGATCGCACTCCAGCCAGCTTTCCGGCACCGCTTCTGGTGCCGGAAACCAGGCAAAGCGCCATTCGCCATTTAGGCTGCGCAACTGTTGGGAAGGGCGATCGGTGCGGGCCTCTTCGCTATTACGCCAGCTGGCGAAAGGGGGATGTGCCGCAAGGCGATTAAGTTGGGTAACGCCAGGGTTTTCCCAGTCACGACGTTGTAATACGACGGCCAGTGAATCCGTAATCATAGTCATAGCTGTATCCTGTGTGAAATTGTTATCCGCTCACAATTCCACACAACATACGAGCCGGACGCATAAAGTGTAAAGCCTGGGGTGCCTAATGAGTGAGCTGACTCACATTAATTGCGTTGCGCTCACTGCCCGCTTTCCAGTCGGGAAACTTGTCGTGCCAGCTGCATTAATGAATCGGCCAACGCGCGGGGAGAGGCGGTTTGCGTATTGGGCGGAAGGGTGGTTTTTCTTTTCACCAGTGAGACGGGCAACAGCTGATTGCCCTTCACCGCCTGGCCCTGAGAGAGTTGCAGCAAGCGGTCCACGCTGGTTTGCCCCAGCAGGCGAAAATCCTGTTTGATGGTGGTTAACGGCGGGATATAACACGAGCTGTCTTCGGTATCGTCGTATCCCACTACCGAGATATCCGCACCAACGCGCAGCCCGGACTCGGTAATGGCGCGCATTGCGCCCAGCGCCATCTGATCGTTGGCAACCAGCATCGCAGTGGGAACGATGCCCTCATTCAGCATTTGCATGGTTTGTTGAAAACCGGACATGGCGCTCCAGTCGCCTTCCCGTTCCGCTATCGGCTGAATTTGATTGCGAGTGAGATATTTATGCCAGCCCGCCAGGCGCAGACGTGCCGAGACAGAACTTAATGGACCTGCTAACAGCGCGATTTGCTGGTGACCCAATGCGACCAGATGCTCCACGCCCAGTCGCGTACCGTCTTCATGGGAGAAAATAATACTGTTGATGGGTGTCTGGTCAGAGACATCAAGAAATAAAGCCGGAACATTAGTGCAGGCAGCTTCCACAGCAATGGCATCCTGGTCATCCAGCGGATAGTTAATGATCAGCCCACTGACGCGTTGCGCGAGAAGATTGTGCACCGCCGCTTTACAGGCTTCGACGCCGCTTCGTTCTACCATCGACACCACCACGCTGGCACCCAGTTGATCGGCGCGAGATTTAATCGCCGCGACAATTTGCGACGGCGCGTGCAGGGCCAGACTGGAGGTGGCAACGCCAATCAGCAACGACTGCTTGCCCGCCAGTTGTTGTGCCACGCGGTTGGGAATGTAATTCAGCTCCGCCATCGCCGCTTCTACTTTTTCCCGCGTTTTCGCAGAAACGTGGCTGGCCTGGTTCACCACGCGGGAAACGGTCTGATAAGAGACACCGGCATACTCTGCGACATCGTATAGCGTTACTGGTTTCACATTCACCACCCTGAATTGACTCTCTTCCGGGCGCTATCATGCCATACCACGAAAGGTTTTGCGCCATTCGATGGTGTCAACGTAAATGCACGCCGCTTCGCCGTCCGGCCACCAGAATAGCCTGCGATTCAACCCCTTCTTCGATCTGTTTTGCCACCCGTTGCAGCGCCGGAAGATGCTTTTCCGCTGCCTGTTCAATGGTCATTGCGCTCGCCATATACACCAGATTCAGACAGCCAATCACCCGTTGTTCACTGTGCAGCGGTACGGCAATAGAGGCGATCTTCTCCTCCTGATCCCAGCCGCGGTAGTTCTGTCCGTAACCCTCTTTGCGCGCGCGCGCCAGAATGGCTTCCAGCTTTAACGGTTCCCGTGCCAGTTGATAGTCATCACCGGGGCGGGAGGCTAACATTTCGATTAATTCCTTGCGTTCTTGTTCCGGGCAAAAGGCCAGCCAGGTCAGGCCCGAGGCGGTTTTCAGAAGCGGTAACCGTCGCCCGACCATTGCCCGGTGAAAGGATAAGCGGCTGAAACGGTGGGTAGTTTCGCGTACCACCATTGCATCAACATCCAGGGTGGACACATCTGTTGGCCAAACCACTTCGCGCAACAGATCGCCCAGCAGCGGGGCCGCCAGTGCAGAAATCCACTGTTCGTCACGAAATCCTTCGCTTAATTGCCGCACTTTGATGGTCAAACGAAAACTATCATCGGAGGGACTACGCCGGACATATCCCTCTTCCTGCAGCGTCTCCAGCAGTCGCCGCACAGTGGTGCGATGCAGGCCGCTGAGTTCCGCCAGCAGCCCGACGCTGGCACCGCCATCAAGTTTATTTAACATATTTAATAACATTAGACCGCGGGTTAAGCCGCGCACGGTTTTGTATTCCGTCTGCTCATTGTTCTGCATATTAATTGACATTTATATATTTAAAACAACGTGGTGCACCTGGTGCACATTCGGGCATGTTTTGATTGTAGCCGAAAACACCCTTCCTATACTGAGCGCACAATAAAAAATCATTTACATGTTTTTAACAAAATAAGTTGCGCTGTACTGTGCGCGCAACGGCATTTTGTCCGAGTCGTGAGGTACTGAAATGGCAATACAACACCCTGACATCCAGCCTGCTGTTAACCATAGCGTTCAGGTGGCGATCGCTGGTGCCGGTCCGGTCGGGCTGATGATGGCGAACTATCTCGGCCAGATGGGCATTGACGTGCTGGTGGTGGAGAAACTCGATAAGTTGATCGACTACCCGCGTGCGATTGGTATTGATGACGAGGCGCTGCGCACCATGCAGTCGGTTGGCCTGGTCGATAATGTTCTGCCGCACACTACGCCGTGGCACGCGATGCGTTTTCTCACCCCAAAAGGTCGCTGTTTTGCTGATATTCAGCCAATGACCGATGAATTTGGCTGGCCGCGCCGTAACGCCTTTATTCAGCCTCAGGTCGATGCGGTGATGCTGGAAGGATTGTCGCGTTTTCCGAATGTGCGCTGCCTGTTTTCCCGCGAGCTGGAGGCCTTCAGCCAGCAAGATGACGAAGTGACCTTGCACCTGAAAACGGCAGAAGGGCAGCGGGAAACGGTCAAAGCCCAGTGGCTGGTGGCCTGTGATGGTGGGGCAAGTTTTGTCCGTCGCACCCTGAATGTGCCGTTTGAAGGTAAAACTGCGCCAAATCAGTGGATTGTGGTAGATATCGCCAACGATCCGTTAAGTACGCCGCATATCTATTTGTGTTGTGATCCGGTGCGCCCGTATGTTTCTGCCGCGCTGCCTCATGCGGTACGTCGCTTTGAATTTATGGTGATGCCGGGAGAAACCGAAGAACAGCTGCGTGAGCCGCAAAATATGCGCAAGCTGTTAAGCAAAGTGCTGCCTAATCCGGACAATGTTGAATTGATTCGCCAGCGTGTCTACACCCACAACGCGCGACTGGCGCAACGTTTTCGTATTGATCGCGTACTGCTGGCGGGCGATGCCGCGCACATCATGCCGGTGTGGCAGGGGCAGGGCTATAACAGTGGTATGCGCGACGCCTTTAACCTCGCATGGAAACTGGCGTTGGTTATCCAGGGGAAAGCCCGCGATGCGCTGCTCGATACCTATCAACAAGAACGTCGCGATCACGCCAAAGCGATGATTGACCTGTCCGTGACGGCGGGCAACGTGCTGGCTCCACCGAAACGCTGGCAGGGTACGTTACGTGACGGCGTTTCCTGGCTGTTGAATTATCTGCCGCCAGTAAAACGCTACTTCCTCGAAATGCGCTTCAAGCCGATGCCGCAATATTACGGCGGTGCGCTGGTGCGTGAGGGCGAAGCGAAGCACTCTCCGGTCGGCAAGATGTTTATTCAGCCGAAAGTCACGCTGGAAAACGGCGACGTGACGCTGCTCGATAACGCGATCGGCGCGAACTTCGCGGTAATTGGCTGGGGATGCAATCCACTGTGGGGGATGAGCGACGAGCAAATCCAGCAGTGGCGCGCGTTGGGCACACGCTTCATTCAGGTGGTGCCGGAAGTGCAAATTCATACCGCACAGGATAACCACGACGGCGTACTACGCGTGGGCGATACGCAAGGTCGCCTGCGTAGCTGGTTCGCGCAACACAATGCTTCGCTGGTGGTGATGCGCCCGGATCGCTTTGTTGCCGCCACCGCCATTCCGCAAACCCTGGGCAAGACCCTGAATAAACTGGCGTCGGTGATGACGCTGACCCGCCCTGATGCCGACGTTTCTGTCGAAAAGGTAGCCTGATATGTACGCTTATCTTCACTGTCTTTCCCACTCGCCGCTGGTGGGGTATGTCGACCCGGCGCAAGAGGTGCTCGATGAGGTCAATGGCGTGATTGCCAGCGCCCGCGAGCGTATTGCGGCTTTCTCCCCTGAACTGGTGGTGCTGTTTGCGCCAGATCACTACAACGGCTTTTTCTATGACGTGATGCCACCGTTCTGTTTAGGCGTTGGAGCGACGGCAATTGGTGATTTCGGCAGTGCGGCAGGAGAGCTGCCCGTGCCTGTGGAGCTGGCGGAGGCCTGTGCGCATGCCGTCATGAAGAGCGGGATCGATCTTGCCGTTTCTTACTGTATGCAGGTGGACCACGGGTTCGCCCAGCCGCTGGAGTTCCTGCTCGGTGGGCTGGATAAGGTGCCGGTTCTGCCTGTGTTCATCAACGGTGTCGCCACACCGCTGCCCGGTTTCCAGCGTACCCGCATGTTGGGGGAAGCCATTGGACGTTTCACCAGCACTCTCAATAAACGCGTGCTGTTCCTTGGGTCCGGTGGGCTTTCCCATCAGCCGCCGGTGCCAGAACTGGCGAAAGCCGATGCCCATATGCGCGACCGTCTGTTGGGGAGCGGGAAAGATTTACCCGCCACTGAGCGTGAATTGCGTCAGCAGCGGGTGATTAGCGCCGCTGAGAAGTTTGTTGAGGATCAGAGAACTCTGCATCCGCTCAACCCGATTTGGGATAACCAGTTCATGACTTTGCTGGAGCAGGGACGCATACAGGAACTGGATGCCGTCAGTAACGAAGAGCTTTCCGCCATTGCCGGAAAGTCGACACATGAAATCAAAACCTGGGTCGCCGCTTTTGCCGCTATTTCTGCGTTTGGCAACTGGCGTAGCGAAGGGCGTTATTACCGCCCAATCCCGGAGTGGATTGCCGGATTTGGCTCGTTAAGCGCCAGAACAGAGAACTGAATATGCAGGAGAAGATGATGAGTTATCAGCCACAAACCGAAGCCGCCACCAGCCGTTTTCTGAATGTAGAAGAAGCGGGTAAAACGCTGCGCATCCATTTTAATGACTGCGGACAAGGCGACGAAACTGTTGTCCTGCTGCATGGTTCCGGCCCGGGTGCTACTGGCTGGGCGAACTTCAGCCGCAATATCGATCCGCTGGTAGAGGCGGGCTATCGGGTGATCCTGCTGGATTGTCCGGGTTGGGGTAAGAGCGATTCGATCGTTAATAGTGGTTCGCGATCGGATCTTAATGCGCGAATCCTGAAAAGCGTGGTGGATCAACTGGATATCGCCAAAATCCACCTGCTGGGCAACTCGATGGGCGGCCACAGTTCTGTGGCGTTCACTCTTAACTGGCCGGAGCGCGTCGGCAAACTGGTGCTGATGGGCGGCGGTACGGGCGGCATGAGTTTGTTTACGCCGATGCCAACCGAAGGTATTAAGCGACTGAATCAGCTTTATCGTCAGCCGACTATCGAAAACCTGAAGCTGATGATGGATATCTTCGTTTTTGATACCAGCGATTTGACCGACGCCCTGTTTGAAGCGCGCCTGAATAATATGCTGTCGCGCCGCGATCACCTGGAAAACTTCGTTAAGAGCCTGGAAGCCAATCCGAAACAGTTCCCGGATTTTGGCCCACGTCTGGCGGAAATCAAAGCGCAAACCCTGATTGTCTGGGGGCGCAACGACCGCTTTGTGCCGATGGATGCGGGTCTGCGTCTGCTGTCCGGCATTGCCGGTTCTGAACTGCATATCTTCCGCGACTGTGGTCACTGGGCGCAGTGGGAACATGCCGACGCTTTCAATCAACTGGTGCTGAATTTCCTCGCACGCCCTTAAGGAACGGTCATGACGAAGCATACTCTTGAGCAACTGGCGGCGGATTTACGCCGCGCCGCAGAGCAGGGCGAAGCGATTGCGCCGCTGCGCGATCTGATTGGTATCGATAACGCTGAAGCGGCCTACGCCATTCAGCACATCAATGTGCAACATGACGTCGCTCAGGGACGGCGAGTGGTGGGGCGCAAAGTGGGGCTGACGCATCCGAAAGTGCAGCAACAACTGGGCGTTGATCAACCGGATTTCGGGACATTATTTGCCGACATGTGTTATGGCGATAACGAAACCATTCCTTTTTCCCGTGTTCTGCAACCCCGCATTGAAGCGGAGATTGCACTGGTGTTGAACCGCGATCTACCCGCAACCGATATCACCTTCGACGAATTGTATAACGCCATTGAATGGGTACTTCCGGCGCTGGAAGTGGTGGGGAGCCGCATTCGCGACTGGTCGATTCAGTTTGTCGATACCGTGGCAGATAACGCCTCCTGTGGAGTGTATGTCATCGGCGGTCCGGCGCAACGTCCGGCGGGGTTAGACCTGAAAAACTGCGCCATGAAGATGACGCGTAATAACGAAGAGGTTTCCAGCGGGCGCGGCAGCGAATGCCTGGGACATCCGCTTAATGCCGCCGTCTGGCTGGCACGCAAAATGGCCAGCCTGGGTGAACCGCTGCGCGCCGGAGATATCATTCTTACCGGGGCATTAGGTCCGATGGTGGCGGTGAATGCGGGCGATCGTTTTGAAGCCCATATCGAAGGCATAGGTTCAGTTGCTGCGACATTTTCAAGCGCAGCCCCAAAAGGAAGTCTGTCATGAGTAAGCGTAAAGTCGCCATTATCGGTTCTGGCAACATTGGCACCGATCTGATGATTAAAATTTTGCGTCACGGTCAGCATCTGGAGATGGCGGTGATGGTCGGCATTGATCCTCAGTCCGACGGTCTGGCGCGTGCCAGACGTATGGGCGTCGCCACCACCCATGAAGGGGTGATCGGGCTGATGAACATGCCTGAATTTGCTGATATCGACATTGTATTTGATGCGACCAGCGCGGGTGCGCATGTGAAAAACGATGCCGCTTTGCGCGAAGCGAAACCGGATATTCGCTTAATTGACCTGACGCCTGCTGCCATCGGCCCCTACTGCGTGCCGGTCGTTAATCTCGAGGCGAATGTCGATCAACTGAACGTCAACATGGTCACCTGCGGCGGCCAGGCCACCATTCCAATGGTGGCGGCAGTTTCACGCGTGGCGCGTGTTCAATACGCCGAAATTATCGCTTCTATTGCCAGTAAATCTGCCGGACCTGGCACGCGTGCCAATATCGATGAATTTACGGAAACCACTTCGCGCGCCATTGAAGTGGTGGGTGGCGCGGCAAAAGGGAAGGCGATTATTGTGCTTAACCCAGCAGAGCCACCGTTGATGATGCGTGACACGGTGTATGTATTGAGCGATGAAGCTTCACAAGATGATATCGAAGCCTCAATCAATGAAATGGCTGAGGCGGTGCAGGCTTACGTACCGGGTTATCGCCTGAAACAGCGCGTGCAGTTTGAAGTCATCCCGCAGGATAAACCGGTCAATTTACCAGGCGTGGGGCAGTTCTCCGGGCTGAAAACGGCGGTCTGGCTGGAAGTCGAAGGCGCAGCGCATTATCTGCCTGCCTATGCGGGCAACCTCGACATTATGACTTCCAGTGCGCTGGCGACAGCGGAAAAAATGGCCCAGTCACTGGCGCGCAAGGCAGGAGAAGCGGCATGAACGGTAAAAAACTTTATATCTCGGACGTCACGTTGCGTGACGGTATGCACGCCATTCGTCATCAGTATTCGCTGGAAAATGTCCGCCAGATTGCCAAAGCACTGGACGATGCCCGCGTGGATTCGATTGAAGTGGCCCATGGCGACGGTTTGCAGGGGTCCAGCTTTAACTATGGTTTCGGCACACATAGCGACCTTGAATGGATTGAAGCGGCGGCGGATGTGGTGAAGCACGCCAAAATCGCGACGTTGTTGCTGCCTGGAATCGGCACTATTCACGATTTGAAAAATGCCTGGCAGGCTGGCGCGCGGGTGGTTCGTGTGGCAACGCACTGTACCGAAGCCGATGTTTCCGCCCAGCATATTCAGTATGCCCGCGAGCTCGGAATGGACACCGTTGGTTTTCTGATGATGAGCCATATGACCACGCCGGAGAATCTCGCAAAGCAGGCAAAGCTGATGGAAGGCTACGGTGCGACCTGTATTTATGTGGTGGATTCTGGCGGTGCGATGAACATGAGCGATATCCGTGACCGTTTCCGCGCCCTGAAAGCAGTGCTGAAACCAGAAACGCAAACCGGCATGCACGCTCACCATAACCTGAGTCTTGGCGTGGCGAACTCTATCGCGGCGGTGGAAGAGGGCTGCGACCGAATCGATGCCAGTCTCGCGGGAATGGGGGCGGGCGCAGGTAACGCGCCGCTGGAAGTGTTTATTGCCGCCGCGGATAAACTGGGTTGGCAGCATGGGACCGATCTCTATGCGTTAATGGATGCCGCTGACGACCTGGTGCGTCCGTTGCAGGATCGTCCGGTACGAGTCGATCGCGAAACGCTGGCGCTGGGATATGCCGGTGTTTACTCCAGCTTCCTGCGTCACTGTGAAACGGCGGCGGCGCGTTATGGCTTAAGCGCGGTGGATATTCTCGTTGAGCTGGGCAAGCGCCGGATGGTTGGCGGCCAGGAGGATATGATCGTCGACGTGGCGCTGGATCTGCGCAACAACAAATAATGATGACTGCCGAGAACGTGCATTTTGTATGCCCATCCCAGCACGACTGCCGGATGCGGCGTAAACGCCTTATCCGGCCTATATTTCGCCCGTAGGCAGTCATTAAATGGTTCTGATTACGCGGCTGACAATGTATCAGCCGCGATTCACCTGCACTCGCAACGAGGTTCATCTTATGTCGACTCGTACCCCTTCATCATCTTCAACCCGCCTGATGCTGACTATCGGGCTTTGTTTTTTGGTCGCTCTGATGGAAGGACTGGATCTTCAGGCGGCTGGCATTGCGGCGGGTGGCATCGCCCAGGCTTTCGCACTCGATAAAATGCAAATGGGCTGGATATTCAGCGCCGGAATACTCGGTTTGCTACCCGGCGCGCTGGTTGGCGGAATGCTGGCGGACCGTTATGGTCGTAAGCGTATTTTAATTAGCTCAGTTGCGCTGTTTGGTTTGTTCTCACTGGCAACGGCGATTGCCTGGGATTTCCCCTCACTGGTCTTTGCGCGACTGATGACCGGTGTCGGGCTGGGGGCGGCGTTGCCGAATCTGATCGCCCTGACGTCTGAAGCCGCGGGTCCACGTTTTCGTGGGACGGCAGTGAGCCTGATGTATTGCGGTGTCCCCATTGGCGCGGCGCTGGCGGCGACACTGGGTTTCGCGGGGGCAAACTTAGCCTGGCAAACGGTGTTTTGGGTCGGTGGTGTAGTGCCGTTGATTCTGGTGCCACTATTAATGCGCTGGCTGCCGGAGTCGGCGGTTTTCGCTGGCGAAAAACAGGCTGCGCCACCACTGCGTGCGTTATTTGCGCCAGAAACGGCAACCGCGACGCTGCTGCTGTGGTTGTGTTATTTCTTCACTCTGCTGGTGGTCTACATGTTGATCAACTGGCTACCGCTGCTTTTGGTGGAGCAAGGATTCCAGCCATCGCAGGCGGCAGGGGTGATGTTTGCACTGCAAATGGGGGCGGCAAGCGGGACGTTAATGTTGGGCGCATTGATGGATAAGCTGCGTCCAGTAACCATGTCGCTACTGATTTATAGCGGCATGTTAGCTTCGCTGCTGGCGCTGGGAACGGTGTCGTCATTTAACGGTATGCTGCTGGCGGGATTCGTCGCGGGGTTGTTTGCGACAGGTGGGCAAAGCGTTTTGTATGCCCTGGCACCGTTGTTTTACAGTTCGCAGATCCGCGCAACAGGTGTGGGAACAGCCGTGGCGGTAGGGCGTCTGGGGGCTATGAGCGGTCCGTTACTGGCCGGGAAAATGCTGGCATTAGGCACTGGCACGGTTGGCGTAATGGCCGCTTCTGCGCCGGGTATTCTTGTTGCTGGCCTGGCAGTGTTTATTTTGATGAGCCGGAGATCACGAATGCAGCCGTGCGCCGATGCCTGACGCGCCTTATTAAGTAGGGGCGAAAGGGACTTGCCCCCAATACACCTACGGCGTTTACAGGTATACTCGCTAAAAATTATTCAGCGGGTTTGGAAACAAAGATGGCAAAACTTACCTTACAAGAGCAATTGCTCAAAGCAGGATTAGTCACCAGCAAAAAAGCGGCGAAGGTCGAGAGAACGGCGAAAAAATCGCGTGTTCAGGCGCGTGAAGCTCGGGCGGCGGTAGAAGAAAACAAAAAGGCACAGCTTGAGCGTGATAAACAGCTTAGCGAGCAGCAAAAACAAGCGGCGTTGGCGAAAGAATATAAAGCTCAGGTGAAGCAGCTTATCGAAATGAACCGAATCACCATTGCCAATGGCGATATTGGTTTTAACTTCACTGACGGTAATCTGATTAAGAAAATCTTTGTCGATAAGCTCACGCAAGCGCAGTTGATTAATGGTCGTCTGGCGATTGCCCGCTTGTTGGTCGATAACAATAGCGAAGGTGAATACGCCATTATTCCCGCCAGCGTTGCCGATAAAATTGCTCAGCGTGATGCCAGCAGTATTGTGTTGCACAGCGCGCTCAGCGCCGAAGAGCAGGATGAAGACGATCCGTATGCCGACTTCAAAGTGCCTGATGATTTGATGTGGTAAACATAGATAAGTCGTGCGCAGATGCCTGATGCGACGCTGCCGCGTCTTATCATGCCTACAAATTCCCGCGCCATCCGGAGGCCGGATAAGGCGTTCACGCCGCATCCGGCAGTCGTGCACTATTATTAACGCATATTCAGTTTATTGGCGTGGTAGGCAATATGCTCGCCAATAAAACTGGAGACAAAATAATAGCTGTGATCATAACCCTCGTGATAACGGATTAACGTTTTGATATTCATCTCCTGGCAGATCTTTTCAAGATTTGGAGTCCGCAGCTGTTCTGCGTAAAAATCATCACTCAACCCCTGATCAACCATGATTTCCGCAACACGTTGACCTTGTGAAATAAGGCTCACCGGATCGTAATCCAACCAGGCCTCTTTATTTTCACCAAGATATGCGGCAAAGGCTTGCTGTCCCCACGGTACTTGCGATGGGGAGACAATGGGCGAAAACGCCGAGACGCTGACATATTCATCTGGATTACGTAACGCCAGCACCAGTGCACCCAGCCCGCCCATAGAATGACCTGAGATAGACTTTCTGGCCGTTGCCGGAAAATGTTGCATCACTAAATCCGGCAGCTCGTTGCGGATATAGTCATACATTTTGTAATGTTCATTCCACGGCGCTTGCGTTGCGTTCAGGTAAAACCCGGCACCTTGCCCGAGATCGTAACGGTCAGCATCTGCGACATGACTGCCTCGCGGACTGGTGTCTGGCGCAACAACAATAATGTTGTGCTCCGCCGCGTAACGCTGCATCCCCGATTTAGTAATGAAATTCTGCTCGTTGCAAGTCAGCCCTGAAAGCCAGTACAACACCGGCAATTTTTCACTTGCGGCTTTTGGTGGGAGATAGACGCCGACATTCATTTCACATTTCAGTGATGGGGAATAATGCCGATACACATTTTGCCAGCCGCCAAAGCTGGCATGTTTTTCAATGAGTTCCATCAGTCATTATCTCACGGTTAATCCCCCGGACGGCTGCCCGGGGAGAGTATTAAGAACCCCGCCTGAACTGGACGGGGTAAACCTGCGGGCAATCAGTAACGAATTACGGTTCGAATGGATTTGCCTTCATGCATCAGGTCGAAGGCGTCATTAATTTCATCCAGGCTCATGGTATGCGTGACAAACGGTTCCAGATCGATATCACCTTTCATCGCATCTTCAACCATACCCGGTAACTGGGAACGACCTTTCACGCCGCCAAACGCGGAACCTTTCCATACGCGACCAGTGACCAACTGGAATGGACGGGTGGAGATTTCCTGACCGGAACCCGCGACCCCGATGATCACCGACTGACCCCAGCCGCGGTGCGCACTTTCCAGCGCCGCACGCATCACGTTGACGTTACCGATGCATTCAAAGGTATGGTCGATACCCCATTTGTTGATATCCAGCAGGACATCTTTAATCGGTTTGTCGTAGTCATTCGGGTTAATACAGTCGGTAGCACCGAAGCGACGCGCCAGATCGAATTTCTTCGGGTTCGTATCAATAGCGATAATCCGTCCCGCTTTCGCCTGACGCGCGCCCTGAACAACTGCCAGACCAATCGCGCCAAGACCAAATACGGCAACAGAATCACCTGGCTGGACTTTAGCCGTGTTGTGTACCGCGCCAATACCGGTCGTCACGCCACAGCCCAGCAGGCAGACGTGTTCGTGGTTTGCTTCTGGATTAATTTTGGCCAGAGACACTTCCGCGACCACGGTGTATTCACTGAATGTAGAGCATCCCATGTAGTGATAAAGCGGCTGCCCGTTGTAAGAAAAACGGGTGGTGCCGTCTGGCATCAGGCCTTTACCCTGGGTTTCGCGAACCGCAACACAGAGGTTGGTTTTGCCGGAACGACAGAACTCACACTCGCCGCACTCTGCGGTGTAAAGCGGGATCACATGGTCGCCAGGTTTGACGCTGGTTACGCCTTCACCGACTTCAACCACAACGCCGGCCCCTTCGTGACCGAGAACTACCGGGAATACACCTTCCGGGTCATCGCCGGAGAGGGTAAATGCGTCGGTATGGCAAACGCCGGTATGGGTGACTTTAATCAGCACTTCACCTTTTTTCGGTGGTGCAACGTCAATTTCAACGATTTCCAGCGGTTTACCGGGAGCAAATGCAACGGCAGCACGTGATTTCATCTCTCGCTCTTCCTCAATATGGTAATAGATTCAGCTATTTAAGATAGGCACGAACCAGTTCAATAGTGTCGTCAACGGATTGGCTGACTTCGCGGCTGTAGCAGTCATTTCGGTCAAACGTTTCCCGGATATGGCTTTCAAGCACTTCTGCCATCAGCCCGTTAGCCGCGCCCCGAACGGCAGCGATCTGTTGGAGTATGGCACGGCATTCGGCATCACCCTCCAGCGACCGTTCCAGAGCATCAATCTGCCCCCGAATACGACGAACTCGAGTAAGGACCTTTTTCTTCTCTTCCGGAGTACTGGGCATTTCGCACCTCATCATCTGCATGCAATATACTATAGGGGGGTATTCTATATGTCAATGCATACCCCCCTATAGTATATAACACTGGAGAATAAAATTTATCCGGTGAATGTGGTCGGAAAACAAAGAGGAAAGGGGGTGGGGCTAATCGGCAGGGAAGGCCGCCCCGGATAGCGGGCGGCAGAAGGAATCAGAATTTCCAGGTCAGATGGGCTGCAAGTTGCAGACCGTTATAATCATCGGTTGGGGTGTCGTACCACACTTTACCTGCCGTCAGCCCGAGATTAAGTTGCTCAGTCAGCGGTTGAATACGTTGCAAACTGACGCTCTTCATGCTGCCGTAGCGTGTTTCTGGCGTCCAGTCATAGGTGTAAGCACCTGTTCCGCGGCTTAGCCATAGTTGCGTATAACCAGTGCCGCGCGGGTCATTCAGACGCACGGAAATCATATTGCTGTAACTACCACCTGCATCGCTGGAGTCATAATGGGTATAGCGATAGCTGGTGATCACCGGGCCAGTATAGAGTGATACGCCGCCTTGCCAGGCATCGACTTCGACATCATCGTAATATTTCGTGTAGCGATAACCGGTCGTGAAAAGCGTTTTTGGCAACAGTGCCAGGTTAATATCCTGACGAAAATCCTGGCGGGCAAAGACCGGCGTATTATCCGCAAAGGCAATACCCGTTCGGGTTGTCAGCCAGTTATTCCATTTATACCAGACCGCACCCTGACCGCGAGTGGCATTGAAATGTTCAGTTTCATAATCACGACGCCCCTGGGAAAGATTAAAAAGCAGCGTTGCGTTTTCAACTTTCGCCACCAGTTCAGCATACGCTAAATTACGGTTGCCATGATCGCCAGAATAATCGGTAAAATCGTAGCCCGCGGTAATGGAAGTTAACCCGGCATAAGCGGGCAATGTGCTAAAAATTGCTGCCGCTAATAACGTCCGTTTTATCATTTTAATCTCCTGTACGGATAAGTTCTTGTCGGAGTGAATAAGTTCCGGTAGGTAAATTACGTTCTACAATCACGCGCGGGCCAAGTTGCGTGTTCGGGGAAATAATTCGCCCAGGCAAAATAATAACTTGTACGCCAAGGCGTGAACGCTGCCCGATATAACAACCTAATTTATCGCATTCGGTAGCGATAATTCCCTCTGGAGTTCGAACAGATACGGGCTGTTGATCCAGACGATGATTACTGGTACGTACTTGTGCGCCCAAATATGTCTGGTTTGCAACTACCGAGTCGGCGATAAAGCATTGCGGACCAATCGTTGCTTCCGCTTCAATAACCGCATTTTTAATTTCGGTGGCAAAACCAATTTTTACGCCATTGCTGATTATTGTGCCAGGACGAATAAACGCATAATTACCTATCAGGCAGTTTGCGCCAATCACTACCGGACCCTGAATAACGGCACCGTGACAAATACGGGTATTCGCGCCGATAACAACTTCACCTGCAGTTTCATCAATAATTACCTGGTCTGCAATCTGAATATTTTTCTCTTTAACATTAAGCTTCAGATAGTTTTTCAGTTCCTGTAGCAGAAGGTTGGGAATAAGCGGTTGACGCTTCCACCAGTGCGGAATAGCGGGTGGGTTTGTCGCGCTGAGGTTCGCGTCCAGTAAAAAAGGCAATAAGTCCATAAATAATCCAGATGGCATAAGCTAATAATACATACACAACGGAAAGCGGCGCTAAAGGCACCAACAACCAGCAACGATGAAACCAGGCGCTAAAAGCACCAATAACACAAACTACGCCGACCCAGATAAGCGGAAACATTGCCAACACCACACCATGCGGCCCGGTGGTGATGAATTCATTAAACCAGGTAGTGAGATAAATCCCAACGCCATAAAGCACAACCAACAGCATAGGAAATATACTGAAGATACCGAAGCGGCTAAATAAAAGTCTTTTATGCAGGCGCATACAGACCGCGTAGCCCACAATCCAACGCCGCCAGCGACGCCATTCCTCACGCGGGCTGTTGCATTCCTGTGGGTATACGATGCAGCGATTCGCCTGCCGAATACGATAGCCGTTTGCCACCAATGTCCAGGTGAGATCAAGGTCTTCGACTTTAGTACGATCAGAGAAACCGAACTTACGCAATACATCAGTACGGAACATCCCGCAGGCACCGCTGATAATAAACGGTGCGCCGCCCAGGAGCTGCTGTAGCGTGCGCTTCATAACAATCATCGGCAACTTTACGGTCGCGCGGATGTGCGGTAACAGACCCGCGCCTTTCAACGCAGTAGAGGGAATGCCGCCTACGGCATCAGCACCGCGCTCTATTTCTGCAAGCATATAGCCCATTCCGTCTTGATCGGGCGGAACATAGGTGTCGGCATCACTTAAAAAAACCTGGTCGCAGGTGGCGTAATTGAGGCCATTCATCAGCGCACCACCTTTACCGGTATTTTTTTGCGTGACGGCAATAAAGCGGTCGCCCCATTTGCGTTTGACTTCCGCCATGACCGCTTCGGTATTGTCCGTGGAGCCGTCGTTAACGCAAATTACCCGGCAAAAATAAGGGTTACGCAGTAGATTATCCAGTGACTGTGCCAGACACGGGCCTTCGTTATACGCAGGTATAATGGCGTCAATACAACCTTTTTTTTGGCTGGGCTTACGCCTTAACGTACTCAGGAACCATAGCAATATTGCTACGGCCATACATATAAATATCCAGGTTTTCATGCAATTTGCTCAAAGAATCATTTTATGAATTACAAAGCCTTCACCCAGATCGCTATTGACCTGTTGCCCGCGAAATTGTGCAACTGCACGCAGGCGATCATGACGCATATAATCGCGTCGTTCCTGGCTTTTATGTTTTTTTAATGCAGCAAGTTTGACTGTGAAATATTCTTCTTTAACGGATTCAAAAACCTGAGGCATAAATGAAAGCCAGGTACTCGGGGTTTCGTAGCCGAGAATTTGTGGAATAGTGCGGCAGGCAACCATTGAAGCTTGATAAACAGCGAGATGATCCTGATGGCGGTCGGCATCATGCATGGTATATACCCGCATGATTTCAACATCAGAAGGAATTTGATTTTTAATGATATCTTCCAGGGCGGAAATCATATCATTGAGCTGTAAATGCGCGCGGGTGTCAGCAAAATTAAGATGAATAGTTTGGTGGCACCCTAATATCTTTAGGGCGTTGCGCGATTCTTCATGGCGATCGATTATTCCATCTGTGCCAGAGTTGCCGGTAGTCATCACCACGGCTGCGATATAAATTCCTTTTTGCGCAAGACGAGCAAGCGACGCGCCACAGCCCAATTCTATATCATCAGGATGTGCGCCAATAGCAAGGATACCCTTTCTTTTATTTGCCGAAGAAAGGATGGCTGAATCTAAAACCTTATCCACTTAATGACACTCCATTTTATTTATTATACTACAAGCACAACGATGCCCGCAGAGACGTAATCTCTGGCACAGACAGATGCTAATTTTTAAGTGTTAAAAATTACTGATAGCTGAAAAATAAGGGGCTTTCAGGTACGGGGATACGGCTGCGTAATCTTTTATGTAGTTCATATGTTAAGTGTTTGTGTGTTTGGTTTGTATAGTTATTTTGTTTTATATATTGTATTTAGATGTGATTTAGTTTGTCAATTAATTACATATTAAAAATATGTTCTAGGCACAAATATGGATTATATACATTATGTGAATGTATTATGTGGTTGATTGAGAATGATACAGTTATATATGCAATGTGAATATAATGATTTCATTATATGTATTGCTGTTAATAAAATAAAAGACATTATGTTCTGCTTGTTTATGCATTAATAAAAATGAAGTGCAGTAACTTAATGAATTTTCAGAGTGGGTGTAATTGCATATTTAATCTTTCCTTTGCCGCTTTTTTGCTAAGAATAAAATCATCTGTGCGATAACGACTAATTCTTTTAATGAATGTTTTTATTCCTGAATACTGCTCCTATAACAAGACAGGGGAGCAGACAATCATGGCAATTTCATCGCGTAACACACTTCTTGCCGCACTGGCATTCATCGCTTTTCAGGCACAGGCGGTGAACGTCACCGTGGCGTATCAAACCTCCGCCGAACCGGCGAAAGTGGCTCAGGCTGATAACACCTTTGCTAAAGAGAGCGGGGCGACGGTGGACTGGCGTAAGTTTGACAGCGGAGCCAGCATCGTGCGGGCGCTGGCTTCAGGCGATGTCCAAATCGGTAACCTCGGTTCCAGCCCATTAGCGGTGGCAGCCAGCCAACAGGTGCCGATTGAAGTCTTCTTACTGGCGTCAAAACTGGGTAACTCCGAAGCGCTGGTGGTAAAGAAAACTATCAGCAAACCGGAAGATCTCATTGGCAAACGCATCGCCGTACCGTTTATCTCCACCACCCACTACAGCCTGCTGGCGGCGCTGAAACACTGGGGTATAAAACCCGGACAAGTGGAGATAGTGAACCTGCAGCCACCCGCGATTATCGCCGCATGGCAACGGGGAGACATTGATGGTGCTTATGTCTGGGCACCGGCGGTTAACGCCCTGGAAAAAGACGGCAAGGTGCTGACCGATTCTGAACAGGTCGGGCAGTGGGGCGCGCCGACGCTGGATGTCTGGGTAGTGCGCAAAGATTTTGCCGAGAAACATCCTGAGGTCGTGAAAGCGTTCGCTAAAAGCGCCATCGATGCTCAACAACCGTACATTGCTAATCCAGACGCGTGGCTGAAACAGCCGGAAAACATCAGCAAACTGGCACGTTTAAGCGGCGTACCTGAAGGTGACGTTCCGGGGCTGGTGAAGGGGAATACCTATCTGACGCCGCAGCAGCAAACGGCAGAACTGACCGGACCGGTGAACAAAGCGATCATCGACACCGCGCAGTTTTTGAAAGAGCAGGGCAAAGTCCCGGCTGTAGCGAATGATTACAGCCAGTACGTGACCTCGCGCTTCGTGCAATAAAAGGAGGCGCAGATGCTGCAAATCTCTCATCTTTACGCCGATTATGGCGGCAAACCGGCACTGGAAGATATCAACCTGACGCTGGAAAGCTGTGAGCTACTGGTGGTGCTGGGGCCGTCCGGCTGCGGCAAAACCACCTTGCTGAATCTGATTGCCGGTTTTGTGCCTTATCAGCATGGCAGCATTCAACTGGCGGGTAAGTGCATTGAGGGACCGGGCGCAGAGCGGGGCGTGGTTTTTCAGAATGAAGGGCTGTTGCCGTGGCGTAATGTGGTAGACAACGTGGCGTTCGGCCTGCAACTGGCAGGTGTAGAGAAAGTACAGCGCCTGGAAATCGCGCACCAGATGCTGAAAAAAGTGGGGCTGGAAGGCGCAGAAAAACGCTATATCTGGCAGCTTTCCGGCGGTCAACGTCAGCGGGTAGGGATTGCCCGCGCGCTGGCGGCGAATCCCCAGCTGTTATTACTCGACGAACCGTTTGGCGCGCTGGACGCCTTCACCCGCGATCAGATGCAAACTCTGCTGCTGAAACTCTGGCAGGAGACGGGCAAGCAGGTGCTGTTGATTACCCACGATATAGAAGAAGCGGTGTTTATGGCGACTGAACTGGTTCTGCTTTCACCCGGCCCTGGCCGCGTGCTGGAGCGGCTGCCGCTCAACTTTGCTCGCCGCTTTGTTGCGGGAGAGTCGAGCCGCAGCATCAAGTCCGATCCACAATTCATCACCATGCGCGAATATGTTTTAAGCCGCGTATTTGAGCAACGGGAGGCGTTCTCATGAGTGTGCTCATTAATGAAAAACTGCATTCGCATCGGCTGAAATGGCGCTGGCCGCTCTCGCGTCAGGTGACCTTAAGCATTGGCACGTTAGCGATTTTACTCACTGTATGGTGGGCAGTGGCGGCGCTGCACCTGATTAGCCCGCTGTTTTTGCCGCCACCGCAACAGGTACTGGCAAAACTGCTCACCATTGCCGGGCCGCAGGGATTTATGGACGCCACCCTGTGGCAGCATCTTGCAGCCAGCCTGACGCGCATTGTGCTGGCGCTACTTGCGGCGGTGTTGATCGGCATTCCGGTCGGGATCGCCATGGGACTAAGCCCGACGGTGCGCGGCATTCTGGATCCGATAATCGAGCTTTATCGTCCGGTGCCGCCGCTGGCGTATTTGCCGCTGATGGTGATCTGGTTTGGTATTGGTGAAACCTCGAAGATCTTACTGATCTATTTAGCGATTTTTGCACCGGTGGCGATGTCGGCGCTGGCGGGGGTGAAAAGCGCGCAGCAGGTTCGCATTCGTGCCGCCCAGTCGCTGGGTGCCAGTCGTGCGCAGGTGCTGTGGTTTGTCATTTTGCCCGGCGCGCTGCCGGAAATCCTCACCGGATTACGCATTGGTCTGGGTGTGGGCTGGTCTACGCTGGTAGCGGCGGAGCTGATTGCCGCGACGCGCGGTTTAGGATTTATGGTTCAGTCAGCGGGTGAATTTCTCGCGACTGACGTGGTGCTGGCGGGGATCGCGGTGATTGCGATTATCGCTTTTCTTTTAGAACTGGGTTTGCGCGCGTTACAGCGCCGCCTGACGCCCTGGCATGGAGAAGTACAATGAGTGAACGTCTGAGCATTACCCCGCTGGGGCCGTATATTGGCGCACAAATTTCGGGTGCCGACCTGACGCGCCCGTTAAGCGATAATCAGTTTGAACAGCTTTACCATGCGGTGCTGCGCCATCAGGTGGTGTTTCTGCGCGCTCAAGCTATTACGCCGCAGCAGCAACGCGCGCTGGCCCAGCGTTTTGGCGAACTGCATATTCACCCTGTTTACCCTCATGCCGAAGGGGTTGACGAGATCATCGTGCTGGATACTCATAACGATAATCCGCCGGATAACGACAACTGGCATACCGATGTGACATTTATTGAAACGCCACCCGCAGGGGCGATTCTGGCGGCAAAAGAGTTACCCTCGACCGGCGGCGATACGCTCTGGAGCAGCGGTATTGCGGCCTATGAGGCGCTCTCTGTTCCCTTCCGCCAACTGCTGAGCGGGCTGCGTGCGGAGCATGATTTCCGTAAATCGTTCCCGGAATACAAATACCGCAAAACCGAGGAGGAGCATCAACGCTGGCGCGAGGCGGTCGCGAAAAACCCGCCGTTGCTACATCCGGTGGTGCGAACGCATCCGGTGAGCGGTAAACAGGCGCTGTTTGTGAATGAAGGCTTTACTACGCGAATTGTTGATGTCAGCGAGAAAGAGAGCGAAGCCTTGTTAAGTTTTTTGTTTGCCCATATCACCAAACCGGAGTTTCAGGTGCGCTGGCGCTGGCAACCGAATGATATTGCGATTTGGGATAATCGCGTGACTCAGCACTATGCCAATGCGGATTACCTGCCACAGCGGCGGATTATGCATCGGGCGACGATCCTTGGGGATAAACCGTTTTATCGGGCGGGGTAAGGGGGAAATGCCGGGTTGGATAACCCGGCATAATGAACATTAACGCAGAATCTTCTTCTCAGCCAAATCCAGTGCAAAGTAGCTGAAAATCAGATCCGCACCCGCACGCTTAATCGAACCTAAGCTTTCGAGCACGACTTTCTCTTCATCTATAGCACCCGCCAGCGCGGCGAACTTAATCATCGCGTACTCACCGCTCACCTGATACGCGCCAATCGGCAATTCAGTACGTTCACGCAGCTCACGCACGATGTCGAGGTACGCTCCAGCAGGTTTAACCATCAGGCAGTCTGCGCCCTGGGCTTCATCCAGCAGTGACTCACGAATCGCCTCACGACGGTTCATTGGGTTCATCTGATAGCTTTTGCGGTCGCCTTTTAATGCGCTGCCGGCAGCTTCACGGAACGGGCCATAAAAGGAGGAGGCGAACTTGGTCGAATACGACATAATCGCCGTGTCTTTAAAGCCCGCAGCGTCCAGCGCCTGGCGAATTGCCTGTACCTGGCCGTCCATCGCGGCGGAAGGGGCGATGAAGTCTGCACCTGCAGCAGCTGCAACCACGGCTTGCTTGCCTAAATTTTCCAGAGTCGCGTCGTTGTCGACGCCATGCTCGCACAGCACACCGCAGTGACCGTGAGAAGTGTATTCACAGAAACAAGTGTCTGACATGACGATCATTTCTGGCACAGTCTGCTTGCAGATGCGCGACATACGCGCCACCAGTCCATCTTCCCGCCAGGCGTCGCTGCCGGTTTCATCGGTATGGTGAGAGATGCCGAAAGTCATCACGGAACGAATACCGGCGTTGGCGATGCGTTCAATTTCGCGTGCCAGATGTTTCTCTGGAATGCGCATCACGCCTGGCATGGCTTCAACGGCTTTGTAGTCGTCAATTTCTTCTTCAACAAAGATCGGCAACACCAGGTCGTTAAGGCTAAGTGTTGTCTCTTCAAACATAGCGCGCAGCGCAGGAGATTTGCGCAGGCGACGAGGGCGTTGGATTAAGTCTGTCATGGTCTGCCTGATGTTTGTGGAATCGAGGGGCATAGTATACCTGAAGCAGGGTGGGGATGTTTTACGAAAGTTGTCGCGATGTTGACAAGAAGAGAATGGAAGAGAGGCCAGGACATCTTTGTAATAGAAATAGCAATAATTTTATATTCACTGAAAATATTTTTAATTTTTATTTATATCCATAGATTATTGTTTTTGGGGATTTGGTGACATTTTCAAAAAGTGAATAACTTAAAGTTCATTGCTTATTGATACATTATTTGTCTGTTTTGGTTGTTTTATATTTTCATGGTCTATGTTTTAAAATTAACGCTTTCATTAACGTATTGAAATATTGTGTTTTTGTTATTTCTTTCTGTGTGTGTGTTCACGTGCTTTATATATGTCCGCAATCGGACTTAGGGGAAAGAATAATTGAACCATTCCTCTATAACGCCGCATAATCGTCAACGCGAAACATAATATGTTTTCTATGCATTGATAATTGATGGATCAACTTATTACGTCCCTGAGGAGGGATGACAAATGCACTCCTGGAAAAAGAAACTTGTAGTATCACAATTAGCATTGGCTTGCACTCTGGCTATCACCTCTCAGGCTAATGCAGCGACCAACGATATTTCTGGTCAAACTTACAATACTTTCCATCACTACAACGACGCCACCTATGCTGATGACGTTTACTATGATGGTTATGTAGGCTGGAATAACTATGCCGCTGATAGTTATTACAACGGCGATATCTATCCGGTCATTAATAACGCTACCGTTAACGGCGTGATTTCTACCTACTATCTGGATGACGGTATTTCTACTAATACCAACGCCAATAGCCTGACAATCAAAAACAGCACTATTCACGGCATGATTTATTCCGAGTGCATGACAACTGATTGTGCTGATCGTGCGGATGACTACTACCATGATCGTCTGGCGCTGACCGTTGATAATTCAACGATCGATGACAACTACGAACACTACACATATAACGGCACCTACAATAATGCCGCTGACACTCATGTTGTAAATGTATTTAACATTGGTACTGCCATCACTCTGGATCAGGAAGTTGATCTGTCCATCTCTAATAACTCTCATGTAGCAGGTATTACGCTGACTCAGGGTTATGAGTGGGAAGATATCGACGACAACACTGTCAGCACTGGTGTAAACAGCAGCGAAGTGTTTAATAACACCATCACTGTTAAAGATTCAACCGTGACCTCTGGTTCATGGACTGATGAAGGTACAACTGGTTGGTTCGGTAATACAGGTAATGCCAGCGATTACAATGGTAAAGGTTGGAATGCTGACGATATCGCATTAGCTGTTATTGCACATCCTGCTGCTGATAACGCCATGCAAACCACTGCAACATTCGATAATTCCACACTGATGGGCGATGTATTCTTCTCAAGTAACTTTGATGAGAACTTCTTCCCGCATGGTCGTGATAGCTATCGTGATGCTGACGGTGATGTAGATACTAACGGTTGGGATGGTACTGATCGCCTGGATCTGACCCTGAACAATGGCAGCAAGTGGGTCGGTGCGGCAATGTCTGCGCATCAGATTGGTGTTGATACTGATGACGATGGTGTAAATGACTCCTATACATATGGAATCAATACTGAAGCCACTGCAACTCTGATCGACATCGCAGCTAACAGCCTGTGGCCTTCATCAACTGTTGGTGTAGAAAACAGCGACTCTGAATATAGCGAATTTGATCACATCATCGGTAACGAAGTTTACCAGAGCGGTCTGTTCAATGTAACCCTGAACACCGGTTCACAGTGGGATACCACCAAAACTTCTCTGATTGATACTCTGAGCATCAACAGTGGTTCAACGGTTAATGTTGCTGATTCAACGCTGATTTCTGACTCTATCTCTCTGACAGGTCTTTCTGCGCTGAACATCAACGAAGATGGTCATGTTGCAACTGATTCACTGACTGTCGACAACAGTACCGTAACCATTTCTGATGAAGTTTCTGCTGGTTGGGCTGTAGGTGATGCTGCTCTGTATGCCAACAACATCAAAGTGACTAACGACGGTATTCTGAATGTCGGTAACACTGCGGCGAATGCTCTGCAGGTTGATACTCTGAACCTGACCAGCACTACTGATACTAGTGGTAACATTCACGCTGGTGTGTTCAACATCGAAAGCAACCGCTTCGTACTTGATGCCGACCTGACCAACGACCGTACCAACGATACTACCAAGTCAAACTACGGTTATGGCTTAATCGCAATGAACTCTGATGGTCACCTGACCATTAACGGTAACGGCGATAACGACAACACTGCTTCTATCGAAGCTGGTCAGAACGAAGTTGATAACAACGGTGACCATGTTGCAGCTGCAACCGGTAACTACAAAGTTCGTATCGACAACGCTACAGGTGCTGGTTCTATCGCTGACTACAACGGCAACGAGCTGATCTACGTTAACGACAAAAACAGCAACGCGACCTTCTCTGCTGCTAACAAAGCTGACCTGGGTGCATACACCTATCAGGCTGAACAGCGTGGTAACACCGTTGTTCTGCAACAGATGGAGCTGACCGACTACGCTAACATGGCGCTGAGCATCCCGTCTGCGAACACCAATATCTGGAACCTGGAACAAGACACCGTTGGTACTCGTCTGACCAACTCTCGTCATGGCCTGGCTGATAACGGCGGCGCATGGGTAAGCTACTTCGGTGGTAACTTCAACGGCGACAACGGCACCATCAACTATGATCAGGATGTTAACGGCATCATGGTCGGTGTTGATACCAAAATTGACGGTAACAACGCTAAGTGGATCGTCGGTGCGGCTGCTGGCTTCGCGAAAGGTGACATGAATGACCGTACTGGTCAGGTGGATCAAGACAGCCAGACTGCCTACATCTACTCTTCTGCTCACTTCGCGAACAACGTCTTTGTTGATGGTAGCTTAAGCTACTCTCACTTCAACAACGACCTGTCTGCAACCATGAGCAACGGTACTTACGTTGACGGTAGCACCAACTCCGACGCTTGGGGCTTCGGTTTGAAAGCCGGTTACGACTTCAAACTGGGTGATGCTGGTTACGTGACTCCTTACGGCAGCGTTTCTGGTCTGTTCCAGTCTGGTGATGACTACCAGCTGAGCAACGACATGAAAGTTGACGGTCAGTCTTACGACAGCATGCGTTATGAACTGGGTGTAGATGCAGGTTATACCTTCACCTACAGCGAAGACCAGGCTCTGACTCCGTACTTCAAACTGGCTTACGTCTACGACGACTCTAACAACGATAACGATGTGAACGGTGATTCCATCAATAACGGTACTGAAGGGTCTGCGGTACGTGTTGGTCTGGGTACTCAGTTCAGCTTCACCAAGAACTTCAGCGCCTATACCGATGCTAACTACCTCGGTGGTGGTGACGTAGATCAAGACTGGTCCGCGAACGTGGGTGTTAAATATACCTGGTAATATTCTTCACTCTGAAGAAATAGATTATTTAATCTAAATAATGCCCGTCAAGGATTTGACGGGCATTACTGCAAAGGACGCGCAAATGTTATCTGTAGTTAAACCTCTTCAGGAATTTGGTAAGCTCGATAAATGTTTGTCCAGATATGGCACGCGCTTCGAGTTTAATAATGAAAAGCAAGTTATATTTTCAAGTGATGTCAATAGCGAAGATACTTTCGTTATTTTAGAGGGCGTTATCTCTCTGCGTAGAGAAGAAAACGTACTTATCGGTATTACCCAGGCTCCTTATATTATGGGACTGGCTGATGGTTTAATGAAAAACGATATACCATACAAATTAATATCAGAAGGAAATTGTACGGGATATCATCTACCAGCCAAACAAACCATTACCCTTATTGAACAAAATCAACTCTGGCGAGATGCTTTTTACTGGTTAGCCTGGCAAAATAGAATTCTGGAATTACGTGACGTACAGCTCATTGGGCATAATTCCTACGAACAAATCCGCGCAACGTTATTATCAATGATTGACTGGAATGAAGAATTACGCTCACGTATTGGTGTGATGAATTATATTCATCAACGTACACGCATATCGCGTTCTGTCGTCGCAGAAGTTCTCGCTGCTTTACGTAAAGGCGGCTATATCGAAATGAATAAAGGCAAACTGGTCGCTATCAACCGTTTGCCTTCAGAGTATTAATCAGGACGCGGGGATGACCAACGGTTTATTCCCGCTCAGTTCGGTCACCAGGTCATTGATGCCATCGCTCATATTTTTAAAGCGCGTCAATGGCGAACGAGTGACCACCACAAATGCGCCAATGTTCTTCTGCGGGATCATCGCCATATAGGTAATGAAACCGCCACCACCACCTGTCTTCTGAATAATCCCTGGACGACCCTCTTTCGGGGCCATATATACCCAGCCTAAACCAAGCGCATCCGCTTTGCCGGGGACATCCATGCCAATCACTTTTGTAAACTGCGCTCGCTGATAAATCAACGTCTGCATGCGATCTGCCTGGTTACTGCGCTGATAAAAATCAGATGACAAATACTGCTGCATCCAGCGCATCATATCGCCAGGCGTGGAATAGACTCCGCCGCTGCCAATTGCCGCCAGCGTGTTATTGCACGGACTGGCACCGCGCTCAGCAACCATTAAACGGCGGCACTGATCCGGCGAGGGGGTGTAGGTGGTGTCTTTCATCCCCAATGGACGGGTAATCTGCTCTTCAAACAACTGGGTATAAGGCTTGCCGGACGCATTCGCCAGTGCATCTGCCAGCAGATCGAATGCGAGGTTGGAGTACGCGGCCTGGCTGCCCGGCGCGGCTTTTAGTTTGGCAGTGGAAAGGTATTTCCAGCGTTGCTCGCGCGTTGGCCAGACAAATACCGGACGATGTGCCGCGCCACCGGGCTGTTCACGGGGCAGGGCGCTGGTATGGGTTGCCAGATTCACCAGCGTAATGGGCGTCCCGTTGTAGGTCGGTACGCGTGCGCCTGGCGGAGCATATTTACTTAGCGGATCGTTTAACTTCACGGTCCCCTGGTCGAGCAATTTCACCAGCATCTCACTGGTCATTAGCTTGGTGAGGGAAGCAATACGTATGACCGAATCCAGCTGCGGGCGAATGTTATTACCAGGTCGCGTTTCGCCATAACTGCGAAAGACGCGCTGGTTACCGTCGATAACAACCAGCGCCATCCCCGTGGCACCGCTGCCGTAAAAAATATGATCGGCATAACGATCGACAATATCAGAGGCGAACTCCGGTTCAGTGATCGGCTGCGCCGCATGGACGGAGGTCAATGACGCCGCACACAGCACGGCAGAAAAAAGCAGACAACGTTTCAACGGTGGTGTCCATAGATTGAATGAAGGTAACTGAGCGTATTTATACTACTCATTGATGGATTGCAAAGGGCGAATTAGTGCAATAATAGTGTTAAAAACGTAACGGCGCGTAAACACGATCTTTTTCCTGCTCACCAATGCCTGCATTTGTGATCCTGCGCGTGTTAATCCGCTTATGTAAACAATCTTTGGTTTGTGAAATCCGTCGAAACAATTCTTATGCTCAGGCTGGCGAACTAAGCGCCTTGCTATGGGTCACAATGGGCGGTTTCATTTGGCTGTCGCTTTGTAGCGGTCATGCGGTTAATACACAGCAGTTGTTAAAACGATAAGAAGTTAGCAGGAGTGCATATGTTTAAGTCTTTTTTCCCAAAGCCGGGAACGTTTTTTCTCTCGGCCTTTGTTTGGGCATTGATTGCCGTTATCTTCTGGCAAGCAGGTGGGGGTGATTGGGTGGCGCGTATCACCGGAGCTTCCGGGCAAATCCCGATTAGCGCCGCGCGTTTCTGGTCGTTGGATTTCCTGATTTTTTACGCTTACTACATTGTTTGTGTAGGACTCTTTGCATTGTTCTGGTTTATCTACAGCCCGCATCGTTGGCAATACTGGTCAATACTCGGTACTGCACTGATCATCTTCGTCACCTGGTTTTTGGTGGAAGTCGGGGTCGCCGTCAACGCCTGGTATGCGCCGTTCTATGATCTGATTCAAACCGCGCTAAGTTCGCCGCATAAAGTCACCATCGAACAATTTTACCGCGAAGTGGGCGTCTTTCTGGGGATTGCGCTGATCGCTGTGGTGATCAGTGTGCTGAACAACTTCTTTGTCAGTCACTACGTGTTCCGCTGGCGTACAGCGATGAACGAATATTACATGGCGAACTGGCAACAACTGCGTCATATCGAAGGTGCCGCACAGCGTGTGCAGGAAGACACCATGCGTTTTGCTTCAACGCTGGAGAATATGGGCGTCAGTTTTATCAACGCCATCATGACGTTGATCGCCTTCCTGCCGGTGCTGGTAACGCTCTCCGCGCATGTGCCGGAGCTGCCAATTGTCGGGCACATTCCGTATGGTCTGGTGATTGCCGCTATCGTCTGGTCGCTGATGGGGACCGGATTACTGGCAGTGGTAGGGATCAAACTGCCGGGGCTGGAGTTTAAAAACCAGCGTGTAGAGGCTGCCTACCGTAAAGAGCTGGTTTATGGTGAAGACGATGCCACGCGCGCGACGCCGCCTACGGTACGCGAGCTGTTTAGCGCCGTACGGAAAAACTATTTCCGCCTCTATTTTCACTATATGTATTTCAACATCGCCCGCATTCTCTATTTGCAGGTCGATAACGTTTTCGGTTTGTTCTTGCTGTTTCCGTCAATTGTCGCCGGTACGATTACGCTCGGCCTGATGACGCAGATTACCAACGTTTTTGGTCAGGTTCGTGGAGCTTTCCAGTACCTGATTAACTCATGGACCACACTGGTTGAGTTGATGTCTATCTACAAACGTCTGCGCAGCTTTGAACATGAGCTGGATGGTGACAAAATTCAGGAAGTAACCCATACCTTGAGCTAAAAAGGAGAAGTAATGTCGCGCGTCAATCATCTATCTTCGCTGTCATTGTTGGCGGTTCTGGTTTTAGTGGGGTGTAGTAGTCAGGCTCCGCAACCGTTGAAAAAGGGCGAAAAAGCGATAGATGTGGCGAGCGTCGTGCGGCAGAAGATGCCTGCGAGCGTGAAAGACCGCGATGCCTGGGCGAAAGATCTCGCCACCACGTTTGAAAGTCAGGGGCTGGCACCGACGCTGGAAAACGTCTGCTCGGTGCTGGCGGTGGCGCAGCAGGAGTCAAATTATCAGGCAGATCCGGCCGTTCCGGGCTTAAGCAAGATCGCCTGGCAAGAGATTGACCGTCGTGCTGAACGGATGCACATTCCTGCTTTTCTGGTGCATACCGCGCTAAAAATCAAATCGCCAAACGGCAAAAGCTATAGCGAACGGTTAGATTCGGTGCGTACAGAAAAGCAATTGAGCGCGATTTTTGACGATCTGATCAGCATGGTGCCAATGGGGCAGACGTTGTTTGGTTCGCTTAATCCGGTGCGCACCGGTGGGCCGATGCAGGTCAGCATTGCCTTTGCCGAACAGCATACCAAAGGGTATCCGTGGAAAATGGACGGTACAGTCCGTCAGGAAGTCTTCAGTCGTCGCGGCGGGTTGTGGTTTGGTACTTACCATTTACTGAATTATCCCGCCAGCTATAGCGCGCCGATATACCGTTTTGCTGATTTTAACGCTGGCTGGTACGCCAGCCGTAATGCCGCGTTTCAGAACGCAGTCAGTAAGGCCAGCGGCGTGAAGCTGGCACTGGACGGTGATTTAATTCGTTACGACAGTAAAGAACCCGGGAAAACCGAACTGGCAACGCGCAAACTGGCGGGAAAACTGGGGATGAGCGACAGCGAAATTCGCCGTCAGTTAGAGAAAGGTGACAGCTTCTCTTTTGAGGAGACGGCGCTGTACAAGAAAGTTTATCAACTTGCCGAAGCTAAAACGGGTAAATCACTACCCCGCGAAATGTTGCCTGGCATTCAACTGGAAAGCCCGAAAATCACCCGCAACCTGACTACGGCCTGGTTTGCGAAGCGCGTAGACGAACGGCGGGCGCGTTGTATGAAACAGTGATCAAACAGGAATGTCATGCCAGATAAAGCGTTTTAGGTCCTATCTGGCAAGTAAATCTTACTGGCGGCGATGTCGCCAGTGCAGCCATAGCGCCACTACTGCAAAAATGAGGCAGCCAACTAAAAACGGGATCAGCCCGAAAATGGTGCCGACACCTAAACCAATTTCCACCCGTGGGCGACCTGTTTCCTGGACCTGCATTAAACGCTCATAGACGCCGGGCACATGCACTAGCAGGTTCAGCAATTGCGCCCCAGCCCAAAAGCAAAACAGCACAAACAACGCATAGGCAATGTTGCCAGGCGTTGAAGAGGCATTGCGATATTTTCCGCTAAACAGCGATTTTGACAGGGTGAAATCAGCCATAAAAACCTCCGGAAGTCATCTGCTTCTCTTCTGGTGTGATACCAGCGGCTTATGGCAAGTCTGACAGGTCATTAAGATTGTCAATATCAGAATCATGGTAAATTGATGTTGGGAATATTCCCGAAGCGTGAATCTTCGTCGTAAGTCACAAAATGACAACCTTAAGTTAAATTTATTAACAATTACGGAAATGTTGTCTACGCCACAGACGGATGTTGCAGAATATGCAAGGATGTTGTTTTTCGTTAACGGAGCTGCCATGAACTTGCCTGTAAAAATCCGCCGTGACTGGCACTACTATGCGTTCGCCATTGGCCTTATATTCATTCTTAATGGCGTGGTGGGGTTACTGGGATTTGAAGCAAAAGGTTGGCAGACCTATGCCGTCGGTCTGGTGACGTGGGTGATTAGTTTCTGGCTGGCGGGGCTGATTATTCGTCGTCGCGATGAAGAAACTGAAAACGCCCAATAAGAATATTATCGGGCGTTTAAATATTACATTGTGGTTTTCAATGCGTTATCCGCAGCGTGACGCTCCAGCGCCAGCTCAATCAAACGGGTGATCAGGTCGGTGTAACCCAGACCGCTGGCTTGCCACAGCTTCGGATACATACTGATGTTGGTGAAGCCAGGCAGTGTGTTGATCTCGTTGATCACCACTTCGTTCTCTGGGGTTAAAAACACGTCTACACGCGCCATGCCTGCGCATCCCAACGTCTGATAAGCCTGAACGGCAATCGCCCGGATCTTATCGTTGATTTCTGGCGCAATGGCTGCCGGAACTACCACTTTCGCGCCATCTTCGTCAATGTACTTGGTGTCGTAGGCATAAAAATCGCTGGTGAGTACGATCTCGCCACAGGTGCTGGCTTGCGGATTGTCGTTGCCCAGAACTGCGCATTCGATCTCACGACCTTTGATCCCTTGCTCAACGATCACTTTATGGTCGAACTCGAACGCCAGATCGACGGCAATTGCGTACTGTTCTTCACTGGTTACTTTGCTGACACCAACAGAAGAGCCCTGATTAGCCGGTTTTACAAACAGCGGTAACCCCAGTTTAGACTCCACTTCGGCAAAACTGATGTTGTGACGATTAGCGCGCGTCAGGGTAATAAATGGCGCAATGTTCAGCCCGGCATCGCGCAGCAGACGTTTGGTGACATCTTTATCCATACAGGCCGCTGAAGCCAGAACATCAGAACCTACAAACGGTAAATTGGCGACCCGCAGCATTCCCTGCAAGGAACCATCTTCGCCCAGCGTACCGTGGACAATCGGGAAAATGACATCCACCGTCGGCAACGGCTGACCGTTTTGCGCGTCGATAAGCTGATGTTCATGTTTACCAGGCACCTGCGCAAGGCTGGTCGCCGAAGGGCGCAACGCAATATGGGCAGGATCGTCTGCATTTAGCAGATAATTGCTGGCATCGCTGACGTGCCATTGCCCTTGTTTATCAATGCCCAGCAGCACAACGTCGAAGCGACTTTTATCAATGGCATCGACAATGTTTTTTGCCGATTGCAGAGACACTTCATGTTCCGCTGATTTACCACCAAAAACGATTCCTACCCGCAGTTTTTCCATCTTAAAAACCTATCCCGTCTAACACAAAGTGCATACATTACCACGACAAAACGGGGGATTCGCGGCCTTCTGACAGAATGTTGCAATCTTCTGCTGACAAAGCGTGCAACGTACTGGTGAAGAAAGCGCGTTATCTCAATGATGTGCGCAAGATCACAAAAATGATGAACGGGAAGCTAATTTATTCCTGGCTTGTATGGCCATGCAGTGAGTTTTTTTCTCTTAATTATAAGTTTACGAAGAGAATATATTTCATAACTTTTATTTATAATAAAGGTTGATAATTAAAAGCCTATATTTTGTGTGGGTAATTATTAAAATAAGAGAAACGTTTCGCTGGTAATCAAACAAAAAATATTTGCGCAAAGTATTTCCTTTGTCATAAAAATAATACTTCCAGACACTATGAAGTTGTGAAACATAATGTTAACTTCTCCATACTTTGGATAAGGAAATACAGACATGAAAAATCTCATTGCTGAGTTGTTATTTAAGCTTGCCCAAAAAGAAGAAGAGTCGAAAGAACTGTGCGCGCAGGTAGAAGCTTTGGAGATTATCGTCACTGCAATGCTTCGCAATATGGCGCAAAATGACCAACAAAGGTTGATTGATCAGGTAGAGGGGGCGCTGTACGAGGTAAAGCCCGATGCCAGCATTCCTGACGACGATACGGAGCTGCTGCGCAATTATGTAAAGAAGTTATTGAAGCATCCTCGTCAGTAAAAAGTTAATCTTTTCAACAGCTGTCATAAAGCTGTCACGGCCGAGACTTATAGTCGCTTTGTTTTTATTTTTTAATGTATTTGTACATGGAGAAAATAAAGTGAAACAAAGCACTATTGCACTGGCACTCTTACCGTTACTGTTTACCCCTGTGACAAAAGCCCGGACACCAGAAATGCCTGTTCTGGAAAACCGGGCTGCTCAGGGAGATATTACTGCACCCGGCGGTGCTCGCCGCTTAACGGGTGATCAGACCGCCGCTCTGCGTGATTCTCTTAGCGATAAACCTGCCAAAAATATTATTTTGCTGATTGGCGATGGGATGGGGGACTCGGAAATTACTGCTGCACGCAATTATGCCGAAGGTGCGGGCGGCTTTTTTAAAGGTATCGATGCCTTACCGCTTACCGGACAATACACACACTATGCGCTGAATAAAAAAACCGGCAAACCGGACTACGTTACCGACTCGGCTGCATCAGCAACCGCCTGGTCAACTGGTGTCAAAACCTATAACGGTGCGCTGGGCGTCGATATTCACGAAAAAGATCACCCAACGATTCTGGAAATGGCAAAAGCCGCAGGTCTGGCGACCGGTAACGTTTCTACCGCAGAGTTGCAGGATGCCACGCCCGCCGCGCTGGTGGCGCATGTGACCTCGCGCAAATGCTACGGTCCGAGCGCGACCAGTGAAAAATGTCCGGATAACGCTCTGGAAAAAGGCGGGAGAGGATCGATTACCGAACAGCTGCTTAACGCCCGTGCCGATGTTACGCTTGGCGGCGGCGCAAAAACCTTTGCTGAAACGGCAACCGCTGGCGAATGGCAGGGAAAAACGCTGCGTGAACAGGCACAGGCGCGTGGTTATCAGCTGGTGAGTGATGCTGCATCGCTAAATGCGGTGACGGAAGCGAATCAGCAAAAACCCCTGCTTGGCCTGTTTGCTGACGGCAATATGCCAGTGCGCTGGCTAGGACCGAAAGCAACGTACCACGGCAATATCGACAAGCCCGCAGTTACCTGTACGCCTAATCCGCAACGTAATGACAGCGTACCGACCCTGGCGCAGATGACCGACAAAGCCATTGAATTGTTGAGTAAAAATGAGAAAGGCTTTTTCCTGCAAGTTGAAGGTGCATCCATCGATAAACAGGATCACGCTGCGAATCCTTGTGGGCAAATTGGCGAGACGGTCGATCTCGATGAAGCCGTACAACGTGCGCTGGAATTCGCTAAAAAGGATGGCAACACGCTGGTCATAGTCACCGCTGATCACGCCCACGCCAGCCAGATTGTCGCGCCGGACACCAAAGCGCCGGGCCTCACCCAGGCACTAAATACCAAAGATGGCGCAGTGATGGTGATGAGTTACGGGAACTCCGAAGAGGATTCACAAGAACATACCGGCAGTCAGTTGCGTATTGCGGCGTATGGCCCGCATGCCGCCAATGTTGTTGGACTAACCGACCAGACCGATCTCTTCTACACCATGAAAGCCGCCCTGGGGCTGAAATAAAACCGCGCCCGGCAGTGAATTTTCGCTGCCGGGTGGTTTTTTTGCTGTTAGCAACCAGACTTAATGGCAGATCACGGGCGCATACGCTCATGGTTAAAACATGAAGAGGGATGGTGCTATGAAAATAACATTACTGGTTACCTTGCTTTTCGGTCTGGTTTTTTTAACCACCGTCGGCGCTGCCGAGAGAACCTTAACCCCGCAACAACAGCGTATGACCTCCTGTAATCAGCAGGCGACGGCGCAGGCGTTGAAAGGGGATGCTCGTAAGACCTACATGAGTGATTGCCTGAAGAACAGCAAGTCTGCGCCTGGTGAAAAAAGTTTGACGCCACAGCAGCAAAAGATGCGCGAATGTAATAATCAAGCAACGCAACAATCTCTGAAAGGTGATGATCGTAATAAGTTTATGAGCGCCTGCCTCAAGAAAGCCGCCTGATACCTGATAGTGCTAACGGGTGAGCTACGAAAATGGCTCACCCGAAATTTCATACTTCTGCCTTTAGCCCCGTCTCTATAATTTGGGAAAATTGTTTCTGAATGTTCCCAAAAATAATGAATGATGAAAACTTTTTCAAAAAAGCGGCGGCGCATGGGGAGGAACCTCCTTTAACTCCTCAAAACGAACATCAGCGATCCGGGCTGCGCTTCGCCCGTCGCGTCAGACTACCCCGCGCGGTTGGCCTGGCTGGCATGTTCTTACCGATTGCTTCAACGCTGGTTTCGCACCCGCCGCCGGGCTGGTGGTGGCTGGTGTTGGTCGGCTGGGCGTTCGTCTGGCCGCATTTAGCCTGGCAGATAGCGAGCAGGGCCGTCGATCCGCTTAGCCGGGAAATTTACAACTTAAAAACCGATGCAGTATTAGCGGGAATGTGGGTAGGCGTAATGGGCGTAAACGTGCTGCCTTCCACCGCGATGTTGATGATTATGTGTCTGAATTTGATGGGGGCAGGCGGCCCCCGTCTGTTTGTCGCGGGTCTGGTATTGATGGTGGTTTCCTGTCTTGTCACCCTTGAACTGACGGGCATCACCGTGTCGTTCAATAGTGCGCCGCTGGAATGGTGGCTCTCCCTTCCCATTATCGTCATTTATCCTCTGCTGTTTGGCTGGGTCAGCTACCAGACGGCGACTAAACTGGCGGAACATAAACGCAGGTTGCAGGTCATGAGTACCCGCGACGGTATGACGGGCGTGTATAACCGACGTCATTGGGAAACTATGTTACGCAATGAATTTGATAACTGTCGGCGGCATAACCGCGATGCGACATTACTGATTATCGATATCGACCATTTCAAGAGCATCAACGATACCTGGGGCCATGATGTGGGCGATGAAGCGATTGTGGCGCTTACCCGACAATTACAAATAACCCTGCGCGGTAGCGATGTGATTGGTCGGTTTGGCGGCGATGAGTTTGCGGTAATCATGTCCGGTACGCCAGCTGAGAGCGCCATTACCGCCATGTTACGAGTGCATGAAGGATTAAATACGTTACGCCTGCCGAATACGCCGCAGGTGATGTTACGGATTAGTGTGGGGGTTGCGCCGCTGAACCCACAAATGAGTCACTATCGCGAGTGGTTGAAATCGGCAGATTTGGCGCTCTACAAAGCAAAGAAAGCCGGACGTAACCGCACCGAAGTGGCGGCCTGACGTCCGGCAAAAGTCATCAGGATTTACTGAGTTTTTCTGATTTTTCCATACACTTCGTCATCGCTTCGATCACTGCGGCACGGAAGCCTTTCTCTTCCAGTACGCGTACCGCCTCAATGGTGGTGCCTCCCGGTGAGCAGACCATATCTTTCAGTGCCCCCGGATGTTCTCCCGTTTCCAGCACCATTTTTGCGGAACCCATTACCGCCTGAGCGGCAAATTTATACGCCTGGGCGCGAGGCATCCCGCCCAGCACGGCGGCGTCGGCCATCGCTTCGATAAACATAAAGACGTAGGCTGGCGAAGAACCGCTCACACCGACCACCGGGTGGATCATCGGCTCAGCAATTACTTCCGCTTCGCCAAAGCAGCGGAAAATATTCAGCACATCAGCGGTATCTTCTGGGGTTACCAGCGCGTTTGGCGTTACGGAGGTCATCCCGGCATTAACCAGCGCGGGAGTGTTCGGCATGGCGCGGATAATTTTCCGGTCATGGCCCAGCGCACGGGCAAGCTGGTCGAGCGTGACACCTGCTGCAATAGAAACGACCAGAGAGTCTTTATTCAGGCTGGAGGTGATTTCGCTAAGCACTTTAATCATGACGCCTGGTTTAACGGCGGCAAAAATGATGTCGGCGATTTGCGCCACTTCTTGCGCCGATTCTGCGGCGTTGATGCCGAACTGGTCATGCAGGGCGGCGACTTTATCCGGGGAGGGGGTATATACCCAGATTTGCCCTGGAAGCACCTGACCGCTGGCAATCAGACCGCCGAGAATGGCTTTTCCCATATTGCCGCAGCCAATAAAACCGATTTTCTTTTCCATTGCCTCACTCCTGCCGTGAAATTCATTGTTTTGATAATCGCTGGCAGAAGCATAAACAGAACTATGCCGGAAGGCAAAAGCGCGACACAATAGAGGATTACCCAACAAAGGATGACTTTATGACAATTTGGGTGGATGCCGACGCGTGTCCCAATGTAATTAAAGAGATTTTGTATCGCGCGGCGGAACGTATGCAGATGCCGCTGGTACTGGTAGCAAATCAGAGTTTACGCGTGCCGCCATCGCGATTTATTCGTACGCTGCGCGTCGCGGCAGGTTTCGACGTTGCCGATAACGAAATTGTCCGGCAGTGTGAAGCGGGCGATTTGGTGATCACCGCAGATATACCTTTGGCTGCTGAAGCCATCGAGAAAGGCGCTGCGGCGCTTAATCCGCGCGGCGAACGTTACACGCCAGCGACCATTCGTGAGCGCCTGACGATGCGCGATTTTATGGATACCTTACGTGCCAGTGGGATCCAGACCGGCGGACCAGATAGCCTTTCACAACGTGACCGCCAGGCCTTTGCCGCGGAGCTGGAGAAGTGGTGGCTGGAAGTGCAACGTAGTCGTGGCTGAATGTAATATATTATTTACACTTCATTCTTGAAAATTTATTGGTATAGTAAGGGATGTATTAAAATTTTCACTTTAAGTGGAATTTTTTCTTTACAATCGAAATTGTACTAGTTTGATGGTATGATCGCTATTCTCATGACACCGGCTTTCGCCGCATTGCGACCTATTGGGGAAAACCCACGATGACACAACCTCTTTTTCTGATCGGGCCTCGGGGCTGTGGTAAAACAACGGTCGGAATGGCCCTTGCCGATTCGCTTAACCGTCGATTTGTCGATACCGACCAGTGGTTGCAATCACAGCTCAATATGACGGTCGCGGAGATCGTCGAAAGGGAAGAGTGGGCGGGATTCCGCGCCAGAGAAACGGCGGCGCTGGAAGCGGTAACTGCGCCATCCACCGTTATCGCCACGGGCGGCGGCATTATCCTGACGGAATTTAATCGTCACTTTATGCAAAATAACGGGATCGTGGTTTATTTGTGTGCGCCAGTATCAGTCCTGGTTAACCGACTGCAAGCTGCACCGGAAGAAGATTTACGGCCAACCTTAACGGGGAAACCGCTGAGCGAAGAAGTTCAGGAAGTGCTGGAAGAACGCGATGCGCTTTATCGCGAAGTTGCGCATATTATCATCGACGCAACAAACGAACCCAGCCAGGTGATTTCTGAAATTCGCAGTGCCCTGGCACAGACGATCAATTGTTGATTTTCGAGCGCCTATACTTAACGTTCATCCCGTGAAATAAGGAAGAACGATGCCAACGAAACCGCCTTATCCTCGTGAAGCATATATAGTGACGATTGAAAAAGGAAAACCAGGACAGACGGTAACCTGGTACCAACTCAGAGCCGATCATCCTAAACCAGACTCGTTGATCAGTGAACATCCGACCGCTCAGGAAGCGATGGATGCGAAAAAACGCTATGAGGACCCTGACAAAGAGTGACCGCATCAGACTGCTCGGAAGGGATTCTGAGTGCCGCCACAAGGGATCTGCGTCACATTTTTCACAATTCATGTTTTTCAAATAATTAGAATATTAAACAATAACAATCCATTACTGGAATCATTTGGAATCTTTACATTATGCCGTGCAGGTCTGCTGCTACGCTTTTTGTCATTTGTAGCACAGGTAAGTGTCAGCAGTGGTGCTTAGCGCTTGCCCGGTAATTAACGACGAAATAAAAGTAAGGTGGAAGAACAATGAGTGCGTCGTTGGCGATCCTGACCATCGGCATTGTACCTATGCAGGAAGTTTTGCCGCTCCTGACAGAATACATTGACGAAGATAATATTTCCCATCATAGCCTGCTGGGGAAGTTAAGCCGCGAAGAAGTGATGGCGGAGTACGCGCCAGAAGCAGGCGAAGACACAATTCTCACATTATTAAATGACAACCAGCTGGCCCATGTTTCGCGTCGCAAAGTGGAGCGTGACCTGCAAGGTGTGGTTGAAGTGCTCGATAATCAGGGTTATGACGTCATTTTATTAATGAGTACAGCAAACATTAGTAGTATGACTGCGCGTAATACGATCTTTCTTGAGCCGTCGCGAATATTGCCTCCGCTGGTTTCTTCTATTGTTGAAGATCATCAGGTGGGGGTTATCGTTCCGGTTGAGGAGTTGCTGACCGTTCAGGCGCAAAAATGGCAAATTTTGCAGAAACCGCCAGTATTTTCATTGGGTAACCCCATTCATGATTCGGAACAAAAAATCATTGATGCCGGAAAAGAATTACTGGAAAAAGGTGCAGATGTCATCATGCTGGATTGTTTGGGATTTAACCAGCGTCATCGCGATTTACTGCAAAAACAGCTCGATGTTCCTGTTTTGCTCTCTAACGTATTGATTGCACGGCTGGCTGCGGAATTACTGATGTAATTTTGCGTGACAGCCAGCGCCTCTGGCCCCTATAGTGAAGTAGATGTTCAACTACCAGACAGGGCCAGTTTATGCTTCAAAGTAATGAGTACTTTTCCGGCAAAGTGAAATCGATCGGCTTTTCCAGCAGCAGCACTGGTCGCGCCAGCGTGGGTGTTATGGTTGAAGGTGAATACACCTTCAGCACCGCTGAGCCTGAAGAGATGACGGTAATCAGTGGCGCGCTGAATGTGTTACTGCCTGACGCGACCGACTGGCAAGTGTATGAAGCCGGTTCGGTGTTTAATGTTCCCGGTCACAGCGAGTTTCATCTGCAAGTTGCCGAACCCACCTCTTATCTGTGCCGCTATCTGTAATTCCTCGCCTTCCCCTTGAACGGGAGGGCATTTATCTGAAATGTCCTCTCTTTAACCCATAATAATATTTCCTTTGCTGGGATTTTTTCGATTTCCGATATATTCATAATTCATCAAGGTTGATATAAATATCAGCGAAGATCTCCAGATATTGTTGCGGAACTGGCGACGATAAAAGATAAATCAGATGATGAATGGTGGCGTGCATTGCTGCAAAGTCGCAATGATCATTTGCGCCAAACGGCATTGCGCAACGCACATACCCCGATGTTGTTAACGACATTGACGGAGTCTCAGGATCGGTCGCTGGCTATTAATAATCCACAGCTGGCTGCCGATGTGAAAACGGTGTGGCTAAAAGAGGAGCCATCATTACTTTTATTTGTCGATCAACCCGCTCTTTCGCAGTTACGGGATTTAGTGAAAACCGGGGCAACGCGGAAAATTCGTAGTGAAGCGCGTCACCGGCTTGAGGAAAAACAATGACACAACGCCCCTGGAGCAAGTTACAGCGTAAAACGCATAATATTGCTGCGCTAAAAATTATTGCCCGCCGTAGCGAATAATTATATGCCTGGTGTAGCTTCGTACGCCGGATAAGACGCGGCAGGCGTCGCATCCGGCATTAAAGGTAAATCAGCAATTAACGTTGTGCTTCGCCACCTAATCCTTCAATCAGGTTTTGAATTAACGCTGCCAGTTCACCAGTCATCAGGATGAAATCGGCATCAAAACGCTGGGCGAAATCTTCACGGTCGATATCTTCGTTTTGATCGCGCAGCTCGTCGCAGAACTTCAGACGCTTGAGCGAACCATCGTCGCACATCACAAACTGAATGCGCTGCTGCCAGTCGAGCGCCAGTTTAGTCACCACTTTTCCGGCTTCAATGTGGTTGGTGATCTCTTCGCTGGTCAGATCTTGTTTCTTCGCGCGGATCACGCCGCCATCTTCCAGCAGTGATTTCAGCTCGGCTTCATCAAGCAGCTGGAAGCCCTGTGCTGTGCTGCCGGAGCGTACCCATTCGGTCAGCGTCAGTTCAATCGGATTTTCCATGCTCAATGGTACAACCGGTAACGACCCCAGGCTTTTACGCAGTAATGCCAGCGTATCTTCCGCTTTTTTGGCACTGGCGCAGTCCACCATAATCAAACCGTTAACCGTGTCGATCCACATCATTGTCTGGCTAAAACGGCTGAAAGCACGCGGCAGCAGAGAATGCAGCACTTCGTCTTTCAGCGAATCTTTTTCGGTTTTCTTCAGCTTACGCGCCTGTTCCGCTTCCAGTTTGGCGATTTTCGCTTCCAGCGCCTGTTTAATCACCGGAGACGGGAGGATTTTTTCTTCTTTGCGCGCGCAGATAACAATTTGACCATTGGCAACGTGCGTTAACGCATCGCTGTGCGATCCCATCGGAGGAACCCAGCCCATCTTTGCCATGTCCTGGCTGCCGCATGGGGTAAATGCCATCGAGGCTAGCTGTTTTTCCATCTCTTCTGCACGCAGCGAAATCTCGCGGCTAAGACGGTAAACCATTAAATTTTTGAACCACAGCATGATAATTTCCACGGCCTTGTCGTTAAATTTAGCGGGCATGATAACGAATTGTCGGCGGGCTTGCATTGCCAATCCGGTTGTCCGTCTCTACGCTATTGATATTGAAAAAAATAAGGAGAGTACCGTGCGTATAGGTATCGATTTAGGCGGCACCAAAACTGAAGTGATTGCACTGGGCGATGCAGGGGAGCAGTTGTACCGCCATCGTCTGCCCACGCCGCGTGATGATTACCGGCAGACTATTGAAACGATCGCCACGTTGGTTGATATGGCGGAGCAGGCGACAGGGCTGCGCGGAACGGTAGGTATGGGCATTCCTGGCTCAATTTCGCCTTACACCGGCGTGGTGAAGAATGCCAATTCAACCTGGCTCAACGGTCAGCCATTCGATAAAGACTTAAGCGCGCGGTTGCAGCGGGAAGTGCGGCTGGCAAATGACGCCAACTGTCTGGCGGTTTCAGAAGCAGTAGATGGCGCGGCAGCGGGAGCGCAGACGGTATTTGCCGTGATTATCGGCACGGGATGCGGCGCGGGCGTGGCATTCAATGGGCGGGCGCATATCGGCGGCAATGGCACGGCAGGTGAGTGGGGACACAATCCGCTACCGTGGATGGACGAAGACGAACTGCGTTATCGCGAGGAAGTCCCTTGTTATTGCGGTAAACAAGGTTGTATTGAAACCTTTATTTCGGGCACGGGATTCGCGACGGATTATCATCGTTTGAGCGGACATGCGCTGAAAGGCAGTGAAATTATCCGCCTGGTTGAAGAAAGCGATCCGGTAGCGGAACTGGCATTGCGTCGCTACGAGCTGCGGCTGGCAAAATCGCTGGCACATGTCGTGAATATTCTCGATCCGGATGTGATTGTCCTGGGGGGCGGGATGAGCAATGTAGACCGTTTATATCAAACGGTTCCGCAGTTGATTAAACAATTTGTCTTCGGCGGCGAATGTGAAACGCCGGTGCGTAAGGCGAAGCACGGTGATTCCAGCGGCGTACGCGGCGCTGCATGGTTATGGCCACAAGAGTAAAAAAACCAGGCAATTGGCTCATCATGCCTGATGCGACGCTTGCCGCGTCTTATCAGGCCTGCAAAATGTGCCAGAACCGCGTAGGGCGGATAAGGCGTTCACGCCGCATCCGGCAATAAGCAACGTGCTCCGTGACTGCAATCTACCCCACTGGTTTCGCCAGCACCGGACTATCCGCCGCTTGCTGGCGCTTATAGCGACCATACAGCAGCAACGACGACATCGCAGCAAACGAAAGCAGGGCGGCAGGTAGCGCCACGTAATTATATGCCAGCCCCAGCGTCAGCATCATACCACCGCAATATGCGCCGACGGCGCTACCGAGGTTAAACGCTATTTGCCCACCTGCGGCACCTAATAACTCTCCGCCTTTGGCATTTTGCAGTAACAATATTTGCAGTGGTGCTGAAAGGGCAAATAATCCCGCGCAACAAATAAATGCAAAAATAAGCGACGTTGTTTTCATGCCGCCGAAGAAAAAGAGCATCAGCAGTGCCAGCACAATAATAAAGTCAGTTACTGCCGCAATGCGCAGTGGTGAATAACGTCCTGAAATCCGGCCACTTAGCACATTCCCCAGCACCATCCCTAGCCCAACTAACATCATAATAAAAGTCATCGCCGTTTCCGAAAAACCGGAAATAAACATCATGTATGGCTTTACGTAGCTGAACCAGGCAAATACACCTGCGTTGCCAAACATGGTGGCGGCGAAAATTAACCACGGGGCCGGGCTGCGCAAAAAGTGAAATTGTTCGCGTAGCTTCCCTTTCGCCTCGTCGCGAATATCCGGCACCCAAAAATAGACCGATGCCATCACCGCAATATTAAAAACAGCGATCAATAAAAAGGTGTAACGCCAGCTAAATTCCTGACTTAAATACGTTCCCAGCGGAATGCCCAGCAAATTGGCGACTGTCATCCCGGAAACCATCCCCGCCACGGCGGCGGTGACTTTGCCGGGTTTGATAATTTTTGATAACACGATCGCGCCGACGCCAAAAAATGCGCCATGCGGAAAGCCGGATACCAGTCGACCAATGGCGAGCATCAGGTAAGACGAAGAGAGCGTGAACATGGCGTTGCCAATGACGCACAACGCCACCAGAAACAATAAGATATGTTTGAGTGAGTAGCGGCTGGAAAAGAGTGCGATGATTGGCGCACCGACCACCACCCCCAGCGCATAATACGAGATCATATGCCCGGCAGCAGGAATCGAAATTCCTACGTTATGCGCCAGCTCCGTGAGCACGCCCATAATGCCAAATTCGGCCATCCCCAAACCAAACGTGCCCAGAGCCAAAGATAAAATGACTTTTTTCATACCACCATCACAACCACCAGAACGGCTACCAATCACCGTAGCCAATAAAGTGATAGCTTGCAGGATAACGACCAGCAAGGCCAAGAGATAATTCGCCCCTCTGTATTCATTATCCTGCTGAATAGTTATTTCACTGCAAACATACTTTCCAGTTTGCTGTAGCCCAGGCCGTTGATCTTTTTCACTTTGATCTGCACCGGAATACGCTCTTTCATCGCTTCTACGTGGCTAATCACACCGATGGTTTTGCCGCTGGCGTTCAGGGCATCCAGCGCATCAAGGGCGGTATCCAGCGTTTCGCTATCCAGCGTGCCAAAACCTTCATCAAGGAACAGCGAGTCAATACGCGTTTTATGGCTGACCAGATCTGAAAGCGCCAGTGCCAGCGCCAGACTGACGAGGAAACTTTCGCCGCCAGAAAGGGTACGGGTGTCGCGTACCGCATCTGCCTGCCAGGTATCAACAACCTCGACTTCCAGCGCCTCGCTGGCTTTGCGCTGTAACAGATAGCGCCCGTGCAGCCGGGTAAGTTGCTGATTAGCGAGATGGACTAAATTATCCAGCGTCAGCCCCTGGGCAAACTTGCGGAATTTATCGCCCTCTTTGGAACCTATTAGCGAATTCAGATATCCCCAGTCCTCAACCTGCTGCGTCATTTGAGCAATTTGCTGCATTAAGGTTTGTTGTTGCTGACGGTTGTCTGCATCCTGCTTCAGCTGCTGGCGAATCTCGCCCTGACTGGTGGTGTTTTCACGCAACTTTTGCTGAGTTTGCGCTAACTCTTGCTGAATCTGCTCCACCGTCACAGTGAGAGCCAACCCGTCAGGTCGGTGTTGCTGATGCTGTGCCAGCGTTTCAGCTGTCTGAGTGACCAGCGTTTGCGCCTGACGGCGCTGGTTTTCCAGATTCTGTTTCAGCTGTTCCAGCTGCGTTAGCGTCTGCTCATCCATTAACGCCGCAAGAAATGCCTGCTGATCGTCAAAAATGCTGTCCTGTAGCGCGGTGTCAAACTGCGCCTGGGCTTTTTGCAGACTTTGCGCTGCCAGAGCCTCCTGTTGCTGCAACGTTTGCTGCTGGCTTTGCAACGCGAGGCATTGTTCGTGAACTTGCCGCCAGTTTTCCAGCGCTACAGTTTCTTCGCTGTGCGGGAGTTCATCACTTTGCGGCAACGTTTCCAGAATCGGCGTCAGTTGCTGCATACGGTTTTGCAGCGCGGTTAATTCGTTCTGGCGTTGCTGCCAGCTCTGCGCTTCTTGCTGACGCGTCGCCAACCAGCTCTCTTCTTCATCTTCCTGTGGCAATGTCAGTGCATAACCCGCCAATGCCGTTAAGAGCTGCTGCTGGCGTTGTTCAATTTGCTGTTGATAATGGATAATTTGCTGATTATGCGCGGCAATCTGCCCTTGTAATTCATGCCGTTGGCTGAGTAACCGCAGCTGGCGTTCGTGCTCATCTTGTGCATCCAGCCACGGTTGAATATCGTCCTGTGGCTGCAAGGTGATATTGAGGCTGGCCGTGACGGCTTGCCATTGTTGAGTAAGTGCTTGCTCATCTTGTCGGAGGCTTTGCGCTTCGTTTTCATCACGCTGAAGTTGCTTTGTTAAGGCGTCCAGTTGCCCACGTAGCGTCGCACCTTCTTCACCGAGCTTTTTAACTTCGTTTTCCAGCGCCAGTAATCGAGACTGATTAACGCCAGGCTCCAGCGCCTGATACGCCTCGACCGCCGGGTGGCTGGTGGAACCACAAAGTGGACAAGGCTGACCCGCCTGTAACTGTGCACGTTGAGCTTCCAGCGTTTTGATGCGCGCTTCCTGCTCGCAAATGGTTTTCACATCGGCAAGTTGCTGCGTCTTTTCTTTATAACGCTGGCGCATTTCGTTAAGTGCGGCGTTACGTTGCGTCTGTTCTTGCGTGACATTCTGGATAGCGACCTGTAATTGCGCCAGGCGTTTTTGTTGGGGAACAATCTGTCCATGCAGCGCGACCAGGCGCTGACGCAGTGGGCGTTGCTCAGCATGTTGCGCCAGGGCGCTAGCAACTTCATCGGCGGTTAACGTCAACGTGATCGCCGCAAGCGCATTAAGTTTTTGCTCTGCATGGGTTAACTGTTGCTGCCATTGCCGCAGATGCTCGCGATCGCTGGTTTGTTGGGAGAACTGCGCACGCCAACCCGCCAGTTCGTTGTTCCACTGACGGAAGCGGTCGTGTTCCTGTAACCAGGCATTCAGACTTTGTTGCTGCTGCTGTAATTCTGCTGACTGCTTCGCCGCGTGGTGGCGAATGCTCGCGCGAAGCGCCATTGTGCTCTGTAAGCGAGTATTTACTTCTTCAATCTGCTGGCGAGTATGCGCCAGCGCCGCGCTGTGTTCTGCGATGCGTTCCCAGTGCGGACGAAGATTTCGTGCCGGTTGTGCCAGACTGAGCGCCGCCAGTTGAGGTTGCGCTTTTTCTTCTACGGCTAACGCCTGTTGCAAGGCCTGTTGACGGCGGCTGGCTTCTTGCTGCAATTCGTCCAGACGCGTTAACCAGTTTAGTGATTGTTGTTCTTGCTGCTGCGCGGTAAGTAACTGTTTTTCTTCGTCAGTAAGTACCTGCAAACTCGCTGTCAGCGATTGCACTTGTTCTGGCGTGAGCAACGCGACGCCGCTGGCCTGCGCTTGCAGCTTCTCCAGCTCTGTGCGGGCTGATTTGTGCTGCTCAAAAACCATCGCCGAGATTTGCCCGTAGATTTCAGTGCCAGTTAACTCCTCGAGCAATTCCGCGCGTTCTTTGGGTTTGGCATTCAGGAAGGCAGCAAATTGCCCCTGCGAAAGCAGCATCGAACGGGTGAAGCGCCCGTAATCCAGTCCGGTTAACGTCGCCGTCAGTTCCAGCTTATCTTTCACTTTGTCGGCGAGAATTTTGCCATCGGCGCAGCGCGCCAGCTCTACGCGTGGCACCTGCAAATTACCGTCCGGCTGGTTACGCGCCCGATTCTGGCTCCAGAACGCGCGATACGCTTCACCTTTCACTTCAAACTCCACCTCCGCCAGACATTCGGCGGTATCGCGGGTCATGAGATCATTTTGCGATTGTGAAACGTTAGAAAGGCGCGGAGTTTCGTGATACAGCGCCAGACAAATGGCGTCCAGCAGGGTGGTTTTCCCCGCACCGGTTGGGCCGGTAATGGCAAACAGCCCGTTGCTGGCGAACGGCTCGCGGGTGAAATCAATCTTCCATTCGCCTTTTAATGAGTTCAGGTTTTTCAGGCGCAGGCTGAGAATTTTCATGCTTCGTGTTCTCCGGCGAGGGTATGCAACGTCGTGGTGAAAAGATGCTGCAGACGTTGCTGCTGCGATTCATCCAGTTCTTCCAGTGCCAGACGGCGATTGAACACCTCTTCGACGCTGAGTTCGCTGAGGGTTTCACGCTGTTGGCTGGCTAACACTCGCTCGCGCTGTTCACGACTCCGGCGTACCAGCAATACTTCGACAGGCAATGATTCGGTTAATGCCTGGATTTTGCGCTGAATATCATGCAGATACTCATCAGTAGTGATTTCGATATCCAGCCAGACCGGTGGCTCCTGTGATACATCGCGCCACTGTTCCAGCTGTTCAGTAATCGACGCCAGATCGCCTTTCAGCACCGCCATGGGTTGCGTTACCGGTACGTTCAGGTTTTCCACGCTCTCTAATTTGCCGTTTGAAAATGTCACCAGATGGACATATTTACTCTTACCGCATTCATCAAAACTCAGTGGAATGGGGGAGCCGCAATAGCGAACATGTTCCATGCCGCCAATAATCTGCGCGCGGTGAATATGCCCAAGCGCGATGTAGTCGGCTGGCGGAAAGTTTTGTGCCGGAAACGCGTCCAGCGTGCCAATATAGATGTCACGCACGGCATCACTTTTACTGGCACCCACAGTTGTTAAATGTCCCGTGGCGATGATGGGCAGAGGCTGAGCGCCGCGCAGTTTGCAGGCATCGGCATAGTGTTGTTGATAATAATCAGTAATAGCCGCCAGCAAATGCTGCTGTTTTTCAATACCGTTAAGCCCCGCCTGGCTGGTAATAATGTCACGTGGGCGTAAAAACGGAATGGGGCACAGCACTGCCCCTGGCGTCCCGTCGCGACGAGGCAAGATTTGCGGCGCATGTCCGGCGCTGGCGACCACGATCGTATTGAGGAACGCCATGATATCGCGCGATTCATTCAGCGTGGCGACCGAGTCATGGTTTCCTGCCAGTACCACCAGATGACAGCCAGTTTGCTGTAAATTGACAACAAAACGGTTGTATAACGTGCGGGCGTAACTGGGGGGCGAGCCGGTATCGAAAACATCACCGGCAACAATAATCGCATCCACCTGATGGGTTTGTGCTGTCTCCAGCAGCCAGTCAAGAAAAGCCTGATGTTCAGCTTCGCGGCTTTTACTGTAGAAGTTCTGGCCGAGATGCCAGTCTGAGGTGTGAAGGATGCGCATAACGGTTCCCTGGCGAAAAAGCATGGGCGCGATTATACCCAAACAGATGTGCCATTTGCTTTTTTCTGCGCCACGGAAATCAATAACCTGAAGATATGTGCGACGAGCTTTTCATAAATCTGTCATAAATCTGACGCATAATGACGTCGCATTAATGATCGCAACCTATTTATTACAACAGGGCAAATCATGGCGAGACGTATTCTGGTCGTAGAAGATGAAGCACCAATTCGCGAAATGGTCTGCTTCGTGCTCGAACAAAATGGCTTTCAGCCGGTCGAAGCGGAAGATTATGACAGTGCTGTGAATCAACTGAATGAACCCTGGCCGGATTTAATTCTCCTTGACTGGATGTTACCTGGCGGCTCCGGTATCCAGTTCATCAAACACCTCAAGCGCGAGTCGATGACCCGGGATATTCCAGTGGTGATGTTGACCGCCAGAGGGGAAGAAGAAGATCGCGTGCGCGGCCTTGAAACCGGCGCGGATGACTATATCACCAAGCCGTTTTCGCCGAAGGAGCTGGTGGCGCGAATCAAAGCGGTAATGCGCCGTATTTCGCCAATGGCGGTGGAAGAGGTGATCGAGATGCAGGGGCTAAGCCTCGACCCGACATCTCACCGGGTGATGGCGGGCGAAGAGCCACTGGAGATGGGGCCGACAGAATTTAAACTGCTGCACTTTTTTATGACGCATCCTGAGCGCGTGTACAGCCGCGAGCAGCTGTTAAACCACGTCTGGGGAACCAACGTGTATGTGGAAGATCGTACGGTCGATGTCCACATTCGTCGCCTGCGTAAAGCACTGGAGCCCGGCGGGCATGACCGCATGGTGCAGACCGTGCGCGGTACAGGATATCGTTTTTCAACCCGCTTTTAACGCCTTGCTCATCGGACGCAGAGCAGGGCTTATGATTTCTTAACTGGAGTATCTTACGTGCTGGAACGGCTGTCGTGGAAAAGGCTGGTGCTGGAGCTGCTACTTTGCTGCCTCCCGGCTTTCATCCTGGGTGCATTTTTTGGTTACCTGCCCTGGTTTTTGCTGGCATCGGTAACAGGACTGCTTATCTGGCATTTCTGGAATTTATTGCGCCTTTCATGGTGGCTGTGGGTGGATCGTAGTATGACCCCGCCACCGGGACGTGGTAGCTGGGAACCGCTGCTATACGGATTACACCAGATGCAGTTGCGAAATAAAAAACGCCGCCGCGAACTGGGCAATCTGATTAAACGCTTTCGTAGCGGCGCGGAGTCGCTGCCCGACGCGGTGGTGCTGACCACGGAAGAGGGCGGTATTTTCTGGTGCAACGGTCTGGCGCAACAGATTCTTGGCTTGCGCTGGCCGGAAGATAACGGGCAGAACATCCTTAACTTGCTGCGTTACCCGGAGTTTACGCAATATCTGAAAACGCGTGATTTTTCTCGCCCGCTTAATCTGGTGCTCAACACCGGGCGGCATCTGGAAATTCGCGTCATGCCTTATACCCACAAACAGTTGCTGATGGTGGCGCGTGATGTCACGCAAATGCATCAACTGGAAGGGGCGCGGCGTAACTTTTTTGCCAACGTGAGCCATGAGTTACGTACGCCATTGACTGTGTTACAGGGTTACCTGGAGATGATGGATGAGCAACCGCTGGAAGGCGCGGTACGTGAAAAAGCGTTGCACACCATGCGCGAGCAGACCCAGCGGATGGAAGGGCTGGTGAAGCAATTGCTGACGCTGTCGAAAATAGAAGCCGCACCGACGCATTTGCTCAATGAAAAGGTTGATGTGCCAATGATGCTGCGCGTTGTTGAGCGCGAGGCTCAGACTCTGAGTCAGAAAAAACAGACATTTACCTTTGAGATAGATAACGGCCTCAAGGTGTCTGGCAACGAAGATCAGCTACGCAGTGCGATTTCGAACCTGGTCTATAACGCCGTAAATCATACGCCGGAAGGCACGCATATCACCGTACGCTGGCAGCGAGTGCCGCACGGTGCCGAATTTAGCGTTGAAGATAACGGACCGGGCATTGCACCGGAGCATATTCCGCGCCTGACCGAGCGTTTTTATCGCGTTGATAAAGCGCGTTCCCGGCAAACCGGCGGTAGCGGATTAGGGTTAGCGATCGTGAAACATGCGGTGAATCATCACGAAAGTCGCCTGAATATTGAGAGTACAGTAGGAAAAGGAACACGTTTCAGTTTTGTTATCCCGGAACGTTTAATTGCCAAAAACAGCGATTAATCCGCCTTTGTCATCTTTTATTGCCATAAGCCAGCCGATGCTGGCTTATTTTCTTTGCAGTCAAAATACGGGCGTTAGATTTTACAACGGTTGGTGATTTTTTGTTCGCATGATTAGCCATGTCTTTTTCACGGAAATAGTGTTTTATACTGTTTGGTGATTTCTTATCGCTATATACCTCTGGTTTTTAGATCCCTTCTTGCTTTAAAACGTTATAAGCGTTTAAATTGCGCTTCAGGTGCTGTCATACTGACTGCATTCACGCGGTAAATCGAAAAACTATTCTTCGCCGCGCCTGGTTGGGAGTATTTCCCGCTAAAATTGTTTAAATATACCGCTGTATCATCCCCAGGGATTGGCACAAAAATTTAACGTTACAACACCACATCCACAGGCAGTATGATTTATGACCCATCAATTAAGATCGCGCGATATCATCGCTCTGGGCTTTATGACATTTGCGTTGTTCGTCGGCGCAGGTAACATTATTTTCCCTCCAATGGTCGGCTTACAGGCAGGCGAACACGTCTGGACTGCGGCATTCGGCTTCCTCATTACTGCCGTTGGCCTGCCGGTATTAACGGTAGTGGCGCTGGCAAAAGTTGGCGGCGGTGTTGACAGCCTCAGCACGCCAATCGGTAAAGTCGCTGGCGTACTGCTGGCAACGGTGTGTTACCTGGCGGTGGGGCCGCTTTTCGCTACGCCGCGTACAGCTACCGTTTCTTTTGAAGTGGGCATTGCGCCGCTGACGGGTGATTCCGCACTGCCGCTGTTTATCTACAGCCTGGTTTATTTCGCTATCGTTATTCTGGTTTCGCTCTATCCGGGCAAACTGCTGGATACCGTGGGCAACTTCCTTGCGCCGCTGAAAATTATCGCGCTGGTCATCCTGTCTGTTGCCGCGATTGTCTGGCCGGCGGGTTCTATCAGCACGGCGACTGAGGCTTATCAAAACGCTGCGTTTTCTAACGGCTTCGTTAACGGCTATCTGACCATGGATACGCTGGGCGCAATGGTGTTTGGTATCGTTATTGTTAACGCGGCGCGTTCTCGTGGCGTTACCGAAGCGCGTCTGCTGACCCGTTATACCGTCTGGGCTGGCCTGATGGCGGGTGTTGGTCTGACTCTGCTGTACCTGGCGCTGTTCCGTCTGGGTTCAGACAGCGCGTCGCTGGTCGATCAGTCTGCAAACGGTGCGGCGATCCTGCATGCTTACGTTCAGCATACCTTTGGCGGCGGCGGTAGCTTCCTGCTGGCGGCGTTAATCTTCATCGCCTGCCTGGTCACGGCGGTTGGCCTGACCTGTGCTTGTGCAGAATTCTTCGCCCAGTACGTACCGCTCTCTTATCGTACGCTGGTGTTTATCCTCGGCGGCTTCTCGATGGTGGTGTCTAACCTCGGCTTGAGTCAGCTGATTCAGATCTCTGTACCGGTGCTGACCGCCATTTATCCGCCGTGTATCGCACTGGTTGTATTAAGTTTTACACGCTCATGGTGGCATAATTCGTCCCGCGTGATTGCTCCGCCGATGTTTATCAGCCTGCTTTTTGGTATTCTCGACGGGATCAAAGCATCTGCATTCAGCGATATCTTACCGTCCTGGGCGCAGCGTTTACCGCTGGCCGAACAAGGTCTGGCGTGGTTAATGCCAACAGTGGTGATGGTGGTTCTGGCCATTATCTGGGATCGCGCGGCAGGTCGTCAGGTGACCTCCAGCGCTCACTAAATCACTGAACATTTGTTTTAACCACGGGGCTGCGATGCCCCGTGGTTTTTTGTGCACAGAAAACCCCCAGCTAGGCTGGGGGTTCCGGAAAGCTTTCAGCTTTGAGCCAGTTATTAAAACCCCTTTTGATTTGTTAAAACACCTTGCGGTCTGGCA
>NZ_JBJQJI010000009.1:0-150717 GCF_046487485.1 Escherichia sp. WS1368
ACCGCGTTCTACACGACCGGTAACAACGGTACCACGACCGGAGATGGAGAATACGTCTTCGATCGGCAGCAGGAACGGCTTGTCAATCGCACGCTCTGGTTCCGGAATGTAAGAATCCAGGAAGCCAGCCAGTTCCAGGATTTTCGCTTCCCACTCTGCGTCGCCTTCCAGCGCTTTCAGAGCAGAACCACGAACGATCGGAGTGTCGTCGCCCGGGAAATCGTACTGAGACAGAAGTTCACGAACTTCCATTTCAACCAGTTCCAGCAGCTCTTCGTCATCAACCATGTCGCATTTGTTCAGGAACACGATGATGTACGGAACGCCTACCTGACGACCCAGCAGGATGTGCTCACGAGTCTGCGGCATCGGGCCGTCAGTCGCAGCAACTACCAGGATCGCGCCGTCCATCTGAGCAGCACCGGTGATCATGTTTTTAACATAGTCGGCGTGCCCCGGGCAGTCTACGTGTGCGTAGTGACGGGTCGGGGTGTCATATTCAACGTGAGAAGTGTTGATGGTGATACCACGAGCTTTTTCTTCCGGAGCGTTATCGATCTGGTCGAATGCACGAGCAGCACCGCCGTAGGTTTTAGCCAGTACGGTGGTGATTGCAGCGGTCAGAGTAGTTTTACCGTGGTCAACGTGGCCGATAGTACCAACGTTAACGTGCGGTTTTGTACGTTCAAATTTTTCTTTAGACACGGCTATATTCCTTACTATAGTGCTCTCCCCTTCAGGAGAGAGCACGGGACTTTGGTATTAACCCTTAGGCTTATTTACCACGGGCTTCAATTACGGCCTGAGCAACGTTACTCGGCGCTTCATCATACTTCAGGAATTCCATGGTGTATGATGCACGACCTTTGGTCAGAGAACGCAGCTGAGTTGCATATCCGAACATTTCAGACAGCGGTACTTCAGCGTGGATCTTAACGCCAGTAACTTCAGATTCCTGACCTTTGAGCATACCACGACGACGGCTCAAGTCACCGATAACGTCACCGGTGTTCTCTTCCGGAGTTTCTACTTCAACCTTCATGATCGGCTCAAGCAGAACTGGTTTCGCTTTCTTAAAGCCTTCTTTAAAGGCGATAGAAGCAGCCAGTTTAAACGCCAGTTCAGAGGAGTCAACGTCATGGTAAGAACCGAAGTGCAGACGAATACCCATGTCTACTACCGGGTAGCCTGCCAGCGGACCTGCTTTCAGCTGTTCCTGGATACCTTTATCAACGGCCGGGATGTATTCGCCAGGGATTACACCACCTTTAATGTCGTTGATGAACTCGTAGCCTTTCGGGTTTGAACCCGGCTCCAGCGGGTACATGTCGATAACAACATGACCATACTGACCACGACCACCAGACTGTTTCGCGTGTTTACCTTCAACATCGGTAACTTTCTGGCGGATAGTTTCACGGTAAGCAACCTGCGGTTTACCTACGTTCGCTTCAACGTTGAATTCACGCTTCATACGGTCAACGATGATGTCGAGGTGCAGTTCGCCCATACCCGCGATGATGGTCTGGTTAGATTCTTCGTCAGTCCATACACGGAAAGACGGGTCTTCTTTAGCCAGACGGCCCAGAGCCAGACCCATTTTTTCCTGGTCAGCTTTGGTTTTCGGTTCAACTGCGATGGAGATTACCGGCTCAGGGAATTCCATACGTTCCAGAATGATCGGCGCATCCGGGTCACACAGGGTGTCACCAGTGGTTACGTCTTTCAGACCGATAGCAGCAGCGATGTCGCCCGCGCGAACTTCTTTGATCTCTTCACGTTTGTTAGCGTGCATCTGAACGATACGACCGAAACGCTCACGTGCAGCTTTCACGGAGTTCAGTACGGTATCACCAGAGTTAACCACACCGGAGTAAACACGGAAGAAGGTCAGGTTACCAACAAACGGGTCGGTAGCGATTTTGAACGCCAGTGCAGAGAACGGCTCGTCATCACTTGCGTGACGTTCAGCCGGAGTATCTTTACCGTCGTCCAGGATACCGTTGATCGCAGGTACGTCAACCGGGGATGGCAGGTAATCAATTACCGCATCCAGCATCGCCTGAACACCTTTGTTCTTGAACGCAGAACCACAGGTTACCAGGATGATTTCGTTGTTCAGAACGCGCTGACGCAGAGCACCTTTGATTTCTGCTTCAGTCAGTTCTTCACCACCCAGGTATTTTTCCATCAGCTCTTCAGAAGCTTCAGCTGCGGATTCGATCAGGTTCTGGTGCCATTCGTTAGCCAGTTCAACCATGTCTGCCGGGATATCTTCGTATTCGAAGGTTACGCCCTGGTCAGCGTCGTTCCAGTTGATAGCTTTCATTTTCACCAGGTCAACAACACCGGTGAAATGTTCTTCAGCACCAATCGCCAGCTGCAGCGGAACCGGGTTCGCGCCCAGACGGGTTTTGATCTGGTTAACAACTTTCAGGAAGTTCGCACCCATGCGGTCCATTTTGTTAACGAACGCAATGCGCGGAACTTTATATTTGTTTGCCTGACGCCATACGGTTTCAGACTGCGGCTGAACACCACCAACTGCGCAGTAAACCATTACCGCACCATCGAGAACACGCATGGAACGTTCTACTTCGATTGTGAAGTCAACGTGCCCCGGGGTGTCGATGATGTTGATGCGATGCGGCTCATACTGCTTAGCCATACCAGACCAGAATGCAGTAGTCGCAGCGGAAGTGATGGTAATACCACGTTCCTGCTCCTGCTCCATCCAGTCCATGGTTGCAGCGCCGTCGTGAACTTCACCGATTTTATGGTTTACACCGGTGTAGAACAGAATACGTTCGGTAGTAGTGGTTTTACCGGCGTCGATGTGCGCACTGATACCGATGTTACGGTAGCGTGCGATGGGTGTTGTACGAGCCATTTGTTTCCTCGTTTATCTTTTAGGCGTTCAATTTAAGTAGCCCAAAGCGGGCTGCTTACTGGAAGCGCCCGCCTGGTGACTAAAACTCCGAAGGGATTACCAACGGTAGTGTGCGAACGCCTTGTTGGCTTCGGCCATACGGTGAACGTCTTCACGTTTCTTAACTGCAGTACCTTTGTTTTCTGCAGCATCAGAAAGTTCGTTCGCCAGGCGCAGAGCCATGGATTTATCACCGCGTTTACGAGCAGCTTCAACGATCCAACGCATTGCCAGAGCATTACGACGAACCGGACGGACTTCAACTGGTACCTGATAAGTAGAACCACCAACGCGGCGAGACTTAACTTCTACAGTCGGGCGCACGTTTTCGAGAGCTACTTCGAATGCTTCCAGTTCAGATTTACCAGAGCGCTGAGCCAGGGTCTCCAGCGCGCTGTATACGATAGATTCAGCAGTAGATTTTTTACCATCTACCATCAGGATATTTACAAATTTAGCCAGCAGTTCTGATCCGAACTTCGGATCCGGCAGAATTTTACGCTGACCAATGACGCGACGACGTGGCATGGAAATACTCCGTTGTTAATTCAGGATTGTCCAAAACTCTACGAGTTTAGTTTGACATTTAAGTTAAAACGTTTGGCCTTACTTAACGGAGAACCATTAAGCCTTAGGACGCTTCACGCCATACTTGGAACGAGCCTGCTTACGGTCTTTAACGCCGGAGCAGTCAAGCGCACCACGTACGGTGTGGTAACGAACACCCGGGAGGTCTTTAACACGACCGCCACGGATCAGGATCACGGAGTGCTCCTGCAGGTTGTGACCTTCACCACCGATGTAGGAAGTCACTTCGAAACCGTTAGTCAGACGAACACGGCATACTTTACGCAGCGCGGAGTTCGGTTTTTTAGGAGTGGTAGTATATACACGAGTACATACGCCACGTTTTTGCGGGCATGCTTCCAGCGCAGGCACGTTGCTTTTCGCAACTTTGCGAGCACGTGGTTTGCGTACCAGCTGGTTAACTGTTGCCATTAAATAGCTCCTGGTTTTAGCTTTTGCTTCGTAAACACGTAATAAAACGTCCTCACACAATATGAGGACGCCGAATTTTAGGGCGATGCCGAAAAGGTGTCAAGAAATATACAACGATCCCGCCATCACCAGGCCATCTGGCTGGAGTGCTTAACCGTAAGTCTGACGAAATCAGTATAGTCAATGAGAATGATATCGTTCGAAATTTGACCAGTCAAACCGCGGGCAATAAGGTCTTCGTTCAGGGCATAGACCTTAATGGGGGCATTACGCAGACTTTCAAGGTAGCGGTTACCGTCAACTGCGGCAGTTACACCATCTTGCAATAACAGCAGTTCGTCGCCTTCACTGAGCAGACGCAGCAGCGCAGCAAAATCCGTCAGCCAGGGTGAACGATGTAATGTGTGCAGCATAAACGCCTCAAAATCTCAAAATAACATCGTAGTTGGCGAGTTCGCGGCGTAAGGCATCTGCTTCGAGCGGCGTGGCTTCGACAACAAAGGGTGTCAGCGGATCTAACCCGCGTTCGCGCAGTGAAGCCGCACAAACCCAGCACTGTTCAATGTCGTACAGACCCAACAATTTAAAAGTGGCAATGTAATCACGCGCCAGCACTGCATCGGGCTTTTGTCCTGGCAGCAGCTGAAAAACACCATCAGCAATAAAGAAGACGGCCAGATCGTCAGTTAATGCGGAAGTTGCCAGTAAAGCATCTAAACCTTCCCGACCAGCAGCTGTACCATGAGGTGCAGTAGAAAAAACAAACGCAATTCGTTTCATCAGAACTGTACCACCCTGTCACAGGTCAGCGAGGCTTCCGCCAGCGCGCCAAGTCCGCTTAAGGTAAATCCCGACTGAAGATTTGACGAAGCCAGCCCCAGCCTTCCTGCTTCAGTTTCATCGACGATACCGCGGCGTAACGCTGCCGCTACGCAGATATTCAGCGCCACACCATGTTGCGCATTCAACTGTTGCCAGCCGCGCACAAGGTCAAATTCATCGCTTGCCGGTGAGGTCAATTGGTTAGCGTTATAGACCCCTTCCCGATAGAAAAAGACGCAGCTTAACTCATGGCCTTCGGCTATCAGTGCTTGCGCAAACTGAAAAGCACTACTCGCCTGTTGCGTACCGTATGCTGGCCCGGTCACCACGATGGCAAAACGCATTACTTATCTTGCCCCTGGAAATCACCGCTCTTGAACTGGCGGATGTAGAGATAGACAGTGTGTTTGGAGATGTTCAGGCGGTCAGCAACCTGGTTGATCGCGTCTTTAATATCGAAGATCCCTTTCTCGTAGAGATTTAGCACGATCTGACGATTTTTGGCGTTATTAGAAACATTGCGATCGGCATTCACTTCTTCGATGGTGAACTCCAGCGTTTGGGTAACCAGATCTTCAACAGAAGAGGCAAAGTTGACGCTTGAACCGACATCCGGGGTTTCTGGCGGCACAAAGGTGCTCATAATCTGCGAGAAGGGAACATCAAGATTCATATTGATGCACAGCAGACCAATTACACGCTGTTCGCGGTTACGAATCGCGATAGTCAGGGACTTCATTAATACGCCGCTTTTGGCGCGAGTAAAGTAGCATTTAGAAACGCTGCTATCCGCTCCCGTCATATCGTGCAGCATACGTAGCGCCAGGTCAGTAATTGGCGAACCAATCTTCCGGCCTGTATGTTCACCGTTAGCAATGCGAATGGCTGAACATTTTAGATCCTGCAAAGAGTGCAAAACGATTTCACAGTGGGAGCCAATAAGCATCGCTAACCCGTCCACCACCGCTTCGTAGGATTTCAGAATATCAAAATCGGTCTGGTCGAAAGGACGTTGATCCAGTAAATCCAACTCACTGGTTTCGTTGGTTAAAAGCGACCTGGACATGAAAAAAAACACTCCTTTTCAGGAGCCTGTCGTTAACTTTTCAGGGCAGGCTCATTAATGATGCGGGTAACTAAATTAATACAGCGGAGGTTCCGCTTTCCAGCACTAATTATATCCGGCCTGTAATAAAAAAACCGCCGCCTGGTCAGGCGGCGGTTCTTAATGCTTATTTTTTAGCAGAATCTGCGGCTTTCGCATCAGCTTCCGGCTTTGCATCAGCCTTCGGCGCTGGTTTCACATCCAGCAGCTCTACGTCAAACACCAGGGTAGAATTCGGTGGGATCCCCGGAACACCCGCTTTGCCGTAAGCCAGTTCTGGTGGAATAACCAGTTTGATCTTACCGCCTTTCTTGATGTTCTTCAGACCTTCTGTCCAACCCGGAATAACACCGTCCAGACGGAAAGAGAGCGGTTCACCACGGGTGTAAGAGTTGTCGAACTCTTTACCGTCGATCAGCGTACCTTTGTAGTTCACGACAACAGTATCGCTGTCTTTCGGTGCTTCGCCTTTACCGGCTTCGACTACCTGATAAACCAGACCAGTTGAAGAGGTTTTCACACCTTTCTCTTTGGCAAATTTCTCGCGGTACTCTTTACCTTTCGCTTCGTTATCTGCCGCGTCTTTTTCCATCTTCGCCTGAGCAGAAGACTTCACGCGAGCTTCGAATGCTTGCAGTGTCTGTTCGATCTCTTGGTCGGAGAGTTTGCTCTTATCAGCAAATGCATCCTGAACACCAGCGATCAGCTGATCTTTATCCAGTTTGATGCCCAGTTTTTCTTGTTCTTTAAGAGAGTTTTCCATGTAACGACCCAGCGAGGCACCCAGTGCATAAGCTGATTTCTGATCGTCATTTTTGAACGCTGCTTTGCTGTCAGCAGTTGTAGCAGGTTTTGCAGCTTCAGCAGCAAAAGTGATTGGTGCATGCAGGGCAACGGCCATTGTGGTCGCCAGCAGCGTTACTTTAAACAGTGATTTCATCCATATCTCCAGGATCGGGGCATCTCACCCCAGGGTTAACTATTATCAGAAGGGTACTATAAAGCGTTGTCGAACAAATCTACATACAGACACGCCCTATTATCATCTATTTTCAGACTCTTTTTGTTTAAATTAGTTTCGATGACCGCGAAATGAGTGCTGTCTCGGGCAGCAAAGTTAAGTAGAATCCGCGGCGACCATTCGACAAAAGAGGTGAATCATGCAGGATTTATCATTGGAAGCACGCCTGGCAGAGCTGGAGAGCCGACTGGCTTTTCAGGAAATCACCATTGAAGAACTGAACGTCACGGTGACCGCTCATGAAATGGAGATGGCGAAACTGCGCGATCATCTGCGTCTGCTGACCGAGAAGCTAAAAGCCAGCCAGCCGTCGAACATCGCGTCGCAGGCTGAAGAAACGCCACCGCCACATTATTGAGGCGTAAAAAAAGCGGGGATTCCCCCGCTTTTTTGTCACTTTTTCGGTATTAGTGGCAACCGCAACCGCCGTTACCTTTACCGCCGCAGCAGCCTTCGCCACCGTGTTCATGACCGTGATCGTGGCCATGACCACCGCAGCAACCGTCGTGGTCGTGATCGTGGTGATGATCGTGCGCACCGTGAACGTGGCCATGAGCCAGTTCTTCTTCAGTCGCTTCGCGAATCGCCACAACTTCAACGTTGAATTTCAGGTTCTGACCGGCCAGCATGTGGTTACCATCAACCACGACGTGATCGTCTTCAACCGCAGTGATTTCAACCGGTACCGGACCCTGGTCGGTTTCAGCCAGGAAACGCATACCTACCTGCAGTTCATCAACGCCCATAAATACGTCTTTAGGAACGCGTTGCACCAGGTTTTCGTCGTACTGACCGTAAGCGTCGTTCGCGCCAACAGCGACATCAAATTTGTCGCCAACTTCGTGACCTTCCAGCGCCGTTTCCAGGCCAGAGATCAGGGAACCGTGACCATGCAGGTAGTCCAGCGGCGCACTCACCGGAGACTCATCAACCAACACACCGTCTTCTGTACGTACCTGATAGGCCAGGCTGACCACCAGGTCTTTTGCTACTTTCATGATATCTCCTGAGCATGGGAAGAATAGTGGCGCAGATTGTAGCGGAATTCTGCAGCCGTGTACTCACTAGCTTAAAAAAACTCGGCGCATATCGCTAGTCCGGATGAAAAATCCCGATCACTTGCTCATCTTTGCGAACGTGATCGCGGGCTTCTTTGTCCGCTTCTCGCATCTGATGTCCGCACTTAACACATTCAACAATATCAATATTATTTTCGCGCCACATCGCCATTGAATCCTGCGCCTGACAGGCCGGGCATTTTGCGCCCGCAATAAAACGTTTTCGGATTGCCATCTTTACCCTCTACTCAAATTCATCCCAGCCGTCCAGCTGGCGTCGTTCTTGTTGCATTTCACGCTGGAAAATCTCTTCCAGTTCGCGTCGGGCTTCCCTGGCGCGAGAAATTTGTACGGTATCGGTATGCATTGGGATGAGCTCTCGCAGCATCCGCATATCCAGGCGACGAAAATGCAGTTGCGCCCGCTGTGCCTGATGCGGATGCATGCCAAGCGTGACCAGCGTCTTGCGCCCCAGCTCTAACGCACTGGAGAATGTTTCACGGGAAAACTGCGTCACCCCTGCCTGTAATAACTCATGCGCTTCCACACGTCCGCGCGCTCGCGCAAGAATATGCAAATGCGGAAAGTGCTGCTGGCATATTTCCACCAGCTTCATGGTGTCTTCCGGCTCGTTACAGGTAATGACGATAGACTCAGCGGCCTCTGCTCCCGCAGAACGTAAAAGATCGACCTGCGTGGCGTCGCCGTAATAAACTTTGTAGCCATATTTACGCATCAGGTTAACGGCACTGATATCCCGCTCCAGCACAGTAATGCGCATTTTATTTGCCATCAGCAAACGACCAATCACCTGACCAAAACGCCCAAAGCCCACGACAATGACCTGGGGTTTATCATCGTTGACCCACGGTTTTTCGTCTTCTTCTTCCGGTCCGTTAAACTGGCGGGATAGCCATTTATCCACCAGCTTCATCAGCAGCGGCGTGGTCATCATGGAAAGCGTCACCGTCACCAGCAACAGCGCCATCTGGTCACCCTGGAATAAGCGTTGTGAAGAAGCGGTAGAAAAGAGCACAAAGGCAAACTCACCGCCCTGACTCAACACGCCAGCAAACTGCATCCGCTCTGAGCTACGCACGCCATACAGTCGCGCCAGCAGATACAGCACGAGAATTTTCACCGCCACCAACACAATAACGCTTAACACCACCCACAACAGATGGGTATAAAGCACACCGAGGTTGAGCGACATTCCGACCGAGATAAAAAATAGCCCGAGCAGCAACCCCTTAAACGGGTCGATAGCTGTTTCCAGTTCGTGGCGATATTCGCTTTCTGCCAGCAACACGCCCGCAATAAACGTACCGAGCGCCATCGACAGCCCCAGCGCATCCATAAACAATGCGGAACCCAACACCAGCAGCAGCGTCGCGGCGGTGAACACTTCCCGCACACCAGAAGCTGCAATAAAACGGAATACCGGACGCAGTAAATAACGCCCGCCAATCAGCATGCCGACAAACGCCAGCACCTTCATGCCGATTTTCATCCAGTCGAAATGTTCGTCTGCCGCCCCCGCCAACAACGGCACTAACGCCAGTGCCGGGATCACCGCCAGATCCTGAAACAGCAGTACCGAGAAACCTAACTGGCCGGATTCGCTGCGATTCATCCCTTTCTCACGCATCAGTTGCAACGCCATTGCGGTTGAGGACATCGCAAGGCCAATACCACCGACCACCGCCGCCTGCCAGGCGAAATCCGTCAGCATCAATAATCCCGCCAGCAACGCCGCGCTTAACAGCACCTGTGCCGCACCTACGCCAAAAATCGAACGCCGCAATTGCCAAAGCTTGGAGGGATTCAACTCCAGGCCGATGATAAACATCAGGAACACCACGCCGAGTTCCGAAAAGTGGAGGATCTCATCGACGTCGCTAATAAAACCCAGCCCCCACGGGCCAATTGCAATCCCTGCCAGCAAATATCCCAACACAGCGCCAATACCCAGCCGCGATGCCAGCGGCACCGCAGCCACCGCCGCGAAGAGAAACAACACTCCTGCGAGTAAAAAATCGGAACCTTCCATCAGCGGCCTCCTGGAGACAGCGGATTTGCCAGCCAGTCACCGTAGGCTCTGGCGTGACTCGCCAGCTCCTGTGCGCTTTGCCGTCTCGCCCAGTAAATAATGATGGGACTCAACCAATGCATCCGGCACATGCCCGCCGCTAGTTCAAAGGGGCGCAGAACATCGCTCATCGGGTAGCGATTCAAGGCGTCATAACGGTAAGCACTTTCCGGCTCGCCGGTGGTAATCACGCTACGCCAGTACTTTCCCGCCAGTTGGTTTCCCCCCGGCCCGCTGGCAAAACCACGACTTAATACCCGGTCCAGCCACTCTTTCAGTAGCGCCGGGCAGCTATAGGTATAAAGAGGATGCTGAAAGACAATCACCTCGTGCTCGCGCAGTAATGCCTGCTCACGGGGGATATCAATAAAAAAATCGGGATAGTGCGCGTAAAGGTCGTGCACGGTAACATTGCTGAGCTGCGTGGCCGGTTTAAGCAGTACCCGGTTTGCCACCGAGTCCTGAGATTCCGGATGGGCATACAGCAGCAAAACTTTCGCTGGCTGAGACATCATCCCCCTCCCGGTATGGTTTTTGTGTATAGTCGCTGTTTTGGGCTACCATTGCGCCCGGTGCGGCAGCTCGCCCATACATTACATTATCATAATGATAAGTTAACATAGTCTGAACATACGGCACCTTATGATTGTTTTCTCCTCGTTACAAATTCGTCGCGGCGTGCGCGTCCTGCTGGATAATGCCACCGCCACCATCAACCCCGGGCAGAAAGTCGGCCTGGTGGGTAAAAACGGCTGTGGTAAATCTACCCTGCTGGCATTGCTGAAAAATGAAATCAGCGCCGACGGCGGCAGCTACACCTTTCCGGGAAGCTGGCAACTGGCGTGGGTGAATCAGGAAACGCCGGCGTTACCGCAAGCGGCGCTGGAATATGTCATTGACGGCGACCGTGAATATCGTCAACTGGAAGCGCAGCTACACGACGCCAACGAACGTAACGACGGGCACGCCATCGCCACTATTCATGGCAAGCTGGATGCTATCGACGCATGGAGTATTCGCTCCCGTGCCGCCAGCCTGCTGCACGGCCTCGGTTTCAGCAATGAACAACTGGAGCGCCCGGTAAGTGATTTCTCTGGTGGCTGGCGTATGCGTCTTAACCTTGCCCAGGCGCTGATTTGCCGTTCAGACTTGCTGCTGCTCGACGAACCGACTAACCACCTCGATCTCGATGCCGTTATCTGGCTGGAAAAATGGCTGAAGAGCTATCAGGGCACGCTGATCCTGATCTCTCACGACCGCGACTTCCTCGATCCGATCGTTGATAAAATTATTCATATCGAACAACAAAGCATGTTCGAGTACACCGGCAACTACAGTTCGTTTGAAGTGCAGCGCGCCACCCGTCTGGCGCAGCAACAAGCGATGTACGAAAGCCAGCAGGAACGCGTGGCGCATCTGCAAAGTTATATCGACCGTTTCCGTGCCAAAGCCACCAAAGCGAAGCAGGCCCAGAGCCGCATTAAGATGCTTGAGCGTATGGAGCTGATTGCCCCCGCGCACGTCGACAACCCGTTCCGCTTTAGCTTCCGCGCGCCGGAAAGCCTGCCAAATCCGTTACTGAAGATGGAAAAGGTCAGCGCAGGCTATGGCGATCGCATTATTCTCGACTCGATTAAACTGAATCTGGTCCCCGGCTCGCGCATTGGTCTGCTAGGCCGCAACGGCGCGGGTAAATCGACATTAATCAAACTGTTAGCCGGTGAACTTGCGCCAGTCAGCGGTGAAATTGGTCTGGCGAAAGGGATCAAGCTCGGCTACTTCGCCCAGCATCAACTTGAATACCTGCGCGCCGACGAATCGCCTATTCAACATCTGGCACGTTTAGCGCCGCAGGAACTGGAGCAAAAACTGCGTGACTACCTCGGCGGCTTTGGTTTCCAGGGCGATAAAGTGACGGAAGAAACGCGCCGCTTCTCCGGTGGGGAAAAAGCCCGCCTGGTGCTGGCATTAATTGTCTGGCAGCGTCCGAATCTGCTGCTGCTCGACGAACCGACTAACCACCTTGACCTCGACATGCGTCAGGCACTGACTGAAGCATTAATCGAGTTCGAAGGCGCGCTGGTTGTCGTCTCGCACGACCGTCATTTGCTGCGTTCCACCACTGACGATCTCTACCTGGTTCACGATCATAAAGTCGAACCGTTCGACGGCGATCTGGAAGATTATCAACAGTGGTTGAGCGACGTACAAAAGCAGGAAAACCAGACCGACGAAGCGCCAAAAGAGAAAGAGAACGCGAACAGCGCCCAGGCACGTAAAGATCAGAAACGTCGGGAAGCGGAGCTGCGTGCGCAAACCCAGCCACTGCGTAAAGAGATTGCCCGTCTGGAAAAAGAGATGGAGAAGCTGAACGCACAGCTGGCGCAGGCGGAAGAGAAACTCGGCGACAGCGAACTGTACGATCAAAGCCGTAAAGCGGAGTTGACCGCCTGCCTGCAACAGCAAGCCAGCGCCAAATCCGGCCTGGAAGAGTGCGAAATGGCGTGGCTGGAAGCCCAAGAGCAGCTTGAGCAGATGCTGCTGGAAGGCCAAAGCAACTGATGGCGCAGATAACGACGACCAATGCCAATGAATTCAGCAGCAGTGCTGAATTCACCCCTATGCGCGGCTTTAGCAATTGTCATCTACAAACCATGCTGCCGCGTCTGTTTCGTCGCAAGGTGAAATTCACCCCGCACTGGCAGCGACTGGAGTTGCCCGACGGCGATTTTGTCGATCTCGCGTGGAGTGAAGATCCTGCACAGGCGCGGCATAAACCGCGTTTAGTCGTGTTTCACGGGCTCGAAGGCAGTCTCAATAGCCCTTACGCCCACGGTCTGGTTGAGGCGGCGCAAAAGCGTGGCTGGCTGGGCGTGGTGATGCATTTTCGCGGATGCAGCGGTGAACCAAACCGTATGCACCGCATTTACCATTCGGGCGAAACCGAAGACGCCAGTTGGTTTTTACGCTGGCTGCAACGCGAGTCTGGTCATGCGCCAACGGCTGCCGTCGGCTATTCGCTCGGCGGTAATATGCTGGCCTGTTTGCTGGCAAAAGAAGGCAATGATCTCCCGATTGATGCGGCGGTGATTGTCTCTGCGCCGTTTATGCTGGAAGCCTGTAGCTATCATATGGAAAAGGGCTTTTCCCGCGTCTATCAGCGTTACTTGCTGAACCTGTTAAAAGCCAATGCCGCACGCAAGCTGGCTGCCTACCCCGGAACGCTGCCGATTAATCTCGCGCAGTTAAAATCGGTACGTCGCATCCGTGAATTTGACGATCTAATCACCGCCAGAATTCACGGCTACGCTGACGCTATCGACTATTATCGTCAGTGTAGCGCCATGCCGATGCTCAATCGGATAGCCAAACCGACGCTGATTATTCACGCCAAAGACGATCCGTTTATGGATCATCAGGTGATCCCGAAACCGGAAAGTCTCCCCCCGCAGGTGGAGTATCAGCTGACTGAACATGGCGGTCATGTTGGCTTTATTGGCGGTACATTACTTCATCCGCAAATGTGGCTGGAGTCACGCATTCCTGACTGGTTAACAACGTATCTGGAGGCGAAATCATGTTGATTCCGTGGCAAGACCTCTCCCCCGAAACGCTGGAAAATTTAATTGAAAGCTTTGTGTTACGTGAAGGCACCGATTATGGTGAACATGAGCGTACACTTGAACAGAAAGTCGCCGACGTCAAACGCCAGCTACAGTGCGGAGAAGCGGTGCTGGTATGGTCGGAGCTGCACGAAACGGTCAATATCATGCCGCGCAGTCAGTTTCGCGAATAACCTGCAACCGTCGGCGGACGAGATAATAATGATAGCTAAGTCATGGAGTTACTATGTCTGCCAAACATCCGGTCATTGCGGTAACAGGATCCAGCGGCGCGGGGACCACCACCACCAGCCTCGCGTTTCGTAAAATATTCGCGCAGTTAAATCTGCATGCAGCTGAGGTGGAAGGCGACAGTTTTCACCGTTACACCCGCCCGGAAATGGACATGGCGATCCGCAAAGCGCGCGACGCCGGGCGGCATATCAGCTACTTCGGCCCCGAAGCGAACGACTTTGGCCTGCTGGAACAAACCTTCATTGAATATGGTCAGAGCGGCAAAGGGAAATCTCGCAAATATCTGCATACCTACGATGAAGCCGTACCGTGGAATCAGGTACCGGGGACATTCACCCCCTGGCAACCTTTACCGGAACCCACGGATGTACTGTTTTATGAAGGTTTACACGGCGGCGTAGTCACGCCACAGCATAACGTTGCGCAGCATGTGGATTTACTGGTTGGCGTGGTGCCTATCGTTAACCTTGAGTGGATTCAAAAACTGATCCGCGACACCAGCGAGCGCGGGCACTCACGAGAAGCAGTGATGGACTCGGTAGTGCGTTCAATGGAAGACTATATCAACTACATCACACCGCAGTTTTCCCGCACCCATCTTAACTTCCAGCGCGTTCCCACCGTCGACACCTCAAACCCGTTCGCGGCAAAAGGTATCCCGTCGCTGGATGAAAGCTTTGTGGTGATCCATTTTCGTAATCTGGAAGGGATCGATTTTCCCTGGCTGCTGGCGATGTTGCAAGGCTCATTCATTTCCCACATCAATACTTTAGTGGTGCCTGGCGGCAAAATGGGTCTGGCAATGGAATTAATTATGCTGCCGCTGGTGCAACGATTGATGGAAGGGAAGAAAATCGAGTAACTCTGCTATTACGCCGGATAAAATACTATCCGGCTTCACAACGGGATAGTTAAATCACGCGGCAACCACTTCATACGAGTGAGTAATATTCACCGCTTTTTCCAGCATCAACGCCACTGAACAATATTTCTCGGCAGAGAGATCTACCGCACGCGCAACCGCTGCGTCTTTCAGGTCGCGACCGGTGACGATAAAATGCAGATTAATGTGCGTAAACAGGCGTGGTGCCTCTTCGCGGCGTTCAGAGGTCAATTTTACTTCACAATCGACCACATCCTGACGCCCTTTTTGCAGAATAGAAACCACATCGATGGCACTGCAACCACCCGCCGCCATCAACACCATTTCCATCGGACTTGGTGCTTTATCGCCTGAGTTGCCGTCCATTAAAATCTGGTGACCAGAGGCGGATTCGCCCAGAAAAGTTAACCCTTCGACCCACTTCACTCGCGCTTGCATTTTTGCTACTCCACTGCGTCAATTTTCCTGACAGAGTACGCGTACTAACCAAATCGCGCAACGGAAGGCGACCTGGGTCATGCTGAAGCGAGACACCAGGAGACACAAAGCGAAAGCTATGCTAAAACAGTCAGGATGCTACAGTAATACATTGATGTACTGCATGTATGCAAAGGACGTCACATTACCGTGCAGTACAGTTGATAGCCCCTTCCCAGGTAGCGGGAAGCATATTTCGGCAATCCAGAGACAGCGGCGTTATCTGGCTCTGGAGAAAGCTTATAACAGAGGATAACCGCGCATGGTGCTTGGCAAACCGCAAACAGACCCGACTCTCGAATGGTTCTTGTCTCATTGCCACATTCATAAGTACCCATCCAAGAGCACGCTTATTCACCAGGGTGAAAAAGCGGAAACGCTGTACTACATCGTTAAAGGCTCTGTGGCAGTGCTGATCAAAGACGAAGAGGGTAAAGAAATGATCCTCTCCTATCTGAATCAGGGTGATTTTATTGGCGAACTGGGCCTGTTTGAAGAGGGCCAGGAACGTAGCGCATGGGTACGTGCGAAAACCGCCTGTGAAGTGGCTGAAATTTCGTACAAAAAATTTCGCCAATTGATTCAGGTAAACCCGGACATTCTGATGCGTCTGTCTGCACAGATGGCGCGTCGTCTGCAAGTCACTTCAGAGAAAGTGGGCAACCTGGCGTTCCTCGATGTGACGGGCCGCATTGCACAGACTCTGCTGAACCTGGCAAAACAACCGGATGCTATGACTCACCCGGACGGTATGCAAATCAAAATTACCCGTCAGGAAATTGGTCAGATTGTCGGCTGTTCTCGTGAAACCGTGGGACGCATTCTGAAGATGCTGGAAGATCAGAACCTGATCTCCGCACACGGTAAAACCATCGTCGTTTACGGCACTCGTTAATCCCGTCGGAGTGGCGCGTTACCTGGTAGCGCGCCATTTTGTTTCCCCCGATGTGGCGCAGGCTGATTTATCACCCCGATATCAACTATGCACTTCGACAAACGCTGGTGCTATGTTTGCCCGTGGCCGTTGGGTTAATGCTTGGCGAATTACGATTCGGTCTGCTCTTCTCCCTCGTTCCTGCTTGTTGCAATATTGCGGGCCTTGATACGCCTCATAAACGTTTTTTCAAACGCTTAATCATTGGTGCGTCGCTGTTTGCCACCTGTAGCTTGCTGACACAGCTACTACTGGCAAAAGATGTTCCTCTGCCCTTTTTGCTGACCGGATTAACGCTGGTACTTGGCGTCACTGCTGAGCTGGGGCCATTGCACGCAAAATTGCTTCCCGCATCGCTGCTCGCCGCCATTTTTACCCTCAGTCTGGCGGGATACATGCCGGTCTGGGAACCGTTGCTCATCTATGCGTTGGGCACTCTCTGGTACGGATTGTTTAACTGGTTTTGGTTCTGGATCTGGCGCGAACAACCGCTGCGCGAGTCACTAAGTCTGCTGTACCGTGAACTGGCAGATTATTGTGAAGCCAAATACAGCCTGCTTACCCAGCACACCGACCCTGAAAAAGCGCTGCCGCCGCTGCTGGTGCGCCAGCAAAAAGCGGTCGATCTAATTACCCAGTGCTATCAGCAAATGCATATGCTTTCCGCGCAAAATAATACCGATTACAAGCGGATGCTGCGTATTTTCCAGGAGGCGCTGGATTTGCAGGAACATATTTCGGTCAGTTTGCATCAGCCGGAAGAGGTGCAAAAGCTGGTCGAGCGTAGCCATGCGGAGGAAGTTATTCGCTGGAATGCGCAAACCGTCGCCGCTCGCCTGCGCGTGCTGGCTGATGACATTCTTTACCATCGCCTGCCGACGCGTTTTACGATGGAAAAGCAAATTGGCGCACTGGAAAAAATCGCCCGCCAGCATCCGGATAATCCGGTTGGGCAATTCTGCTACTGGCATTTCAGCCGCATCGCCCGCGTGCTGCGCACCCAAAAACCGCTCTATGCGCGTGACTTACTGGCCGATAAACAGCGGCGAATGCCATTACTTCCGGCGCTGAAAAGTTATCTGTCACTAAAGTCTCCGGCGCTACGCAATGCCGGACGACTCAGTGTGATGTTAAGCGTTGCCAGCCTGATGGGCACCGCGCTGCATCTGCCGAAGTCGTACTGGATCCTGATGACGGTATTGCTGGTGACGCAAAATGGCTATGGCGCAACCCGTCTGAGGATTGTGAATCGCTCCGTGGGAACCGTGGTTGGGTTAATCATTGCGGGCGTGGCGCTGCACTTTAAAATTCCCGAAGGTTACACCCTGACCTTGATGCTGATTACCACCCTCGCCAGCTACCTGATATTGCGCAAAAACTACGGCTGGGCGACGGTCGGTTTTACCATTACCGCAGTGTATACCCTGCAACTGTTGTGGCTGAACGGTGAGCAGTACATCCTTCCACGTCTTATCGATACCATTATTGGTTGTTTAATTGCTTTCGGCGGTACTGTCTGGCTGTGGCCGCAGTGGCAGAGCGGGTTATTGCGTAAGAACGCCCATGACGCTTTAGAAGCCTATCAGGAAGCGATTCGCTTGATTCTGAGCGAGGACCCGCAACCTACGCCACTGGCCTGGCAGCGAATGCGGGTAAATCAGGCGCATAACACTCTGTATAACTCATTGAATCAGGCGATGCAGGAACCGGCGTTTAACAGCCATTATCTGGCAGATATGAAACTGTGGGTAACGCACAGCCAGTTTATTGTTGAGCATATTAATGCCATGACCACGCTGGCGCGGGAACACCGGGCATTGCCACCTGAACTGGCGCAAGAATATTTACAGTCTTGTGAAATCGCCATTCAGCGTTGTCAGCAGCGACTGGAGTATGACGAACCGGGTAGTTCTGGCGATGCCAATATCATGGATGCGCCGGAGATGCAGCCGCACGAAGGCGCGGCAGGTACGCTGGAGCAGCATTTACAGCGGGTTATTGGTCATCTGAACACCATGCACACCATTTCGTCGATGGCATGGCGTCAGCGACCGCATCACGGGATTTGGCTGAGTCGCAAGTTGCGGGATTCGAAGGCGTAATGCAGGCTAAACCATCGGATACAGCGTTCACGCCGCATCCGACATCTTTGGCCTGATGCGTCTTATTTACCCCCAATCACCTTCGCCACCGCGTGGGCGAAACGATGCATCCCTTCATCGATATCCGCATCTTCCACCACCAGCGACGGCGCAAAACGCATCACATCAGGCCCGGCATTCAGCACCATTACGCCAGCCTCTGCGCCCGCATACAGGAAATCACGCGCCTGACCTTTGTACTGTGGTTTCAGCTCCGCGCCAATTAACAGCCCCATACCGCGAATATCGCTAAACACATCGTACTGCTGATCGATCTTCTGCAAATGGTCAACAAAACGCTGGCGTTTCGCCTGAATGCCTTCCAGCACTTCAGGGGTATTGATGATATCAAACGCCGCGCCCGCTACTGCACAGGCCAGAGGATTACCGCCGTAGGTGGAACCGTGAGAACCAGGATGAAACGCAGAAGCAATTTCCGCCGTGGTCAGCATGGCGCTAATCGGGAAGCCGCCGCCTAACGCTTTCGCAGAGGTCAGAATATCCGGCGTCACACCGTAGTGCATGTAAGCAAACAAATCGCCAGTCCGCCCCATCCCGCACTGCACTTCATCAAACACCAATAATGCCTGATGTTGATCGCACAGCTCGCGCAAGCCCTGCAAAAACTCTGGCGTCGCAGCCGTCACGCCGCCCTCGCCCTGGATCGGCTCAACCACCACCGCACAGGTGTGATCATCCATCACCGCTTTCACTGCGTGGAGATCGTTAAAGGGAACGTGGATGATGTCTGCCGGTTTCGGCCCAAAGCCGTCGGAATATTTTGGCTGCCCACCCACCGAAACGGTAAACAGCGAGCGACCATGAAAAGCGTTATGGAAGGCAATAATTTTGGTTTTGAACGGGCTATGACGCACACAGGCGTAATGGCGTGCCAGTTTAAAGGCGGTTTCGTTAGCTTCCGTGCCGGAGTTCATAAACACCACGCGTTCGGCAAACGTTGCCTCAATCAGTTTACGACCAAGACGCAGCGCCGGTTCATTGGTGAAAACGTTACTGATATGCCACAGAGTTTCGCCCTGGGTTTTTAACGCGTTCACCAGCGCAGGATGGCAATGGCCCAACGCCGTAACTGCAATGCCACCCGCGAAATCGACATACTCCTTGCCTTGCTGATCCCAGATTCGGCTCCCCTGACCTTTTACCGGAATAAACTCTGCCGGAGCATAAATCGGCAGGATCACTTCATCGAAAGTCGCGCGTGTAATTGCTGTTTGTTCAGTTGCCATCTCATGATCACCCTGTTACACATAAATAAATGTGAAATTATAATCACAAAATATGCATAAAAAATCACTTAATAGCAATCAGAAATCAGCGATGCAGGAAATTAGCCAGCAGTTGATGTCCTTGTTCGCTGAGAATACTTTCTGGATGGAACTGCACGCCTTCCAGATCCCACTGGCGATGGCGAATACCCATAATCTCGCGGGTTTCGCTCCAGGCCGTCACTTCAAAGCACACAGGTAATGAGTCAGGTTCCACCACCAGCGAATGGTAGCGTGTCACGGTAAGTGGATTTGCCAGCCCCTTAAATACGCCCACACCATTATGTGTAATCGGCGAGGTTTTGCCGTGCATGACCTTTGCGGCGCGCACAACTTTGCCGCCAAATGCCTGCGCCATTGCCTGGTGACCGAGGCAAACGCCAAGAATCGGCAAGCGCCCGGCATAGTGGCGAATAACGTCAAGGGAGATCCCGGCTTCATCTGGCGTACAGGGTCCGGGTGAGATGACAATTTTTTGTGGTTTAAGGGCGTCGATATCCGCCAGCGTCAACGCATCGTTGCGCTTAACCAGCACATCCGCCCCCAGTTCACAAAAGTACTGGTAGAGGTTCCAGGTAAAAGAATCGTAGTTATCTATAAGCAGGATCATGGCGGCTCCGGTACGAAAGAACCGCGCTATTTTACTCAGATTCCCCGGCTTCGCTTACCACTTTGCTAAATATCATCTGCAGTGCGGTGAGATCCCCCATTGCCCCACTCTGATTTGCCTGATTCCAGGCCTCTTTTTCGATACCCTGCCAGCTCAGTTGGTAGCCCGCATGAATCGCCAGTTGCTCGAAGAAGATCCGCTGTGCCAGTCCGCTTCCCACACGGAAGGGATGCAGCACGTTGATTTCACAATAGTAATGTGCCAGCCGCTCGACGAACTTCTCTTTCTCCAGGCCAACCAGATAACCTTCTTCCTCCAGATCCTGCATCAGGGCATTGCCCTCTTTTTCGATATAGGCAAAGTGGCAGAACGGCGTATCACCCTGATAAATATCAACTTCACGCAATTGCCCCGCCCAGTCGAAAATATCCTGATACAGCTGGCGATGGATAGTGCGCAAATGCGGTAAACCGCGCACCAGCGGACCAAGCTCAATGGTCGCAGCACGCAGCGCCGTCATTTCGTAAGCGGCCTGTTCCAGCCGCTGCTGCTGGCGGATGTTCAGCCGGTTACGCATGATATCAAGGCCAGGATAAAGATACGGATCGCGCCCTTCGCCGAATTTATCGCTCATAGTGCCTCCTCAGCTCTTCAAGGCGCGCTAAAGCCTCTGCGGCAGTAAGAGTGACTAAAGGCATCTCGACGCCTTCAAGACGGCGACTGGCCTGGAAATTACGATTACGCTGAAGCTCCCAGAGACGGGACTTTTGCTTATCGGTGAGTTTCTTCACTTGATGCCTCCCTGAACGTGTCCATTTGCCACAAGTATAAGCGGCAAATCTGGGTTACGCCGGGAGAGCAGAAGCGCGGGCAAGATTGCCCGCGCGAGAAATCATTACGGCAGGACTTTAGCGGAAAGGATAACTACCGGTTTTGACGGCACATTCTGGTACGGACCAACGTCATGAGTCGGCACCTGGGAAATCTTATCGGCAACGTCCATGCCTTTCACCACTTTACCAAATACCGCGTAACCGAAATCACGCTGACCGTGGTCAAGGAAGGCGTTATCGGCAACGTTGATAAAGAACTGGCTGGTGGCGCTGTCTTTGTCAGCGGTACGCGCCATCGCGATGGTGCCACGCGTGTTGCGCAGGCCGTTATCGGCTTCATTTTTGATTGGCGGGTTTGGTTTTTTCTGCTGCATCTGCTCGGTGAAACCGCCGCCCTGAATCATAAAGCCAGGAATGACGCGGTGAAAGGTAGTGTTGTTATAAAAACCGCTGTTCACATAATCGACAAAGTTTTGCACAGACACTGGCGCTTTTTGTTTATCCAGTTCCAGTTCGATGTTACCAGCTGAGGTTGTCAACAATACGTGCGGGTCCCCTTTCGCTGCCATTGCTGCGGGAGAAAGAGCAGAAAGAGCGAAAACAGCAGCCATCGCCGCCAGGGTCGATTTGAACATGAGATTTCCTTAACAAACAGAGCAGAAAAAAAGCAAGTGAAGAGATTCTAAATAGCCTTCAAGAACAAGGCCATCCCTTTACCTAATTTTACGTATCTGAAATATATGTAACCTGACGATCACTTTTTATTCTGTGATAAAAATCACCTCTTAAAATGCAATTTAGCAACCGATTGCAATAAAACATTTAATCAGATCACAAAATCACCTAAAATCGCCCGCTCGCGGCATAGCCCGCTATGCCATTTTATTTTTGAACGCAGGCCAATCATGACTAACAGCAATCGCATCAAGCTCACATGGATTAGCTTTCTCTCCTACGCACTGACCGGTGCGTTGGTTATTGTCACCGGGATGGTGATGGGAAATATCGCCGATTATTTCAATCTGCCTGTTTCCAGTATGAGTAATACCTTCACCTTCCTCAACGCCGGCATTTTAATCTCTATCTTCCTCAACGCCTGGCTGATGGAAATCGTCCCGTTGAAAACGCAGTTACGTTTTGGCTTTCTCCTGATGGTGCTGGCGGTTGCCGGTTTGATGTTCAGCCACAGCCTGGCGCTGTTCTCGGCGGCGATGTTCATTCTCGGGGTGGTCAGCGGCATCACCATGTCGATTGGTACATTCCTGATAACACAAATGTATGAAGGGCGTCAGCGCGGTTCCCGCCTGTTATTTACCGACTCCTTCTTCAGTATGGCTGGGATGATTTTCCCAATGATCGCCGCGTTTCTACTGGCGCGCAGCATTGAGTGGTACTGGGTTTATGCCTGCATCGGGCTGGTGTATGTCGCTATTTTTATTCTGACCTTCGGCTGTGAGTTCCCGGCACTGGGCAAACATGCACCAAAAACGGATGCTCCGGTAGAGAAAGAAAAGTGGGGGATCGGCGTGCTGTTTCTCTCCATTGCGGCACTGTGCTACATCCTCGGTCAGTTAGGTTTTATCTCCTGGGTGCCTGAGTATGCCAAAGGCCTGGGCATGAGCCTGAATGATGCTGGTACGCTGGTGAGTAACTTCTGGATGTCATACATGGTCGGCATGTGGGCGTTCAGCTTTATTCTTCGCTTCTTTGATTTGCAACGTATCCTGACCGTACTGGCGGGTCTGGCCGCGATTCTGATGTACGTCTTTAACACCGGAACACCGGCACATATGGCGTGGTCAATTCTCGCCCTGGGCTTCTTCTCCAGCGCGATCTATACCACCATCATCACCCTGGGTTCACAGCAGACCAAAGTACCGTCGCCAAAACTGGTTAACTTTGTCCTGACCTGCGGGACCATCGGTACTATGTTGACCTTTGTGGTTACCGGCCCGATTGTTGAACATAGCGGTCCGCAGGCGGCACTGCTTACAGCAAACGGTCTGTACGCTGTCGTCTTTGTGATGTGCTTCCTGTTAGGTTTCGTCAGCCGTCACCGTCAGCATAACACCCTGACCTCTCATTAATTGCTCATGCCGGGCGGCGCTATCGTCGTCCGGCCTTTTCCTCTCTTACCCTGCTACGTGCATCTATTTCTATAAACCCGTTCAATTTGTCTGTTTTTTGCACAAACATGAAATGTCAGACAATTCCGTGACTTAAGAAAATTTATACAAATCAGCAATATACCCCTTAAGGAGTATATAAAGGTGAATTTGATTTACATCAATAAGCGGGGTTGCTGAATCGTTAAGGTAGGCGGTAATAGAAAAGAAATCGAGGCAAAAATGAGCAAAGTCAGACTCGCAATTATCGGTAACGGTATGGTCGGCCATCGCTTTATCGAAGATCTTCTTGATAAATCTGATGCGGCCAACTTTGATATTACCGTTTTCTGTGAAGAACCGCGCATCGCTTATGACCGCGTACACCTCTCGTCTTACTTCTCTCACCACACCGCCGAAGAGCTGTCGCTGGTGCGCGAAGGCTTCTACGAGAAACACGGCATCAAAGTTCTGGTCGGCGAACGCGCTATCACCATCAACCGTCAGGAGAAGGTGATTCACTCCAGCGCCGGACGTACCGTTTTTTATGACAAGCTGATCATGGCGACCGGTTCCTACCCGTGGATCCCACCAATCAAAGGTTCTGATACTCAGGACTGCTTTGTCTATCGCACCATTGAAGACCTCAACGCTATAGAATCCTGCGCCCGGCGCAGCAAGCGTGGTGCCGTTGTAGGTGGCGGCCTGTTAGGTCTGGAAGCCGCTGGCGCGCTGAAAAACTTAGGCATTGAAACCCACGTTATCGAATTTGCCCCTATGCTGATGGCAGAACAGCTTGATCAGATGGGCGGCGAGCAGCTGCGTCGCAAAATCGAAAGTATGGGCGTGCGCGTTCACACCAGCAAAAACACCCTTGAGATTGTGCAGGAAGGTGTTGAAGCGCGTAAAACCATGCGTTTTGCCGACGGCAGCGAACTGGAAGTCGACTTTATCGTCTTCTCTACCGGTATCCGTCCGCGCGATAAGCTGGCAACCCAGTGTGGTCTGGACGTTGCTCCGCGTGGGGGTATCGTCATAAATGATTCCTGCCAGACTTCCGATCCGGATATCTACGCCATCGGTGAATGCGCAAGCTGGAACAACCGTGTATTTGGTCTGGTAGCACCAGGCTACAAAATGGCGCAGGTCGCCGTTGACCATATTCTTGGCAGCGAAAACGCCTTTGAAGGTGCTGACCTTAGCGCCAAGCTGAAACTGCTGGGCGTAGATGTAGGTGGTATTGGTGATGCGCACGGTCGCACGCCTGGCGCACGTAGCTACGTTTACCTCGACGAAAGCAAAGAGATCTACAAACGCCTGATTGTCAGCGAAGACAACAAAACCCTGCTCGGTGCGGTACTGGTGGGCGATACCAGCGACTACGGCAACCTGCTGCAACTGGTGCTGAACGCTATCGAGCTGCCGGAAAACCCGGATTCTCTGATTCTGCCGGCGCACTCTGGTAGCGGTAAGCCGTCTATCGGTGTTGATAAACTGCCGGACAGCGCGCAAATCTGCTCCTGCTTCGACGTCACCAAAGGCGACCTGATTGCTGCTATCAACAAAGGCTGCCACACCGTTGCGGCGCTGAAAGCTGAAACCAAAGCGGGTACTGGCTGCGGTGGCTGTATCCCGCTGGTCACTCAGGTACTGAACGCGGAACTGGCGAAACAGGGCATCGAAGTTAACAACAACCTGTGCGAACACTTTGCTTATTCGCGTCAGGAACTGTTCCATTTAATCCGCGTTGAAGGCATTAAAACCTTCGAAGAACTGCTGGCGAAACACGGCAAAGGCTACGGTTGTGAAGTTTGTAAACCGACCGTCGGTTCGCTGCTGGCCTCCTGCTGGAACGAATACATTCTGAAGCCGGAACATACTCCGCTGCAGGATTCAAACGACAACTTCCTCGCTAACATCCAGAAAGACGGCACCTACTCGGTGATCCCGCGTTCTCCGGGCGGTGAAATCACCCCGGAAGGGCTGATGGCAGTAGGTCGTATCGCGCGTGAATTTAATCTCTACACCAAAATCACCGGCTCCCAGCGCCTGGCGATGTTTGGCGCACAGAAAGACGATCTGCCGGAGATCTGGCGTCAGCTGATTGAAGCCGGCTTCGAAACCGGTCATGCCTATGCGAAAGCACTGCGTATGGCGAAAACCTGCGTGGGTAGCACCTGGTGCCGCTACGGCGTTGGCGATAGCGTCGGCCTCGGCGTGGAACTGGAAAACCGCTACAAAGGCATCCGTACGCCGCACAAAATGAAGTTCGGTGTCTCCGGCTGTACCCGTGAATGTTCAGAAGCTCAGGGTAAAGACGTGGGTATTATCGCCACCGAAAAAGGCTGGAACCTGTACGTTTGCGGCAACGGCGGCATGAAACCGCGTCATGCGGATCTGCTGGCGGCGGATATCGATCGCGAAACGCTGATCAAATATCTCGACCGCTTCATGATGTTCTACATCCGTACTGCCGACAAACTGACGCGTACCGCGCCGTGGTTAGAAAACCTTGAAGGCGGCATCGATTACCTGAAAGCGGTGATCATTGACGATAAACTGGGGCTGAACGCACATCTGGAAGAAGAGATGGCGCGCCTGCGTGAAGCGGTAGTATGTGAGTGGACTGAGACGGTCAATACACCGTCCGCGCAGACTCGCTTCAAACACTTCATCAACAGCGACAAGCGTGACCCGAACGTGCAGATGGTGCCAGAGCGCGAACAGCACCGTCCGGCAACGCCGTATGAACGTATCCCGGTAACTCTGGTGGAGGACAACGCATGAGCCAGTGGAAAGACATCTGCAAAATCGATGACATCCTGCCTGAAACCGGCGTCTGCGCGCTGTTAGGTGACGAGCAGGTAGCAATTTTCCGCCCGTATCACAGCGACCAGGTGTTTGCGATCAGCAACATCGACCCGTTCTTCGAGTCCAGCGTGTTGTCACGCGGGCTGATTGCGGAACACCAGGGCGAGCTGTGGGTCGCCAGCCCGCTGAAAAAACAGCGTTTTCGCTTAAGCGACGGCTTGTGCATGGAAGACGAACAGTTTTCCGTCAAGCATTACGAAGCGCGAGTGAAAGACGGCGTGGTACAGCTGCGCGGTTAATGTTTTAACGGGAGGCGCAATGCCTCCCCTTTTTGCATTGTCCTGTAATGACCTTCGGTATATTGCAGGACATTTTTTAAACTTTTTGTTTTATTTTTTGTTTTTATTTTTTAAAGGATAATCAAATGTTTACAGACACTATTAATAAGTGTGCGGCTAACGCTGCGCGCATTGCACGCCTGTCGGCAAATAACCCGCTCGGCTTCTGGGTCAGCTCCGCCATGGCGGGCGCGTATGTGGGTCTTGGGATCATCCTGATTTTCACGCTCGGTAATTTGCTCGACCCGTCCGTACGTCCTCTGGTGATGGGCGCGACCTTTGGTATCGCCTTAACGCTGGTCATTATTGCTGGTTCTGAGCTGTTCACCGGACACACCATGTTCCTCACCTTTGGAGTGAAAGCGGGCACTATCAGCCACGGGCAAATGTGGGCAATCCTGCCGCAAACCTGGCTGGGTAACCTGGTCGGTTCCGTCTTCGTTGCCATGCTCTATAGCTGGGGTGGCGGTAGCCTGCTGCCGGTAGATACCAGCATCGTTCACTCCGTCGCGCTGGCTAAAACCACTGCACCGGCAATGGTACTGTTCTTCAAAGGTGCATTGTGTAACTGGCTGGTTTGCCTGGCTATCTGGATGGCGCTGCGCACTGAAGGGGCGGCGAAATTTATCGCTATCTGGTGGTGTCTGCTGGCATTTATCGCGTCCGGCTACGAGCACTCCATCGCTAACATGACGCTGTTCGCCCTCTCCTGGTTTGGCAACCACAGCGAAGCCTACACGCTGGCGGGTATTGGTCATAACCTGCTGTGGGTGACGCTGGGTAATACTTTATCAGGTGCCGTATTCATGGGATTGGGTTATTGGTATGCTACGCCGAAAGCGAATCGTCCGGTTGCGGACAAATTTAATCAAACTGAAACAGCTGCCGGTTAATTACTAAGGGGTTTTTACGTGGATCATTTGCCTATATTTTGCCAATTACGCGATCGCGACTGTCTGATTGTCGGCGGTGGTGATGTCGCGGAACGCAAAGCAAGGTTGCTGTTAGACGCAGGCGCTCGCTTAACGGTGAATGCATTAGCGTTTATTCCACAGTTCACCGCATGGGCAGATGCAGGCATGTTAACCCTCGTCGAAGGGCCATTTGATGAAAGCCTTCTCGACACCTGCTGGCTGGCGATTGCAGCGACGGATGATGACGCGCTTAACCAGCGCGTCAGTGAAGCCGCTGAAGCTCGTCGCATCTTCTGTAACGTGGTCGATGCGCCGAAAGCCGCCAGCTTTATTATGCCGTCGATTATTGACCGCTCACCGCTCATGGTCGCGGTCTCCTCTGGCGGCACCTCTCCGGTTCTGGCACGCCTGTTGCGTGAAAAACTTGAATCACTGCTGCCGTTGCATCTGGGCCAGGTAGCGAAATACGCCGGGCAATTACGCGGTCGAGTGAAACAACAGTTCGCAACAATGGGTGAACGTCGCCGTTTCTGGGAAAAACTGTTCGTTAATGACCGTCTGGCGCAGTCGCTGGCAAACAACGATCAGAAAGCCATTACTGAAACGACCGAACAATTAATCAACGAACCGCTCGACCATCGCGGTGAAGTGGTGCTGGTTGGCGCAGGTCCGGGCGATGCCGGGCTGCTGACACTGAAAGGACTGCAACAAATTCAGCAGGCAGATGTGGTGGTCTACGACCGTCTGGTTTCTGACGATATTATGAATCTGGTACGCCGCGATGCGGATCGCGTTTTCGTCGGCAAACGCGCGGGATACCACTGCGTACCGCAGGAAGAGATTAACCAGATCCTGCTGCGGGAAGCGCAAAAAGGCAAACGCGTGGTGCGGCTGAAAGGCGGCGATCCGTTTATTTTTGGCCGTGGTGGCGAAGAGCTGGAAACACTGTGCAACGCGGGTATTCCGTTCTCGGTGGTTCCGGGTATTACCGCAGCTTCTGGTTGCTCTGCCTATTCGGGTATTCCGCTCACGCATCGCGATTATGCCCAGAGCGTACGCTTAATTACCGGACACTTAAAAACCGGTGGCGAACTGGACTGGGAAAACCTGGCGGCAGAAAAACAGACGCTGGTGTTCTATATGGGGTTGAATCAGGCCGCGACTATTCAGCAAAAGCTGATTGAACACGGTATGCCTGGCGAAATGCCGGTGGCAATTGTCGAAAACGGAACGGCAGTCACGCAGCGCGTGATTGACGGTACACTCTCGCAGCTGGGCGAACTGGCGCAGCAAATGAACAGTCCATCGCTAATTATTATTGGTCGGGTTGTTGGCCTGCGCGATAAACTGAACTGGTTCTCCAATCATTAATGTAACCCGGGCCAGAGAATTCTGGCCTTCTTAATGACTCTTTTTATATATTCAGCAAATAAAACATAACCCCTTAATAAATATTATCTGCTAATGGGTTATATTCACCGTTACAGCGACTTACAAAATTAAGCCATTCACTCACTGACGCTAATTAAATATTCCTGTATCGTTCTTAATGAGCAGTCTGCTTATATTCATATAAACAATGAATATTAATCAATATATAATACATAGGGAATGTAAATGAACAAATTTATTAAAGTTGCACTGGTAGGTGCAGTACTGGCTACGTTAACTGCATGTACTGGTCATATCGAAAACCGTGATAAGAACTGCTCTTACGACTACCTGCTGCACCCGGCAATTTCTATTTCTAAAATCATTGGCGGTTGCGGTCCTACTGCACAGTAAGTCTCTGACAGAAATCGGCTAACACCGGTTTAATTGCCTGACGCCCTCGGGGTTACCCGAGGGCGTATTTATTTCTGCATTCTTTTCGAAAACATCATGCACAAGATTAAATACTGGCAATACTCTCACGCAAAATCCGCAGCACCGTCTCTTCACCGCTGCGATTTGGGTTAATGCGAATCGCGCAATGTTCGAGTTGCGGATTCGCCTGGCGAAACGTTCCGGAAAGACGGTAAAAGAGCGGCGGGATTTCATATTTCGACTCTGCACCGACCGGGTAAGGCAAGGCACCGAGCTTTTGCGCCTCTTCCAGTACTCTGGCGGCAATCGGCTGATGAAACTCCACAATCAACACCTTCGACTGCGCATTGGCAATGACGGCGCTTTTCACTTCCGGAACTGCACCACCGTTGAGCAAGGCCAGCAACCGTTCAGATACCCCCGCCTGCACCGCGTGCATCACTGGCGCAAACACCAGCCCACGCAAGACTTCCAACGCCTGAGCGCCCTGAATCTGGCTGCCGCCGGAGTAGAGCGTGGCGCGAATACGGTTAATAACATCAGCATCGCCTACCACCGCGCCAACACCCTCTGGCCCAAATAGCTTGAAGCAGGAAAATGTCGAGACATTCGCCCCGCATTCACAGCCAATGCGCGCCACCTTCATCACCGCATAGTTGTCATCGGTTAATGCAGGAACGCCAGCCGAGCGCAACGTTGCCAGCACATCTGCCAGAATGTACCCGTCCTGCGGCTGCTGGCGCGTATGCTGCACCAGCGCGGCATCTGGTTGTTGCTCGTCGACAACCTGCTTCAGTGCCAACAGGTCATTGAAATCAGCAGTGATAAGCGTCAGCCCCATCTGCGCAATAATGACCTGAGTCGTCGGGTAAACAGGCGCGTCATGCACCAGAAGACGCTGCCCCGGTTTGAGCAAAGCCGCCAACGCCGCACGAATCGCTCCAGTACCCGCACCCTGTACCAGCGCCGCAGCCTGTGCGTGAAATGCATCAGCCAGCACCTGTTCCACTCGCTGGGTAATGCGCGGTTGATTCAGCCCCGGCGTTAAGCCCAAATCCCCGCGGGTAAGAAACTCGCTGCCGGGAAAATGGCGGCAAATCGTGTCCACCAGCGCAAACTGCTTTTGCTGCGCCTCAATAAGCGTCAGGCTTTGCAAAGGATACGTCTTCATAGGTGCCTTCCTTAAGCCGGAACGAACAGGCCAAACCAGTAAAGAACATTCAGCAGAATACCGGTGATCATTACTGCCACGACCGGTGCCGCCATTTTCTGTACCGGACGGCCCAGGGATTCGTTGAGGAAGTAAATGGCAACTGCGATAGAAAATCCGGTATAACCCGCCATTTTAATTGCTGCGAAAATCGAACCGACCAGCAACGCCACTTCCATCAGCATATTCATGGCGTTACGGATGTTATCTGACGCATTACGCACCGACGGATAGCGCCCCAGCCATTTGCCGATCGAACGAAGCAGCAGGACTTCCGCCGAAATAACCACTGCGCCTAATACCGCTGCAACCATCGGATTCGGCGAGAGATAGCCCACCGCATAAACAAAGGTAAAGCCCGCAACTGCATACACACCAGTGGCTAACGCGGTGGTGGCAATCAACGGTACAAAACCCAGCCCGCGCATAAATTCCGCCAGAGCTGCCTGGTTAATCAGCGTTTGTGATTGTTCCGGCGTTACGCCTGCGGAATATGCTTTCTCCAGTGTGAAGATCGACACTTCACTGCCAGCAAAAATCTTCATGCTGGCAACGGCGGCAATCAGCGCCCCGACAATAGCGATATACGGTAAGTTTTTGATAATCCGCGACGTGCGTTCTTCAAACACCGAAAGCCCGCTGGCATCAATATCATTTTCATCACGATGACGCAGGTCGTGAGTTATCGCGATCCCCAGCAGCATCACCATGCCAATAAAGATTTCGATAGATTCCGGATTGAGATGCGGGAAATAGCGCACTACCACCACACGGGTCATCAGTACCACCACGGCGGCGATCAGACTTTGCTTCCAGCCAAACTGGTAGAAAATCGCCACCAACGGGAACAGTGCAAAAGCTGAAACCACCGGCGAGCTTAATTCCCCCAGGCTACCTAATACATCCACCGGTAGCGCGGTCAGCAGCTGGTTTACCGGTAACAGGCAAGTAAGGATCAACACGCCCCAGATAGCGCCAAGACCAAACGCCATCAGGCTGTTTATCGCCAGTACGCCGAGGATATCGGTAGGAAGAAAGAGTAACCATGCGTTGAGCAGTCCGGTTTTCAGGGTAAAAGAGATCCCCACCGAAGCCACAAAACCAATGCTCAGACCAAAAGCGATACTCCCCGCCTCGCGACGGTTCATATAGCCTTCAATCAGTTGCGGCAGGATCGGGCGGATACCGTCATGAAAAACGGCCGCCGAGCGATGCGCCAGAAGCGATGTCATACCCGTCAGGCACGCCACCACGATAATCTGAATATACAGATCCATAGTCGTGCCTTTTATTTCAGATGGTTAATCAGCATCGGAATCGCGTGTTCGACGTGCTCAACGGAAAGCCCAAACGCCACTTTCCCTTCGGCGATCATTTTGGCGATATGTTCGTCTTTCGCTTTAATGCCCGGCTTGGCAATGGTGCAACTTTTGTTATAGCCAATCACCGCGATGGCAATCGACAATGCCGCGCCCGCACCGGTATTACACGCGCCGATGTAGTAATCCAGTTGCCCGGATTTCACTTTCATTGCCGCTTCCATGTCGTTGTGAATGAAAACTTCAAAACAGCCAGGAGCCGTCGCTTCAATGGTTTTTTTAATCTGCTCACGCTGTAAGCCTGCAACACCAATCTTTTTCATGAGTCTGTCCTTATTGGAAAAATTGAGAGGGAGTTTCACGTAACATCACATCCACATCGGCCTGACTGAATCCTGACTGGCGCAATTGCGGAATAAAGGTGGTCAATAAATAGTCATAGCCATAACCACCGTTGGCTTTTAAATGGGAGCGGCGCGTAATATCCATCGACAGCATGACGCGGTTCAGCAAACCACAGTCACGTAGTGCGTGGAGCATCGCAATGCGCTTTTCGTCCGGGTAGTAACTGTTCTTGCCGATGGTGTCGAACTGCACAAACGCGCCGAGATCGATCATCTTCAAAATGTTGTCGAGGTTGTCTTTCAGATCGCAGTGACCAACGGTGACGCGCGAAAGATCAACTCCGTGGGCTTGCAGTAGCGCCAGTTGTTCCAGCCCCATGGTGCTAAAAGAGGTATGCGTGGAGATCGGACGTCCGGTCTGGTTATGTGCCAGCGCGGCGGCAATAAACACCTTCTCTTCCAGCGGCGTAATCTTCCCTTCGCTGGAGCCGATCTCCGCGATGATCCCGGCTTTCAGTTCCGTGCCATCGATACCCTGTTCAATTTCATCGATCATCTCCTGCGCCAGTTCCTGCACGCTGCGGGTCGCCACATGTTCCGGGAAAAACGCGTCCTGGTAATAACCGGTGCAGGCCACTACGTTGATCCCCGTCGCGTGCATTACATCGAGCATAAATTGCGCATTGCGCCCCATGTAACGGTTGGTCATCTCAATCACATTACGCACGCCCTGGGCCATCAGGTCGTTCATCTCCTGGCAAATGAACGCATACTGATCAAGGCGGCAGTCCACGTTGTTTTTAAAGCCGGAGAGATCAATATGCAGATGCTCATGGGCGAGGGTGTAACCCGTCGGATCAAAACTCATAGGGTGTCTCCTGCAAACCGGAGGGAGGAAAGAAAAGAGCGACCATTTTGTGGCGGTGGCGCGCGGAAAAATTCACATACGGTAGCCCCCACATCAGAAAGCGTGGTGCGCACACCGAGCTGCGTAGCGACCATCCCTTGCTGATAAACCAGCACTGGCACCACTTCGCGGGTATGGTGGCTGTGACCAATGGTCGGATCGTTACCGTGATCCGCCATCACGACCAGGCAATCATCTGGCTGCATCGCCTCAATAAGCCGGGCAAGGTTACGGTCAACGATCTGCAAACGTTCGGCATAACGTGCGACGTCTTCCGCGTGACCAGCGAGGTCGGTTTCCTGGATATTGGTGCAAATAAACGCCGTCGGATGCGTGTTAAATTCGTCGAGGGTGATATCCATAATCCGCTGGCTATCCACCAGGTTTTGCCAGCTCACGCCATAAGGATTGCTGACGATATCCGCCACCTTACCCACCAGCACGGTTGGCACGCCCGCTTCATACAGTTTTTGCGGCACTTGTACTTTCTCATCGACGCCGTAGCCCATATGCACGACCTGGAAGCCGTTGTCATAAGCGCCAGAACGCGGCGCGTTGATACCAATAAATCGCCCTTCTTTACTTTCTGCGGCATCGAGAATGCGCTGGCTGTCCGCTAACAGGCCACCAAATGTAATGACCCGACCGACCTGTACCTGCTCACGCACGATACGACCAATTTTGATTGCGTCGTCAAAGGAGATCACAGAGAGATTGGCGGTGATGTTATAGACCTGGCCTAAATCCGCCTCGAGATTATCGCCAATCGCAACCGCCTGATTGACCCACAGAAACTGTAACTCTTCGCCACGGCGCGCAACCTGCCAGCCAGCGGAAACTAATGCCTGCTCAACACGGTCAATCACATCGCGAAAAGGCATCCGCAGCGGTGGTAACGGACGCGTGCCTAAAATTTCCTGATGCCCCATAAAGGTATCGCCACCTTCATGTTGCAGTTCTGCCACCCCCCAGGTTGCGGAATCTGACGGTTGCATATCACCTGGTGCATAACCCAATGCGTTGATTAGCCCCAGCTTCTCCAGCGCTGATAGCTGCAAATGCGGCAACTGGCTCAGGATGTGACCACAGGTATTCGCCCCGGCATCCTGCGGACGCACCAACGTGACATCTTTCATTGCCCCTACGCCAAAGCTATCAATCACTAACACCACAAATCGCGCCATTTACGCCTCCAGAGGGTTGCCGAGGCTGTCATAACGACCGACGATTTCCGGTTCGCCACGATGAATACCAGACACCAGCACCACATCGCTACGGGTGACAAAAATCTGCGTGCGAAAACAGAGCACTACTGCACTGCTTACCGGAAACTCGCCTGCCAGCGGCAGGGTGTAGTCGATACTGCTGTCATCCACAGTTTTGAGATTGGTTTCAGTAATCTTTTGATTTTCTGGCGTAAACACCAGCGCATGTTGCGCGTGACCACGACGGTAATAACCGCCGCCGTAGCAGTAGCTGTCGCCACGAAAATGATGGGAGATTTCACTTAACCAGAGCATCGCGATACGTTCAGGCTGGTCGCCCTGCTGGTTTGCCGGAATCGTCCCCGTCAGCGCATGACCGGGTTCGGCATGAGTCACACCGTATTCCGCCAGCAATGGCAGCGAAGTGCAGCTGGTCGCTGAAGGCGCGTTCAGTTGCTCAATCGCAATACCAGATTTCGCCAGTTGATCCCGTGCCTGTACCAGCGTGTGAAGATTCGGTGTCGGCAAAACTTTCCCGGCAGCCTCATCCCAAAGCAGGCAAGGGAAATGGGTTAATCCGGCTAAATGCAGCCCCGACAGTTTCTTAATTTCAGCAACCACCTCGTGCAGCGAATGCTGTACAAAACCGCTCTCCTGCCCCGGATAAAGAAAATCATCGTCGCTATAAACTTTGAGCAGCACAGACTGCACACGTCCGGCCTTCACCGCTGCCGCAGAAACTTCCCGCGCTTTGTCGAGAGTAAACACGGTGATGACGTCGGTGCCCTGTGCAACGGCGTCAGCAACCTGATGACAAGGGATTTGTACCAGATGCCCCTGATGCGCCACCGGCAAACCGGCGCGGCGCATGACTCGCGCCTCTTTGTAATCCACCGCCACAATGCCGCTGTAGCCTAATGGCAGCAGTTTTTCCGCCAGCCACGGATTACGACCAAACTGCTTAGTCATCAGATACAGTTCAATGCCGTAAAGCCGCGCCGTCTCAATCAGCCGCTTACCGTTTTTCAGTATCTGATCCACGTCGATCACCCAGCTGTCCGGGGCGATCTTGCCCTTTTGCCACAAGCTTAGTGCGGCGGAAATTAGCGCCGGGTTCTGGCGTTTCAATGCTTCTACAAACATCTTGTTGCCTCGTTTCTGTTCCTTGAATTAAATATTCATTTTTCTGAATATTTAGATTATGCGACGTGGATTTGTCGGGAGCTTCAAACCTCTTCGTTAGCAGCCATCCATAATCCATAAAGGTTGGCCAGCAAATAGCCTTCTTCACACGGGTTAACTTCCAGTGTAAATTCCTTCAACAACACCTGATGCAATTGCACAACGGCTTGCCAGTGGCTGGATTGCGCCAGTTCTGCCAGCAATTCGGCGTCCAGCGGCTCTATTTCTTCACCACGGCGACTGCGCATCAGTGCGCTCGCCATATGTGTCATCGCCATCGTTCCTTGCTCACTACGCACCGGCAGATGGCACTCTGTTTCCAGTACGTTGACGACCTGCATCATGCCTTTGCAGATGTCCTTATCAATAACGCCTGCATCGCAAAGCAGGTTGAGTCTGGTTTCCATATCAGATGCCTTTCGTTTAATAACTCGGTTCCTGTTCCCCACTCACCACTCGTTGTTGATGGGCGAGCAGGGCGTGTTTATCAACAACTGCACGCAGCAGTTGTTGCATCGGGTAATCATCGGCACGCGTCAGGACCACGGCTTCGGTGGCCTGTAAAAATCGCGGATCGTCTGTGAGCGGCGTCGCTTCTAATCCCAGCATGGTCAGTTCGTTTTCCGCCACCACGTTCCAGATAACCGCATCGACATCGCCTTTAACAATGCGTTGTAAACTCTCGTGATAAGAGAGATCGACACGTTCCACATCACTATCGCCAAAAAAGACATCGGTCATGATTTTCTGATCCGCCGAACGGTTATCCAGCCCCACGCGCTTCACGTTTGCGGACTCGCCTTTACGGCAAATCAACTGGTGCTCGCCAACGTAGGTGTGCGGCCCCAGCTCCAGCGCGAGGCATAACCCTTTTTGCGTGAGATAACTTTCCGCCGCCAGTCGGGAAACAACCGCCATGTCATACACGCCGTTAAGTAAACACTCCACGCGAATATCCGCGCCGCGCATGTGCGCATAGTAAAAAGGAATACCATCAAACTGAGCTTTCAATCCGCTCGCCAGGCCTTCGTACAAACGGGTATAGGGCAAGGGCATCGCGCACACCACATTGTTGATATCCACATGACTCAGCAGCGCTTTGTTATCCATTTCCACCAGATAACTGCCATTACGCCCACGGCGTTCTATCCGTATCGCTCCGCTTGATTCCAGCGTTTTCAACGCGGCCTGCGTCAGGCCAACGGATGAACGGCATTCAGTTGCCAGTTCATCTATGGTTTTCAGTCGATTACCGCACTTTTCACCCAACAAATAACGGGCCAGTGTCGTGATGACGACGCCTTCTTTTTTGATAAACGTTCGACGCATAGTAAATTTTCAATAAAGTGAATATTTATATCTTCATAAAAATGAAGATAAGTGGCAACTGCGAGATGTGGAAACGGCGAGGCGCTTCACATTTTTTCGGATTATTGCAAAAAGAGGATAAAAAAACCGGGTTTCCCCGGTTTTTGGCATTAATGTTAAATTACGGCTTCGCCACAAAACCAATCGCTTCGTACACCGCTTTTAGCGTACGGGAAGCGTGCGCGCTGGCTTTTTCTGCGCCATCTTTCATCACCTGTTGCAGGAAGGCTTCATCGTTGCGGAAACGGTGATAACGTTCCTGCAATTCAGTCAGCATACCGGAAACGGCATCAGCCACTTCGCCTTTCAGATGACCATACATCTTGCCTTCGAACTGTTTTTCCAGTTCCGGGATGCTCTGGCCCGTTACCGCAGAAAGGATATCCAGCAGGTTGGAAACGCCCGCTTTGTTCTGCACGTCGTAACGAACTACCGGCGGCTCGTCGGAGTCGGTGACCGCGCGTTTGATTTTCTTCACTACCGATTTCGGATCTTCCAGCAGGCCGATAACGTTATTGCGGTTATCGTCAGACTTGGACATCTTTTTGGTCGGCTCCAGCAGCGACATTACGCGCGCGCCAGATTTCGGAATAAACGGCTCCGGCACTTTAAAGATCTCGCCATACAGCGCGTTGAAACGCTGGGCGATATCGCGGCTCAGTTCCAGGTGCTGTTTCTGGTCTTCACCCACCGGTACCAGATTAGTTTGATACAGCAGGATGTCCGCAGCCATCAGCACCGGATAGTCAAACAGACCAGCGTTGATGTTCTCGGCATAACGCGCAGATTTATCTTTAAACTGCGTCATGCGGCTCAGTTCGCCGAAGTAGGTATAGCAGTTCAGTGCCCAGCCTAACTGTGCATGTTCCGGCACGTGGGACTGAACAAAAATGGTGCTTTTCTCAGGATCGATACCACAAGCCAGATACAAGGCCAGCGTATCCAGCGTCGCTTTACGCAGCTTCTGTGCATCCTGGCGCACGGTGATCGCGTGTTGGTCAACGATACAGTAAATGCAATGGTAGTCATCCTGCATGTTTACCCACTGACGCAGCGCACCCATGTAGTTACCAATGGTCAATTCACCTGAGGGCTGTGCGCCACTAAAAACGATGGGCTTAGTCATTTTTCGATTCCTGATTTTCGCTATGCGGAAGCCCTAATGCGGGCAGAAGGTCATTTATAGACTGATAAATTACATCAGGCTGGCTGAGATCGATAGCCTCGCCGTAGTTATATCCGTAGGTTAAGCCAACTGATGGGCAACCTGCCGCTTTTGCTGCCTGAATATCATTGCGTGAGTCGCCAACAAACAGCATCTGTTGTGGGGTAATTCCCATCCGCTCAGCCACCAGTAACAGCGGGTCCGGATGCGGTTTTTTGTTTTGCACATCATCACCACCAATCACCACGCTGAAGTATTTAGCGATATCTAAGGCTTCCAGCAGCGGCGCGACGAACGGCGTCGGTTTGTTGGTGACCAGGCCCAACGGCAGGCCTTTAGCCTGCAATGCGCCCAGCGTATCGGCAACGTGCGGGAACAAAAACGTCCCCTCTTCGGCAACCTCGCCATAGTAGCGATCGAATAGTTTACGCAGAATACGTACTTGTTCTTCTGCCGGAATGTCGTCATCAACGGGCGGTTTACCCATTGTTTTACGCAGAGTCGCACGTTCCTGACGCGCCCAGGTCAATGCGCGCTCCATCAGAACATCTGCGCCGTTACCAATCCAGGTTATAACGCGTTCTTCACCTGCGACGGGCAACTCCAGCGCATACAGCGCCATATCTACTGCGGTAGCCAAGCCAGGAGCACTGTCCACCAGCGTACCATCGAGATCAAAAGCGACGCCGCGAATATCTTCAAACTTATTCATGACTTACCTTTGCCAGTTCACTGCGCATTTCATCAATGACTTTTTTGTAGTCTGGCTGGTCGAAGATTGCCGAACCGGCGACGAACATATCCGCGCCCGCCGCAGCGATTTCGCCAATGTTGTTCACCTTCACGCCACCGTCCACTTCCAGTCGAATGTCAAAGCCAGACTCGTCGATACGACGACGTACTTCGCGCAGTTTATCCAGTGTTTGCGGAATGAAAGACTGACCGCCGAAACCAGGGTTGACGGACATCAGCAGGATCACATCCAGCTTATCCATCACGTAATCCAGATAGCTCAGAGGTGTCGCCGGGTTAAATACCAGACCCGCTTTACAGCCATTTTCTTTAATCAGTTGCAGCGTGCGGTCAACATGCTCGGAGGCTTCTGGATGAAAGGTAATGATGCTGGCACCAGCGGCAGCGAAATCAGGCACAATGCGATCGACCGGTTTCACCATCAGGTGTACGTCGATAGGGGCGGTAATGCCGTAGTTACGCAAGGATTTCAGCACCATTGGCCCAATCGTCAGATTGGGAACATAGTGGTTATCCATGACGTCAAAATGCACGACATCAGCGCCAGCTGCCAGGGCTTTTGCGGTATCTTCACCCAGGCGGGCAAAATCAGCCGACAGAATTGAGGGGGCAATCAAATACTGTTTCATCCGCTTCTCCTTGAGAATTATTTTTTCGCGGGTGAAACGACTCCTGGTTTGTACAAAGCCAGCAGTTCGTCCACCTTTTTACGTGTGCCGCCGTTGCTGCTTATACTGCGTCGAACTTTGACGACATGCAATTTTGCGCGCTGATACCACTCACGCGTTAACATCGTATCGTGATTGGAGATCAGCACTGGAATATGGCGATCAACCAGACCTTCAGCGATCTCCGCCAGATGCGCTTGTTGTTCAAGCGTAAAACTGTTTGTGTGATACGCCGTAAAGTTGGCGGTCGCAGACAGCGGCGCATAAGGCGGATCGCAATAGACGACGGATGCATCATCTGCGCGCGCCATGCTATCGGCGTAAGACTCACAGTAGAAAAAGGCATTCTGCGCTTTTTCAGCGAAGTGATACAACTCTGCTTCCGGGAAATAGGGTTTTTTGTAGCGGCCAAACGGCACGTTAAACTCACCGCGCAGATTGTAACGACACAGGCCGTTGTAACCGTAGCGGTTCAAATATAAAAACAGTACCGCCCGACGGAACGGATCCTGGCTTTTGTTGAACTCTTCGCGGAACTGATAGTAAACCTCGGCGCAATTTGTTTCGGGAACAAACAGCTCGCGTGCGGCCTGTACGTACTCATCAGTACGCATCTTCACAATGTTATAGAGACTGATCAGGTCGCTATTGATATCGGCAAGGATATAACGAGAAAAGTCGGTGTTGAGAAACACCGACCCGGCACCTACAAAAGGCTCAACCAGACATTCGCCCTTGGGCAAATGCCGTTTAATATCATCAAGCAGGGGATACTTGCCCCCTGCCCACTTCAAAAAAGCGCGATTTTTCTTCATGCTGACTAACTAATTACACCTTCTCCGGCTGTGGAGAAAGCTCCGACAGCATCCAGCGCTTCAGGCAACTCCCGCAACGATAAACCATTGCGGGAGATAACCTTGATTACTTCAGATCGGCCTGTACCTGACGCAGCGGTTTCGCCCACGGGTTTTTGGCCTGGACATCGGCTGGCAATGTAGATACCGCTTTTTTCGCCTCTTCTTTCGAGGCGTACACGCCAGAAACCAGGACATACCACGGCTGACCATTACGCGTCGTTTCATAGACAACGTAGTTTTTCAGATTCTCTTTCTTCGCCCAACCGTTCAGGTTGTCGTAGTTAGAGGAACTGCTCAGCTGCAGAGTGTAATGGCTGGACGGTGCCGATTTCAACGAACCAACATTACCTGCGGTCTTCCCTCCAGCGGCTGGTGTTGCCGTGGTTTGCGCCGGGGATGCCGTCTGTACTGGAGCCGTAGTTGCGGTCTCTTTTGGTGCTGGCGTAGAGGTCGCAGCCGGTGCCTTCGTGCTCGCCACAGGAGCAGCTGGTTCAGTACGCTTCGGCGTCTGTGCTACCGGCTTCGGCTCCGTTTTCACGGTTGCTTGCGGTTTTTTCGGTTCAATCACCGCCTGCTGACGAGCTGGGCGCGTAGTGGCCGGACGTTCAGCGGTTTGCGTTTTCGCCGTGTCACGCGATGCATTGCCATTGCGAACAGGCGCGACCGTCGCGGGTTCAGTCGGCAACGTGGAATTGACCGCCACATTATTCAACTGTTGCTGATTTTGTGGCTGGGTCAGCGCATTGTTCAGGTCACCCTGCACTTCAACACGTTGTTGACCATCCGTTGCCACCGGGGTTTGCCCTTGAGTCGGCGTAGAAGAGATCGGCGGCAGAGAAACATCCTGCTGAGTATTTTCCGCAGACGTGGTTCCCGGCGCTGGCTGCACGCCATTCGCCTGATCGGTCGCATTGCCAGCAAGATCAATACTCTTCTCGCCAGACGCGGTTTGATCGCTGGAAGAGGTCGAGGGGGCTTTTAGCGCAGAACCGATACCGATGATCAACAGCAGGAGAACCAGAATGCCGACGCCCATCATCATATACTGACGAGAAGCGGGTTTACTGGCTACTTTTTTGCGCTTACGCGGACGACGCTCTACGCGCTCTTCATCCACGGTTTCATCTTCGGATTCGTCAATTTCTTCTTCGAGTTCCGGTTCCTCATTGCGCTCTTTTTGCGCACGAGTCGGACGGCGATCGTCAGTGTCATCAAGTTCAATATCATCAAAATTGATCTGCGGTTCGCCACGTTCAGTACGCTCAGAACGTTCAGAAGATTGACGAGAACGACCAGTACGACGATCGCTGGGATCGGGTTTCAGCTCGTCTTCTGGTTTGAATTCATCCATTTAACACCCCACTAAAAGGTTAATGCTTACCACGTTGCAATTAACCTGAAGCTAATAGACCGCTTGATAAGCGGCCTGACCTTTCTTGTTGTTACGCTGATTGACAATCGGCAATGGCGTTAAGAACAAGCTCGTGCGAAACGCCGCTGCGAACTTCACTCTTACCAATTGCCAACGGAAGAATTAAGCGCATCTCTCCCGCAAGGACTTTCTTGTCACGCAGCATATGCGGTAAATACGCCTGCGCGGACATTTCGCGCGGCCCATTGACCGGTAACCCAGCCCGCGTGAGCAGGGTTATAATACGCTGCGTTTCGGCAGAACTAAACTGCCCGAGACGTTCCGACGTCCGCGCCGCCATCACCATACCCGCAGCAACCGCTTCACCGTGTAACCAATTGCCATACCCCATTTCAGCTTCAATGGCATGACCAAAGGTATGTCCCAGATTCAGTAAAGCACGTAACCCGGTTTCGCGCTCGTCGGCGGCGACAACTTCTGCCTTCAGTTCACAACAACGGCGAATACAGTACGCCATTGCCGGACCGTCCAGACGCAACAACGCATCCAGATTCTCTTCCAGCCAGTTGAAAAACGCACCGTCAAGAATAATGCCGTATTTGATGACTTCTGCCAGCCCCGACGCTAACTCACGCGGGGGAAGCGTTTTCAGACAGTCGAGATCCACCACCACTGAAGCAGGCTGGTAGAACGCGCCAATCATGTTTTTACCGAGGGGATGGTTGACCGCAGTTTTGCCGCCAACGGAGGAATCGACCTGCGACAGTAACGTCGTCGGGACTTGAATGAAACGTACACCGCGCTGATAACTCGCCGCCGCAAAGCCGGTCAGATCGCCCACTACGCCGCCGCCAAGCGCCACCAGCGTAGTATCGCGACCATGCGGTTTTTGTAACAACGCCGTAAAGACGGTATCGAGTACAGCCAGGCTTTTATACTGCTCGCCGTCAGGGAGGATAACGCTATCGACGTTAACACCCGCCTGTTCAAGTACGCCGCGGACCTTATCGAGATACAGAGGAGCCAGGGTTTCGTTGGTAACCAACATGACCTGCTCGCCCGATTTCAGCGGTAAGAATGAAGCTGGTTCATTAAACAAACCAGATGCGATGGTAATTGGGTAACTACGTTCCCCGAGAGTAACGACAATCCTCTCCATAACGCGACATCCACCTTAATTACTGTACCCGCAGACGAGTGTATATAAAGCCAGAATTAGTTGCTTTCCAGCATGTGAATAATCTGGTTTGCGACCACTTTAGCGCTTTGATCATCAGTACGAATGGTCACGTCGGCAATCTCTTCATACAGCGGATTGCGTTCATTGGCCAACGCTTCCAGAACTTCACGCGGCGGTGTTTCAACGTGCAGCAACGGGCGTTTTTTATCACGCTGCGTGCGTGCAAGTTGCTTTTCGATGGTCGTTTCAAGATAAACGACAACGCCACGTGCGGAAAGACGGTTACGCGTTTCGCGGGATTTCACAGAGCCGCCGCCAGTAGCCAGCACAATACCCTGTTTCTCGGTCAACTCATTGATGACCTTTTCTTCGCGATCGCGGAAGCCTTCTTCGCCTTCTAAATCGAAAACCCAGCCCACATCAGCTCCGGTTCGTTTCTCAATCTCTTGATCGGAATCGTAAAATTCCATATTGAGTTGTTGAGCTAACTGGCGCCCAATAGTGCTTTTTCCGGCACCCATAGGCCCAACCAGAAAGATATTGCGTTTCTCTGCCATTTTTTCGGTACTACTAAGACTATTCGTTAATGATAAACCCGCTTCGCTCAGAGAGCGCCGCAGGACATGAACTGAAACCTCATAAGATATTGCGAGAGTCAGACTGAAAATTATCTCAATACTCCAGCGGGTTTGGCAACTGAATAAATCACCCATCCCTCTGCATATCTGGTCGCTGCAAGCGCGCTGCCTTGCTACCACCGCTCTGGCGATAAATCACCGGGTAAGATTAGCGTAAAAAAAGACAGCAAAATGCCGCCTGAATGATAAATCATCATCATGGAACGCAGGCAGCGAAGAGCACCAACTCTCAAATCGGTACTCCTTGTATGCTAAATACCTGCGCGCGTCAAATAGATGAAACACGTTCAGCGTAAAAACATTACCGCTTTTACGGCTGTTTACTCACTGGAAACCAGTCGTGGCGTGATAAACACCACTAACTCGCGTCGTTCATCTTCTTTTCCGTCATGACGAAATAATTGCCCGAACCAGGGAATGTCGCCAAGCAACGGTACGCTATCCTGACCCGATTTATTTTTACGGGTAAAAATGCCGCCCAGCGCCAACGTTTCTCCGCTTTTGACCTCGACCTGCGTTTCGATCTCCTGCTTATCAATCGCCAACACTTCGCCATCGGCCTGCTGTAGCACCTGCCCCGGAACGTTCTGGCTGATGTGTAATTTCAGCCGGATGCGACCTTTTTGTAACACCGTGGGCGTAACTTCCATCCCCAGGACGGCCTCTTTAAATTCCACCGACGTCGCGCCACTTTCCCCGCTGGAAACCTGATATGGAATTTCGCTCCCCTGTTTAATGCTGGCAGGCTGAAGATGAGAGGCCAGCAGACGCGGACTGGCGATAATATCCAGCTGCTGTTTTTGTTCGAGCGCGGAAAGCTCAAGATCCAGTAAACGTCCGTTGATGCGTCCAATGTTAAAACCGACATGCGTTGTCGCCGTCGCTACGGAGAGGTCGCTGCCAAGCGTGGTGACTTGCCCAACGCCACCAGCTTGTTGCGCATCAGCCAACGTCCATTTCACGCCTAACTCACGCAAACTTTTTTCATTAATGGTGACAATATGCGCCGACAGCTCAACCTGCCCGACCGGCAGATCCATTTGCGCTACCCACTGTTCAAGCGCGCTTAACGCCGTTTTGTTATCTCGCAGCAAAAGGCGATTGGTGCGTTTATCGACGGTCATACTCCCTTTGGCACTCAGTAGCTTCTCCCCCGCTTTCGCCAGTTCTCCCGCGTCGGCGTATTGCAGCGTTATACTGCGATTTTCCAGCGGCAGATTTGCCTGCGCCCGCGCCTGCTCCGCCTCCTGACGGGCGATATTGTCATTCTGCCAGGCAACGGAATGCACCGAGAGAATGTTGCCCTCCTGACGCGTTATCAGTCCGGCGCTTTTCACTACAGTTTGTAGTGCTTGCTTCCAGGGAACATCTGTTAGATGTAACGACACCGTACCGCTGACGTCTGGCGACACCACCAGGTTCAACTTCTCCTGTTCAGCCAGCGCCTGCAACACCTGAGCTACCGGAACGTCATCCACCATCAGCGTCACTTTTTGCGGCTTTGCCGCCTGTACGCCGGGTATCAGCATCAACAGTAGTGCGGCTATCCATTGCTTCATTTGTATCTCCTTGCCGTTGCCACAACCAGTGTGGCGGTTCGCAGTTTGCCCCGGTTCCCAGCGTTAGTGCGTCTGGCGTCAGCTGTAAGATCGTCCAGCCGTTTTCCAGCACATCGTTTTGCTGCACCCGTCGCCATTTTTTTTGCCCATCTTTTATTACACCGATGATGCGCTCGCCTCGCCCTACCATCCCCTGATAGCGCCACTGGCTAAGTTCGCTAATCCGGCATAGATCTTCCGGCGGTTTAAAAGGGTCACGCATACCGGTTAAAAGGCACAATGCAATACCTGCCAACAACCAGCGTTTACCCCTCATGCGGCGTCTCCAGTTGTAGCGTGAACAAAAGATCATCACCTTCCACGCTTAACGAAAAACGGCTCACGCTGACGTTGCGCTCTGCCAGCCGTGTAAATGCCGACGGCACTGCTTCCCACAGCGTTTTCAACGCCAACTCACCTCCCTGCGCGGATGGATGCCAGGAAACCAGTTGCGCGCCGGATAACTGAAAATCCAGTGGCGAAAAGGGCAGCGTTTTTTCTTCGCTGAAGGGAGTGGCGTCTACCAGGCGATACAGTGCAGCCCACTGCTGGTGATGACTCGCCCGTAGTCGAATTAATGCGTCGCTCTCTTCCTGGTGTGTCGATGACAGAAAAATGAGCGTAACTAACATCATCAACCAGAATGCCCAGCAAAGCTGGCGGAGGCGGGGTGATGTGGCGAACCACCAGTCAAAGAGCATGTCCATCGCTAACCTTCCTTGTTAACTGATACTCAAATTGCCAGCGTCCCTGCGCATCCTGCTGCGTGGCCCCCCGCTGATTGAGATGAAAAGAAGCATCCTGGCGGAGTGACGTTTCCAGCGAGTTTAACGCGGTAATGCTTGTTGTCAGCCCCTTGATCTCCAGCGTTCCCTGCTGCCAGCTTATCGTTGTCAGCCAGGCATGTTCGGGTAAAAGCGCCGCCAGTGCTTCCAGCGCAGATTGCCAGTCGCGGGTAAATTGTCGCTGGCGCTGCCTTTGCAAACGCTGTTCGCGTAACTGCTGGCGTTCCAGCAAACGTGGTTTCGTTATCTGTAAGCTGCGGGCGAGTTGTTGTTCCGCCTGAAGCAAAACGGTGTCTACGCGTGCTTCGGCGTTGCTTGTCAGACGCAGTATTAGCGTTATCCCGACAGCCAGCAGCAGAGGCGCAACGAACATCAGCAACCAGAAACGAAGAAAAGCGGTCCGGCGTTGCTGTCGCCAGGGCAAAAAATTAATTGGCGGGTTCATCAGTACACCTTCCCAAGCGCCAGCCCCAGCGCGATGGCAAAGTCTCCACCTGGCGGCGGTAGCGGCGGCTGACGAACAGAAACCGCCTCCCAGGGGTCAAATCCGCCTTCGCCACATATCGCGACGCTTTCGGGATCAACGGATAACGCTGCCGCCAGCTCCTTCGCGCTAGTTATCCCCACCGCCAGTTTGCGCCCCCAGCTATAGCGCGTCGCCCACAGCCACTGTTCGTTATCACGCCAGGCCAGACATTGCTGATGAGAAGGTAAAAAAGGCAGGAATCGCTGTAATGCACTGGCATCCGGGGTGATCGCGCTAACATGAACACGCAACCTTTCTGCCAGAGTAAGCAGCGTTGCCAACTCTTTGCTTTGCGCGGCAGTCACGTTATAGGCGGGACTGAGTGAGTCTTCGCTGTAATCGAAGCGCAGGGAGTCCGGATCCATATCCAGCTCGCGGGCCATCGTCCCGGACAGCCAGGCCGTTTGCTCCCGCTCACCAAGGGACATCGACGGGCGTGGAAATGACCGCTGTAATGTGCGACTGGCGGGAAACGCCAACATAATGTGATGACGCTGCGGCAGTTCGCGACTCCACGGTAACAACGTGTTAGCCAGCCGCTGCGCATCAACAATCCGCCCATCTTTGATAATGTCGTGCGCCAGCGGCAACCGCCACCAGCGTTGCAAAAAGCATTCTTTTGCGCCCCGCACGATAGCAACCGCTACCGCTTCTTGCTGTTGTAAATGCAAACCAATTTGCCAGATCTTAAATGCCATTGTGATGATCTCCTTATCACCCGTCACTCTGACGGGTATATCAATGCGTCTGGCTTGCCTTTATACTACCGCGCGTTTGTTTATAAACTGCCCAAATGAAACTAAATGGGAAATTTCCAGTGAAGTTCGTAAAGTATTTTTTGATCCTTGCAGTCTGTTGCATTCTGCTGGGAGCAGGCTCGATTTATGGCCTATACCGCTACATCGAGCCACAACTGCCGGATGTGGCGACATTAAAAGATGTTCGCCTGCAAATTCCGATGCAGATTTACAGCGCCGATGGCGAGCTGATCGCTCAATACGGTGAGAAACGTCGTATTCCGGTTACGTTGGATCAAATCCCGCCGGAGATGGTGAAAGCCTTTATCGCGACGGAAGACAGCCGCTTCTACGAGCATCACGGCGTTGACCCGGTGGGGATCTTCCGTGCGGCAAGCGTGGCGCTGTTCTCCGGCCACGCGTCACAAGGGGCGAGTACCATTACCCAGCAGCTGGCGAGAAACTTCTTCCTCAGTCCAGAACGCACGCTGATGCGTAAGATTAAGGAAGTCTTCCTCGCGATTCGCATTGAACAGTTGCTGACGAAAGACGAGATCCTCGAGCTTTATCTGAACAAGATTTACCTCGGTTACCGCGCCTATGGTGTCGGTGCTGCGGCACAAGTCTATTTCGGTAAAACGGTCGACCAACTGACGCTGAACGAAATGGCGGTGATAGCCGGGCTGCCGAAAGCGCCTTCCACCTTTAATCCGCTCTACTCAATGGATCGTGCCGTCGCGCGGCGTAACGTCGTGCTATCGCGGATGCTGGATGAAGGGTATATCACCCAACAACAGTTCGATCAGACACGCACTGAGGCGATTAACGCTAACTATCACGCGCCGGAGATTGCTTTCTCTGCACCGTACCTGAGCGAAATGGTGCGCCAGGAGATGTATAACCGTTATGGCGAAAGTGCCTATGAAGACGGTTATCGCATTTACACCACCATCACCCGCAAAGTACAGCAGGCCGCACAGCAGGCAGTACGTAATAACGTGCTGGACTACGACATGCGCCACGGCTATCGCGGCCCGGCAAATGTGCTGTGGAAAGTGGGCGAATCGGCGTGGGATAACAACAAGATTACCGATACGCTGAAGGCGCTGCCGACCTATGGTCCGCTGCTGCCTGCCGCAGTCACCAGCGCCAATCCTCAGGAAGCGACGGCGATGCTGGCGGACGGGTCGACCGTCGCATTGAGTATGGAAGGCGTTCGCTGGGCGCGTCCTTACCGTTCGGATACTCAGCAGGGACCGACGCCGCGTAAAGTGACCGATGTTCTGCAAACGGGTCAGCAAATCTGGGTTCGTCAGGTTGGCGATGCATGGTGGCTGGCACAAGTGCCGGAAGTGAACTCGGCACTGGTGTCGATCAATCCGCAAAACGGTGCCGTTATGGCGCTGGTCGGTGGCTTTGATTTCAATCAGAGCAAGTTTAACCGCGCCACCCAGGCACTGCGTCAGGTAGGTTCCAACATCAAACCGTTCCTCTACACCGCGGCGATGGATAAAGGTCTGACGCTGGCAAGTATGTTGAACGATGTGCCAATTTCCCGCTGGGATGCAGGTGCCGGTTCTGACTGGCAGCCGAAGAACTCACCACCGCAGTATGCCGGTCCAATTCGCTTACGTCAGGGACTGGGCCAGTCGAAAAACGTGGTGATGGTACGCGCAATGCGGGCGATGGGCGTCGACTACGCTGCCGAATATCTGCAACGCTTCGGCTTCCCGGCGCAAAACATTGTCCACACCGAATCGCTGGCGCTGGGTTCAGCGTCATTCACCCCAATGCAGGTGGCGCGCGGCTACGCGGTCATGGCGAACGGCGGCTTCCTGGTGGACCCGTGGTTTATCAGCAAAATTGAAAACGATCAGGGCGGCGTGATTTTCGAAGCGAAACCGAAAGTAGCCTGCCCGGAATGCGATATTCCGGTAATTTACGGTGATACGCAGAAATCGAACGTGCTGGAAAATAACGATGTTGAAGATGTCGCTATCTCCCGCGAGCAGCAGAATGTTTCTGTGCCAATGCCGCAGCTGGAGCAGGCAAATCAGGCGTTAGTGGCGAAGACTGGCGCGCAGGAGTACGCACCGCACGTCATCAACACTCCGCTGGCATTCCTGATTAAGAGTGCTTTGAACACCAATATCTTTGGTGAGCCAGGCTGGCAGGGTACCGGCTGGCGTGCAGGTCGTGATTTGCAGCGTCGCGATATCGGCGGGAAAACCGGTACCACTAACAGTTCGAAAGATGCGTGGTTTTCGGGTTACGGTCCGGGCGTTGTGACCTCGGTCTGGATTGGCTTTGATGATCACCGTCGTAATCTCGGTCATACAACGGCTTCCGGAGCGATTAAAGATCAGATCTCAGGTTACGAAGGCGGTGCCAAGAGTGCCCAGCCTGCATGGGACGCTTATATGAAAGCCGTTCTTGAAGGTGTGCCGGAGCAGCCGCTGACGCCGCCGCCGGGTATTGTGACGGTGAATATCGATCGCAGCACCGGGCAGTTAGCTAATGGTGGCAACAGCCGCGAAGAGTATTTCATCGAAGGTACGCAGCCGACACAACAGGCGGTGCACGAGGTGGGAACGACCATTATCGATAATGGCGAGGCACAGGAATTGTTCTGATTAAAAAGGCGCTTCAGCGCCTTTTTAAGTTTGCTGACAAAGTGCACTTTGTTTATACCGGATACGGCGTGAACACTTTACCCGTCTAGCAACATCTAGAAAAATCAATATATTGCAGGAGCCGCACAGGCCTGATAAGCATTATGCATCAGGCAAACTTCACGCATTTACAACCGCCCCTGCCCCTTCAACCATTCGCGCACGAGGAACAGCGCGCTGACATTACGCGCTTCGTTGAAGTCAGGGTCTTCCAGCAAATCCATCATATGCGCCAGCGGCCAGCGCACCTGTGGTAGCGGCTCTGGCTCATCGCCTTCCAGCGATTCCGGGTAGAGATCTTGCGCTACCACGATATTCATTTTGCTGGAAAAGTAAGACGGTGCCATGCTGAGCTTCTTCAAAAAAGTCAGATCGTTCGCACCAAATCCCACCTCTTCTTTTAGCTCGCGGTTCGCGGCTTCGAAGACGCTTTCACCCGGATCAATTAATCCTTTCGAAAAACCTAATTCGTAGGATTCAGTTCCCACTGCGTATTCGCGGATCAGGATCAGGTGATCGTCCACAATCGGCACAATCATCACTGCTTCCCGGTTGGTTGGACGCATTCGTTCATAAACACGCCGCACGCCATTGCTGAACTCCAGATCCACGCTTTCGACGGTAAACAGTCGGGAACGGGCTACAGTTTCAACATTCAGAATGGTGGGTTTTTGTAATGATTTGCTCATCGTGGGATCTATGCTGTGAAATCAGCGGTTATTGTGCGATATCGGACACGCTTTCGGCAATGTGAATTGCATGTTATTTACATTTATGTAACTTAATAAATAATCGTCCTCAAATCAAATTAAAAGTCAATAGGTTGAAATAACTCCAGGAATTTGCTGATATTCCGCCTTCAGAGGGTTTGCTATGATCAGCGGTTACTGTGATGTGCTTAATGATGCTTAAGTTAAACTCCACGCTTGCCGATAGCCAACCGCAGAATCATGTATTGTGTCCGGTGCGACTGACCACGCCTGACAGACTAAGTAAGATGGGGAAAGCATGAGCACCATTGTGATTTTTTTAGCTGCTTTGCTGGCCTGCTCACTACTTGCGGGATGGCTGATAAAAGTGCGATCCAGACGGCGTCAGCTGCCCTGGACCAACGCCTTCGCGGATGCGCAAACGCGTAAACTCACACCTGAAGAACATAGCGCCGTTGAAAATTATCTTGAGAGCCTGACGCAGGTATTACAGGTGCCTGGCCCAACGGGAGCCAGCGCGGCACCGATCTCTCTGGCGCTGAATGCCGAAAGCAACAACGTCATGATGCTGACACACGCTATCACGCGTTACGGCATCTCTACCGACGATCCGAATAAATGGCGTTACTACCTCGATTCGGTAGAAGTCCACCTGCCCCCCTTCTGGGAACAGTACATCAACGATGAGAATACCGTTGAACTGATTCATACCGATTCGCTGCCGCTGGTTATTTCACTCAACGGTCATACGCTGCAGGAGTACATGCAGGAAACTCGCGGCTATGCCTTGCAACCTGTTCCGTCAACACAGGCGTCGATTCGCGGGGAAGAGAGTGAGCAAATCGAGCTACTCAATATTCGCAAAGAAACGCACGAAGAGTATGCGCTAAGTCGTCCGCGCGGGCTGCGTGAAGCGTTGCTGATTGTCGCCTCATTCCTGATGTTCTTTTTCTGCCTGATTACCCCGGATGTATTTGTTCCGTGGCTGGCAGGCGGCGCGTTACTGCTGCTGGGCGCAGGTCTGTGGGGGCTATTCGCGCCCCCGGCAAAATCCTCCCTGCGGGAAATTCATTGTCTGCGCGGTACACCCCGTCGTTGGGGATTGTTTGGCGAAAACGATCAGGAACAGATCAACAATATTTCACTCGGTATTATCGACCTGGTCTACCCCGCACACTGGCAGCCATACATTGCTCAGGATCTCGGTCAACAAACCGATATCGATATCTATCTCGACCGCCACGTAGTGCGTCAGGGGCGATATCTTTCTCTCCATGATGAAGTAAAAAACTTTCCGTTACAGCACTGGCTGCGCAGTACGATTATCGCTGCGGGCTCGCTACTGGTGCTGTTTATGCTGTTATTCTGGATCCCGCTGGATATGCCGCTGAAATTCACCCTCTCGTGGATGAAAGGCGCGCAGACCATTGAAGCCACCAGCGTGAAACAACTGGCTGACGCTGGCGTGCGGGTTGGCGATACATTGCGTATTAGCGGTACGGGAATGTGTAATATTCGCACTTCCGGTACCTGGAGCGCGAAAACCAACTCACCTTTTTTACCGTTTGACTGCTCGCAGATCATCTGGAATGACGCCCGCTCATTGCCATTACCAGAATCTGAATTGGTCAACAAAGCGACGGCATTGACCGAAGCAGTTAATCGCCAGCTGCACCCTAAACCGGAAGATGAATCTCGCGTCAGCGCCTCATTACGTTCAGCAATTCAAAAATCCGGCATGGTATTGCTTGATGATTTTGGCGACATAGTACTGAAGACAGCGGATCTGTGTTCTGCCAAAGATGACTGTGTGCGACTGAAAAATGCGCTGGTCAATCTCGGCAACAGTAAAGACTGGGACGCGCTGGTAAAACGCGCCAACGCCGGGAAGCTCGATGGCGTGAATGTGTTATTACGCCCGGTGAGTGCGGAATCGCTGGATAACCTGGTGGCAACCTCCACCGCGCCGTTTATCACGCATGAAACGGCGCGAGCGGCACAATCACTAAACAGTCCGGCCCCCGGCGGATTCCTGATTGTCAGCGACGAAGGCAGCGATTTTGTTGATCAGCCCTGGCCTTCGGCATCACTTTACGACTACCCGCCGCAAGAACAGTGGAACGCTTTCCAGAAACTGGCACAAATGCTGATGCATACGCCGTTTAACGCCGAAGGTATCGTCACAAAAATCTTCACTGACGCCAATGGTACGCAGCATATAGGCCTTCATCCGATCCCGGATCGTTCCGGCCTGTGGCGCTATCTCAGCACCACGCTGCTGCTACTGACGATGCTGGGTAGCGCCATTTATAATGGCGTACAGGCCTGGCGTCGTTACCAGCGTCATCGTACTCGCATGATGAAGATTCAGGCCTATTATGAAAGCTGCCTGAACCCGCAACTGATCACCCCTTCAGAAAGCCTTATCGAATAACACGTTTGCGCGGCAGGTTATGCTACCCTGTCGCGCAAATTGCTTCACTCTGGAGATTTCCCTCATGCATATCAACATTGCCTGGCAGGACGTAGATACCGTTCTGCTGGATATGGACGGCACGTTGCTCGACCTCGCCTTCGATAATTATTTCTGGCAAAAGCTGGTGCCTGAAACATGGGGCGCGAAAAACGGGGTTACGCCACAGGAAGCGATGGAATATATGCGCCAGCAATATCACGACGTACAGCATACGCTAAACTGGTACTGTCTTGATTACTGGAGTGAGCAACTGGGTCTGGATATCTGTGCGATGACCACCGAGATGGGACCGCGTGCCGTACTGCGTGAAGATACCATTCCGTTTCTTGAGGCACTGAAAGCCAGCGGTAAGCAGCGAATTTTGCTCACCAATGCGCATCCGCACAACCTGGCGGTAAAACTTGAGCATACCGGTCTGGACGCACACCTTGATTTATTACTTTCCACCCACACATTTGGTTATCCGAAAGAGGATCAGCGGTTATGGCATGCGGTGGCCGAAGCTACGGGTCTGAAAGCTGAAAGAACGCTGTTTATTGATGACAGCGAAGCGATTCTCGATGCTGCCGCGCAATTTGGTATTCGTTACTGCCTCGGCGTGACTAATCCTGACTCCGGGATTGCCGAGAAACAGTATCAACGCCATCCGTCACTGAATGACTACCGCCGCCTGATCCCCTCGCTAATGTGAAGGAGACGCCATGAAAGAAAAACCTGCTGTTGAGGTTCGACTGGATAAATGGCTATGGGCTGCCCGTTTTTATAAAACCCGCGCGCTGGCCCGTGAAATGATTGAAGGCGGTAAGGTGCATTACAACGGGCAGCGCAGCAAGCCGAGCAAAATCGTCGAGCTGAATGCCACGCTCACTCTGCGCCAGGGAAATGACGAACGCACGGTGATTGTAAAGGCGATTACTGAACAGCGTCGCCCCGCCAGCGAGGCAGCCTTGCTGTATGAAGAGACTGCGGAAAGTGTAGAGAAACGCGAAAAAATGGCGCTGGCACGTAAACTTAATGCCTTAACCATGCCGCACCCGGACCGACGCCCGGACAAAAAAGAGCGCCGCGACCTGTTACGATTTAAACACGGCGACAGTGAATAACTGTCACCTGCAAGAGAGATGATTATGCCGCAACATGACCAATTACATCGCTATCTGTTTGAAAACTTTGCCGTGCGCGGCGAACTGGTAACCGTTTCGGAAACCCTGCAACAGATCCTTGAGAATCACGATTATCCGCAGCCCGTTAAAAACGTGCTGGCAGAACTGCTGGTTGCGACCAGCCTGTTAACCGCTACGCTGAAGTTTGATGGTGATATCACCGTACAGCTGCAAGGCGACGGTCCGATGAATCTGGCGGTTATTAACGGTAACAACAACCAGCAGATGCGCGGTGTAGCGCGCGTGCAGGGAGAAATTCCAGAAAATGCCGACCTGAAAACGCTGGTCGGCAATGGTTACGTGGTGATCACCATCACCCCGAGCGAAGGTGAACGCTATCAGGGCGTGGTTGGTCTGGAAGGTGATACCCTGGCGGCCTGCCTGGAAGATTACTTTATGCGTTCTGAACAGCTGCCGACGCGCCTGTTTATTCGCACCGGCGACGTAGACGGCAAACCGGCTGCAGGCGGAATGTTGTTGCAGGTAATGCCTGCGCAAAATGCCCAGCAGGACGACTTTGACCACCTGGCGACGCTAACCGAAACCATCAAAACCGAAGAATTGTTGACCTTACCGGCAAACGAAGTGTTGTGGCGTTTGTATCACGAAGAAGAGGTGACGGTTTACGATCCGCAGGATGTGGAGTTCAAATGCACCTGTTCGCGTGAACGTTGCGCCGACGCGCTAAAAACGCTGCCGGATGAAGAAGTCGATAGTATCCTGGCGGAAGATGGCGAAATTGACATGCATTGCGATTACTGCGGTAACCACTATCTGTTCAATGCGATGGATATTGCTGAAATCCGCAATAACGCCTCTCCGGCAGATCCGCAAGTTCATTAATGAGTATGTCCGGCAGTGAGGGCTCTGCCGGATTTTACGACTTAATGGCCTGATGCGCTGCGCTTACCAGGCCTATGAAATAAATCGCAAATTATTTTGGTCAGATACAGCGTCGTATCCGTTAAAAGCGTTGTCACTTACTTAAGTTTATTTCCAGCGTTTCACCATCTACCGTCAGATCGCGCCACGCTTTCGGCCTCGTCCCCAGTTTTCCATCCTTCGCAGCTGTGAGTAATTTTTCTTTCGTTATTTCGTTCGGAAGTAAACTCATATCAAGCGCGTCCCATTCTTTTCTGTCTGAGTCAAAGCCATAGACAATGACTCTGTCATCATTAAAAGCAAACAGGATCCGCTCCGCCTGACCATCACTATTCAGATCTTGCTCGACCAGGACGCAGGCGTCTTTTTCAATGCAGGTCATCACGTTATAGCGATCCTGGATTAAGGCCGACCAGAATGTCGCATCCGGTTTAACAGAACCAGGGGCAATTAACACATTTTCGGCTAATACTTTTTCCGATATCTGTTGCTGAAGATGTTGCTCTCCATCTAACGCCATCAACAGATCCCGCGCGCGTTTCGGGTCTTTCATAAACCCGGCATCGCTTTTCAGCGACTCAAGCGCCGCACGTCCATAGCGACCGCTCTGTTCGAGCATATAGAGACTTACCTGGTCTGGCGTGTTTTTGCCGCTCTGATAACGCGCCATATGACTGTTCACGCTAATGCGCATACTGTCCAGCACCGGAGAATTAAGAAGCACCAGTATTACCAACACCAATAACGAAACCGCAAGGTTCACTTTGCCCTGAAGAACAAGGGGGTTTTGCCCTTTACGCCAGACGATACTGACAAAATACCCCAGCGACCATACCAGTAACACCAGCACCGCCAGCGCGCCCTGCAAGCGGTCGACAGTCCAGCCGTACTGAGCGACCCGCAGCCATAACGCCCAGGCGGCGACGAACACATACAGCGGAGCAGCCAGCAGAGCGGTTTTAATCAGGCAACGCAACGGCCCCGTCCAGGGAAGTGACGATTTTTGCGGATCGCGGACAATAGCCATTAAGATCAATTGCAAAAAGGCCAGCGTCAACAGCAACCCGGCGGCGGAAATGTGGCGAGAAATCGCGCTCAGGCCCGTAAACGGCAGGGTGATGATAAACATCAGGGTTAGCAATGATACTAACGGCAGCAACCCCGTGGCGATTAACGTGAACAACTTTTGAATAGAGTCGATTAAACGTGACTGTGTACGCGCGAGGATCACCGCCAGTGCGGTAACCAGACCTAACGTGAGATAAATAAACCAGTCGGTTGCAAAAAAGAGCGTTTTGAAAAACGTGATGCCAACAAGTTTAAACAACTCACCCCACAGTAAAAGCACCAGCCACGTCAGGCCATTGGCGAGAAAAATCACCAGTAATATAAGTACGTTATGCCATACTGACTGGTAAAAATAGCCATAGCGGCTACTGTCATTGCGGATGCGAAGGCTTTGTTGTATCCACGGTAGCAACAACATTGCCATCAGCAGCAGATAGCAGCCAAAATCCCAAAGCGCCTTTTCTGCTCTCCAGGGGTTCATGCCATCAATTTGCCACTTTAGCCAACCGCTCATCCCTAGCGTGGCAATAAACACCAGCGCCAGCCATCCCCAAAGGCGCTTCTGTTTAAAGGAGATCACGGAGAAGAGTAAAACGGATGAAAACGCGACGGTCGCAGGCACGCCATAAACAATCCAACTGAGATTTTTTCCGGCAAGCCAGGCGATCAGTAGGTAGCAAACCAGACCCTGAAGTAATCCGGTAGCAATCATCCCCCAGCGTGTTGCGGGTGAAAGTTCAACGTTATCCACGTTAGTTATCCAGAATCAAAAAGTGGGTTAATTATCGCATCCGGGCCGTAGTATTTTGCTTTTTTCAGAAAATAATCAAAAAAGTTAGCGTGGTGAATCGATACTTTACCGATTGAATTTGCATCAATTTCATTCAGGAATGCGATTCCACTCACAATATTCCCGCCACATAAACCAAGATTTAACCTTTTGAGAACATTTTCCACACCTAAAATGCTATTTCTGCGATAATAGCAACCGTTTCGTGACAGGAATCACGGAGTTTTTTGTCAAATATGAATTTCTCCAGATACGTAAATCTATGAGCCTTGTCGCGGTTAACACCCCCAAAAAGACTTTACTATTCAGGCAATACATATTGGCTAAGGAGCAGTGAAATGCGCGTTAACAATGGTTTGACCCCGCAAGAACTCGAGGCTTATGGTATCAGTGACGTACATGATATCGTTTACAACCCAAGCTACGACCTGCTGTATCAGGAAGAGCTCGATCCGAGCCTGACAGGTTATGAGCGCGGGGTGTTAACTAATCTGGGTGCCGTTGCCGTCGATACCGGGATCTTCACCGGTCGTTCACCAAAAGATAAGTATATCGTCCGTGACGATACCACTCGCGATACTTTCTGGTGGGCAGACAAAGGCAAAGGTAAGAACGACAACAAACCTCTCTCTCCGGAAACCTGGCAGCATCTTAAAAGCCTGGTGACCAAACAGCTTTCCGGCAAACGTCTGTTCGTTGTCGATGCTTTCTGTGGTGCGAACCCGGATACTCGTCTTTCCGTCCGTTTCATCACCGAAGTGGCCTGGCAGGCGCATTTTGTCAAAAACATGTTTATTCGCCCGAGCGATGAAGAGCTGGCAGGTTTCAAACCAGACTTTATCGTTATGAACGGCGCGAAGTGCACTAACCCGCAGTGGAAAGAACAGGGTCTGAATTCCGAAAACTTCGTGGCGTTTAACCTGACCGAGCGCATGCAGCTGATTGGCGGCACCTGGTACGGCGGCGAAATGAAGAAAGGGATGTTCTCGATGATGAACTACCTGCTGCCGCTGAAAGGTATCGCTTCTATGCACTGCTCCGCCAACGTTGGCGAGAAAGGCGATGTTGCGGTGTTCTTCGGCCTTTCCGGCACCGGTAAAACCACCCTTTCCACCGACCCAAAACGCCGCCTGATTGGCGATGACGAGCACGGCTGGGACGATGACGGCGTATTTAACTTCGAAGGCGGCTGCTACGCAAAAACTATCAAGCTGTCGAAAGAAGCGGAACCTGAAATCTACAACGCTATCCGTCGTGATGCGCTGCTGGAAAACGTCACCGTGCGTGAAGATGGCACTATCGACTTTGATGATGGTTCAAAAACCGAGAACACCCGCGTTTCTTATCCGATCTATCACATCGAAAACATCGTTAAGCCGGTTTCCAAAGCGGGCCACGCAACTAAAGTTATCTTCCTGACCGCAGACGCCTTTGGTGTGCTGCCGCCGGTTTCTCGTCTGACTGCCGATCAAACCCAGTACCACTTCCTCTCTGGCTTCACCGCCAAACTGGCTGGTACAGAGCGCGGCATCACCGAACCGACGCCAACTTTCTCCGCCTGCTTCGGCGCGGCATTCCTGTCGCTGCACCCGACTCAGTACGCAGAAGTGCTGGTGAAACGTATGCAGGCGGCAGGCGCGCAGGCGTATCTGGTTAACACCGGCTGGAACGGCACTGGCAAACGTATCTCCATTAAAGATACCCGCGCCATTATCGACGCCATCCTCAACGGTTCGCTGGATAACGCAGAAACCTTCACTCTGCCGATGTTTAACCTGGCGATCCCAACAGAACTGCCGGGCGTAGACACGAAGATTCTCGATCCGCGTAACACCTACGCCTCTCCGGAACAGTGGCAGGAAAAAGCTGAAACGCTGGCGAAACTGTTTATCGACAACTTCGATAAATACACCGACACCCCTGCGGGTGCCGCGCTGGTAGCGGCTGGTCCGAAGCTGTAATCAGCTGAAATCTCATTGACCCCTTATCCAAACGGATAAGGGGTTTTTTTATATCTAATTAGCTACCAACATGTACACGGTACACTTATAATTATCAATAGACCGCAGGATGCATTATGTTCACGTTTATTGAACTACAAGGATTTAGCAAACGCCGCCAGTTATTGTTACCTGATGATGAGTTCCGGGCTTTTCAGGAACTACTCATTCAAGATCCCACTGCCGGTGACATTATCGCAGGCACAGGCAGTTTTAGAAAAATTCGCTGGAACCGTTCTGGAATGGGGAAACGGGGTGGCATTCGGATAATTTATTACAACGTAACACGCAATGGCCGAATTTATCTGGCGTTGATTTATCCTAAAAATGAACAGGATGATTTAACAGAAGAACAAAGAAAGGCATTGAAACTATTGTCCGAGAAGCTGCTTTAATGTTGAAGCTCCACAAATTCCACCATGGCCGAAATGCCAACGGAGGCATTGAAAACAGATGAAAGACGAATTATTTGCTGATCTTCTTGCCAGCGCAGAAGAAATGGTACGCATCGAAAAGGGTGAAGAAGCGCCTGAACCAGAGCACGTCCATACTTTTAGCGAAATCGATGTAAAAGCGATCCGTGAAGCAACGGGTTTACGTCAGCAAGATTTTGCTGTCGCCGTAGGGGTAAGTTATGACCTGGTCAAAAGCTGGGAAACCAAACGCCGTCAACCTACCGGAGCACCCCGAAAATTGCTCCTGCTTTTGCAAGCGAATCCTTTCATTATCAATCAATTGAAAACAATCTAAAAACAGGAGGCACCTTCGCCTCCCGTTTTATTTACCCTTCTTTTGTCGCACCCTGCGCCCGCGTTACCGGCACAGGCAGCCAGGCGCGAATGGAAAGCCCGCCCCGTTCGCTGGTGCCAAGCTCCAGCATCCCGTTATGGTTATCCACGATACGCTGCACAATCGCCAGCCCTAATCCCGTGCCGCTAATGGTGCGCGCACTGTCGCCGCGAACAAACGGCTGGAACAGGTGCTTACGTTGTTCCGGCGCAATTCCCGGACCGTCATCTTCCACCTGGAACCAGGCGCGATTCGGCTCCGTTCCGCTGCTGACTTTGATCCAGCCATTGCCGTAACGGGCGGCGTTGACCACCATATTCGCCACCGCACGTTTGATCGACAGCGGGTGCATTTTCACCTCAATGCTGCCGGGGTAAAGCGCGGTTTCAATTTCCCGCTCATAGCCACTTTCGGCGGCAATCACCTCACCGAGCACTGCGTTGAGATCCGCCATTTCCATCGGCATCTCCTGCCCGGTGCGCAGGTAGTCGATAAACTGCTCAATGATGGCGTTGCACTCTTCGATATCTTTATTGATCGATTCTGCCAGGTAGCCATCCTGTTCGCTCATCATCTCGGTAGCCAGACGAATGCGCGTCAGCGGCGTGCGCAGATCATGACTTACCCCCGCCATCAGCAGCGTGCGATCATCCGCCAGTTGCTTAACACCAGCCGCCATATGGTTAAAGGCGCGGGTAACGGAACGCACCTCCGAAGCGCCATATTCACGCAGCGGTGGCGGTATAATCCCTTTACCGACCTGCAAAGCAGCATGTTCGAGATCAACCAACGGTCGGTTCTGGATACGAATAAACAACCACGCCCCGCCTATCGCCAATAGCATAATCGCCAGCGTATAGCGGAACAGCGGAGAAAAATCGCCCTGATGAATTTCGGTCAGCGGCACGCGCACCCAGATATTGGGCGACAGCCAGGTTTTCAGCCAGACGACAGGCGAACTTTTGTTGACCTCAACGCGTACTTCCGTCGGGCCGCCCAGTTGCTGCGCCATCTGATGGCTTAAGAATTCATAGTGTTGTGCCCAACGCAGACCTGCCTCTTCAGCAGCTTCGTTGGAGTAGAGAGAGATCCCCAGCTCACGGTAGATCTCCCGACGGAAAGCGGGAGGCACAACCAACTGCGTACCGTCCTCCAGTTGCAGTTTGTCGGTCATCAACATACGCACTTCGTACGCGAGGACTTTATTAAACTGCTGGAGGCTCGGCAAAATCGCGAAGTTCAGCACCACCAGATAAGTCGTCACCAGGCTGACGAACAGCAAGGTGACGATGAGCAATAACGTACGGGCAAATGAACTTCGTGGCGAGAAGCGCAATCGCCTCATGCTTTAGAACCGTCCGGTACAAAGACGTAGCCCAGACCCCAGACGGTCTGAATGTAACGCGGATGCGCCGGATCTTCTTCCACCATGCGGCGTAGACGCGAAATCTGCACGTCGATGGAGCGTTCCATTGCGGAGTATTCACGGCCACGGGCAAGGTTCATCAGCTTATCGCGGGAGAGCGGCTCACGCGGATGGCTGACCAATGCCTTCAGTACCGCAAACTCACCGCTGGTGAGCGGCATCGGCTCATCTTCGCGGAACATTTCACGCGTACCGAGGTTAAGTTTGAACTTACCGAAAGCAATTACCGCCTCTTCCTGTGACGGCGCGCCCGGCAGTTCGTTGGCCTGACGACGCAGCACCGCACGAATGCGGGCCAGCAATTCACGCGGGTTAAACGGTTTTGGAATGTAGTCGTCAGCGCCAATCTCCAGGCCAACGATACGGTCCACTTCTTCCCCTTTCGCCGTCACCATAATGATCGGCATCGGGTTGCTCTGGCTACGAAGACGTCGGCAAATCGACAAGCCATCTTCACCAGGTAACATCAAATCCAGTACCATAAGATGGAAAGATTCACGAGTCAGCAGGCGATCCATCTGTTCTGCATTAGCGACGCTTCGAACCTGGAAGCCTTGTTCGGTGAGATAACGTTCCAGCAGCGCGCGCAGGCGCATATCGTCATCGACCACCAGAATCTTGTAGTTCTCTTGCATTGTTTGTACTCCCAAAGGTTCGCAACAATTTGTAAGCGTGTATTCTTAAAAAAGCTCACGTTCGTCACCAGCTAAATCTGGTATGAATTTCAGCCTAAATTGTTACAAAGCATATTAAACAGCAGCTTAAGTATACAATTTATTCGGCGAAACATTATTGATTCTGTTGATATGATCACGTTATACCCAATGTGCGCATTATCAAACAGACAAAGGGAATCAACGAGATGAAAACGCCCCTGGTTACCCGGGAAGGGTATGAAAAACTCAAACAAGAGCTTAATTATCTCTGGCGTGAAGAACGCCCGGAGGTCACAAAAAAGGTGACCTGGGCCGCAAGTCTGGGCGACCGCAGCGAAAATGCTGACTATCAGTATAATAAAAAGCGCCTGCGTGAAATCGACCGTCGCGTGCGCTATCTCACTAAATGCATGGAAAATCTCAAAATCGTCGATTACTCCCCGCAGCAGGAAGGCAAAGTCTTTTTTGGTGCGTGGGTGGAGATTGAAAACGACGATGGCGTGACTCACCGTTTCCGTATTGTCGGCTACGATGAAATTTTTGGTCGTAAAGATTACATCTCTATCGATTCCCCGATGGCTCGCGCATTGTTGAAAAAAGAGGTGGGCGATTTGGCGGTGGTGAATACCCCTGCCGGGGAAGCGAGCTGGTATGTTAATGCTATCGAGTACGTGAAACCGTAAGGAAGAGTCTTAACCTCCTGCCGATGGCTGGCATTTTTGCCAGCCAGTCCGTATAACTATCCCCTGATTTTTGATCCGAAAAGATGAACTCAAACCATGATGAATGATTCGTTCTGCCGCATTATTGCGGGTGAAATTCAGGCGCGCCCGGAACAGGTTGACGCTGCCGTTCGCCTGCTTGACGAAGGGAATACCGTGCCGTTTATCGCACGTTATCGTAAGGAAATCACCGGCGGTCTGGATGACACGCAGCTGCGTAATCTGGAAACGCGTCTGAGCTATCTGCGCGAGCTGGAAGAGAGACGTCAGGCGATCCTCAAATCCATTTCCGAGCAAGGCAAACTCACTGACGAGCTGGCGAATGCCATCAACGCCACCTTAAGCAAAACCGAACTCGAAGACCTCTACCTGCCCTACAAACCTAAACGCCGCACCCGCGGGCAAATCGCCATTGAAGCAGGGCTTGAGCCGTTGGCCGATCTGCTGTGGAGCGATCCGTCACACACGCCAGAAGTCGCCGCTGCACAATATATTGATGCCGATAAAGGCGTGGCAGATACCAAAGCCGCGCTGGACGGCGCGCGCTATATCCTGATGGAACGGTTTGCCGAAGATGCCGCGCTGCTGGCAAAAGTACGTGATTATCTGTGGAAGAACGCGCATTTAGTTTCTACGGTGGTGAGTGGTAAAGAAGAGGAAGGGGCGAAATTCCGCGACTATTTCGATCATCACGAACCGCTGTCAACGGTGCCTTCTCACCGCGCGCTGGCGATGTTCCGTGGTCGTAACGAAGGCGTACTTCAGCTTTCGCTGAATGCCGATCCGCAGTTCGATGAGCCGCCAAAAGAGAGCTATTGCGAGCAAATCATTATGGATCATCTCGGCCTGCGCCTGAACAATGCCCCGGCGGATAGCTGGCGCAAAGGCGTGGTGAGCTGGACGTGGCGCATCAAGGTGCTGATGCATCTGGAAACCGAACTGATGGGCACCGTGCGCGAACGCGCGGAAGATGAAGCAATCAACGTCTTTGCCCGTAACCTGCACGATCTGCTGATGGCGGCCCCAGCCGGACTGCGTGCAACGATGGGCCTCGATCCGGGTCTGCGTACCGGGGTAAAAGTAGCGGTGGTCGATGCAACTGGCAAACTGGTGGCGACCGATACCATTTACCCGCACACCGGACAAGCCGCAAAAGCAGCGATGACCGTTGCTGCCCTGTGTGAAAAGCATAATGTTGAACTGGTGGCGATCGGCAACGGTACAGCTTCCCGCGAAACTGAGCGTTTCTATCTCGACGTGCAGAAGCAGTTCCCGAAAGTGACCGCGCAGAAAGTGATCGTCAGCGAAGCTGGCGCGTCGGTTTACTCGGCTTCCGAGCTGGCAGCGCAGGAGTTCCCGGATCTCGACGTTTCGCTGCGTGGCGCGGTGTCTATCGCCCGTCGTTTGCAGGATCCGCTAGCGGAGCTGGTGAAAATCGATCCGAAATCTATCGGCGTAGGTCAGTATCAGCATGACGTCAGCCAGACGCAGCTGGCCCGCAAACTGGATGCAGTAGTAGAAGACTGCGTAAACGCCGTTGGCGTCGATCTCAACACTGCTTCTGTTCCGCTGTTAACTCGCGTGGCGGGCCTGACGCGCATGATGGCGCAAAACATCGTTGCCTGGCGCGATGAGAACGGGCAGTTCCAGAACCGTCAGCAACTGTTAAAAGTGAGCCGTCTGGGGCCGAAAGCCTTCGAACAGTGTGCGGGCTTCTTGCGCATTAACCATGGTGATAACCCGCTGGACGCCTCTACCGTTCACCCGGAAGCCTATCCGGTGGTGGAACGCATTCTGGCGGCGACGCAGCAGGCACTGAAAGATCTGATGGGTAACAGCAGCGAGCTGCGTAACCTGAAAGCGTCTGACTTTACTGATGAGAAATTCGGTGTGCCGACAGTAACTGACATCATCAAAGAGCTGGAAAAACCAGGTCGCGATCCGCGTCCGGAATTTAAAACCGCTCAGTTTGCCGATGGCGTCGAGACAATGAACGACCTGCAACCGGGTATGATCCTCGAAGGCGCGGTGACCAACGTCACCAACTTTGGCGCGTTTGTCGATATTGGCGTGCATCAGGACGGCCTGGTTCACATCTCTTCATTGTCGAACAAGTTTGTGGAAGATCCGCATACCGTGGTGAAAGCGGGCGACATTGTGAAGGTGAAAGTGCTCGAAGTCGATCTTCAGCGTAAACGTATCGCCCTGACTATGCGTCTGGACGAGCAGCCTGGCGAAACCAACGCCCGTCGCGGCGGCGGTAATGAACGCCCGCAAAACAACCGCCCGGCAGCCAAACCGCGTGGGCGTGAAGCGCAGCCTGCCGGTAACAGCGCGATGATGGATGCGCTGGCGGCGGCAATGGGCAAAAAACGTTAAACGCCCTGATAGACAAACGTAAACCTGCCAGATAAAGCGTTCACGCCGCATCTGGCAACGAACGCCTTGCCTGACATAAAAGTGCCGGAGAATATCTCCGGCCTTTTTATTCCACAACCAAACTCTCAATATATCCCGTTAATATTTATCACTTCATTAACAACTGAAACCTTAATTAAACATTAACCAGTCCTGGTAATTCGCTATTCGAATTATATTTTCGCTGCGATATAACCTTGAGCCACATCAACATTGAGTCAGATTATTATTCAAACCAACATTCGCACACATTTTAAGTATTGCTGATAGAAACCATTCTCATTATCATTGTGTTGTTGATTATTTAATCTCTCCTTCGTTGGCAAATCATCTGGTCTCATGTCGCTGTCAAACGCCCCATGAGGTAGTTATCCAGTTAATGAGAAACAAGTAGGCACCTATGCAATACACTCCAGATACTGCGTGGAAAATCACTGGCTTTTCCCGTGAAATCAGCCCGGCATATCGCCAAAAACTGCTTTCTCTAGGCATGTTACCTGGCTCCTCTTTTAATGTGGTGCGCGTCGCTCCACTCGGCGACCCCATTCATATCGAAACCCGTCGTGTGAGCCTGGTATTACGCAAAAAAGATCTGGCCTTATTAGAAGTGGAAGCGGTTTCCTGTTAATACGGTGATAACAACAATGAAAAAATTAACCATTGGCTTAATTGGTAATCCAAATTCTGGCAAGACAACCTTATTTAACCAGCTCACTGGCGCACGTCAGCGTGTAGGTAACTGGGCTGGTGTTACCGTCGAACGTAAAGAAGGGCAATTCTCCACCACCGATCATCAGGTCACGCTGGTGGACCTGCCCGGCACCTATTCTCTGACCACCATCTCATCGCAGACCTCGCTCGATGAGCAAATCGCCTGTCACTATATTCTGAGTGGCGACGCCGACCTGCTGATTAACGTGGTGGATGCGTCTAACCTTGAGCGTAACCTGTACCTGACGCTGCAACTGCTGGAACTCGGCATTCCCTGCATCGTGGCACTGAACATGCTCGACATTGCCGAGAAGCAAAATATTCGTATTGAAATTGATGCTCTGTCGGCGCGTCTTGGCTGCCCGGTGATCCCGCTGGTTTCAACCCGTGGTCGCGGTATTGAAGCGCTCAAGCTGGCGATTGATCGCTATAAAGCTAACGAGAATGTGGAACTGGTGCATTACGCACAGCCGCTACTCAACGAAGCAGATTCACTGGCAAAAGTGATGCCTTCCGACATCCCGCTGAAACAACGTCGCTGGCTGGGCCTGCAAATGCTGGAAGGCGATATCTACAGCCGCGCCTACGCCGGTGAAGCGTCGCAGCATCTTGATGCCGCCCTCGCCCGTCTGCGTAATGAGATGGATGATCCGGCGCTGCACATTGCCGATGCGCGTTACCAGTGCATTGCTGCCATCTGTGATGTGGTAAGCAACACCCTGACGGCAGAACCCAGCCGTTTCACCACTGCGGTAGATAAAATCGTGCTCAACCGTTTCCTCGGTCTGCCGATTTTCCTCTTTGTGATGTACCTGATGTTCCTGCTGGCTATCAACATCGGCGGGGCGTTACAGCCGCTGTTTGACGTCGGCTCCGTGGCGCTATTTGTGCATGGTATTCAATGGATTGGCTACACGCTCCACTTCCCGGACTGGCTGACTATCTTCCTCGCCCAGGGCCTGGGTGGCGGTATTAACACCGTGCTGCCACTGGTGCCGCAGATCGGCATGATGTACCTGTTCCTCTCCTTCCTTGAGGACTCCGGCTATATGGCGCGTGCGGCGTTTGTGATGGACCGTCTGATGCAGGCGCTGGGCTTGCCGGGGAAATCCTTTGTACCGCTGATCGTTGGTTTCGGTTGTAACGTACCGTCGGTAATGGGCGCACGTACGCTTGATGCACCGCGTGAACGTCTGATGACCATCATGATGGCACCGTTTATGTCCTGCGGCGCGCGTCTGGCTATCTTCGCAGTATTTGCGGCTGCCTTCTTCGGGCAGAACGGTGCGCTGGCGGTCTTCTCGCTGTATATGCTCGGTATCGTAATGGCGGTGCTGACGGGCCTGATGCTCAAGTACACCATCATGCGCGGTGAAGCGACGCCGTTTGTCATGGAGCTGCCGGTCTACCATGTACCACACGTTAAAAGCCTGATTATCCAGACCTGGCAGCGTCTGAAAGGCTTCGTTCTGCGTGCTGGTAAAGTGATTATCATCGTCAGCATTTTCCTGAGTGCTTTCAACAGCTTCTCTCTGAGCGGGAAAATCGTCGATAACATCAACGACTCGGCGCTGGCTTCCGTCAGCCGGGTGATCACCCCAGTCTTCAAGCCGATTGGCGTGCATGAAGATAACTGGCAGGCAACGGTTGGCCTGTTTACAGGCGCAATGGCGAAAGAAGTGGTGGTGGGTACGCTCAACACCCTCTACACCGCAGAAAATATTCAGGACGAAGAGTTCAATCCGGCGGAATTTAACCTCGGTGAAGAGCTGTTCAGTGCGGTAGATGAAACCTGGCAGAGCCTGAAAGACACCTTCAGCCTTAGCGTACTGATGAACCCGATTGAAGCGAGCAAAGGCGACGGCGAAATGGGTACCGGGGCGATGGGTGTGATGGATCAGAAATTCGGTAGCGCAGCTGCCGCATACAGCTACCTGATTTTCGTCCTGCTGTACGTACCGTGCATCTCGGTGATGGGTGCTATCGCCCGTGAATCAAGCCGTGGCTGGATGGGCTTCTCCATCCTGTGGGGGCTGAATATCGCTTACTCGCTGGCAACATTGTTCTATCAAGTCGCCAGCTACAGCCAGCATCCAACTTACAGCCTGGTGTGCATTCTGGCGGTTATCCTGTTTAACATCGTGGTTATCGGTCTGCTGCGCCGCGCGCGTAGCCGGGTGAATATCGAACTGCTGGCAACGCGCAAATCGGTAAGCAGTTGCTGCGCAGCCAGCACCACCGGTGATTGCCATTAATGGCTTCACTTATTCAGGTACGTGATTTGCTGGCGTTACGGGGCCGTATGGAAGCGGCCCAGATAAGCCAGGCATTGAATACGCCGCAGCCAATGATTAACGCCATGCTGCAACAGCTGGAAAGCATGGGCAAAGCCGTGCGGATTCAGGAAGAACCTGACGGCTGCCTCTCTGGCAGTTGTAAAAGCTGCCCGGAAGGCAAAGTCTGTCTGCGCGAGTGGTGGGCGCTGCGTTAACCATACTCCATCGCCTGTTTTGAAAAGCCCGGTATGCGTTTGCATCCGGGCTTTTTTGCGTGCGGCTTTCCATAAAAATGCAATTCTTGCAGCGCGACGTAAGTTCCTCTGAAAGCGTCTCGCAGGGATGAAAACTGGCTAATGCACAGGTGTGGAGTGGCGCGTAGAGTCGCGGCATTCAAATAACAGGTGAAGGAACGCCATGAGCAAAAAGCAGAGTTCCACCCCACACGATGCGCTGTTCAAACTCTTTTTACGCCAACCGGAGACGGCACGCGATTTTCTTGCGTTTCATTTACCGGCACCCATTCACGCGCTCTGTGATATGAAAACCCTCAAGCTGGAGTCGAGCAGCTTTATTGATGACGATCTGCGTGAAAGCTATTCCGACGTGCTGTGGTCGGTGAAAACGGAACAAGGGCCAGGATACATCTATTGTCTGATTGAACATCAAAGCACCTCAAACAAACTGATCGCATTTCGCATGATGCGCTACGCCATTGCCGCAATGCAAAATCACCTGGATGCCGGATACAAAACCTTGCCGATGGTGGTGCCATTGTTGTTTTACCACGGTATTGAAAGCCCCTATCCCTATTCGCTGTGTTGGCTTGATTGTTTCGCCGATCCCAACCTGGCAAGGCAGCTTTATGCCTCTGCATTTCCGCTGATTGATGTCACCGTCATGCCTGATGATGAAATCATGCAGCACCGACGTATGGCACTGCTGGAGTTAATTCAAAAACATATTCGTCAACGCGACCTGATGGGGCTGGTAGAGCAAATGGCCTGCTTATTAAGTAGTGGATACGCTAATGACAGACAAATCAAAGGGCTGTTTAATTACATACTGCAAACTGGCGATGCGGTACGTTTTAACGATTTTATCGACGGTGTGGCCGAACGTTCACCGAAACACAAGGAGAGTTTAATGACTATTGCGGAAAGATTGCGGCAGGAGGGGTTTCAGAAAGGTATACGTACCAACGCCCTAAATATTGCCAAAACCATGCTGGATGCCGGAGTCTCTCTTGAGGACGTTCTGCGATTTACCAGCCTGACGGTTGAAGACCTTGCTGAAATAAATCATCAATAACGTAAAGGATGGTTTTAATGACAGATGCAGAAAGAGAATATCTTATTAGTTACCTGATTGGTTATTTATTGGATCGACGCCTGGAAGCCCTGGATATCGCCAAAAGAATGCTGTAATCCGGAGTCCATCTTGCAGACACCCTGCGTTTTACCGGGGTGTCAGAAGAAGAGTTGGCTGCGGCGAGTCAGTAAAGTTCTGTCTCGCCATTTCAAAAGCCACCTACACCCTCTGCTTCAACGCCACCAACATGCGACAAAACTCGGCCGGATGCGAAATAAACGGCGCATGGGCCGCTTTGGCGAAGATGTATGATTCGCTGTGAGGCCAAAGTTTATCCAGCATCGGCACCACTTTGCGCGGCACCAGACCGTCGAGATAGCCATACAATCGCAAAAACGGCATGGACACGTTTTGCAGCGACTGACGGAGATCGACCGTTTTCAGGATTTCCAGCCCGCCATTAAGCACGTCAACCTCCGGCATCGGTAACGCCAGAACGGTTTTCTTCAGCGCCCGCGCATCCTGGCGGGCCGTTTCAGTACCCATGGTTTGTAACGCCAGGAACCGCTCCACTGTACGCTGAAAATCATCACTGAGTTGCTGCTGAAATCCCGCCAGCACGTCCGGTTTTATCCCCGGCCACTCGTCACGAGCACTAAAACAAGGTGACGACGCCACGGTGACCAGCGCCTGAACACGCTCGGGATGGGTTAACGCAATCTGGCTTGCCACCAGCCCGCCCAGACTCCAGCCTAACCAAATGGCTTTATCAGGTGCCTGTCGCAGCACGGCTTCGGCCATATCAGCAAGTGACATCGCACCAAATCCCCGGCTACGCCCGAAGCCGGGCAGGTCAACAAGGTGCAGCGTAAAATGCGAGCTAAGTTCCTCGTCAATGCAACGCCACACTTCGGCATTCAGTCCCCATCCGTGCAACAGCACAAGATGAACATTCCCCTGACCTTTGGTCTGCCACCAGATGTTATTCATCCGTTATTGTTCTCTTTTGACTTACAAGGATGAACATATGCTAACAGTACCGGGATTATGCTGGCTATGCCGAATGCCGCTGGCGTTAGGTCATTGGGGGATTTGTTCGGTCTGCTCACGCGCCGCCCGTAGCGATAAAACGTTATGCCCACAATGTGGATTACCCGCTACACACGCCCATCTTCCCTGCGGCCGCTGCCTGCAAAAACCGCCGCCCTGGCAAAGACTGGTCACGGTTGCCGACTATGCGCCGCCGTTAAGTCCGCTTATCCACCAGCTTAAGTTTTCCCGGCGCAGCGAAATCGCCAGCGCCCTGGCACGTCTGTTACTATTGGAAGTCTTACACGCTCGTCGCACCACTGGCTTGCAACTGCCGGATCGCATCATCAGCGTTCCGTTATGGCAGCGACGTCACTGGCGTCGGGGATTTAATCAGAGCGATTTGCTGTGTCAGCCGTTATCACGCTTGTTGCACTGCCGATGGGATAGCGAAGCCGTCACACGAACACGGGCCACTGCGACCCAGCATTTTCTCAGTGCCCGGCTGCGCAAGCGCAACCTGAAAAATGCCTTTCGCCTTGAATTGCCTGTGCAAGGTCGCCATATGGTGATAGTGGATGATGTCGTCACCACCGGAAGTACCGTCGCAGAGATTGCGCAGCTGCTTTTACGCAATGGTGCGGCGACTGTCCAGGTCTGGTGCCTTTGTCGAACCTTGTAGAGCCTCGATGATGGGCGTATTATAACCAACTAAAATAGTCAACTATTAGGCCATTACTATGATCCGTATTTCCGATGCTGCACAAGCGCACTTTGCCAAACTGCTGGCAAATCAGGAAGAAGGGACACAAATCCGCGTATTTGTGATTAACCCTGGCACGCCTAACGCTGAATGTGGCGTTTCTTATTGTCCGCCGGACGCTGTAGAAGCCACCGACACTGCCCTGAAATTTGACCTGCTGACCGCGTATGTTGATGAGTTAAGCGCTCCTTACCTGGAAGATGCAGAGATCGACTTTGTTACAGACCAGTTGGGTTCCCAGTTAACGCTGAAAGCGCCTAACGCCAAAATGCGTAAAGTCGCAGACGATGCACCGCTGATGGAGCGCGTGGAGTATATGCTGCAGTCGCAGATCAACCCACAGCTTGCTGGTCACGGTGGTCGCGTTTCGCTGATGGAAATCACCGAAGACGGTTACGCCATTCTGCAATTTGGCGGCGGCTGTAACGGTTGTTCCATGGTAGATGTGACGCTGAAAGAAGGGATCGAGAAGCAGCTGCTGAACGAATTCCCGGAGCTGAAAGGTGTGCGCGATCTCACCGAACACCAGCGCGGCGAGCACTCCTACTACTAAGTTATCCCCTCTTTTGTAGATTGCCCGATGCGACGCTAAAGCGTCATTTCGGGCCTACGTTGAACATGTGCCAGACGTTGGCGCAGCATTGCTTTGGCAAATCCCTCCCTTCGTTTCCTCGCGATAATATGACCAACCTCTCATAATTTAAATTTACCCCGCTCTGGTGATTCTCAAACGCCGGATGTTACCCGTATCATTCACGTGGGTACCAAACATACTCCTGACATCTGACTACAATAATTAGTTTTGGTGGGTATCAGTCGTGGTGCCGCAATATCTCTGTTCCCGATTGGGATAATTAGAGTTTGTCGTCAGAAAATTGACGTTACCCATAACAAATGAAAGGCCAGGTAAATCATGCCATTAGTCATTGTTGCTATCGGTGTAATCTTGTTGTTGCTCCTGATGATCCGCTTCAAAATGAACGGCTTCATCGCTCTCGTCCTCGTGGCGCTTGCTGTTGGATTAATGCAAGGAATGCCGCTGGATAAAGTTATTGGCTCCATCAAAGCCGGTGTCGGCGGGACGCTCGGTAGCCTTGCCCTGATCATGGGTTTTGGCGCAATGCTGGGCAAAATGCTGGCAGACTGTGGTGGCGCACAACGTATCGCCACCACGCTGATTGCTAAATTTGGTAAAAAACACATCCAGTGGGCGGTGGTACTGACCGGTTTTACCGTTGGTTTTGCCCTGTTCTATGAAGTGGGTTTCGTGCTGATGCTGCCGCTGGTGTTTACCATCGCGGCTTCCGCGAATATTCCACTGCTGTATGTTGGTGTACCAATGGCGGCTGCACTGTCTGTGACCCACGGCTTCCTGCCACCGCATCCGGGTCCGACTGCGATTGCCACCATTTTCAATGCCGATATGGGTAAAACTCTGCTGTACGGTACTATTCTGGCAATCCCGACCGTGATTCTCGCCGGTCCGGTTTACGCTCGCGTGCTGAAAGGTATCGATAAGCCGATCCCGGAAGGTCTGTACAGCGCGAAAACCTTCAGCGAAGAAGAGATGCCGAGTTTTGGCGTAAGCGTCTGGACCTCTCTGGTCCCGGTTGTGCTGATGGCGATGCGTGCGATTGCCGAAATGATCCTGCCGAAAGGTCACGCTTTCCTGCCGGTAGCGGAGTTCCTCGGTGACCCGGTAATGGCTACGCTGATTGCCGTACTGATTGCGATGTTCACCTTTGGTCTGAACCGTGGTCGTTCAATGGATCAGATTAACGACACGCTGGTTTCTTCCATCAAAATCATTGCGATGATGCTGTTGATTATCGGTGGTGGCGGTGCGTTCAAGCAGGTGCTGGTAGACAGCGGCGTGGACAAATACATTGCTTCCATGATGCACGAAACCAACATTTCTCCGCTGCTGATGGCCTGGTCGATTGCTGCCGTACTGCGTATCGCGCTGGGTTCCGCAACCGTTGCGGCAATCACTGCGGGTGGTATCGCGGCACCGCTGATTGCAACGACGGGTGTTAGCCCGGAGCTGATGGTTATTGCGGTTGGTTCCGGTAGTGTGATTTTCTCTCACGTGAACGATCCGGGCTTCTGGCTGTTCAAAGAGTACTTTAACCTGACTATCGGCGAGACCATCAAGTCCTGGTCGATGCTGGAAACCATTATCTCGGTGTGCGGTCTGGTAGGCTGTCTGCTGCTGAATATGGTGATTTGATAACACCGACTGCCGGATGCATCGCATCCGGCATCAACCGCACCCTACTACTTCTTCGCTGCCGCTCTGCGCCGTCTGTCCAAATCCTTCAGCAACTTGTTCACGCCATCATCGGCAAACATCGCCTCAAGCGTTGCAGAGAGCTTGCGCCGCCAGTTTTTATACTGGTAACTGGTGCCGGGAATATTTACCGGTTCCGCCATATCCAGCCAGTCTTCTGGCTGTAGCCCTAACAGGGCACTGTTACTGTCAGCGATATAACGTTGCAAACCACGATTCAGCGTCGGCGTCATCGACATCAACGATGCCTTATGCCCGGCACGTTTTGGCAGGCAACCATATTTATGCAGAGCATCCAGCAGTCCTTGCTTCGCCAGTTCGCGATCCTGATACAGACCGCGCAGTACCACTTCATCCGGATACAACCCCAGCGTTTTGCCCAGCGTTAGATCCCCGCTCTCCCAGTAGCCGCGTAGCGTAGGCAGGTCGTGTGTCGCCGCAACCGCCATCGACTGCTCTGGGTACGCTTTCGGTGAGCGGAATGTCTTCTCGTGGTCGTTTTCGAAATAGAGCACTTTGTAGGAGTACACACCGCTGCTGCGCAGCTTACCGACAATCTCTACCGGTACGGTACCGAGATCTTCACCAATCACCATGCAGCGATGACGTTTACTTTCGAGTGCCAGAATCGAGAGCAGATCATCCACCGGATAGTGTACATACGCGCCCTGATCCGCCGTCTCGCCATACGGTATCCACCACAAACGCAGCATCGACATCACATGGTCAATTCGTAATGCGCCGCAGTTTTGCATATTGGCACGCAACAGCTCGATAAACGGTTCATAGGCACGCGCGGTGATGATATGCGGGTCCATTGGCGGCAATCCCCAGTTCTGCCCCAACGGGCCGAGGATATCCGGCGGTGCGCCTACCGACGCTTTCAGGCAATACAGTTCACGGTCGCACCAGGTTTCCGCCCCACCTTCCGCTACGCCAACCGCCAGATCACGATACAAGCCAATCGGCATTTCATAGCCCTGGCTTATCTCCCAGCAGTCGGCAAACTGGCTGTAAGCCAGCCACTGCAACCAGAGATAAAAATCGACGTCATCACGATGTTCTTCGCAGAACTGGCGCACTTCTGGTGAATCCACGTTCTGATACATCTCTGGCCATGCAGGCCAGCCCCAGCGCATTTCGTCCTCTTTCACTTGCTGGGCATGTAGTGCGTCAAACGCCGCCTGCCAGAACAGGCTGTCGCCTTGCTCGGCAACAAACTGGCGAAACGCGGTCATCTGTTCATCATCACGTTGCGCGAAACCTTTCCACGCCATTCGTAATGCTGTCATTTTTAGGGCGGTAACCGTGGAGTAATCAACCCAGTCGGCATCCCGCGCCTGTTGCAGCGTCTGTTGCGTGGTCGGCAACTTCCACCAGGCCTGAGCCTCTTCGCTAAGATGGAAATCTTCGACGGCGTTAACGTCGATATAAATCACATTCAGCCAACGGCGAGAAGACGGGCTATACGGGCTGGCACTTTCCGGATTTGCCGGATAGAGCGCATGAATCGGGTTCAGACCGATGAACGACCCGCCACGTTTTGCCACATCCTCAAGCATCGCTTTGAGATCGCCAAAATCCCCAATACCCCAGTTTTTTTCCGATCGCAGCGTATAAAGCTGAACGCAGGCACCCCACAGCTTTTGTTTATTCAGCAACGCCTGCGGTTCGTAACAGCGTTTCGGTGCCACAATCACCCGGCAATGCGCGCGCTGGTCGTCCTGGGTGAGTGTCAGCGTGTGATAACCTTCCGGCAGCTTCGTCGGTAGATTGAACGCTTTGCCCCCCGTTACATGGCCTTTGTACTGCGTTCCTTCTTCGGTGGTCAGCAGCCAGCTATATTCGCCGCTGCCCTCCACCACCATCGGCATTTTTTTGCCGCTGGTATAAACCATGACATTCGGGACTGGCGTTACCGCCACTTTCGTGGCGGTACGTTGATGCATCGCGTCAAGCAAACGCCGTTTGGTTTCGGCGCTAATCGACTGCGGTTTACCGTGGGCATTGATGTAATTGGGGCTAATCCCCGCCGCCAGCGCGGCATTATCCAGACGTTTGCTTTCCATCGAGCTTCCTTAGCGTTTTGCCTGCCAGATACGAGCCTGATAATCGCGAATAGAGCGATCCGAGCTAAACATACCGCAGCGGGCGGTATTGAGGATCGCCGCGCGGGTCCAGGCCTCCTGGTCGCGGTACAGCACATCCACCTGCTTTTGTGCCTCTACATAAGCGGCGAAATCTGCCATCACCAGATACGGATCGCCGCCCTGTTTGCCGATACTGTGCAGCATCTGGTCGAAGGCATGCTTATCGCCGTCGCTGTATTTACCGCTTTCCAGCTCTTTCAATACTGCGTCCAGCACCTTATCTTTCTTCCGCCATTTCACCGGGTCGTAGCCTTTGGCCAGAATTGCCTTCACTTGTTCCACGGTATGACCAAAAATAAAGATATTTTCTTCACCGACTTTCTCAGCGATTTCAACGTTCGCACCATCCAGCGTACCGACAGTAAGCGCACCATTGAGCGCCAGTTTCATATTGCCGGTACCGGAAGCTTCTTTACCTGCCGTCGAAATTTGTTCGGAGATATCCGCCGCCGGGATCAGTTTTTCCGCCGCCGAAACACAATAATCCGGCAAGAACACCACCTTCAACTTGTCGCCAACCAGCGGATCGTTGTTGATCACGTCAGCCACTTTGTTGATCGCAAAGATAATGTTTTTCGCCAGGTAGTAGCCTGGTGCTGCTTTCGCGCCGAAGAGGAAGACGCGCGGTACGCGATCAGCCTGCGGGTTTTCACGAATTTCTTTGTACAACGCCAGAATATGCAGCAGATTCAGGTGCTGGCGTTTGTACTCATGCAGACGTTTGATCTGAATATCGAAAATCGCCTGTGGATTGATCTCAATACCGGTACGAACTTTCACAAACTCTGCCAGACGGACTTTATTCGCCTGCTTGATCTCGCGATATTGCTGACGGAATTTCGCATCATCAGCGAATTTTTCCAGATTGATCAGCTGATCGAGATCGTTAGCCCACTCTTTTTTCAGTGATTTATCCAACAGAGCCGCCAGTGCCGGGTTGCACTGTTTGATCCAGCGACGTGGGGTAATACCGTTGGTGACGTTATGGAATTTGTTCGGCCATAGCTGGTGATATTCCGGGAACAGATCTTTCACCACCAGATCCGAGTGCAGCGCCGCAACACCGTTCACCGCGAAACCGCCAACCACACACAGGTTCGCCATATGCACTTGTTTGTCGTGCACCACCGCCAGTTTGGCCCACACTTTTTCATCGCCCGGCCAGGTATTTTCCACCAGCGTTTTAAAGCGTGTATTAATTTCGTTAATAATCTGCATGTGGCGCGGCAGTAAGCCTTTCACCAGTTTCACATCCCAGCGTTCCAGCGCTTCTGGCATCAGGGTATGGTTGGTGTAAGCGAATGTTTTGCTGGTAATGGCCCAGGCGTCATCCCAGCTCATCTGGTGCTCATCGATCAGCACGCGCAGCAGTTCTGGAATCGCGATAGTTGGGTGGGTATCGTTCAGCTGAATAACTTCATAATCCGCCAGTTCGTGCAGTTTACGCCCCGCCAGATGATGGCGACGCAAAATATCCGCTACCGAACAGGCACACTGGAAGTATTGCTGCATCAGGCGCAGCTTTTTACCGGCAGTATGGTTGTCGTTTGGATAGAGAACTTTGGTCAGTTTTTCCGCGTTGATGCCCTGCTGTTCGGCACGCAGGAAATCACCATCGTTAAATTTAGTCAGATCAAACGGATGCGCATGCGTCGCCTGCCACAGACGCAGTGGCTGCGCCACGCCATTACGATAGCCGACAACGGGGAGATCCCACGCTTGACCAGTAATGGTAAATTCCGGCTCCCAGCGTCCGTCTTTCGTCACTTTACCGCCAATTCCAACCTGCACATCCAGTGCTTCATTGTGGCGGAACCACGGATAGTTACCACGATGCCAGTCATCCGGCGCTTCAACCTGTTTGCCATCGACAAATGACTGGCGGAACAAGCCATATTGATAATTAAGGCCGTAGCCAGTAGCTGACTGCCCGACAGTTGCCATTGAGTCGAGGAAGCACGCCGCCAGACGTCCCAGACCACCGTTACCCAGCGCCGGGTCGATCTCTTCTTCCAGCAAGTCAGTCAGGTTGATGTCATAAGCCTTCAACGAATCCTGTACATCCTGATACCAGCCGAGATTCAACAGGTTGTTGCCCGTCAGACGACCAATCAAAAACTCCATTGAGATGTAGTTAACATGTCGCTGATTCGCCACCGGTTTGGCAAATGGCTGAGCACGCAGCATTTCGGCCAGTGCTTCACTCACAGCCAGCCACCACTGGCGAGGAGTCATTTCAGCCGCAGAATTTAAGCCATAACGCTGCCACTGACGTGAAAGCGCTTCCTGAAATTGCTTATCGTTAAAAATAGGTTGTGACATAGGAGTTCCACTTTTCTTAGATTTTCAACACAACGTTATCGCTAGTTTGCCAGGCTCGATGTTGACCTTCCTCATCCTGCGGGGGATTAGGCAGGGAGGAGTTGCGGGGATGAGCAAGGAAATGTGATCTCGACCACTTAAAGCTAGTGCAAACCACAGGATTAGCAGCAAATCAATGCCATACAGCGCAGAAAATCTGTATCTAAGTGCAAAAAATGGCCGTTGCGTATTTTCAAAAAGCGGAAGGTAACTCTATAAATTAAGTAAAGGAGTGAAACAGTTTCACAAGTAAAATATCCAGTGTGCTCCATCTCATTCTTAATAGATTTATTAAGATCATCTTTTTAGATAGCACTTTCATCAGGAATGAAGAAGAAACCCTTGCTTAAATGAATCTGATGAACATAAGGGAAATACCGTACAACCCAGCATTCACGCTGTATCAGCGTCGTTTTAGGTGAGTCATTAATAAAGATTTGGAATTGTGACAGAGTGCAAATTCAGACACATAAAAAAACGTCATCGCTTGCATTAGAAAGGTTTCTGGCCGACCTTATAACCATTAATTACGAAGCGCAAAAAAAATAATATTTCCTCATTTTCCACAGTGAAGTGATTAACTATGCTGATTCCGTCAAAATTAAGTCGTCCGGTTCGACTCGACCATACCGTGGTTCGTGAGCGCCTGCTGGCTAAACTTTCCGGCGCGAACAACTTCCGGCTGGCGCTGATCACAAGTCCTGCGGGCTACGGAAAGACCACGCTCATTTCCCAGTGGGCGGCAGGCAAAAACGATATCGGCTGGTACTCGCTGGATGAAGGTGATAACCAGCAAGAGCGTTTCGCCAGCTATCTCATTGCCGCCGTGCAGCAGGCAACCAACGGTCACTGTGCGATATGTGAGACGATGGCGCAAAAACGGCAATATGCCAGCCTGACGTCACTCTTCGCCCAGCTTTTCATTGAGCTGGCGGAATGGCATAGCCCACTTTATCTGGTCATCGATGACTATCATCTGATCACTAATCCAGTGATCCACGAGTCAATGCGCTTCTTTATTCGCCATCAACCAGAAAATCTCACCCTGGTGGTGTTGTCACGCAACCTTCCGCAACTGGGCATTGCCAATCTGCGTGTTCGTGATCAACTGCTGGAAATTGGCAGTCAGCAACTGGCATTTACCCATCAGGAAGCGAAGCAGTTTTTTGATTGCCGTCTGTCATCGCCGATTGAAGCCGCAGAAAGCAGTCGGATTTGCGATGACGTTTCCGGTTGGGCGACGGCACTACAGCTAATCGCCCTCTCCGCCCGGCAGAATACCCACTCAGCCCATAAGTCGGCACGCCGCCTGGCGGGAATCAATGCCAGCCATCTTTCGGATTATCTGGTCGATGAGGTTTTGGATAACGTCGATCTCGCAACGCGCCATTTTCTGTTGAAAAGCGCTATTTTGCGCTCAATGAACGATGCACTCATCAACCGTGTGACCGGCGAAGAAAACGGGCAAATGCGCCTCGAAGAGATTGAGCGCCAGGGGCTGTTTTTACAGCGGATGGATGATACCGGCGAGTGGTTCTGCTATCACCCGCTGTTTGGTAACTTCCTGCGTCAGCGCTGCCAGTGGGAACTGGCGGCGGAGCTGCCGGAAATTCACCGTGCTGCCGCAGAAAGCTGGATGGCCCAGGGATTTCCCAGCGAAGCGATTCATCATGCGCTGGCGGCAGGCGATGCGCTGATGCTGCGCGATATTCTGCTTAATCACGCCTGGAGTCTGTTCAACCATAGCGAACTGTCGCTGCTGGAAGAGTCGCTTAAGGCCCTGCCGTGGGACAGTTTGCTGGAAAATCCGCAGTTAGTGTTATTGCAGGCGTGGCTGATGCAAAGCCAACATCGCTACGGCGAAGTTAACACCCTGCTAGCCCGTGCTGAACATGAAATCAAGGACATCAGAGAAGGCACCATGCACGCAGAATTTAACGCTCTGCGCGCCCAGGTAGCGATTAACGATGGTAATCCGGATGAAGCGGAACGGCTGGCAAAACTGGCACTGGAAGAACTGCCTCCGGGCTGGTTCTATAGCCGCATTGTAGCAACCTCAGTGCTGGGTGAAGTATTGCACTGCAAAGGCGAATTGACCCGCTCACTGGCGTTAATGCAGCAAACCGAACAGATGGCGCGCCAGCACGATGTCTGGCACTACGCCTTATGGAGTTTAATCCAGCAAAGTGAAATTCTGTTTGCCCAAGGGTTCCTGCAAACCGCGTGGGAAACGCAGGAAAAAGCGTTCCAGCTGATCAACGAGCAGCATCTGGAACAGCTGCCAATGCATGAGTTTCTGGTGCGCATTCGTGCGCAGCTGTTATGGGCCTGGGCGCGGCTGGATGAAGCCGAAGCGTCGGCGCGTAGCGGGATTGAAGTCTTGTCGTCTTATCAGCCACAGCAACAGCTTCAGTGCCTGGCAATGTTGATTCAATGCTCGCTGGCCCGTGGTGATTTAGATAACGCCCGTAGCCAGCTGAACCGTCTGGAAAACCTGCTGGGAAATGGCAAATATCACAGCGACTGGATCTCTAACGCCAACAAAGTCCGGGTGATTTACTGGCAAATGACCGGCGATAAAGCCGCCGCTGCCAACTGGTTGCGTCATACGGCTAAACCAGAGTTTGCGAACAACCACTTCCTGCAAGGTCAATGGCGCAACATTGCCCGTGCACAAATCTTGCTGGGCGAGTTTGAACCGGCAGAAATTGTTCTCGAAGAACTCAATGAAAACGCCCGCAGTCTGCGGTTGATGAGCGATCTCAACCGTAACCTGTTGCTGCTTAATCAACTGTACTGGCAGGCCGGACGTAAAAGTGACGCCCAGCGTGTGTTGCTGGACGCATTAAAACTGGCGAATCGCACCGGATTTATCAGTCATTTTGTCATCGAAGGCGAAGCGATGGCGCAACAACTGCGCCAGCTGATTCAACTCAATACGCTGCCGGAACTGGAACAGCATCGTGCGCAGCGTATTCTGCGAGAAATCAATCAACATCATCGGCATAAATTCGCCCATTTCGATGAGAATTTCGTTGAACGTCTGCTAAATCATCCGGAAGTGCCAGAACTGATCCGCACCAGCCCGTTGACCCAACGTGAATGGCAGGTACTGGGGCTGATTTACTCCGGTTACAGCAACGAGCAAATTGCAGGCGAGCTGGAAGTGGCGGCAACCACCATCAAAACGCATATCCGCAATCTGTACCAAAAACTCGGTGTCGCCCACCGTCAGGCCGCGGTACAACACGCGCAGAAACTGCTGAAGATGATGGGATATGGGGTATGAGTTCAGCCGGATATTACGTCGGATCCGGCTTACATCTTTATATCATTCAATGCTCACCCGCGTTACGCCATCAGCCTCCACCAGACTAAACCGCACTGGCAAGAAACGCTCCACCACCGCGATATTGGTCAGCAGATGGCATGAGGGATGGGCGACCGTAAATTCTCCCGCGCCCGCCAGCGCCATCGGTAGCACCAGCTGGTCGGCGAGATATTCCCCCACTGCCGCCGGGCTTGCCAGGTAGCGTTTCACCTCTTTCACTAACTGCGCGGCTACCACTTCGGCACTGACGCGCTTTTCACCGACGACGAAAAAGCGTTCAGTGATATTTTCACTTTCGACTTCCAGCGAGACGGTATTACCCGGCCCCTGGTCGCGCGGCAGGCTATGAATATTCTGCTCATGCAGGGAAAAACTTGCCACCAGCGTAGCGATTTCACGCTCAGCAACATGCCTCGGCACGCCAGCTAATAGCACCTCTCCACGCATCTGCACAATGTTCCCGCGCTCGCCAAGTTGCAAGGTGTTAAACAATGCCACGGGCGAGACTTCCGCTGCCACCACCCCGCCTCCAGCAGGATAAAAACCGTGGCGTAATAATGTGGTTTGCTGATGAATGCCCATTTTCGCCAGCAGCGGCTCCAGCACCCGACAGATAAAATCCGCAGGCGGTGCCGACGGGTTATCGGTGCCACCGCTCACTTCAACACGCGAAGGTCCATCAGCAAACCACAGCGCGGGCAGCACCGTTTGCAGTACCAGCGTACAACTTCCGGCGCTACCGATAGCAAAGCGGTAATCGCCGCCGTGCACGGTACCTGGCCGGAAGACCAGACGCTGCGACCCTAGCTCCGCGCCTTCCACCGTTGCCCTACAAATTTCCGCAGCCGCTTTTACCGCGGTCAGATGCTGGCGCAACAGCCCCGGTTTCGCCCGCCCGGCACGAATGCCAGTGATGGTAAATGGCTGGCCAGTTATCATCGACAGGCTCAGCGCCGAGCGCAGGATCTGCCCGCCGCCTTCGCCCTGTGCGCCATCCAGCGCAATCATCCTTTTCATCATTTATCCTTTTACGCACACCACCTGACGCAGGGTATAGATAACTTCCACCAGATCGCTTTGTGCCGCCATCACCGCATCAATATCTTTATACGCCATCGGGATTTCGTCGATCACTTCGGCATCTTTACGGCATTCCACATGCGCGGTGGCACGAATTTGATCTTCCACGCTGAACAGTTTTTTCGCTTTGGTACGGCTCATTACCCGCCCGGCACCGTGGCTGCACGAACAGAACGATTCTTCATTTCCCAGCCCACGGACGATAAAGCTTTTCGCTCCCATCGACCCTGGAATAATTCCATATTGACCCGCACGCGCAGACACCGCGCCTTTACGCGTCACGTAGATCTCTTCACCAAAGTGCTGTTCTTTTTGCACATAGTTGTGATGACAGTTGATCTCTTCCATCGCCAGCGTTTGTGGCTGTCTTACCGTTTTCTGCGTAACGCTCTGCAACGCCGTTACCACGTTTTCCATCATCGCATCGCGGTTAAGGCTGGCAAAAAGCTGCGCCCAGGCCACGGCTTTCAGGTAATCATCAAAGTATTCCGTACCTTCCATAAAGTACGCCAGATCACGCGACGGCAACGTCTCAAGTTGGTCCTGCATCTCTTTTTGCGCCAGATCGATAAAGTAAGTCCCGATGGCGTTACCAATTCCGCGTGAACCGGAGTGCAGCATAATCCACACCTGGTCCGACTCATCAAGGCAGATTTCAATAAAGTGGTTACCCGTTCCCAGCGTTCCCAGGTGTTTATAGTTATTGGTATTCAGGAAACGGGGATATTTTTGCGTTAACCACTGATAACCGGCTTCCAGCTCAGCCCATTTCGCATCGACGTTAACAGGCGGATTTTCCCATGCGCCTTTATCACGTTTACAACGTCCGGTAGTACGTCCGTGCGGCACGGCTGTTTCAATCGCCTGACGCAGCTCCGCCAGGTTTTCAGGCAGGTCTGCCGCCGTTAACGCGGTACGCAGCGCGTTCATTCCACAACCGATATCCACGCCCACCGCCGCCGGAATAATCGCCCCTTTGGTTGGGATCACGCTACCAATGGTGGAACCTTTACCCAGGTGTACATCAGGCATTACCGCAATATGTTTGAAAATAAACGGCATCTTCGCCGTATTAATAAGTTGCTGACGCGCATCGGCCTCTACCGGCACGCCTTTGGTCCACATTTTTACCGGGGCATTTTCAGTGGTCAGTAATTCGTAATTCATTTTGTTTTTCTCTTTTCGTTGGTATGTCCTGATAATTGCAACCGTCGTACCAGAAAATTAAATAAGCAGCTTAATTTTTTAATTCATTGTTTTTAAAAAAATTATACCTTTACGTCCGTAAACGGAGATTTCCCGCAAAGCCAATTTACCGATAATGAAATATCGTCTTTTATAAGGATATCTAAGATGCGTAAAACAGTGGCTTTTGGTTTTGTCGGAACGGTGCTGGATTATGCCGGGCGCGGCAGTCAGCGCTGGTCAAAATGGCGTCCGACACTCTGTCTATGCCAGCAAGAATCGTTAGTTATCGATCGGCTGGAATTATTGCACGACGCCCGCTCGCGCTCGCTATTCGAAACGCTTAAACGCGATATCGCCAGCGTTTCGCCAGAAACAGAAGTGGTGGGCGTTGAGATAGAACTGCATAACCCGTGGGATTTCGAAGAGGTTTACGCCTGCCTGCATGATTTCGCCCGTGGTTACGCGTTCCAGCCAGAAAATGAAGATTATTTAATTCACATCACCACCGGCACCCACGTCGCGCAGATTTGCTGGTTTCTACTGGCAGAAGCGCGTTACCTGCCCGCCCGGTTGATACAATCTTCACCACCGCGCAAAAAAGAACAACCGCGCGGCGCAGGTGAAGTGACGATTATCGATCTCGATTTAAGCCGTTATAACGCTATCGCCAGCCGCTTTGCCGAGGAACGCCAACAAACGCTCGATTTCCTCAAATCAGGCATCGCCACGCGTAACCCACACTTCAACCGCATGATTGAGCAGATCGAAAAAGTGGCGATCAAATCCCGCGCACCGATCCTGCTTAACGGCCCGACCGGGGCGGGTAAGTCATTTCTGGCGCGACGCATCTTTGAATTGAAACAGGCGCGGCATCAGTTTAGCGGCGCGTTTGTGGAAATGAACTGCGCCACCCTGCGTGGCGATACCGCCATGTCGACGCTGTTTGGTCATGTGAAAGGCGCGTTTACCGGGGCGCGGGAGTCGCGGGAAGGATTATTACGCAGCGCCAACGGCGGGATGTTATTTCTTGATGAGATTGGCGAATTGGGCGCAGACGAACAGGCAATGCTGCTGAAAGCCATTGAAGAGAAAACCTTTTATCCGTTTGGCAGCGATCGCCAGGTGAGTAGCGACTTTCAGCTTATCGCCGGAACGGTGCGCGATTTGCGTCAGCTGGTTGCCGAAGGCAAATTCCGCGAAGATCTGTACGCGCGGATCAATCTCTGGACCTTCACCCTGCCGGGTCTACTCCAGCGCCAGGAAGATATTGAACCGAACCTGGATTATGAAGTGGAGCGCCACGCCTCACTCACTGGTGACAGCGTGCGTTTTAACACCGAAGCGCGGCGCGCCTGGCTGGCCTTTGCGACATCTCCCCAGGCAACATGGCGCGGTAACTTTCGCGAACTTTCTGCCAGCGTCACGCGGATGGCCACCTTTGCCACTAGCGGACGCATCACTCTGGACGTGGTTGAAGATGAGATAAACCGTCTGCGCTATAACTGGCAGGAGAGCCGTCCCTCCGCGCTTACACAACTGCTGGGCGCAGAGGCAGAAAACATCGATCTCTTCGACCGTATGCAACTGGAACACGTTATCGCTATCTGCCGCCAGGCAAAGTCGCTTTCTGCTGCCGGACGCCAGCTTTTTGACGTTTCGCGCCAGGGCAAAGCCAGCGTCAACGACGCAGATCGGCTACGCAAATACCTGGCGCGTTTTGGTCTGACGTGGGAAGCCTTGCAGGATCAGCACAGCTCCAGTTGAATATGATGGTCCGTCAGCACCTGCATGACGCTTACTGGCGGCGGGGCGTCGGTGTAGACAGCATCAACCATGCTGATGCTCCCCATATTGACCATCGCATTACGGCCAAATTTCGAGTGATCGACAACCAGCATAACGTGGCGCGAGTTCTCAATAATAGCGCGTTTGGTGCGAACTTCGTGGTAATCGAATTCCAGCAACGAGCCGTCGCTATCGATGCCGCTGATCCCCAGAATGCCGAAATCAAGGCGGAACTGGGAGATAAAATCGAGCGTCGCTTCGCCTATGATCCCACCATCGCGGCTACGTAATTCGCCACCGGCGAGAATAATACGGAAATCTTCTTTTACCATCAACGTGTTAGCGACGTTGAGATTGTTGGTGACAATGCGCAAATTGCTGTGATTAAGCAGCGCGTGCGCCACCGCTTCCGGGGTGGTGCCGATATCGATAAACAGCGTCGAGCCGTTGGGGATTTGCTCCGCCACTTTGCGGGCGATGCGCTCTTTTTCTTCGGTCTGGGTGGCCTTGCGATCGTGCCACGGGGTGTTAACCGAACTGGAAGGCAGCGCCGCGCCGCCATGATGGCGCAGGATCAGGTTTTGCTCTGCCAGCTCATTGAGGTCACGACGAATAGTCTGCGGGCTGACGGAGAAGTGCTCCACCAGTTCCTCGGTACTGACATAACCTTGCTGTTTAACCAGTTCGATAATACCGTTGTGACGTTGTGTTTGTTTCATTTATAAATCCCTGGAATTATTTTCGTTTTCGCGCATTGAGCGAATCAACAAAAGCCATCGCTAAACCCACGGCTAACCCGGCGATGTGTGCTCCGTTCGCCATCGACATCCCAAACAAATCAAACCATCCGGCGACAATCCAGATCAGCGCAAAGATAATTAACCCACGTTGCAGGTAAATGCCACTTTGCGGATCGCGTTCGCCACGTAGCCAGACGTAGCCCATCAGCGCATACACCACGCCAGAAAGCCCGCCAAACCACGGCCCGCTGAATTTTTGCTGCACATAGCCGCTTAACAGGGCGCTAATGAGAGTAATGACAATTAGCTTACCGCTACCGAGGCGTTTTTCCACCGCACCGCCGAGATACCACCACCAGAGCAGGTTAAAGAGGATATGCATCAGCGAGAAGTGCATTAACGCGTGGGTGAAGTAACGCCAGAACTCAAATTTCAGTGTTGGATCGAATGGCCAGGCCAGCCATAACATCACTTCCTGATCGCCGAGAATTTGCATGGCAATAAACACCACCACGCAGGCGATCATCATCACCCAGGTTACCGGACCTGCGCGTTCACGCAAGGCAGCAAAGAAAGGATAACGGCGATAATGCAGGCCACTGCCGGTATGGCCCGCCTGCCAGCTGGCCGCCAGATAACGCGAATCTGCCGGGTTTTCGAGAAAACGCGCCAGCTCCGCCCGTACGCGCTCGGCCTGGGACTCATCCGCCAGCCAGACGTCGCTTTGGTTATGTTGTTGAATCGTGAGGATAACACCCTGCGTCGCCATGTAATCAACAAACGCCTGCGCCACGCGGGGGTTAGCAAAAGAGGTAATCATCAACATTGTTGCTGTCGCTTATTCCACACAAAAGGGGACAGTATAAAGCGTTACGCGCCGTACGCCACCTCTGCGGGAAACTGTCGCTGCCAGGCTTCAAAGCCGCCGTCAATGCTATAGACCACATCGTAGCCCTGTTGCAGCAGATACTGCGCCGCCCCTTTGCTGCTATTGCCGTGATAACACATCACCATCACCGGAGTGTCAAAGTCGTTATCACGCATAAACGCGCCCAGTGTGTCGTTGGTTAAATGGAAAGCCTGCACCGCATGCCCCATTGCGAAACTCTGTGGATCGCGAATATCGACCAGCACCGCCTCTTTTTCCTGCAACTTCTGGTGCGCGTCGGCAACGTTAATACATTCGAACTGATCCATGCGTCTCTCTTTCTTTACAAACAAGTGGGCAAATTTACCGCACAGTTTACGTCGAAGCGGCAGATAAACGCCATAATGTTATACATATCACTCTAAAATGTTTTTTCAATGTTACCTAAAGCGCGATTCTTTGCTAATATGTTCGATAACGAACATTTATGAGCTTTAACGAAAGTGAATGAGGGCAGCATGGAAACCAAAGATCTGATTGTGATAGGTGGCGGCATCAATGGTGCTGGTATCGCGGCAGACGCCGCTGGACGCGGTTTATCCGTGCTGATGCTGGAGGCGCAGGATCTCGCTTGTGCGACCTCTTCCGCCAGTTCAAAACTCATTCACGGTGGCCTGCGCTACCTTGAGCACTATGAATTCCGCCTGGTCAGCGAGGCGCTGGCTGAACGTGAAGTGCTACTGAAAATGGCCCCGCATATCGCCTTCCCGATGCGTTTTCGCCTGCCGCATCGTCCGCATCTGCGCCCGGCGTGGATGATTCGGATTGGTCTGTTTATGTACGATCATCTGGGTAAACGCACCAGCCTACCGGGATCAACCGGTTTGCGTTTTGGCGCAAATTCAGTATTAAAACCGGAAATTAAGCGCGGATTCGAATATTCCGACTGTTGGGTAGATGACGCCCGTCTGGTGCTCGCCAACGCCCAGATGGTGGTACGTAAAGGCGGTGAAGTGCTTACCCGGACTCGTGCCACTTCTGCTCGCCGCGAAAACGGCCTGTGGATTGTGGAAGCAGAAGATATCGATACCGGCAAAAAATATAGCTGGCAAGCGCGCGGCCTCGTGAACGCCACCGGCCCGTGGGTGAAGCAGTTCTTCGACGACGGGATGCATCTACCCTCACCTTATGGCATTCGCCTGATCAAAGGCAGCCATATTGTGGTGCCGCGTGTGCATACACAAAAGCAGGCCTACATTCTGCAAAACGAAGATAAACGTATTGTCTTCGTGATCCCGTGGATGGACGAGTTTTCCATCATCGGCACCACCGATGTGGAATACAAAGGTGATCCAAAAGCAGTAAAAATTGAAGAGAGTGAAATCAATTACCTGCTGAAAGTGTATAACACGCACTTTAAAAAGCAGTTAAGCCGGGACGATATCGTCTGGACCTACTCCGGCGTGCGTCCGCTGTGTGATGATGAGTCCGATTCGCCGCAGGCTATCACTCGTGATTACACCCTTGATATCCATGATGAAAACGGCAAAGCGCCGCTGCTGTCGGTATTCGGCGGTAAGTTGACCACCTACCGCAAACTGGCGGAACATGCGCTGGAAAAACTGACGCCGTATTATCAGGGCATTGGCCCGGCATGGACGAAAGAGAGCGTGCTGCCGGGTGGTGCCATTGAAGGCGACCGCGACGATTACTCAGCTCGTCTGCGCCGTCGTTACCCATTCCTGACCGAATCGCTGGCACGTCACTACGCGCGCACTTACGGCAGCAACAGCGAGCTGCTGCTCTGCAATGCGGGGGCGATAGGCGATCTCGGGGAAGATTTCGGTCATGAGTTCTACGAAGCGGAACTGAAATACCTGGTGGATCACGAATGGGTCCGCCGTGCCGACGATGCCCTGTGGCGTCGCACAAAACAAGGCATGTGGCTGAATGCGGATCAACAATCTCGTGTGAGTCAGTGGCTAGTGGAGTATACGCAGCAGAGGTTATCGCTGGCTTCGTGATTTAACGTAAGGTGGTCAGGTCAGATTTCAATCTGACCTGAGACTGATGATAAACAAAAAAACTGCCTGATGCGCTACGCTTATCAGGCCTACGTGGTTTATGCAATATATTGAATTTGCATGATTTTGTAGACAAAATAAGGCGTTCACGCAGCATCCGGCATAAACAAAGCGCACTTCGTCAACAATCTGACCTACTTTTTGATTCAAGGAATTACCGCAAAGCCCACGCAATCATACCCAACGTAACAAAACTCAGACACATTACCCACTCGCCCCACTTCTTCCTCTGACTTCTATTTTTGCTACGCCACTGGCAATAATATCCCAATGCAAAACCAAGCTGGGCGCTTATCGGACCGATAAAGTCAGTCCACGGCTGAGACCCAAATTGAAAAAATTCAGGGGTAACCAGACAATGGTCAGAAAGAAATTGCGCATATTTTCCAGCAAAGCAATTTGCGCTGGCGCGACATAGAAAATGATATTCCACAGGAGCAACCAGAAATAAACTGGTGCAAATACCAACCAACAATGGAGTCTGCTTTTCAGTTCAGATTGAGCTCTGCAAGAAAATTGCCAACCAACGCAACACATGGCACAGAAAAAAAAAGTGCATATTCAGCCAATAACCCAAGTTGGAATTCCAGAAGTGAAATACGCCTGAACATGAGCGGGATAGAGAACAGTATTTCTCCCATAAAACTCAGCGTGATAACACAAGCAGCCAGCGCAACCACCGTCGGCCACACCAACAACGGCACAATAACAAAACCAAGAATTAACGGAGGAATATAAAGTCTGATTTTATTCATCTTTATTGTCCTGATGATTCGGATGATGCGTCATAAATCGGCACATAGCCCACATCCTCTACCAATTGCTGTCCCTGCGGGCTTAAAAACCAGTCGACGAATTTCTGCGTTTCCAGCGTAGGGTTTTCGTGCGTCACCATATAAGCATGAATTATGTACGGATAAGTGCCGTTACGGATATTTTCCTCTGTAGGTGCAACGCCATTTATAGCCAGCAGTTTGATCTGTTTGCGCATTTTGAGCATATTGTCATTCATACGTGTGACGTAATAGTGGAAGGTGTATCCAATAGAAGATGGTGTATTTTGGTAGTCGGCGACTTCGGTAATTAAACCGCCCATAAGATCGATAACAGTGGATTTTTTGGCTGGCAGCATTGGAGTATCTTGCATAACCAGTCCCTTCATAACCGTTTGGCTTCCAGAATCTTCTGGCCGCTGCCAGATTTTTATACCTTCGTCACCGCCGCCCACTTTATTCCAGCGACTCACTTTACCGCTAAAAATGTCTTTGACCTGCTGTTCGCTAAGTGAATTAACCGGGTTTTTGATATCAACGATAAAGACAAAGGCTTCGCGGGCGAAAGCGGTATATTTGAGTTTAACACCTGCTTCTTCTGCACGTTTTTTCTGTCCTTCCGACGGTTGTGCAACAAAAATAACCGTCGCGGTACCCTTAATCAGACTATCGTAGGCTTCAGCTGTTCGGGTTTGTTGCAAACCATACGCCTGCCAGGCCAGCGAGGTTCGATCCTTATCTTTTGGCTCGGGTACTAATTCATAATACGCGGAGGCATACAGCGGGTATAAGGCTGTAGCGCCGTACACTCTCGGCCATCTTGACCAATCATCGTTGTAACGTAATTCAGGTTGCCCCCGCAGAGACGTCAGTCCATGGCTGTCTTCTTCCCTGACGCTGTTATAGTACCCTTCCCGGTCGACACATCCCGCCAGTAGCGCCGTACCTAATAGTAAAACACAGGTGAATTTATTCATTGCGCTGATTCCTTTCTCTCGAGCGTTATTTCATTGTTGGATACAGCGGCACATAGCCCACATCTTCCACCAGACTCTGCCCCTGCGGCGTTAAAAACCATTCAACCAGTTTTTGTGTTTCTGACGTCATATTGTCCCGCGTTACCATAAATGCATCGACGACATAGGGATATTTGCCATTGCGAATATTTTCTGCAGTCGGTGCAATACCGTTAATCGCTAGCAGTTTTATATTTTTATCGGCATTCATTTGTGTTGCGTAATAGCGGAAGGTGTAGCCTATTGCGTTGTTTGTATTACGGTATTCGGCAACGACTTTAATCATTCCCTCCATCATGCTTGCCACTTCGGTTTCCTGCGGCGAGATCATGCGGACATTTTTCATGACCTGCGATTGCATCACTGTCTGGCTGCCAGAGTCTTCCGGGCGTTGCCAGGTCTGGATCTCCTGATCGTTACCGCCAACCGTGCGCCAGTTGGTAATTGCGCCACTAAAAATGTCACGCACTTGTTGTTCAGTCAGGGAATTAACCGGATTATCCGCATTGACGATGAAAACAAACGCTTCACGGGCAAATGGCGTGTACAGCAAAGTGACGCCCGATTTCTCAGCGCGTTTTTTTTGCCCATCGGAAGGTTGCGCCACGAAAATAATATCGGCATCACCGTTAACGATTTTGTTATATGCTTCTTGCGTACGAGAGTTATCCAGATAATCCCAAACGTGAAAATCCTCTGGTATTACACTTAATGCATAAAATGCAGAGGCATAAATGGGGTACGCCGCCGTAGCGCCATCGAGTCGCGGCCAGTTTTGCGTAAATTGAATTTGTGGTTTACCACGCAGTGGCGTCAGTTGATTATTAAGTTTATCGGGTCGCCAGGCCCAGGTATCAATATTTTCACGCACACCGACGCCGGGATTAAGCTGTTTATATAAATAAGCCTGATAACCAGCGACAATACCCAGTAAGAGAAGAATGAACAGAAGTAAATTACGGCAACGTAGACCGGAGGTGCCGGTTAAAGGGTGTCTGGTCGGCCAGCCGTATCCCAGTGAAAAACTGATATGCGCGCCAACGGGAATAATGACTATCCACCAGTACTCACCACCGACGAATGAGACTGTAAAAACGCCCAACCAGGGAAGCATAAGGTTTGCCAACCAACCGGCTCCCATCTGGCGAAATTGATAATCTGCCAGATGTAGCGTGATTATCCAGCCAACCAGGGTTAATAAAGCGGGAACTAAAAAAAGACATTGTCGCCAGGCGGCTATTTCTCTGTTTTCTGGTGCGCTATCGCCCGCCCACACTCGCCCAGAGAAAAATAGCAGTAATGCGCCCAGCGTCAGCATAAAGACGTTGAGTAGAAGATAAATTGTTGGTGTAAAGAGTAAATTGCAAAACTCAAGAATAGCGGCAAGCCCGGCCCCCAGCATGGCAACAACCGCTGCCAAAAATTGCGCCAGTATGGGGATGCCAAAAAAAGTCATTACCAGCGAGGTCAAAATCCATTTTCCGTTTTGCATTATTCTTTCCATTCTTGCTGAATGGCGAAATTATACTCCCCGATAACCCTCGCCCCCTCTGGACACTTTTCCTAAATAAAGGCGAAAAAAAACGGGACCTTTTGGCCCCGTTCTGTTTTTTAGCGAACTTACAATCTCACCGGATCAATATGCCAGATATGATCGGCGTACTCTTTGATCGTACGGTCAGAAGAGAAGTAGCCCATATTGGCAATGTTCAGCATCGCTTTTGCGGTCCACTCTTCCTGACGCTCGTAGAGTTCGTCGACTTTATCCTGACAATCGACATAGCTGCGATAATCCGCCAGTACCTGGTAGTGATCGCCGAAGTTGATCAGCGAATCGACCAGATCGCGATAGCGACCCGGATCTTCCGGACTGAATACACCGCTGCCGATTTGCGTCAGCACCTGATGCAGCTCCTCATCTTTCTCGTAGTATTCACGCGGTTTGTAGCCCTGACGACGCAGTTCTTCCACTTCTTCCGCTGTGTTACCAAAGATAAAGATATTGTCAGCACCGACATGATCCAGCATCTCGACATTCGCACCGTCCAGCGTACCGATAGTCAGCGCGCCGTTAAGCGCAAACTTCATGTTACTGGTGCCGGAAGCTTCCGTCCCCGCCAGCGAAATCTGTTCAGATAGATCGGCCGCCGGAATGATCAACTGCGCCAGGCTAACACTGTAGTTCGGGATGAACACGACTTTCAGCTTGTCGCCAATCTGCGGATCGTTGTTGATCACTTTCGCTACGTCATTGATCAAATGAATAATGTGCTTCGCCATGTAATAGGCCGAAGCCGCCTTACCGCCAAAAATATTCACGCGCGGTACCCACTTCGCATCCGGGTCGGCCTTGATGCGGTTATAGCGGGTGATCACGTGCAACACATTCATCAATTGACGTTTGTATTCGTGAATACGTTTAATTTGCACATCGAACAGCGCTTTCGGATTTACCACCACATTCAGCTGCTGGGCGATATACTCCGCCAGACGCTTTTTGTTCTCCAGCTTCGCCTGATGCACCGCGTGATTAACCATTGGGAAATCACAGTGTTGTTGCAGCTCATTAAGCAGGCTAAGGTCGGTGCGCCAGTTACGGCCCAGGTGTTCGTCCAGCACAGCTGAAAGCGATGGGTTCGCTACCGCCAGCCAGCGACGCGGGGTCACACCGTTGGTAACGTTGGTGAAACGACCCGGGAAGATTTTCGCAAAGTCGGCAAACAACGATTGCACCATCAGGTTAGAGTGCAGTTCCGATACACCGTTAACTTTGTGGCTCACCACAACCGCCAGCCAGGCCATACGCACACGACGACCGTTGGATTCATCAATGATCGACGCCCGTCCCAGCAGATCGGTATCGTTCGGATACTGTTCCTGCAAGGTTTTAAGGAAATAGTCGTTGATTTCAAAGATGATCTGCAGGTGACGCGGCAGAATTTTACCCAGCATATCGACTGGCCAGGTTTCCAGCGCCTCGCTCATTAGCGTGTGGTTGGTGTAGGAGAAGACCTGACAACACACTTCAAACGCGTCGTCCCAGCTAAATTGGTGCTCATCGATCAGCAGACGCATCATCTCAGGAATCGACAGCACCGGATGGGTATCGTTGAGGTGAATCGCAATTTTATCCGCCAGGTTATCGTAGGTTTTATGCAACTGATAATGGCGGCTTAAAATGTCCTGAATGGTCGAGGAAACCAGGAAGTATTCCTGACGCAGTCGCAGCTCACGCCCGGAGTAGGTGGAGTCGTCCGGATACAGTACGCGAGATACGTTCTCGGAGTGGTTTTTATCTTCCACTGCCGCGAAGTAGTCGCCCTGGTTGAATTTACCGAGGTTAATTTCGCTACTGGCTTGGGCACTCCACAAACGCAACGTGTTGGTCGCGTCGGTGTCGTAACCTGGGATTATCTGATCGTAAGCTACGCCCAGAATCTCTTCGGTTTCAATCCAGCGCGTTTTTTTACCTTCCTGCTGAATGCGACCGCCAAAACGGACTTTATAGCGCGTGTTGTGGCGTTTGAATTCCCACGGGTTACCGTATTCCAGCCAGTAGTCAGGCGACTCTTTCTGGCTACCGTTAACGATGTTCTGCTTGAACATACCGTAGTCATAGCGGATGCCGTAACCGCGCCCCGGCAACCCTAACGTCGCCAGAGAATCAAGGAAGCAAGCCGCCAGACGTCCCAGGCCACCGTTACCGAGGCCCGGGTCATTTTCTTCATCAATCAGCTCTTCGAGATTTAACCCCATCGCTTCCAGTGCGCCCTGTACATCTTCGTAAATTCCTAGCGACAACATGGCGTTGGAAAGCGTACGGCCAATCAAAAACTCCATCGACAGGTAGTAAACCTGACGAGTTTCTTGCGACAACTGGGCACGGTTTGAACGTAACCAGCGCTCCACGAGACGATCGCGCACAGCAAATAACGTTGCGTTCAGCCATTCATGTTTATTGGCGACGACCGGGTCCTTTCCAATCGTAAACATCAGCTTGTAAGCGATAGAGTGCTTAAGAGCTTCTACGCTAAGCGTGGGCGATGAATATGTAAACGGAGCATTCATATAGGCGTTTCCTGAAAACTATTTCAAGCGATAGTAAAGCTCACGGTACGACTTCGCCGCGACCTGCCAGCTAAAATCCATTGCCATAGCCTGACGTTGCACAAACCGCCACAGTGAAGGACGAGACCACAGTACAAAAGCACGTCGAATAGCCCGTAACAGCGACCAGGCATTACTATCTTCAAAGACAAACCCACTGGCGACGCCATCTGCAAGGTTCTCAAGAGAACAATCAGAAACCGTATCAGCAAGCCCACCGGTGCGCCGCACTAACGGCAGCGTACCGTACTTCAATCCATAAAGTTGCGTTAAGCCGCACGGTTCAAAACGACTGGGCACCAGAATGACGTCCGCGCCGCCCATAATGCGATGCGAAAATGCTTCGTGATAGCCAATCTGAACGCCCACCTGGCCGGGGTATTCCGCTGCCGCCGCAAGGAAACCTTCCTGCAGCACCGGATCGCCCGCGCCGAGTAGCGCCAGTTGCCCGCCCTGCTCCAGAAGACCCGGTAAGGCCTCCAGCACCAGGTCGAGACCTTTCTGGCTGGTCAGACGGCTCACCACTGCAAAAAGCGGCACTTTATCGTCAACCTTAAGCCCCATTGCGATTTGTAACTGGCGCTTATTTTCCGCTTTATCTTCCAACGTATCGCGGGTGTAACGCGAGGCCAACAGTAAGTCCGTCTCTGGACTCCAGATTTTCTCGTCCACGCCGTTCAGTACGCCGGAAAGACGCCCTTCACGGTGACGCTGTTGCAACAGACCTTCCATACCGTAGGCAAACTGCGGTTCGGTGATCTCGCGAGCGTAGGTTGGGCTGACTGCCGTAATGTGATCGGCATAGTACAGACCGGCCTTCAGGAAAGAGATTTGTCCGTTGAATTCCAGCCCATGAATATTAAAGAACGACCATGGCAATTGGATGTCATTCATGTGATGTGCATAAAACATGCCTTGATAGGCCAGGTTGTGCACAGTAAACACCGACTTCGCCGGACGCCCGCGCGCCGCCAGATACGCAGGCGCAAGGCCTGCATGCCAGTCGTGCGCATGCACCACATCAGGACGCCAGAATGGGTCAAGCCCGCTGGCCATTTCTGCCCCAACCCACCCCAGCAGCGCAAAACGCAACACGTTGTCGGTATAGGCAAATAAGTTGGTATCGTGATACGGGCTTCCCGGACGATCATAGAGATGCGGCGCGTCAATCAGGTAAATGCCAACCCCGTTGTAATGACCGAACAACAGCGTGATATGTCCGGCGAAGGTATCACGACGGGATACTACCTGCGCATCGGTCACGCCACGGCGAATATCGGGAAATGCAGGCAACAGTACGCGAGCGTCAACGCCGTCTGCGATTTGTGCTGCGGGTAATGCCCCAATAACATCAGCCAGACCGCCGGTTTTAAGCAGCGGGAACATCTCTGAACATACATGTAAAACCTGCATTATCGCTCCTGTTTATGCCCTAACTTCCGTAGCATTTCGCGCGTTACCAGCACGATGCCTTCTTCTGAACGATAGAAACGACGTGCATCTTCCTCTGCGTTTTCACCAATCACCATGCCTTCCGGAATAACACAAGCACGATCGATGACGCAGCGGCGCAGACGGCACGAGCGACCTACCCATACTTCCGGTAACAATACGGCGGAATCAATGTTGCAGAATGAATTCACGCGAACGCGCGAGAACAGAACGGACTGCACCACCACCGAACCGGAGATCACACAACCGCCGGATACCAGTGAGTTAAGGGTCATCCCGTGGCTACCGGAGCGATCCTGCACGAATTTCGCTGGCGGTAATGATTCATTGTAGGTGCGAATTGGCCAATTGCGATCGTACATATCCAGTTCCGGCACCACAGAGGCCAGATCGAGGTTCGCTTTCCAGTAAGCTTCCAGCGTACCCACATCGCGCCAGTACGGCTCGGCATCCGGGTCGGATTGTACGCAAGAGAGCGGGAATGGGTGTGCATAGGCCAGACCGGCTTCGGTGATCTTGGGAATCAAATCTTTGCCAAAGTCGTGGCTGGAGTTCTCATCGCGATCGTCTTCTTCCAGCAGTTCATACAGATAGTCGGCGTCAAAGACGTAGATACCCATACTCGCCAGAGATTTGCTCGGATCGTTCGGCATTGACGGCGGGTTAGCTGGTTTTTCAACGAATTCGATAATTTTATCGTTCTCATCAACCGCCATAACGCCAAATGCGGAGGCTTCTTCAATCGGTACTGGCATACAAGCAACGGTGCAACGTGCGCCTTTTTCGACGTGGTCGATAAGCATACGCGAGTAGTCTTGCTTGTAGATATGGTCGCCCGCCAGGATCACCACGTATTCCGCTTTATAACGGCGGATAATGTCGAGGTTTTGGGTAACTGCATCTGCGGTGCCGCGATACCAGTTTTCCCCTTTCATTCTCTGCTGTGCTGGCAGCAGATCGACAAACTCGTTCATTTCTTCATTGAAGAATGACCAGCCGCGCTGAATGTGCTGCACCAGAGTGTGGGACTGGTACTGGGTGATCACGCCCATACGACGGATCCCGGAGTTGATGCAGTTAGACAGCGCAAAGTCGATAATGCGGAACTTACCGCCGAAGTGTACGGCCGGTTTTGCTCGCTTATTGGTTAAATCCTTCAGGCGGGTACCACGTCCTCCCGCCAGTATCAGGGCAACAGATTTCAATGGCAGCTGGCGCGCCAACATTAAGTGATCGTTCTTCTCTAAACTAACCATGACTAACTCCTTTTTTATCATCTCTGGAACACACACAATCCGTGTGCAGGTCCCTGCCAGACAGCCGTAATCACTGGGTTATCCTCTCCAGCGAATGGGGGAATGGCGTGCCACTCCCCAGCAGGTAAAACAATCTCTGTTACCTCAAGCGTGGCGTTAATTGCGATCAAAAAGCGATCCGAGAGCAGAATTTGCAGCTGTTTCGGCCCGTTTTGCCACTCATCCGTGCTTAAAGGTTGAGCATATCGATTTAGCCAACGGACATTGCCGTCGCCTTCTTCCCACCAGCGATTCTCCACCAAAGCGGGAATGCGCTTGCGCAGATGGATTAACGCGGCGGTAAATGCGGTTAAACCACTGCTTGCCTGCGACCAGTCCAACCAGGTTAATTGGTTATCCTGACAGTAGGCATTGTTATTGCCATGCTGGCTGTGACCATGTTCGTCACCGGCCAGTAACATCGGCGTACCCTGGGAGAGCAACAACGTTGTTAACAGGGCGTGAATGCTGTCGCGACGCCGTTCAACCAGGTCAAGAGTACCGCCTAACCCTTCTTTACCATGATTGTTACTATAATTGTTGTTGGTCCCGTCGCGATTTTCTTCTCCGTTTGCTTCATTATGTTTATGGTTGAAGCAAACGCAGTCGCGAAGCGTAAAACCGTCATGCGCGGTGACGAGATTAATCGCGGCACTCGGCAGACGACCATTACGTTTAAAAACATCGCTGGAGGCAGCAAAACGCCCGGCAAACGCCCCCAGAGGCAAATCATAATGAAGCCAGAAACGACGGGCAGCATCGCGGAAATGATCGTTCCACTCGGCAAACAGCGGCGGGAAATTTCCCACCTGATAACCACCAGGAGCAATATCCCACGGTTCAGCAATTAACTTCACCTGCGAGAGCACCGGGCAGTTCTGGATAGCGGTAAACAACGGCGCATCCTGACGGAACTCTGGCGTACGGCCCATGACTGCCGCCAGATCAAAGCGGAAACCATCGACGTGGCAGGTTTCTACCCAATAACGCAGGCAAGCGCTGGCATAATCCACTACCGCCGGATGACTCAAATTGAGCGTGTTGCCACAACCGGTCCAGTTGTGATAATCGCCGTCTTCTCTTATCCAATAATAGCTACGGTTGTCGATCCCACGCAGAGAGAATAACGGACCGTCGAGGTCCAGTTCCGCACTATGGTTGAGCACGATATCAAGAATGACTTCGATACCCGCTTTATGCAGTGCTTTGATTGCATCGCGAAACTCATCCAGCGCCGTTTCTGGGGAGCAGGCATACGCCGGATGCAGCGCAAACATCGCCACCGGGTTATAACCCCAGTAGTTACTTAGACCCATACGTTGCAGGCGTGGTTCGCTGGCAAACTGCGCCACCGGCAGCAGTTCCAGCGCGGTAATGCCCAACTGTTTCAAATAGTTGATCATCACCGGATGCCCCAGGGCTTTATAAGTGCCACGGATCTCGACCGGGATCTCCGGATGCAGGTACGTTAATCCTTTGACATGGGCTTCATAAATGATGGTGCTGCCCCACGGCGTGCGCGGCGGGGCATCATCTTCCCAGTCATAGTGATCAACCACCACTACGCATTTCGGCGCAATGGCGGCGTTGTCGCGATAGTCAGGTTCATTATGACCGGCGTGCAGCAGCGGGTTATCTTTAAATTCCCCGTCAATTTGCCGCGCGCAAGGATCAATCAACAACTTCGCCGGGTTAAAGCGATGCCCCTCGGCGGGTTGCCAGGGGCCATGAACGCGATAACCATAACGCAAACCCGGACGCGCATCCGGCAGATAACCGTGCCAAATGTCGCCACTGTGCCCTGGCAAGTCATAGCGATGTTCCTGGCCATTGGCGTCAAAGATACACAGTTCTACCCGCTCGGCATGAGCGGAGAAAAGTGTGAAGTTGACGCCCTGACCGTCGTAATGCGCGCCGAGGGGTGCGGGTTTGCCAATGGCGAGTTGTGTCATTCTGCCTCCCGAACCAGCCAAATAGTGGCCAGCGGTGGTAGTGTCAGGCTTAATGAATGCTGACGACCGTGGCTGGCAATCTCATCGCTGTGTACCGTGCCGCCATTGCCGACATTACTGCCGTGATAGTGCATGGAATCGGTATTAAGGATTTCACGCCATTTGCCCGGCTGGTTAATGCCGAAGCGATAATCATGACGCGGCACCGGAGTAAAGTTACTGGCAACGATGATTTCGTTACCCTCTTTATCGCGACGCACAAAGATCAGCACCGAGCGTTCTTTGTCATCCACCACCAGCCATTCAAAGCCGTACGGGTCAAAATCCAGTTCATGCATTGCTTTATGGTGGCGGTAGGTGAGGTTCAGATCGCGCACCAGACGCTGGACACCGTGGTGCCAGTTATCGCCGCCTTCCAACAGATGCCAGTCGAGGCTGGCGTCATGGTTCCACTCGCGGCCCTGGGCAAATTCGTTCCCCATGAACAGCAGTTTCTTGCCCGGGAATGCCCACATCCAGCCGTAGTAGGCGCGCAGGTTAGCGAATTTCTGCCATGCGTCGCCCGGCATCCGGTCGAGAATCGATTTTTTACCGTGGACCACTTCATCATGCGACAACGGCAGGACGAAGTTTTCAGTGTAGTTGTAGAGCATCCCGAAGGTCAGTTTATCGTGATGATACTGACGATAAACCGGGTCGAGCTTCATGTAGTCCAGGGTGTCATGCATCCATCCCAGGTTCCACTTGTACCAGAAGCCCAGACCGCCCATGTCCTGCGGACGAGAAACGCCAGGGAAATCGGTAGACTCCTCCGCCATTGTCACCGCACCGGAAACCTGCTCACCAAGAATACGGTTGGTATTACGCAAGAATTCAATCGCTTCAAGATTCTCGCGCCCGCCAAATTCGTTCGGGATCCACTCCCCCTCTTTACGGCTGTAGTCGCGATAAATCATTGACGCCACCGCATCGACGCGCAGCGCATCAATACCAAAACGTTCAATCCAGTAAAGCGCGTTACCGACAAGGAAGTTACTGACTTCACGGCGACCATAGTTGTAGATCAGCGTATTCCAGTCCTGATGATAGCCTTCGCGCGGATCGCTGTGTTCATACAAGTTCGTGCCATCAAATTCGGCAAGCGCAAAGTCATCGGTCGGGAAGTGGCCTGGCACCCAGTCGAGAATCACGTTCAGACCAGCTGCGTGTGCGGCATCAATGAAATAACGGAAGTCGTCGCGAGTACCAAAACGGCGGGTCGGTGCATACAGGCCGGTTGGCTGATAACCCCAACTGCCATCGAAGGGATGCTCGTTAATGGGCAGCAGTTCGAGGTGGGTAAAGCCCATCCATTTAGCATAAGGCACCAGTTGATCGGCCAGCTCGCGGTAGCTCAACCAGAAATTGTTGTCGGTGTGGCGACGCCAGGAGCCCAGGTGAACTTCATAAATAGAGATTGGCGCATCAAACTGATTCGCTTTTTTGCGCTCTTCAGTCTGCACAACCTTTTCCGGCAGACCGCAAATAAGAGACGCGGTTTCCGGGCGCATTTGCGCTTCGAAGGCATAAGGGTCGGACTTCAGACGCAAGTTGCCATTGGCATCAATCATCTCATATTTATAGAGCTGACCGTTATGCGCCCCAGGGATAAACAGTTCCCAGATGCCGCTCTCTTTACGCAGGCGCATCGGATGACGGCGACCGTCCCAGTAGTTGAATTGCCCAACCACCGAGACCCGACGGGCGTTTGGAGCCCAGACAGAAAAACGCGTACCTGTGACGCCATCCATAGTATCTGCATGCGCGCCTAAGGTTTCATACGGGCGCAGGTGAGTACCTTCAGATAATAGCCAGGCATCCATTTCCTGGATTAGCGGACCAAAACGGTAAGGATCATCTATCAGGTTTTGCTGACCATGCCAGACAACAGCCAACTGATAGCGGAAAAAATTCTTACGTCGCGGAATGACACCGCTAAAGAATCCACGGGAGTCGAGACACTCCAGTTTTGCGAGTTTGCGCCCGGTTTTCGGTTCAATCACCCACACATCGGTAGCGTCGGGTAAAAGGGCACGGACTTCCAGTCCCGCGGTGGTTTTATGCATCCCCAGTACGGAAAAAGGATCCGCAAAATGGCCTGCAATTAGCGCGTTAATCACGTCTCTATCGATACGATCGGACATGCTTGTCTTCCTGTTTTATTGTGTCACCCCATCCAACTGGATTTTTGACTTCTGGTTGTGACATTTTTTTGACCTGAACGGCGCAGCACTCTGTGCATCCTCTCTGCGTCGTCCTCACTTCAGGTAAGGCTGTGAATACTCATGTATTCAGCCACCCTTAAAGAATAGCCAATGCTCTATTTAACTCCCGGTAAATCATGAAACATCTGCGCTTACTCCTGTATTACGCACTAGCAGGGGCGGCATCGCGCCCCAGATTTAATGAATAAAGATTACGCCAGTTGACGAAGCATCCGACGCAGCGGCTCCGCGGCCCCCCACAGCAGCTGGTCGCCCACGGTAAAGGCTGACAGGAACTCTGGTCCCATATTCAGCTTACGCAGGCGGCCTACCGGCGTGGTCAGCGTGCCGGTAACGGCAGCTGGGGTTAGCTCACGCATAGTGATTTCCCGATCGTTCGGAACGACTTTCGCCCACGGATTGTGCGCAGCCAGCAGTTCTTCCACGGTCGGAATAGACACATCTTTTTTCAATTTAATAGTGAATGCCTGGCTGTGGCAGCGCAATGCCCCGACACGCACACATAAACCATCTACCGGAATTACGGAAGATGTGTTGAGGATCTTGTTGGTTTCCGCCTGCCCTTTCCACTCTTCGCGGCTCTGACCGTTATCAAGCTGTTTGTCGATCCACGGAATCAGGCTACCCGCCAGCGGCACGCCAAAGTTATCCACCGGCAGCTCACCGCTACGGGTTAAGGTTGTGACTTTGCGTTCGATATCGAGAATAGCAGAGGACGGGGTCGCGAGTTCATCTGCCACATGGCTATACAGATGGCCCATCTGGGTTAATAACTCACGCATATGTCGCGCACCACCGCCGGAAGCGGCCTGGTAGGTTGCAACGGACACCCAATCAACAAGATCATTGGCGAATAAACCACCCAACGACATCAACATCAGGCTTACGGTACAGTTACCGCCAACAAAAGTCCTGATGCCATTATTTAATCCGTCGGTAATGACGTCCTGATTGACGGGGTCAAGAATGATGATGGCGTCATCTTTCATGCGCAGAGACGATGCTGCGTCAATCCAGTAACCTTGCCATCCGCTTTCACGAAGCTTTGGATAGATTTCGTTGGTATAATCGCCGCCCTGACAGGTCACAATGATATCGAGGGCCTTTAGCGCCTCCAGATCAAAGGCATCCTGAAGTGTGCCAGTGGTTCCGCCAAAAGACGGCGCAGCCTGACCAAGCTGAGAAGTAGAAAAGAAGACAGGGCGAATGGCGTCGAAGTCGCGCTCTTCAACCATGCGTTGCATGAGAACGGAGCCGACCATACCGCGCCAGCCGATAAAACCAACATTTTTCATAAGCGTTTTTTCCTGCAAAGATGTGTGCTGTATAAATGTGCCGGTCTCCTCTTGGCACATCTTTCACCATACAAAAAGCAGCCAAAGTCGCAAGTGAAATTAATCAATGATAGCGAAGCCATCAGTAATGCGACTTATCCTGCTTTGTTAGCACGCAGAAAGTCCGCGGCAATTATCAGGGAATTTGAGTTATGAATGAAATCATTTCTGCAGCAGTTTTATTGATCCTGATTATGGATCCGCTCGGAAACCTACCTATTTTCATGTCCGTACTGAAACATACTGAACCGAAAAGACGGCGGGCAATCATGGTGCGAGAGTTGCTTATTGCTCTCCTGGTGATGCTGGTGTTCCTGTTTGCGGGTGAGAAAATTCTGGCATTTCTTAGCCTGCGGGCAGAAACCGTCTCCATTTCTGGCGGCATCATTCTGTTTCTGATCGCCATTAAGATGATTTTCCCCAGTGCTTCAGGAAATAGCAGCGGGCTTCCGGCAGGTGAAGAGCCGTTTATCGTGCCGTTGGCAATTCCGTTAGTCGCCGGGCCGACTATTCTCGCCACGCTGATGTTGTTGTCTCATCAGTACCCGAATCAGATGGGACATTTGGTAATTGCTCTGCTGCTGGCCTGGGGTGGCACCTTTGTCATCCTGCTACAGTCTTCGCTATTTTTACGTCTGCTGGGCGAGAAAGGGGTGAACGCACTTGAACGCCTGATGGGATTGATTCTGGTGATGATGGCAACCCAGATGTTCCTCGACGGCATTCGAATGTGGATGAAGGGGTAAGGTTCAAACAGGTGCTGCACACAACCAGAGGCGGCACCTGTTTTATTACCTGAACTGATAATGACCTTCGCCCAATCGGATAACCCTTCCCTCTTCTTCTGCGCGGTTCAGCCACATACTAATTTGTTCGATGGTTAAACCAGTACAAGACGCCAGCCTTTCAATACTTATCGATTCCTTTGCAAGGATCGCCAGTTCCGCCACAAAAAGTTGATAAAAATCGACAGGGGTATGCGAGGGCATCACTGCGTAATTTGCGTCATCTTCGTGCAGCGAAAACAATTCTGGTTGAGCGTTACGGAGTGCTCTGTCATACATCAGCCCAGGAACGTCTGGCAGTCTGATCGTCACATTCTCAGCCTGTTCAGCACTCCATGACGCCCCATTTTCTACTAATCGTGAATTGGCTGATTGCACATCCTGATTTGGTTTAACCAGAACAGGCAGCCACTGATGTTTTAACGCCTCCATCGCTCCGGTTATCGTTCCACCGGTCATTCCCGCACGTACAACCATTGCGCTTTCAGCAAGGCAATAAATATATTTATTCCGCGCCATCGCATTGCCGACGGTGAAACGTACCTCTGGGTAAAACGGTGAAATCAACACCAGGTTGCCTGCTATAAGCCCTTCACGCCATTTCACTAACGTGCTCGTTTTTAACAAGCTATCAGCTAATACGCCAACGGCAGTTCCTCCGGCCTCCAGCGCCGACGCTATTGCACATTCATCAATACCTCGCGCACCACCAGAGATAACGCAAATCCCCTGTTGGGCCAGTTTCGCTGCCAGTTGTTGGGTATAGCGCAAATCGGCAGTCGGAGCATCTCGCGAGCCAACAATCGCCATACCTTCCGCTTGCAGTAATGCTTTATTCCCGCAGCCAAATAAAACGGGAGGTGCATCCGTTCGCAATCGGTTTTTCAAGCGAACGGGATAATCGGCATCTCCGCGGGTTAAGATCCATAAACCGGCGCGTTGCCACTTATCTACCGCCAACGCCAGACTATGACCACGCGCCAGCAAGCCAAGAATACGCTCCTGAGAAATACGCGGATCGCTCCAGCCTGTAAGTTTCTCTTGCGGTTGCGGCACCAGAAGATCGGCGGGACTGATACGTTGGTGCTTCAGCCATAATGCAAACTTCCCCCATTCACTATTACTAAGAGGTTTATACTCACTCGCCGCCGCGCGAGAAAAATCGCTGGTTAGCAGGAGAGTCGCTTGTGCATTGGCTGAAAGATTCATCAATTTTTTACCGAGGTAGAAGCAAGGGCAAGAGGATAAACCGTCGGGCAACCTGCCTGGCGTAACAGTGCTGTCAGAACTGTCAGCGTCCATGCAGAATCCACGATATCGTCAACCAGCAACGCCGGACCTGGCATCAAAGGAGGGGTAATCACAAACGCCCCGTCGAGATTTTGACACTGGTGAAAACGGTTTTGCTGCATTTTCTGCGGTGGATTGTCCACGACTTTTTCAATGGCATCAATAAAAGGTAAGCCAAGTTTCGCCGCCAGTCGCCGGGCAAAATCAGGAACCAGGTCGAGGTGCCTTAATGAAGGAACGCAGCATACCCAGGTTGGTTCAGGATGCGGATTCCAGCGTTGGCGAACCATTTCCGCACATGCTTCTACCAGCTCATCACTTAAGCGCCCCGTTTTTTTCTCCTGTGCTACCTGCTTTCCCCACCCGGAATCTCCCCAACGAGAAAGGATTCGCCCCGTAGATCCTTGTAAACCCGCAGGCAAGTTCCCTTTAAATCCGTATTGCGTAAAAGCCCCAGCTGCCACCTGTTTATTGAGATTTAACGGCAGGTCAGCGTGTTTAATAAATAAATTTGCCGCATGGAGTAAGCCGCTATCAATGTCGGGCGACAATAACGGATGCTGAAGACAACTGCTACATTTACCACAACGTTCGGCACTTGGCTCATCGAGTGCACGGCGCAGAAATTGCATTTTGCACTCCTTGGTCGTGATATAGCTTTCAACGTCTGCCAGTTCACTTTTTCTCTGATTCATCAAATGGTTAATTCGTTCATGATCAGGAGAAAAACTGACGATAGTTCTGCGCCATAATTTCTCGGTATACACCACAGGCGATGGATTTTCCGCTACCAATAATTTCAGTGCTTTTTCTATTTGCCCATAACGAAGATTCGTCCGTTGTTCAATGCCTCGTAGGGTAAGACCGTCATTCTCGCTAAGTACGTTGAGTATTTCATGAATTTGCGCCTCCGCAGGAAAGGCGCTTTCACGGAAGAATTGATGAATAGCGCGGTCTTCACCACCACAAAGCAATATGCCAACTGCGGAATCTATAGCACGCCCGGCACGCCCCACCTGTTGGTAGTAACCGACAATAGACCCCGGCATCTGATAATGAATGACGAAACCTAAATCAGGTTTATCAAACCCCATACCTAATGCCGTCGTCGCGACCAGCACTTTGATTTTATTTGCCAGCAGTGCCTGCTCCAGATATTCCCTGGCAGTATTAGAATCTTCCGCGCCTTCACAAGTCACGCCGCTGTAGTAAGCAAATGCACTGATACCATTTTTCCTTAACCACTCGGCGACAAGTTCAGCATCGCGAGTCGTCAGGGTATAAACAATTCCCGATTTGGAAAACTGAGGGATAACCGTTGCTAACCATGCCAGACGGGATGACTGTTCTCCTAAGACTAAGGCATCAAGCGCCAAACTTTCGCGAGCCAGCGTTCCACGCTGAATCACAATGTCACCCAATTGCTGACGGATATCCTCAACAACACGGTTATTCGCTGTCGCGGTTGTACCCAGAACAGGGGTATTCGCAGGCAGTTGGCGCAAAATATCTAATATACGTCGGTAATCCGGGCGAAAATCGTGGCCCCAATCAGAGATGCAGTGCGCCTCGTCGACCACAAGCAAGCCAATACGATCGGCTATAGGATATAAAACCGTTTCGATAAAGTCCTGGTTTGCCAAACGTTCCGGGGAAACCAGCAAGCAATCGACCTCACCTTGCAGCAACTTATCGCTAATGCGCTGCCATTCTTCCCTGTTTGTAGAATTCAACGTTTCAGCCGTAATACCTAACCGTTCAGCGGCGGCAACCTGGTTACGCATCAGGGCAAGCAAAGGAGAGATGATAATTGTCGGGCCAGCGCCGCGATCGCGGAAGATTTTACTGGCGATGAAGTACACGGCACTTTTCCCCCAGCCGGTGCGCTGTACAACCAGCAGTTTTCGCCGCTGATTAACCACTGCATCTATGGCTTCCCATTGCCCTTCCCTGAAAGTAGCGGTGGTATTTCCTAACATCCGCTGTAAAAGCAATTCAGCTCCGTGCTTTTCCATCTTTATCTCCTGCGATCTTTAGGCAGTGATTAGAACGGATTATTAGCAGGTAAATTTGCGAGAGAGATCAAAAAGATGAAGAGAGGAGATAAGAGAAATGAATTACTGCGAGCAAGCTCGCAGTAATTTGTCGCAGTAATTAACTCAACAGCTGGAACGCAATCATCCCAACGATGGCACCAACAGTGCCGAGTATGGTTTCCATCATGGTCCAGGTTTTCAGCGTTTCGGCTTCGGTCGCGCCGGTAAATTTACCGAACAACCAGAAACCGGCGTCGTTAACGTGGCTGACAACAATCGAACCACCGGCGATACAAATCGACAGCGCCGCCATTTGCGCACCGGAGTAGTTCAGTTGTTCAATAACCGGCATCACCAGTCCCACCGCCGTTAAACAGGCAACGGTGGCAGAACCCTGAATGATGCGCACTGCAGCTGCCAGCACGAAGCAGGTGATGGCAATCGGCAGGCCCATGCCGGTTAACGCTTCGCCCAGTGCCGGACCTACGCCAGAGTCAACCAGCACCTGTTTGAACACGCCGCCTGCACCAATCACCAGCAGAATGATCCCCGCCGGTTGCAGCGCGTGACCGCAAATCTCCATCACTTTGTCTTTTGGCATGCCCTGACGCATTGCCAGGCCATAAATCGCCACCAGACAAGCAACCAGAATCGCGGTAAACGGATGACCAATAAACTCGAACCATTCGTAAGCGGTAGAGCCTTCTGGCACAAAACGCGCGGCAATGGTTTTCAGCCCTACCAGCACCAGCGGCAACAGGATCAGCGACAGGCTGAATCCGAAAGATGGCATTTTGCCTTCGCCGAGATGTGGTTCGCTGATGTCGTCAGGAATATGCAGCTCCACGTAGCGGCTGATGAAATTACCCCACAGCGGCCCGGCAATAATCATTCCCGGAATTGCCGCACACAGGCCAATCAGGATCATCCAGCCAAAGTCGGCATTCATCTGCGATGCCAGCAGCATTGGCGCTGGTCCAGGCACCAGGAACGCAGCCGCGGCCGCCACGCCTGCGAATAATGGGATTACCAGCTTCACCAGGTTCGTACCGGTGTGGCGCGCCATTGAGAAAGCAACGCTAATCAGCAGAACAATCGCCACTTCAAAGAACAGCGGTAGCGCACAGACCAGCCCCGCAAGGCCGATGGCATAATGCGCGCGGCTGTGACCGAAGGATTTGAGCATTTTGACGGCAATCTGATCGACTGCGCCGGTTTCATGTAAGATCTTGCCAAACATAGCTCCCAGGGCGACAACCACCGCCAGGAAGCCGAGGGTGCCTCCCATCCCTTTTTCCATCGTCGCTGCGATTTTATCGAGCGGCATACCGGAAAAAAGGCCAGCCCCCATGGACACCACCATCAAAGCCAGGAAAGCGTGCATACGCGCCTTCATGACTAAAAACAGCAGCAGTAAAACAGACCCTACTGCTGTTAAAACAAGCGTTAATGTAGTCACTACTTATTTGCCTTTTTTAATAACCTCAATGGTGCTTGCCACAACACCTTCCAGCGGTTGATCGATATCCACCACCAGTACATCGGTTTCGTCCGCACCCGGCTCCTGCAGCGTTTCAAACTGCGTCACCAACATTTGGGTTTTAAAGAAATGGCCTTTGCGCGCTTTCAGGCGGCTTTCAATCACATCAAAATCGCCTTTCAGGTAGATGAACGAGAGATTCGGATTACCTTCACGCAGCAAGTCGCGATAGTGTTTTTTCAGTGCAGAACAGACGATCAGCGACACTTTATTGGTGCGCTGCATAGCAAACGCGGCGTCGTTCAGCGCCTGCAACCACGGTTTGCGATCGTCGTCATTCAGCGGTTCACCAGACGCCATTTTTTCGATATTGCGCCTTGGATGGAGGAAATCGCCATCAAGAAACGCGGCATGAAGTTGATGCGCCACTTCACTGGCGACCGCAGATTTGCCGCTGCCCGATACGCCCATCAAGACGTAAATGTGGTGATCATGGTTAGTCGTGCTCAAAGTGGTGCCCCCACAATACAAGAAATAAAAATGTTACGGGTAACTGTTATCGGTAACATTGTCCGGCCGGACAATATCAGAAGCAATATCCATCCGTGCCTTAAGTGTATAAGTGTGAGCTACTTCAAATTTGTGGGCTTAAATAGATCCGCCCGGTGACAAGGTGAAACCTAAATCTAACATTTTCGGTGTCACAGATTCGCCACGAATACGCGCCAGCAGGCGTTCAGCGCCAATACTGCCCATCCGCTCACGCGGCGTCAGTACGCTCGCCAACCGTGGTTCCATCACCTGACCAATGTCATGACCATGGAAACCGGCAATCGCCATATCGTCAGGAACTTTCAACCCCAGACGCTGGCATTCAAACGCCGCGCCGACCGCCAGGTCATCATTAGTACAGAACACGCCATCCAGCTGCGGATATTCCCGCCTCGCCTGGCGAATCAGTTCAATACCGGAAGAGTAAGAAGAAGATTGCTCAACCATCACGCTATACGGCACCAGGCCTGCATCCAGCATCGCCTGTTCGTATCCCTTCTGTTTGATGATAGTACGTTCGTCGAGACGTGCGCCGAGATAGGCAATGTGGCGATGCCCGCGAGCAATAATGGCGGTGGTCATCTGGCGTGCCGCTTCAAAGTTATCAAAACCGACGGCAATATCGAGGCACGGCGACTTGCTGTCCATCAACTCCACCACCGGAATCCCCGCCACTTCAATCATCTTTAAGGTGCGTGGCGTGTGGGTACGTTCGGTGAGGATCAGTCCATCGATATTCCATGAGAGCATTGATTCGAGGCGTTCTTGCTCCATTTCCGGTTTATAACCGTAGTGCGCCAGCATAGTTTGATAACCGTGCGCGTCGGTGACGCTTTCGATTCCGCGTAATACTTCCGCGAAAACCTGGTTGGTGAGAGAAGGTAACAGGACGCCAATCGCCCGGCTGGTGGCATTAGAGAGGATATCGGGCGCGCGATTGGGAATATAACCCAGTTCATCAAGAGCGGCGGCAATCTTGCCGCGTAGAGCGACGGAAACCTGCTCCGGGTTGCGTAAAAAACGGCTGACCGTCATTTTGGTCACGCCTACACGGTCAGCCACATCCTGAAGTACGGGTCTTTTCTTTTTCATCGTCCTGAAGGTACAAAAGAGATAGATTCTCTTAGTTTAACACGGACGCATCAGAACCTTCCCGGGGAAAACAGTGCTTGTTTACAATTATTAGATATACACTAAATCAATTGCATCGCATTGTGCTAACGACGCGGCAAAACCCCGGAAGCGTACATCAGCACGCGACCGGAGCGAGTGAGGAAGCCTGCAAAAAGGCAGGCTTCAAAGATGCCGTTGAGTTTTAAACCGGCGGCAGATCGAACAGTAACACTTCGCTGTCGCTATCCGCATGAATGGAGATTGCCTGCTCATCCCAGATTGCCAGACCATCGCTGGTCGAGGCTTTCACGCCGTTAATGGTGACATTGCCTTTCACCACCTGAATCCAGACGCGGCGTTCAGCGGCAATCTGATGCACCGACTGCTCATCTTTTACCAGCGCCCAGCGGTACAGTTCCATATCCTGATACACTTTCAGCGAACCATCACGCGCATCCGGCGAGAGCACCAGCTGTTTGCCCTGTACGGCATCGAAGCGACGCTGTTCATAACGCGGCGTAATACCGTTTTCTTCAGGCATGATCCAGATTTGATACAGATGCAGACGCTCGGTGCTGCTTGGGTTGTACTCTGAGTGACGAATACCCGTACCCGCACTCATAATCTGGAACTCACCCGCCGGAACCTGCTCTTTATTGCCCATGCTGTCCTGATGCTCAACAGTACCTTCCAGCACGTAGGTCAAAATTTCCATATCTTTATGCGGGTGAGTGCCGAAGCCCTGCCCTGCTTCAATCACGTCGTCGTTAATCACGCGCAGCGCGGAGAAGCCCATAAAGTTCGGATCGTAATAGTTGGCAAAAGAGAAAGTATGCCAGGAGTCCAGCCAGCCATGATTTGCATGACCACGTTCATTTGCTTTGCGTAAGTAGATCATTTTTATTCGCCCCCTGAATGATTTCGATGGGCTTAGTGTGGACCCGATCCGCCTAGGATGATAGAGGGTGAAAATTGACCCCTCTGTTCAAAAAAATTGAACTATTCGAGGGGCCATCAAACTTACTTCGCGAGAGTCACTGTGGAGGGAGAGGCTTGCTCAAATCCTCGTTCAAGGATTTCCAGATTGGTAAGAACTTCAGATTCCTTGACGTAATTTGGCGCACCGTTGGTGATGGTTTGATACAACGCATCATAAACGCGCCCGTAATCGCCCATCTCCGGCTTCATCTCTTCTCTGACCGTCACACCCTCGTCATTGACATACTCCAGCACACCGACCGAATCATCCGCTGCGAATCCCGGTTCGCCCGGCATAATATTAGCCTTGAGGCTGGTTTCCTGCTGGTCGATACCGTATTTAATAAACGAACCTTTCTTACCGTGAACGATAAATTTCGGATAATCGATTTTCACCAGATGGCTGGTTTTGACGATGGCTTTCAGGTCGCCATAAAACAGCTGCGCTTCAAAGGTGTCGTCAGGATTGGCTTTATTACGCAGGCTGCGGATGTCATAAGCGACGTGATCCGGGCGACCGAACAGAGAAATAATCTGGTCCATCGTATGCACACCAAGACCATAGAACGCGCCATCCTGCGGCAGCCCAGGTTTGGTTTCTGCCACCGGGCGGTAATAGTCAAAATGGCTTTCCACTTCGACAATCTCTCCCAACTTGCCACTTTCAATCGCTTTTTTCGCTGTCAGGAAGCAGGAATCAAAACGACGATTCTGATACGGCGTGACGGTCAGTCCTTTGCTTTTCGCCAGCGCAAACAGCTCCTTCGCCTGGGCAAGCGTCGGGGTGAACGGTTTTTCGACCAGCACATTTTTCCCGGCTTCCAGCGCGCGCTTCGCGTACTCGAAGTGGCTGTCTGCATGGGTGCAGACCACAACCAGCTTAACATCGGGATCGTTTAGTACTTCGTCGAGATCGCTGGTGAAATGGATATGAGAGTAAATGGGGGCCTGTTCTTCCGGCTTCGCATGGCGGCGAAAAATATGCGCGACATGCCAGCTATCCTTGCGGTTAAGTACATACGGCAGATGGTAACGGGTGGTGCTTTTGCCGAAGCCAATAAAGGCGCAGTTGATGACCATGATTTCGTCCTTTTTAAGGTGATTATTTACACCTTAGCGCAAAGCGGACGTGGTTCCTACTGGAGTGCGCATAACGAACACAAGCACTTCCCGTGGATAAATTGAAAACGAAAGATCAAAAAAAAAGCCAGCACCCGGCTGGCTAAGTAATACTGGAAGCAATGTGAGCAATGTCGTGCTTTCAGGTTCTCCGCGAGGGTCTTCCTGATCGCAAGACAATAATAATCATTCTCATTCGCACTTGTCCAACACTTTTTGCAAAAAAAATGCATTTGACTCGCATTTGAAAGTCAATGATGTTGAAAGGGACATTTACCCCAAAGAGGACAAAGGAATGAGTGAGATAGTGATACGCCATGCTGAAACGCGCGATTACGAGGCCATCAGGCAGATTCACGCCCAGCCGGAGGTGTATTGCAACACGCTACAGGTGCCTCATCCTTCCGATCATATGTGGCAGGAGCGACTCGCCGATCGTCCCGGCATCAAGCAACTCGTCGCCTGTATTGATGGAGACGTCGTGGGCCATCTCACCATTGACGTGCAACAGCGCCCACGCCGCAGTCATGTTGCAGATTTTGGTATTTGTGTCGACTCCCGTTGGAAGAATCGCGGCGTCGCCAGCGCCCTGATGCGAGAGATGATTGAAATGTGCGACAACTGGTTGCGGGTAGATCGTATTGAGCTAACGGTGTTCATCGATAACGCGCCAGCAATTAAAGTCTATAAAAAATTTGGATTTGAGATTGAAGGGACTGGCAAGAAGTACGCATTACGTAATGGTGAATATGTCGATGCGTATTATATGGCGCGGGTGAAGTAAGATAGTGCCCTTTTTCTGAGATGGAAAAAGGGTGTCATTCAAAATCGGCATACCTTCCTTTAATGTATTTATTTTCCCAATAAATATATAAGATTTACCTCATAATTACGTCCTAAAGTGTAATATTTTATTTTTTAATATATACGCCTACAATTTCCTGGAGTAAATAAATAACAATTAACAAGCATAATAGTGCCATTGATAAAATAGCATGCCATAAAAGGACTTTTCATGGATGAGTAATATTGTTTACCTGACAGTAACGGGAGAACAACAAGGAAGCATCTCCGCAGGTTGTGGGACTTCTGAGTCTACAGGTAATCGCTGGCAGAGCGGGCATGAGGATGAAATATTTACATTCTCATTCTTAAATAGTATTACTAATACGGGGCTTGGTTCACAGTTCCATGGTATAACATTTTGTAAATTAATTGATAAAAGCACTCCATTATTTATTAATTCCATTAACAATAATGAACAATTATTTATGGAATTTGACTTCTATCGAATAAATAGATTTGGTAGATGGGGAAAGTATTATTATATACAACTAAGAGGCGCTTTTTTATCGGCTATTCATCATCAGATCATTGAAAATCAACTGGATACAGAAACATTAACTGTTAGTTATGAATTTATCCTCTGTCAACATCTTATCGCAAATACCGAGTTCAGCTATTTGGCACTCCCTGAAAATTATAACTGTTTGTTTTTACCAAATTCAAAAAACCAAACAAATAATCGTTTCAAAACGTTAAACAGCAAAGCTATTGGCAGGCTACTTGCTGCTGGTGGCGTATACAATGGGAACATTGAAGGATTCAGAGATACTGCGGAAAAACTGGGTGGAGATGCAATAAAAGGCTATGATCAAATACTAAATGAAAAAACAGCGGGCATAGCGATAGCAACAGCATCTATTCTTTTAACAAAGCGTTCTAATGTTGATACATATACAGAAATAAATAGTTACTTAGGCAAACTTAGAGGTCAACAAAAACTTCTTGATGGTATAGACATAATAGAAACAATATACATTAAGAGAACTTCAAAAGACTTAGCTAACTTACGAAAGGAGTTTAATAAAACTGTAAGAAAAAATTTTCTTATCAAACTTGCAAAAACCTCCGAAGCATCTGAAAGATTCAACGCCGAAGACCTTTTAAGAATGAGAAAGGGCAATGTTCCTCTAAATTATAATGTTCACCATAAACTATCTCTAGATGATGGTGGTACTAATGATTTCGAAAATTTAGTATTAATCGAAAACGAACCATATCATAAAGTTTTTACTAACATGCAATCACGAATAGCTAAGGGAGTATTAGTAGGTGAAAGCAAAATCACTCCCTGGGCCATTCCATCTGGCTCAATTTATCCTCCCATGAAAAATATTATGGAACCCACAAAATGATGACTAAAACCCAAATAAATAAATTAAAAAAAATGATGAATGATTTAGACTATCCATTTGAAGCACCGCTCAAGGAATCATTTATTGAAAGTATAATCCAAATAGAATTTAATTCTAATTCAACTAATTGCCTGGAGAAATTATGTAATGAAGTTAGTATTCTTTTTAATAATCAACCTGATTATCTTAATTTTTTAAGAGCAATGGATGGATTCGAAGTTAATGGATTACGATTATTTAGCCTCTCGATTCCAGAACCTTCAGTTAAAAACCTTTTTACCGTAAATGAATTTTATAGAAATAATGATGATTTCATAAACCCTGATCTACAAGAACGGTTAGTGATCGGGGATGATAGCATTTCAATATTTACTTATGACATTAAAAGTAACTTTTTTGAAATTAGAGATAATATTGGCACCGAAAATATATTCAGTTCGTTTAGTGATTTCTCTTCATTCTTAAACGAAATCATGGACAGTTGTTCATAATAATCAAAAGATAACAAAAATCATTGTAAACCATGCCATCTTTTTAGAGATTACCAGCAGAAAATTCCTTGTTCGAAACTTAGCAATGCAAGCTATGGAAAAACTTACAACGGAACTACACTCCTTAAGTGAGATGGACCGAAGACATGTAATCTCTATTTTAGCCGAAATAGCTAATGGCTATGATGATTTTAGTGACATGTTGATTTAGTTAGAATTTCACCCGAATCATAAGATTCTGATATCTTAAATAAGAAAATCCCGTTCGACGTTCTGAAAAAGAAATCACAAAATATTAGCAGATACTTATTTCGTGACTGTATATTATCCGATGAACTTTTTTCAAAACCAGCATTTAATAATATCTTTGACGAAGATGAACGCGTCTTTTCTCAAAGTATAACGCAAGAATAATAATATAACGATCAATAATAATATTTATTATAATTATGATTACTTATCACGACGCATTCGCGAAAGCGAACCATTACCTTGATGATGCAGATCTCCCTGTCGTCATCACTCTGCATGGACGTTTTAGCCAGGGCTGGTATTTCTGTTTCGAATCACAAGAATTTCTTGAATCTGGAGATGAGGCCGCGCGTTTAGCCGGTAACGCACCTTTTATTATTGATAAAGACAGTGGTGAAATTCATTCCCTTGGAACGGCAAAGCCGCTGGAAGAATATCTACAGGTTTATGAAATAAAAAAGGCTACCTTCGGCTTGCCCTGACAATACGGCCCTCTTCCCACGAAGAGGGCCGCTAACCTTAATAACCCGCCGTTAAATCATCCACCGAGCGCGGATCGGATGCGCCGTACAACTCGCCGTCCGGCCCAACCATAATGCTTTGTGTACTACCCATCGCCTCTTTCAGCGCCACTTTCTGACCTTTTGCTTCCAGCAGCTTGAGCGTATCCGGGCTAAACCCTTTTTCGACACGCAGCTCGTCCGGCAACCACTGATGGTGGAAACGCGGTGCATTGGTCGCTTCGGCGACATTCATACCATAATCGATGCTGTTCACCACCATTTGCAGCACGGTAGTGATGATCCGGCTACCGCCTGGGCTACCAGTCACTAACCAGGTTTTACCGTCTTTCACCACAATGGTTGGGGACATCGACGACAGCGGGCGTTTATTCGGCCCGACCGCGTTGGCGTCACCACCCACCAGCCCGTAAACGTTCGGTACGCCAGGTTTGGCGGAGAAATCATCCATCTGGTTATTAAGCAGAATACCGCTCTCGCCCGCGACAATGCCCGTCCCGAAGGTGGTGTTCAGCGTATAGGTCACCGCTACCGCGTTGCCGTCTTTATCCACCACTGAGTAATGGGTAGTTTGATTACTCTCATAAGGCGCAAGCTTGCCGGGGCGAATTTCGCTGGATGGCTTCGCTTTATTGATATCGATTTGATCGGCAATAGATTTGGCATAGGCTTTATTGGTCAGCGCCTGCCACGGAACTTTGACAAAATCCGGGTCGCCAAGATATTCCGAGCGGTCGGCGTAGGCATATTTCTCAGCTTCTGCCATGATTTGCATCGCGTCGGCGCTGCCAAAGCCGTATTTCTTCATATCGAAGTTTTCCAGAATATTGAGGATTTGTACGATATGGATCCCGCCGGAAGATGGCGGTGGCATGGAGTAAACCTGATACCCGCGATAATCGCCGCTAATCGGTGTACGTTCGACCGCTTTATACGCCGCTAAATCTTCTTTAGTGATCAAGCCACCGTTTTTCTGCATCTCCTGGGCAATCTGTTCCGCTATCGTGCCTTTGTAGAATTCGTCCGGGCCGTTTTCGGCAATCATCTCCAGGCTCTTTGCCAGGTTCGCCTGCACCAGCTTGTCGCCCTTTTTCAGCGGCGCGCCCTCTTTCCAGAAGATAGCCTTGCTGTTTTCGTGATTCGGCAACACTTCGCTACCGTAGGTTTTGAGATCGTCAGCCAACGCGTCGTTAACGATAAAACCATCGCGTGCCAGTTTAAACGCCGGTTGCACCACTTTGTTCAACGGCATGGTGCCGTATTTATCCAACGCCAGCGAGAAACCTGCTACCGTACCGGGCGTACCGGAGGCCAGATGCGAAGTGAGTGATTTTTTGCTGTCCGGGTTACCCTGATCATCAAGGAACATATCGCGGGTCGCTTTGGCGGGTGCCATTTCGCGGAAATCGATAGCGGTGGTATTGCCATTTTTCGAGCGGATCAGCATAAAACCACCGCCGCCCAGATTCCCCGCCTGCGGATGCGTTACCGCCAGCGCGTAGCCCACCGCCACGGCAGCATCAACGGCATTCCCGCCCTCCTTGAGGATATCCACGCCCACCTGAGTGGCAGTAGCATCTACAGACGCCACCATCCCCTGTTTCGCGCGTACCGGATGGAAGACATCTTCCTCCACGCCATAAGAAACAGGTGGCGGAGGAGGCGCGGCGGCGGCGCTAAAACAACTTCCTGAGAGCAGAGCAGCAATGGCTACCCGGCGTAAAAACGTCGGTTTTATCATCGTTATTCTCCAGAGATTAAGGGGCAACCCCAGCTAAGCCTGGTATATAACTCTGAATTAATCATCGTTTTGCCGGGAAGCGAGTAAACTTAAAGAATATCTTCAGAGGAGGATACGCGATGAAACGACTTCTGCTTTTGACGGCACTCCTGCCGTTTGTCGGCTTTGCACAGCCCATTAATACTCTGAACAACCCCAACCAGCCGGGATATCAGATCCCCAGCCAGCAGCGGATGCAGACTCAAATGCAAACGCAGCAAATCCAGCAAAAAGGGATGCTGAATCAGCAACTGAAAACGCAAACGCAGTTGCAACAGCAGCATTTAGAAAACCAGATCAACAATAATTCTCAGCGGGTGTTGCAGTCACAGCCGGGGGAGCGAAATCCCGCCCGGCAGCAAATGCTGCCCAACACCAACGGCGGGATGTTAAACAGCAACCGTAATCCGGATAGTCCGTTGAATCAGCAGCATATGTTGCCGGAGAGGAGAAACGGCGACATGCTGAATCAGCCCAGCACGCCGCAGCCTGATATTCCGTTGAAAACTATTGGGCCGTAAAGTTCGGACCAATCACGTCAATCGCATCGGTGCAGATGCAATCCACGCCCCAGCGCAGCAACTCTGCCGCGCGCTGGGGTTTATTGACGGTATAAACCAGAATCCGTAATCCGGCGTCTTTCAACTGCATCACTCGCGCTTTATCAAGCAACTTATGATTGAGATGAATAGAGACGCAGCCCAGTCGCGCGGTCAGTTCTCGCCAGTCGTCGCGCCACTCATCCAACAACAAACCGCGCGGCAGTTCCGGTGCAGCCTGTTGTGCAGCTTCTAAAGCATCAATCTCAAACGATGACAGCAGCGGCGGCGTCATATCGGCCCACAGTTCGCGTGCCGCCAGCGCCACCATTTTGCCCGTTAATGGCCCGGTGCCAGTGGTGGGTTTGATTTCGATATTCGCCATCATCCCGTGTTCGCGACAGCGTTCCGCCACCTGCGAAAGCAACGGTAGCGGCTCACCTTTAAACGCTTTGCTGTACCAACTGCCTGCATCCACGCGCAGTAAATCCTGCCAGTTCAGATCGCCCGCGACGCCCCAGCCGTTGCTGGTGCGTTCAAGATTGTCGTCATGGAGCAGGAAGATCTCGCCATCTTTCGATAACTTCGCGTCAAATTCGATCATCTTATGACCGTATTTTGCCCCGACGTCGATTGCTGCCAGGGTGTTCTCCGGGGCCAGTTTACCGCCGCCACGATGGGCGACGATGCGGGGATAAGGCCAGTTACTCATACTCGTTGTCCTGTTTCACCATCAAAAAGATGCAGCTGATTTTCCGGCAGATGCAGCCACAGCGTGCTGCCTGCCGTCGGGCGCTCCTGATGCGCCAGTCGCACCACCAGCTTCTGTTCGCCCCAGCGTCCGTGCGCCAGGTTATCTGCGCCGAGGATCTCCAGCGTGTCCATCACCAGCGGCACGCCACCTTCAGCCTGCGAACGTAGCGTAATATGTTCCGGGCGAATGCCGAGAGTCATTTTACGTCCAGCATACTGACGGTAGCCACCGTTTAGCGGCAGCGCGATACCGCCGTCCAGTTCGAAATGCGTACCTTCGTTATTCACACGCCCTGCCAGCAGATTCATCGCCGGACTGCCGATAAAACTCGCCACAAACAGGCTGGCGGGCTTTTCGTACACTTCAACTGGCGTGCCAATCTGTTCGGCAACGCCGCCGTTCATCACCATTACTCGCTGGGCGAGCGTCATCGCCTCAACCTGATCGTGGGTAACGTAGAGTGAAGTCGTTTTCAGGCGACGGTGCAGCTGTTGCAGTTCAAGACGCATCTGCACACGCAACTTGGCATCGAGGTTAGAGAGCGGCTCATCAAACAGGAACACTGCCGGCTCACGCACAATCGCACGCCCCATCGCCACACGCTGACGCTGACCGCCAGATAACTCACGCGGGCGGCGCTTAAGCAGGCCGTCCAGCTCCAGAATGCGCGCCGCTTCTTTAACACGTTCGGCAATTTGTTGCTTGCCCATGCCGCGAATTTTCAGCCCCCACGCCATATTCTCCTCTACGCTCATATGCGGATAGAGCGCGTAGTTCTGGAACACCATCGCAATCCCGCGATCTTTCGGCTCCATTTCGGTGACACGCTTGCGGTCGATCCAGATATCGCCCGTCGTTACCCGCTCCAGTCCGGCCACCATTCGCAATAACGTCGATTTCCCGCAGCCAGACGGCCCGACCATCACGATAAATTCGCCATCCGCCACATCAAGGGTCAGCGGTTTAATGACCTGGGTTTTGCCATCCCAGCTTTTGGTTACTGCCTGTAATTTCAGTCCTGCCATCTTATTTCTCACTATCGACCAGGCCGCGCACAAAGGCACGCTGCATCACTAAAACAATCACCACCGGAGGGATCAGCGTTAACAACATCGCCGCCATCACCGAGTTCCATTCCGTGGTGCCTTCGCCAGTGGCGATCATCCCTTTAATCCCTGCCACGGTGGTGCCGAGATCCACATCGGTAATAATCAACAACGGCCACAAATACTGGTTCCAGCCGTAGATAAAGGTGATCACAAACAGCGCCGCCAGATTAGTTTTGGAGAGCGGAAAAACGATGTCGCAAAAGAAGCGCATTGGTGACGCACCGTCGATCCGCGCCGCTTCCACCAGCTCATCCGGCAGCGTCATAAAGAACTGGCGGAAAAGAAACGTGGCGGTCGCCGAGGCCATCAGCGGCAGCGTTAAACCGGCGTAGCTGTCGAGCATTTTCAGATTGGCGATCACTTCCACCGTCGGGAAAATACGCACTTCAACCGGCAACATCAGAGTGATAAAAATCATCCAGAAGAAGAGGTTACGTAGCGGAAAACGAAACCAGACAATGGCAAATGCCGAAAGCATCGAGACGGTAATTTTGCCGAGCGTAATGCTGAACGCCATCACAAAGCTGTTAAGCAACATCCGCCAGAAAGGCGCACTATTCGTGCCTACCCCGTTCACCCAGATGTTGTGGATGTTTTCCAGCAGATGTGTGCCGGGGATTAGCGTCATCGGCGCGGCGTAGACGGCCTGTTTATCCAGCGTCGCCGCGACAAACGCCACGTACAGCGGGAAGAGGATCACCGCGATCCCGAGGATCAGCATGGTATGGCTGAATATTGTCAGCCACGGACGGTTCTCAATCATTGGTAACGCACCTTGCTTTCAACATAGCGGAACTGCACCACCGTCAGCACGATGACGAGGAACATCAACACCACCGACTGCGCGGCAGACGAAGCCAGATCCAGTCCGGTAAAGCCTTCGCGGTAAATCTTATAAATCAGCGTCGTGGTGGCCTGAACCGGCCCGCCGGACGTGGCGGCGTCGATCACCGGGAAGGTGTCGAAGAAGGCGTACACCAGGTTCACCACCAGCAGGAAGAAACTCACCGGAGCGATAAGCGGCAGCGCAATCTTAAAGAAGCGGCGAATCGGGCCTGCACCGTCGATGGCTGCGGCTTCGATAAACGAACGGGGAATGGATTGCAGCGCGGCATAGAAGAACAGAAAGTTGTAGCTAATTTGCTTCCACACCGAGGCAAACACCACCAGAAACATCGCCTGACCGCTGTTTTGCGCGTGGTTCCAGTCGTAGCCGAACTCAGCGAGAAAATGGGTGATCAGCCCGCGACCAGGGTTAAACAGGAAGATCCACAATACGGCGGCAACGGCGGGTGCCACGGCGTAAGGCAGCAGCATTAAGGTTTGATAGAAACGGCTGCCGCGCACGATGTACTCCACCAGCGCCGCAAAGAACAGCGACACCAGCAAACCGCTGACGGTGACAAAGGTGCTGAATTTTATCGTCGTCCAGAAGGAGTCGAGATAGTAGCTGTCATGAAACAGCGCGACGAAGTTATCCAGGCCGACAAACTGGCTGGAGAAACCAAACGGATCGACGCTTTGCAGCGAGTACCACAACGCTTCGCCCGCAGGCCAGATAAAAAAGATAACGGTGATAATGAGCTGCGGCGCGACCAGCAAATAGGGCAGCCAGCGCGAGCGGAACACCGGACGGGATGATGACATAGTTAAACTCTTCGTGTTGTGTTCCCCTCACCCCGGCCCTCTCCCCAAAGGGGCGAGGGAGAAAGGCGGTGCATACTTTCCCACCGAGCGAAGTTGCAAACCGACACGGCACCTGGATACCACGCCGATCGGTCCCCTCTCCCTTTGGGAGAGGGTTAGGGTGAGGGTAAGAGAATTAAGACTTCGTAGACTGCTCAAAGCGGCGCAGTAACTGGTTCCCACGCTCAACGGCGGTATCCAGCGCCTGCTGTGGTGTCTTCTTACCGGTCCACACGCTCTCCAGCTCTTCATCCACAATCACGCGGATCTGCGGCATGTTGCCCAGACGCAGCCCTTTGGTGAACGGTAACGGCGGCTTATTCAGCATCTGACGCGTCGCGGTATCCGCCCCTGGGTTTTTCTCATAAAAACCCTGCTCACGGGTCAGGTCATACGCCGCTTTGGTGATTGGCAGATAACCAGTTTTCTGATGCCACTCGGCAGCGTTTTCTGGCTTCGCGAGGAAGTCGAGGAACTTCGCCACACCCGTATAAGTTTCTTTATCTTTACCCTGCATTACCCACAAGCTGGCTCCGCCGATAATGGCGTTTTGTGGCGCATCTTTCGCATCGGCGTCGTAAGGCATCATGCCTACGCCGTAGTTAAATTTGGCGTACTCGCGAATGTTGGCGAGAGAACCGGAAGAGGCGGTGGTCATCGCGCAATCACCGTTATAGAACTTCTCAGTGGATTCATCCTTACGCCCGACGTAGCTGAAATCGCCCTTCTTGTTCATCTCTTCGAGCATAGCGATGTGTTTCACCTGCTCCGGCTTGTTGAACTCCAGCACCGCGTCTGTGCCGTCAAAGCCGTTGTTTTTGCTGGCAAACGGCAGACCGTTCCAGGCGCTAAAGTTTTCCAGTTGGATCCAGCCCTGCCAGCCGCTGGCGTAGCCGCACTTCATACCGGAGGCTTTCAGTTTTGCGGCATAGTCCGCCAGATCCTGCCAGGTTTTCGGCGGCTGTTCCGGGTCTAAACCGGCTTTCTTGAAGGCGTCTTTGTTGTAATAGAGAACGGGAGTCGAGCTGTTGAACGGCTGGGAGAGTAAGTGGCCGGTTTTGCTGTCGGAGTAGTAGCCTGAAACCGTCGGCACAAACTGCGACTCATCGAACTGAATCCCCGCCTCTTTAAACACGTCATATACCGGTTTAATGGCTTTCGACGCCATCATGGTGGCGGTGCCAACTTCATAAACCTGCAAAATAGCAGGCGCGTTGCCGGTACGAAATGCGGCAATCCCCGCGCTTAAATTCTGTTCGTAGTTGCCTTTATAGGTCGGTACAATTTTGTAATCCGGGTTTTCGGCGTTAAAACGTTGGGCCAGAGAATCCACCTCTTTACCCAGTTCCCCTTCCATAGAATGCCAGAACGGAATGGTCGTCACTGCCTGTGCATTCCCCATTAACGCCAGTCCGAGCGCCAGTGCTGAAGCTGTATAATGTAACGGTTTCATCGTTTATCTCTCTTGTTGTACCGAATGCGCGAATTCACGCGTTTTATGCTCGCGGGGTAACATGACATGCTCGAATTACAGAAAAATAACTTTTTTGTTACATTTGTAAGATAGTAAGGTGTCAGAAAGATGACAAGGCGGTGACGGTACGGGTGAGGGAAAATGGGAGATGGGGCACGGATATCCCGAGAATGCACTGAAAAGAGGCGATTAACGGCCAGCTAATCGCCAGAACTCCTTACCATGAAGAGCAAAAATGGCAGCAAATTCTGCGTCCAGTTTTGCTGCCCGATGAGAGCTACATTTTTCAATTTTAACAAAAGATTGCCGCGACACTGGTCTAACGGCAAAGAAGATTTTCATTGCACCACACTCTGCTTCAGCCGCTCATTGGCGGTCTTAATCCATTCCCGGTGGTGTTTTCTATAATGAGGTCTTGAGCGTTTAGCCGTATCAACCACGGCAACATACTGCTCGTTGGCTTCACGTAACCGACTCATTTTCGCCAACATTTCCGCATAGTAAATACGCGCCTGCGGGCCGGGGTAATAAGAAATCAATACTTCAAACTCGCTTTCCGCATCAGCGTATTTTTCTTGTGCGGCTAACGTTCTGGCAAATAACAAATGCCCGTCTGCCGACTGAAAATCAGGGTTATAACGCATCACATCTTCCAGCGTCTGCTGACAGGCGGCGAACTCCTGAATAGCAAACTGTGCCTGCGCCAGGCTTAGCATCATTGCCGCTTCATGGGCGAATATCCCGCTTAACGCCTGCTGATAATGGGGAACAGCTTCGTGATAACGCCCCAGACGCGCCAGTTCATTAGCCAACGCATAATGGTTTTGATTGGTCTCGGCAATCGCCAGTTCTTCGGTTAATTTGCGCAGGTGGCGCTCAGGGTTGAGTTTGTCCTGCAGGCGCATCAGCAAAGTATGCCCGTGACGGTCAGCGCCCGTTTCAGGCAGCATCACTATGACGAAATACGCCACGCAGCCAATCACCGGAAAACAGAAAATGATAAAAATCCAGTACCGCTCTTGTCCGGTACGGTAAGCGTGAATACAGCAAAGCAGTTCAAGCATGACAACAACGGCATAATGCATGGGAGGGAACCTTTCCGTGGCAAATAAGTGGTCTGGTTTTAATCCTCCTGGTCAGTTGAAACAAGTCTGTATACGGACGAATAACCCGGCAGAACTTAGCTGCCGGGTTATCGATAATTTACCCGCCTAAATACGCACTTCTCACTGCTTCGTTCGCCAGCAGCGCATTACCAGTATCGGAGAGCACAACATGGCCGTTTTCCAGCACGTAGCCGCGATCAGCGAGCTTCAGCGCCTGGTTGGCGTTCTGCTCGACGAGGAAGATAGTCATCCCCTGCTCGCGCAGTTGTTCGATGGTGTCGAAAATTTGCTGGATGATAATCGGCGCAAGACCGAGCGATGGCTCATCAAGTAACAACAAACGCGGGTTGCTCATCAGCGCGCGACCAATCGCCAGCATCTGCTGCTCACCGCCGGACATGGTGCCTGCCCGCTGAACACGGCGCTCATGCAGACGTGGAAACAGTTCATACACCCACTTTATGCGCTCCTGGAACTGGTCGCGTTCGGCAAAAAAGCCGCCCATCGCCAGGTTCTCTTCCACCGTCATCCGCGAGAAAACGCGACGCCCTTCCGGGACAATCGCCACCGCTTCGCGCATGATTTTCGCCGTCTGCCAGTCGGTAATGTCTTTATCATCAAACACAATTCGCCCGCTGGTGGCGCGTGGGTCGCCGCATAACGTGCCGAGCAAGGTGGTTTTCCCCGCGCCGTTCGCGCCAATGAGGGTGACAATCTCGCCCTGATTGATATGCAGGCTCACCTCATGCAGCGCCTGGATTTTGCCGTAGTGGGCGCTGACTTTGTCAAAGGACAACATGACTTTTTCCATCTTATGCCTCACCTAAATAGGCACGGATCACGTCCGGGTTATTACGGATCTGCTCCGGCGTACCGTTTGCCAGCGGCGTCCCCTGGTTGACCACGTAAATTCTGTCTGAAATCCCCATCACCAGCTTCATATCGTGTTCAATCAACAAGATAGTGGTGTTGTGATGGTTACGCAGTTCGGCAATCAGCTCATCCAGCTCTTTCGTCTCTTTTGGGTTAAGACCTGCTGCCGGTTCGTCGAGCATTAAAATCTCCGGCTGCGTCACCATGCAGCGGGCGATCTCCAGACGACGCTGGTCGCCATAGGCCAGGTTGCTCGCCTGGCGGTTGGCGTGTTCCAGCAAACCAATACGCTCAAGCCAGGTGGCGGCGCGGTCGAGTGCTTCACTCTGGGCGCGACGGAAAGAGGGTGTTTTCAACAGGCCGGAGAACAGCCCGGTTTTCAGTTGCTGATGCTGTGCCACCAGCAGGTTTTCAATCACCGTCATTTCACGGAACAGACGCACATGCTGGAAGGTGCGCACCACGCCCATGCGGGCGATTTGCTGCCCCGGTAAACCTTCCAGATGCTGATCGCGCAGTAAAATGGTGCCGCCGGTAGGTTTGTAGAATCCGGTCAGGCAGTTGAAGACCGTGGTTTTTCCGGCACCGTTAGGGCCGATTAACGAGACGATCTCCTGCGGGTACAGTTCAAGATTGACGTTGTTCACCGCCAGCAGGCCGCCGAAGCGCATCATCAGGCCGTTAACAGATAATAATGGCTGACTCATGCCTGCTCTCCTTTTGCTGCGCCGTTTTTCAGCTTGAGTTGCGGGCGCGTCATGGGCAGCAAGCCCTGCGGACGCCAGATCATCATCAGCACCATCAAACCACCGAGCATTAACATGCTGTATTCGTTGAAATCACGCATCAATTCGCGCGACACCACCAGCAAAATTGCCGCCAGAATTACCGCAAATTGCGAGCCCATACCGCCGAGCACCACTATCGCCAGCACAAACGCCGATTCGGCAAAAGTGAAGGATTCAGGGCTGACAAAGCCCTGGCGCGCAGCAAACAGCGTTCCGGCAAAACCGGCAAACGCAGCGCTGATGGTAAAGGCAGTCAGCTTGATACGACGCGGGCTTAAGCCCAGCGAACGACAAGCGATTTCATCTTCACGCAACGCTTCCCACGCACGCCCCAGCGGCATCCGCAGCAGGCGGTTAATGACAAACAGGCTTAACACCACTAGCAGCAACGCCACCAGGTACAGGAAGATAACGCGATCGGAGGGATCGTATTTCAGGCCAAAGAAATTACTGAACGTGTCCCAGCCGCCTTCACGGGCGGTACGGCTGAACTCGAGTCCGAAGAGCGTCGGTTTCGGGATCTGACTGATACCGTTCGGTCCGCCGGTAATTTCGGTGTTATTGAGCAGCAATATGCGCACAATTTCGCCGAAACCGAGGGTAACGATCGCCAGATAGTCGCCACGTAAACGCAACACCGGGAAGCCGAGCAGGAAGCCCGCCGCCGCTGCCATTAACCCGGCAATCGGCAGACAGGTCCAGAAGCCCAAACCGTAATAGTGATTGAGCAGCGCAAAAGTGTAAGCGCCGATGGCGTAAAAGCCGCCGTATCCCAGCACCAGCAGACCAGAAAGACCTACCACCACGTTCAGCCCGAGACCGAGAATAATGTAGATCATGGTCAGGGTGGCGATATCCACCGTCCCACGTGAAACCATAAACGGCCACGCCACCGCAAGCACCAGCAGCGCCACGAGAAACAGCTTTTGCTTCACCGTGGAGCCATCAATGGCGGGCAGAATAAACTTCGGTCCGGAAATGCTTTTCAACCCTTTCTGGAAAGCCGGTCGCAAAAGCTGGAAGAAAAAGACCACCGCCGTGCCGATAAACACCCACTGCCAACGGATGTCTGAAGCCGTGTCGACCACCAGTTTGGTGCCATCCAGCTCCAGTTGCACGCCCATAAAGACGCCAGCGAGGACAAAGAACATCGCGGCAGAAAGCAGCGCCATTGCAATATGCATCGGTTTCATACTTTCTCTACCTCCGGGCGACCCAGAATACCGGTCGGCATCACCAGCAACACCAGAATCAGTAGGGCGAATGAGACCACATCTTTATATTCCGTACTCAGATAGGCAGAAGAGAGCGCCTCCGCAATCCCCAGGATCAGCCCGCCAATCATCGCTCCCGGAATGCTGCCAATCCCACCGAGCACCGCAGCGGTAAAGGCTTTCATCCCGGCCATAAAGCCGATATAGGGGTTAATGACGCCGTAGAACTGGCCGAGCAACACACCCGCCACCGCCGCCATTGCCGCGCCAATCACAAAGGTCAGCGCAATCACCCGGTCGGTGTTAATGCCAAGCAGACTCGCCATTTTCAGATCTTCCGCGCAGGCACGACAGGCGCGCCCCATGCGGGAATAGCGAATGAAAATCGTCAGCGCCAGCATGGCGAGGAAAGTAACAATCCAGATCACCGCCTGCATGGTGGTAATAGAGGCAGAGAAGTTTTCGCTATGGCCCACCACCCACTGACCGTTAAACAGGCTGGGCAGCGCCACGTCGCGCGAACCTTCGGTCAGGCTGACGTAGTTTTGCAGGAAGATGGACATACCGATTGCCGAGATGAGCGCAATCAGGCGCTTAGAGTTACGCACCGGGCGATAGGCTACCCGTTCAATACTCCAGCCGTAGGCGCTGGCAATGACGATTGCGCCGACGAATCCCGCCGCCACCAGCAGCCAGCCGGTATCAATGCCCATCATCATCAGTGCGGCGATGATCATAAATGAGACGTAGCTGCCAATCATATAAACCTCGCCGTGGGCGAAGTTGATCATGCCGATAATGCCATAAACCATGGTGTAGCCGATGGCTATCAGCGCGTAGGTACTGCCCAGCGTGACGCCGTTAAACATCTGCTGCAAGAAATACAAAAACTGCTCAGACATAAGGTAACCTTTCTAAACCCGCCCGCATTTTACGGGCGGTGGGATGATCACTTGGCTGCCGTGGATGAACCGTCGGCGTGCCACTGGAAGACACCAAAATCAAATCCCTTAAGATCGCCTTTTTCATCCCAGTTCAGCGGCCCAATCACGGTATTTGCACCGTTAGCTTTTAAATCTTTCACCAGCGCCAGCGGCTCATCGCTGCCGGTACGCTCAAGGGCAGTTGCCAGAGATTGCACCGCCGCGTAGGTGATCCAGACATATGGCCCGGATGGATCTTTCTTGTCTGCTTTCAGCGCATCAACGATGCCTTTGTTTGCCGGGTCCTGGTCATAGCGTTTTGGCATGGTGACCAACATGCCTTCGGCAGCATCGCCAGCAATATTCGACAACGACGCATTACCCACACCTTCCGGCCCCATAAACTGAGTTTTCAGGCCAACGGAACGGGCCTGGCGCAGCATCTGCCCCATTTCCGGGTAGTAACCGCCGTAGTAAACGAAGTCGATATTTTCTTTTTTCAGGCGGGCGATCAGCGCGGAGAAATCTTTCTCACCCGCGGTAATACCGTCGAAGAAGACAACGTTGGCGTTAGCCGCTTTCAGCCCGTCCTGCACCGAACGTGCCAGCCCTTCGCCATACTGTTGTTTGTCGTGAATGATGGCGATGCGCTGGGGCTTCACCGTCTCAAGAATGTATTTTGCCGCCGTTGGCCCCTGGGAAGAGTCCAGCCCGGCAGTACGCATGATGTGTTGATAACCGCGTTGGGTCAGTTCCGGGTTGGTCGCTCCCGGTGAGATCATCAGAATACCTTCGTCTTCGTAGATATCCGACGCTGGCTGGGTAGAGGAAGAACACAGATGACCAATAACGTATTTAATGCCGTCGTTAACGATTTTGTTGGCGACCGCAACGGCTTGTTTCGGGTCGCAGGCGTCGTCATATTCCACGCCAACCAGCTTATCGCCTTTAATTCCCCCTTTGGCATTAATGTCTTTAATCGCCTGACGCGCGCCGTTAAATTCCATATCGCCCCACTGGGCAATCGGGCCAGACATCGCGCCGACAACGGCGACTTTAATATCGTCAGCCATAGCGGTGTGTGAAATTGCCAGTGCAATCATCCCTGCGATGATAGTTTTCGCATTCCGTTTCATAGTCAAAAATCCCCATTCGTGATGTTGTGTTGCTTTGTTTTTATGTGTTAACAAATCAGACTGTTCTTTTTTTATACTGCACTGTTTTTGCCTGTCTGATTAAGGATTTAGCGCAGTATTTTGTGATAATAGCGATTAAAATCCCTATTTTTCAGTCGATTAAGAACAGATAATATTCTGAATTTAATGATAGATAAACAGAAAAAAGTGCCGTTGTCAGCATAAAATAACGGCACAAAGGGCGGAATAATTCACTATCATTCAGGGGATTATGCTGGGTATTTTTCATTCTATAATGTTTTAACTTTGTAATTATTGCTGTTAAAAAATTAATCACCTGCCAAAAGAAATAAAAAAGAGAAAGCCTCCGATTAAATTATTTCGCTACACTGGTTCCACTTTTGTGATTTACACGGGTTCCCCATGAAGCTGACCATCATTCGATTAGAAAACTTTAGCGACCAGGACCGGATTGACCTGCAAAAGATCTGGCCGGAGTATTCCCCTTCCTCTTTACAGGTTGACGATAACCACCGTATCTACGCCGCGCGTTTTAACGAGCGCCTTCTCGCGGCCGTGCGGGTAACCTTAAGCGGCACCGAGGGGGCACTGGATTCCCTGCGTGTTAGGGAAGTCACCCGCCGTCGCGGTGTGGGGCAATATCTGCTGGAAGAGGTTTTGCGTAACAATCCTGGCGTTTCATGCTGGTGGATGGCGGATGCAGGCGTGGAAGATCGCGGCGTGATGACAGCGTTTATGCAGGCACTGGGATTTACGGCACAACAGGGCGGCTGGGAGAAGCGTTAATCGTAAAGTTTGATTTCAAAAGTGATGACCAACGAGAAATTGCCTAATGCGCTACGCTTATCAGGCCTACAACGTGTGTTGCAATTTACTGATTTCTTTGGATCTTGTAGGCCGGATAAGGCGTTTACGCCGCATCCGGCATGAAGCAACGTACTCGATATTAGCAATTTGGCGGCAACCCAAAGTTGCCGATTAATGATTACTTCGCATCGGTCGCCGTGCCGTTGGCGTGCCAGTCAAATACGCCGAACTCAAAGCCTTTCAGATCGCCTTTCTCATCCCAGGTCAGCGGCCCCATCACCGTATCCACGGAGTTCGCTTTCAGGTATTTGGCGATTTCAGCCGGATCGTCAGACTGATTCAGACCCGCCTGCAAAGATTGCAGCGCGGCGTAGGTGGTCCAGACGAACGCGCCGCTTGGGTCCTGTTTCTTCGCTTTGATCGCGTCAACAATGGGTTTGTTCGCCGGAACCTGATCGTAGTTCTTCGGCTTGGTCACCAGCAGCCCTTCCGCTGATTCGCCCGCAATGTTAGACAGCGAGACGTTAGCCACGCCTTCCGGCCCCATAAACTGAGTTTTCAGCCCCGCCGCGCGTGCCTGACGCAGGATTTGCCCCATTTCCGGGTGATAACCGCCGTAGTAAACGAAGTCGATATTCTCTTTTTTCAGACGCGCCACCAGCGTAGAGAAATCTTTTTCCCCGGCGGTGATACCATCAAAGAACACCACGTTAGCATTGCCTTTCTTCAGGCCGTCCTGCACCGCACGCGCCAGACCTTCACCGTACTGCTGTTTGTCGTGGACGATAGCAATACGCTGCGGTTTCACTTTCTCAAGAATATATTTCGCCGCCGTCGGCCCCTGGTCGGAGTCCAGGCCGGTAGTGCGCAGGATCAGCTGATAGCCACGAGCGGTCAGCTCTGGCGCGGTTGCCGCTGGGGTGATCATTAAAATGCCTTCATCTTCATAGATGTCTGACGCTGGCTGCGTTGATGAAGAACAGAGGTGACCAATCACATATTTAATGCCGTCGTTAACGACTTTGTTCGCCACCGCAACCGCCTGTTTCGGGTCACAGGCATCGTCATATTTCACGATTTGCAGTTTGTTGCCTTTGATACCACCTTTAGCATTGATATCCGCAACCGCCTGCTCAGCACCAGTAAACTCCTGGTCACCGTACTGGGCCACCGGACCGGACATTGCGCCCACGACCGCGACTTTAATATCTTCTGCCAGAGCCATATTGCTGAATGCCAGCGCGATACATCCTGCCAGTAACGCTTTACCCTTCATGTTCATCCTGAGGTTCCCCATTCTTCTGGTTATTACGTGTGTTGTGGTGTTGTGATTCAGCACTTTATTTCGTTTTATGCATGACTACCCGTGCTTTAGCAGCATACTCTGCTAAAACATACCCCATTTTTATGATATTGGAATAGCTATTTTGACAGTTTATTAACAATCTGCGTGGGGATTGGCGTTTTGCCGGAGGGGAAACTGATTATTGCAGAGGCCCAAAAAACAAAAACCCCGGATTCTCATCCAGGGTTCTCTGCTTAGTAGCGGAAATTACGCTTCAATGGCAGCGCGAAGTTTTTTCATCGCGTTCTTTTCCAGCTGGCGCACACGCTCAGCGGAAACACCGTAACGGTCAGCCAGCTCCTGCAACGTGGACTTGTTGTCTTCGTCCAGCCAGCGCGCGCGGATGATATCCTGGCTACGCTCGTCCAGACCTTGCATCGCGTCGGTCAGACGGTTTGCCGCCTGCTCTTCCCAGTTATCATCTTCGATGCCGTCAGCAAAGTTAGATGATTTATCCTGCAGATAGAGCACCGGAGCCATCGGCTGGCTATCCGAATCGTCGTCGGAAGACAGGTCAAAGGTCATGTCCTGTGCCGCCATACGCGACTCCATCTCACGTACGTCTTTGCTGGTTACGCCCAGTTCACGGGCCACCATTTCAACTTCATCCTGGTTAAACCAGCCCAGACGCTGCTTGGTTTTACGCAGGTTGAAGAACAGTTTGCGCTGCGCTTTGGTGGTCGCAACTTTGACGATACGCCAGTTACGCAGAACGTATTCGTGGATCTCTGCTTTGATCCAGTGGACGGCGAAGGAGACCAGGCGCACACCCACTTCCGGGTTAAAACGGCGCACTGCTTTCATCAGGCCGATGTTACCTTCCTGAATCAAATCCGCCTGTGGCAGGCCATAGCCCGCATAATTACGAGCAATATGAACAACAAACCGCAGGTGAGACAGGATCAGCGTTTTAGCTGCTTCCAGATCGCCATGGTAATGCAGCTTTTCAGCCAGCGCCCGCTCCTCGTCAGCCGACAACATCGGCCACGCGTTAGCTGCCCGGATGTAGGAATCCAGGTTGCCAACTGGGGCTAAAGCTAAACTTTGCATTTTGTCAGTCATTCAAATCCTCTCAATCGATATCTTCTGGCGCTTCAGTGGTAGCAACAACTGTGCCAGAGCTTAAGAGCAACGAGGTTATCATTCACTGTTTTATCAGACAGTGATTTTATCCACAAGTTCAATGCAACGCTGTGAATAAATTACGCACAAAATGTGACATAGAGATGAAATACCGGGAAGAGACAACGGGGTCTCTTTCCCTGCTACGGAACCCATTGCAGGGAAAGAGTATAACACGCTTTTATTATTCAGGCGTAAAGTGGCGTAAATGTTGTACCGTGGCAAGCCACGCTGCCACCCAGCCAATCATCGAGCATACCAGCAGCAACAGCAGGCATTCATCGAACGATAAGCCATTGATATCAAACTTTGTTCCGAAAACCTGTGCCACTTCCGCAACCGCCGATGACAAACGCAGTACCAGAATTTCTGACAAAATTAATGACAGCAATGCGCCAGAAAATCCCAGCAGTGCGCCACCGTACAGGAACGGGCGCAGGATGAAACCATCCGTCGCACCAATCAGTTTCTGCACGTTAATGGAGTCACGGCGAGCAAAGATGCTCAGACGCACACTGTTGCCGATGACGAGAAACACTGCTGCCACCATCAACACGCCGATCATCGCGGAAACGCGCCCGACCAGCCCGGTTAACGCCGCCAGACGGGCAAACCAGCTGTCATCCATCCGCACTTCGTCAATGCCGTTGATCTGGGTGATACGATCACGCAGCGTATTCAGTGATTCTGTCCCCTGAAAATCGAGTTTCGGGATCACCACCGCCACTGCCGGAAGCGGGTTTTCTTCCAGCATATCCAGCGCACCACCAAAACCAGACCAGTTACGGAACTCGCCCAGCGCGTCTTCACGAGAAAGATAGTTCACTTTCTCCACGCCTTGCTCGGCCTGCAACTGTGCCACCACACCCGCAGCGGCGTCATCGTCCAGCGTTTTTTGCAGATAAACAGTGATTTGCGGTGACGGATAATATTGCGTCGCCGCCTGGTTAACGTTTTTGTACACCATATAACAGACGCTGGGCAGCGTCAGGGAGATGGCGATAACCATCACCGTTAAAAACGTGGCGAACGGTTTGCTTTTCAGATCCTGCAATGCGCCGTGGAAGGCATAGCGCACCTGTTCGTTGAAAACGTTGGTTTTGCGATTTACCGGTTTTGGCGAGGATTTCGCGCGTTTTGGCGCGTTACGACCGCCGTCGCCTGAGCCGCCGACCGATTTACGGAAGCGATCCAGACGCCCGCCAAACTGCCGAATATGATTGATTGCATCGCGCTTATTCATGGCCCACGCCTCCATGCAAGTGACCATCGCTCAGGGTGAGCATGCGATAGGAACGCCGCGAAATCAGGTTGATGTCGTGCGTTGCCATCAATACGGTTACCCCAACGCGGTTAAACTCTTCAAACAGACGTAAAATGCCTTCCGACAACGCGTCGTCCAGGTTACCAGTCGGTTCGTCCGCCAGCAGTACCGCGGGCTTATTCACCACCGCGCGGGCAATGCCAACACGCTGTTGTTCACCGCCCGAAAGCTGAATAGGGAAGTTCTTCGCTTTGTCCAGTAGCCCGACTTTATCCAGTGCCGCCGACACCCGGCGACGAATATCGTCACCGCTGGCACCAGCGATAATCAGCGGGATCGCCACGTTATCGTAGACAGTACGGTCCATCAGTAGATGGTGATCCTGGAAAATCATGCCAATCTGGCGGCGCAGAAACGGAACTTCACGGTTTTTCAGACGCGTGATGTCATGGCCGCTAAACCAGATTTTCCCGGCGCTGGGCCGCTCAATCCCACAGATCAGCTTCAGGAGGGTACTTTTCCCTGCGCCGGAATGACCGGTCAGAAACGCCATCTCACCCGGCTGCATATGGAACGTAACGCCCTGCAGCGCCTGTCTCCCACCGAGATAAGCCTTGCTGACATGTTCAAAGCGAATCATTGTTAATCCTCTCGGGCAAAAAGTGCCTCTATAAAGTCGTCCGCCTTAAACGGACGCAAATCCTCAATACGTTCGCCGACACCAATGTAGCGGATAGGAATACCAAACTGGTCAGCCACCGAGAAAATTACCCCGCCTTTCGCCGTGCCGTCCAGTTTCGTTAGCGTGATGCCGGTTAAGCCAACGGCTTCATGGAACAGTTTGGCCTGGCTTACCGCGTTCTGCCCGGTGCTGGCATCGATAGTCAGCATAACTTCATGCGGCGCTTCAACGTCGAGTTTCTTCATCACGCGGACGATTTTCTTCAACTCTTCCATCAGGTGCGATTTGTTCTGCAGGCGTCCGGCGGTATCGGCAATCAGGACGTCGATATTACGCGCTTTAGCGGCCTGAATGGCGTCGAAGATAACAGAGGCGGAATCCGCACCGGTATGCTGGGCAATCACCGGAATATTGTTGCGCTGACCCCAGACCTGAAGCTGTTCAACCGCTGCCGCACGGAAAGTATCGCCCGCCGCCAGCATCACCGATTTACCCTGCTGCTCAAACTGACGCGCCAGCTTACCAATCGTCGTGGTTTTACCCACACCGTTGACGCCTACCATCAGGATCACGAACGGCGTTTTACCTTCAACATTCAGCGGCTCATCGACTTTCGCCAGAATCTCGCCCATCTCTTCTTTCAGCAGGCCATAGAGCGCCTCGGCATCACGAAGCTGCTTGCGGGATGCGCCTTCCGTCAGATTGGTGATTATTTTACGTGTGGTTTCCACGCCCACATCGGCGATCAACAGCTGTTCTTCCAGCTCTTCAAACAGATCATCGTCGATTTTTTTACCGCGGAACAGGCTGATAAATCCGGAACCGAGATTTTCTTTAGTTTTTAACAGGCTGCGTTTCAGGCGCGCGAAGAAACCTTCTTTGGTCGGTTTTTCCTGCTCCTGAGCGATTTCTTCTACCGGCTGCTCTTCTTCTGCCGGAGGAACCACCATCACTGCCTCTTCTGCCGCTTCGGCAGCCAGCGCCTGTGCTTCCAGCTCTTCGTCGGTGATTTCTTCTTTAGCCGCTTCTTCTTCCGCCGCTTCGACAATCTCTACGGTTTCCGCTTCAGCCCGCCACTCTTCTGGCGAAACCTCTTCGGCGTTGACGTCTTCCGGCAACGGCAGCTCTTCACGTTCGATAGCCACTGGCTCCGGCGTTTCTTCTGCGACCAGTTCCGGCTGTGCAACGACTTCCGCTTCAGGCTGCGCTTTTTCACTTTCAGCAACCTGTTCAGTGACTTCCACAACTTCGGCAGCAAAAGTTTCCGCTTCGGCCTCAGTATGCGCCTGCGGCTGCTCTTCAACGGCTTGTTCCGAAGCCTTCGCAGGCTCTTGCGCCTGAACGATTTCTTCTACAACCGGTTGTTCATTCTGAACTTCTGTCTCTTTTTCCGGGGTCTGCTCTTTTTGACCAAAGCCCAGCCAGGAAAAAAAGCCACGTTTTTTTTCTTTCGCCATTTGCGACTACACTCCTCGCTGTTGCTTCATGGCACAGCGTTAACGCTATGTACATAGCAGCTAAAAAAATGATGAAATAGTCTATCACTTAACTTAATTCACATCACCGCCTGCAAGTATGTGTTATCTGGCGGATTGAGCAATTTATCATGAAAAAACCGAATCATTCCGGCAGCGGCCAAATCCGCATTATTGGCGGGCAGTGGCGAGGCCGTAAACTCCCGGTTCCTGATAGCCCAGGTCTGCGCCCCACCACCGACCGCGTACGCGAAACGTTGTTTAACTGGCTGGCTCCGGTCATTGTTGACGCCCAATGTCTGGATTGCTTCGCCGGGAGCGGCGCGCTGGGGCTGGAAGCGTTATCGCGCTACGCTGCGGGGGCCACGTTGATTGAGATGGATCGCGCGGTTTCTCAGCAGTTAATTAAGAATCTGGCGACACTAAAAGCAGGCAATGCACGCGTGGTGAACAGCAACGCGATGTCATTCCTGGCGCAAAAAGGCACACCGCATAATATCGTGTTTGTCGATCCGCCGTTCCGCCGTGGCTTGTTAGAAGAGACGATAAATTTACTGGAAGATAACGGCTGGCTGGCTGACGAAGCCCTGATTTATGTCGAAAGCGAAGTCGAAAACGGTCTGCCCACTGTTCCGGCAAACTGGTCATTACATCGGGAAAAAGTGGCGGGTCAGGTGGCTTATCGGCTGTATCAACGCGAAGCACAAGGAGAAAGTGATGCTGATTAATATTGGTCGTTTGTTAATGCTCTGCGTTTGGGGATTTTTAATCCTCAACCTGGTGCATCCCTTCCCACGCCCGCTGAATATTTTTGTTAACGTGGCGCTGATTTTTACCGTGCTGATGCATGGTATGCAGCTGGCGCTATTGAAATCGACCTTGCCGAAAGATGGCCCGCAGATGACCACCGCCGAAAAGGTACGGATTTTCCTTTTCGGCGTGTTTGAACTGCTGGTCTGGCAGAAGAAATTTAAAGTTAAAAAATAACCTTATTGTTCGCCAACAAAGCTGACAAAGCGCGTTCCTTTATAGCTCAGCGTACCTTTATCGCCCACTGTCAGGGCGTGGTACTGCTGGGCGTCGAGGCGAAACGTCTGCTCCATTCCTCCGCTTTGCGGTTTGAAGCTTGCCTCATAGCGCATACTGGTGCCTGCCGGAGTCACTTCCTGCTGGCGCGAACGGCGATCGTTAATCGGTTTTTCCCGCTTGTTGCTCACCACCACCAACTTTTGCTGGAGCGGTGCCATATCATTATCAGCTTTTTCCCGTCGTTGTTGCATAAAACGAAACGATGCGGCGACGATGATTAAGCCAATGATAACAATAAAGAAAAGAGGTGGTTTGCTCATCTTTATCCCTCATCGGAAAATGCGGAATTAAGCATACCCTGCCAGTTATGGTGTTGTCATCCGTCCACCCTCGCCACTAAACTGGAAGCAAGACCGTAGGCATTCCGCTTACGAAAAAATAACGAATTCAAGGAACTAAGATGCTTTGGTCGTTTATCGCTGTCTGTCTTTCCGCATGGCTATCTGTGGATGCATCGTATCGTGGGCCAACCTGGCAACGCTGGGTGTTTAAACCGTTAACCCTTCTTCTCCTGCTGTTACTGGCCTGGCAAGCGCCGATGTTCGACGCCATTAGCTATCTGGTGCTGGCGGGGCTGTGCGCCTCACTGCTGGGCGATGCGCTAACCCTGTTGCCACGTCAACGTCTGATGTACGCCATCGGCGCGTTTTTCCTCTCGCACCTGCTGTACACCATCTATTTCGCCAGTCAGATGACGCTCTCTTTCTTCTGGCCTCTGCCACTGGTGTTGCTGGTTCTGGGGGCGCTGTTACTGGCGATTATCTGGACGCGGCTGGAAGAGTACCGTTGGCCTATCTGCACGTTTATCGGCATGACGCTGGTGATGGTGTGGCTGGCAGGTGAACTGTGGTTCTTCCGTCCGACCGCTCCGGCGCTCTCTGCGTTTGTTGGCGCTTCGTTGCTATTTATCAGTAACTTTGTCTGGCTGGGGAGCCACTATCGCCGACGCTTCCGTGCGGATAACGCGATTGCTGCGGCCTGCTACTTTGCCGGTCACTTCCTGATCGTCCGCTCGCTGTATCTCTGATAAAACTTGACTCTGGAGTCGACTCCAGAGTGTATCCTTCGGTTAATGAGAAAAAACTTAACCGGAGGATGCCATGTCGACTCCTGACAATCACGGCAAGAAAGCCCCTCACTTTGCTGCGTTCAAACCGCTAACCACGGCACAGAACGCCAACAACTGTTGCTGCGACGGCGCATGTTCCAGCACGCCAACGCTCTCTGAAAACGTCTCCGGCACCCGCTATAGCTGGAAAGTCAGCGGCATGGACTGCGCCGCCTGTGCGCGCAAGGTAGAAAATGCCGTGCGCCAGCTTGCAGGCGTGAATCAGGTGCAGGTGTTGTTCGCCACCGAAAAACTGGTGGTCGATGCCGACAATGACATCCGTGCCCAGGTTGAATCTGCGGTGCAAAAAGCGGGCTATTCCCTGCGCGATGAACAGGCCGCCGACGAACCGCAAACATCACGCCTGAAAGAGAATTTGCCGCTGATTACGCTAATCGTGATGATGGCAATCAGCTGGGGTCTGGAGCAGTTTAATCATCCGTTCGGGCAACTGGCGTTTATCGCGACCACGCTGGTTGGGCTGTACCCGATTGCTCGTCAGGCATTACGGCTGATCAAATCCGGCAGTTACTTCGCCATTGAAACGTTAATGAGCGTAGCTGCTATTGGTGCGCTGTTTATTGGCGCAACGGCTGAAGCTGCGATGGTGTTGCTGCTGTTTTTGATTGGTGAACGACTGGAAGGCTGGGCCGCCAGCCGCGCGCGTCAGGGCGTTAGCGCGTTGATGGCGCTGAAACCAGAAACCGCCACGCGCCTGCGTAACGGTGAGCGGGAAGAGGTGGCGATTAACAGCCTGCGCCCTGGCGATGTGATTGAAGTTGCGGCGGGCGGGCGTTTGCCTGCCGACGGTAAACTGCTCTCACCGTTTGCCAGTTTTGATGAAAGCGCCCTGACCGGAGAATCCATTCCGGTGGAGCGCGCGACGGGCGATAAAGTTCCTGCAGGAGCCACCAGCGTAGACCGTCTGGTAACGCTGGAAGTGCTGTCAGAACCGGGTGCCAGCGCCATTGACCGGATTCTGAAACTGATCGAAGAAGCCGAAGAGCGTCGCGCCCCCATTGAGAGGTTTATCGACCGTTTCAGCCGTATTTACACGCCAGCGATTATGGCCATCGCCCTGCTGGTAACGCTGGTGCCGCCGCTGCTGTTTGCCGCCAGCTGGCAAGAGTGGATTTATAAAGGGCTGACGCTGCTGCTGATTGGTTGCCCGTGTGCGTTAGTTATCTCAACGCCTGCGGCGATAACCTCCGGGCTGGCAGCAGCAGCGCGTCGTGGGGCGTTGATTAAAGGCGGTGCGGCGCTGGAACAACTAGGTCGTGTTACCCAGGTGGCGTTTGATAAAACCGGTACGCTGACCGTCGGTAAACCGCGCGTTACCGCGATTCATCCGGCAACGGGTATTAGTGAATCTGAACTGCTGACACTGGCAGCGGCGGTCGAGCAAGGCGCGACGCATCCACTGGCGCAAGCCATCGTACGCGAAGCACAGGTTGCTGAACTCGCCATTCCCGCCGCCGAATCACAGCGGGCGCTGGTTGGGTCTGGCATTGAAGCGCAGGTTAACGGTGAGCGCGTGTTGATATGCGCTGCCGGAAAACATCCGGCTGTTGCATTTGCTGGTTTAATTAACGAACTGGAAAGCGCCGGGCAAACGGTAGTGCTGGTAGTACGTAACAATGACGTGCTGGGTATCATTGCATTGCAGGATACTCTGCGCGCCGATGCTGCAACTGCCATCAGTGAACTGAACGCGCTGGGCGTCAAAGGGGTGATCCTCACCGGCGATAATCCACGCGCAGCGGCGGCAATTGCCGGGGAACTGGGGCTGGAATTTAAAGCGGGCCTGTTGCCGGAAGATAAAGTCAAAGCGGTGACCGAGCTGAATCAACATGCGCCGCTGGCGATGGTCGGTGATGGTATTAACGACGCGCCAGCGATGAAAGCTGCCGCCATCGGGATTGCAATGGGCAGTGGCACAGACGTGGCGCTGGAAACCGCCGATGCAGCATTAACCCATAACCACCTGCGCGGCCTGGTGCAAATGATTGAACTGGCACGCGCCACTCACGCCAATATCCGCCAGAACATCACTATTGCGCTGGGGCTGAAAGGGATCTTCCTCGTCACCACACTGTTAGGGATGACCGGCCTGTGGCTGGCGGTGCTGGCAGATACGGGTGCGACGGTGCTGGTGACAGCGAATGCGTTAAGATTGTTGCGCAGGAGATAAGGCAAACCGATCGCAACATTGAGCGCGATCGGTCCCCTCGCTCCTCTGGGGAGAGGGTTAGGGTGAGGGGAAAAGGCGGCATCGAAGCCAATCTTTCCCCATCAACCGCCTTTGCGAATCAAATAACGATAAGGCAGTCCATCCGTCTCTTTCGCAACCAGTTCGTGTTCCATAAAGGTACAAAACCCAGGAATATCGCGGGTCGTCGCCGGATCGTCAGCAATAATCAGCAACGTTTCACCTGGCTGCATATTGCGCACGGTTTTGCGCACCATCATGACTGGTTCCGGGCAGCGCAGGCCAAGTGCGTCGAGTGTGTGGTCAGGGCAGGAAAAGAGATCGGTCATTTTCTTCTCATCACATAAAAAAACGGCGCTAGTTTACGCCCTGTGAGTCCGTAAGCAAACCAGGTTAACGATTGCGTGAAAATTAACCATTGCATTGTCAACGTAAAGCAGTATCATGCGGCGGCTCGAAAAAAGGGTAAGAACGTTATTTAATCAAGGTAAAATAGCGTGTCGTACGTATTGGGTTCCCTCACCCCAATGGTTAATCAAAAAGGTACAATATGAACGTTTTCTCGCAAACTCAACGCTATAAGGCGTTGTTCTGGTTATCGTTATTTCATCTGCTGGTGATCACCTCCAGTAACTATCTGGTTCAGCTTCCCGTCTCCATTTTTGGTTTCCATACCACCTGGGGCGCATTTAGCTTTCCGTTTATTTTCCTTGCTACCGACCTGACTGTGCGTATTTTTGGCGCACCGCTGGCCCGTCGTATCATCTTTGCGGTGATGATCCCGGCGTTGCTGATCTCCTACGTCATCTCATCGCTGTTTTATATGGGGTCATGGCAAGGATTCGGCGCGCTCGCCCACTTCAACCTGTTTGTCGCCCGTATCGCCACCGCCAGTTTCATGGCCTACGCGCTGGGACAGATCCTCGACGTGCACGTTTTTAACCGCCTGCGTCAGAGTCGCCGCTGGTGGCTGGCACCGACAGCGTCCACACTGTTCGGTAACGTCAGCGACACGCTGGCCTTCTTCTTCATTGCCTTCTGGCGTAGCCCGGATGCCTTTATGGCTGAACACTGGATGGAAATCGCACTGGTCGATTACTGTTTCAAAGTGTTAATCAGTATCGTTTTCTTCCTGCCAATGTATGGCGTATTACTCAATATGCTGTTGAAAAGACTGGCAGATAAATCCGAAATCAACGCTTTGCAGGCGAGTTAAAGGTTCGTTATCAGAGTTGTGATAAGATGGATGAATGAGCCGTTATGGCCGTTTATCGAAAGGAAGAAGTCAATGCGCAATCTGGTTAAATATGTCGGAATTGGCCTGCTGGTTATGGGGCTTGCGGCCTGTGATGATAAAGACACTAACGCTACGGCGCAGGGTTCGGTCGCGGAAAGTAACGCTACCGGGAATCCCGTCAACCTGCTTGATGGCAAGTTAAGTTTCTCGCTGCCAGCGGATATGACCGACCAGAGCGGTAAGCTGGGAACGCAGGCCAATAACATGCATGTCTGGTCCGACGCCACCGGGCAGAAAGCAGTCATCGTCATCATGGGCGATGATCCGAAAGAAGATCTGGCGGTGCTGGCGAAGCGTCTGGAAGATCAGCAACGTAGCCGCGATCCGCAGCTGCAAGTGGTAACCAATAAAGCCATTGAGCTGAAAGGTCACAAAATGCAGCAGTTAGACAGCATTATCTCCGCGAAAGGCCAGACGGCGTACTCTTCCGTTATTCTGGGTAACGTGGGTAATCAACTGCTGACCATGCAAATTACTCTGCCAGCTGACGATCAGCAAAAAGCGCAGACCACCGCAGAAAACATCATTAATACGCTGGTTATTCAGTAAGTTTTAAGATGATGAGGCGGCCTCAGGGACGTGTTCCGGAGGCCGTTTTTTTAATCGCCACGTCAGTAATAACGCGATTGCGACCAGTCCCGCCGCCGCCAGATAAATCACCGGGACGCCCGCCCAACTCATCACCAGCCCAGCCAGTGGTCCGGTCACGCCAAGCGATAAATCCATAAATACGGTGTAAGTTGCCAGCGCCGCCCCCTGATTTTGCTGCGGAACCGCTTTTACCGCCACTACGCCCAATGCCGGGAACACCAGCGAAAACCCTGCCCCCGCGAGTAAGACGCCGATTTTCGCCATCCACGGCATAGTCGCCACGCCAACCAGTAGCAGGCCGATTATCTCAACGCTAAAGCAAATCATCGCTACGTTTAAGCCGCCGATACGGTTAATGCCGTTAGGGAATAACAAACGCGTACCGACAAACGCACAGCTAAACAGCGTCAGCGCGAAAGCCGCACCGTCCCAACCTTTAGCGTCATAAAACAGCGTGATAAAGGTGGCGATGACGCCAAATCCGGCGGAAGCCAACGCCAGCGCCATGCCGTACAGCCAGACGCGCCCAAGCACCGCGCGAAACGGCAGCGGTTTGCCTTTACTGGCTTTTACCGTCGGACGCGGGATCGCCAACAAAATGGCCACCAGCGCCACGCCCATAATGATTAACGCTAACGCCTGCAAGCCGCCCCAGTGATAAAACACGACACCTAACGGCGCACCCATCGCCATCGCCCCATAAGTGACAATGCCGTTCCACGAAATCACCCGCCCGATATGCAGCGAACCAACCACGCCAACGCCCCATAGGGTCGATCCCGTTCCGGCAAAACTTTGCCCAATCCCAAGGATCACGCGCCCCAGGCAAAGTAATAACAGGCTGATGACGGGCAGACTGGCGGTTAATCCTGCCGTCAGATATCCCAGACCGCTCAAAAAGCAGCCGCATAAACCGAAGACGACAATCTTTTTGGGTCCCAGCAAATCGGCATAACGTCCGGCATGAGGGCGGCTCAGCAAGGTGGCGAAATATTGCAGGCTGATAACCAATCCTGCCCAGAAAGCGCTAAAGCCCATCACATCATGGACATAGCCCGGTAATACAGCGAGCGGCAACCCGATGGTGAGGTAGCTGGCGAAGTTAAACATGACAATGGAGACAATGCGCAAATTCAGGCGCAATCCGTTTAGCGCGGGTTCGGCTACGGGTTCGGGCATGAGGATCACCACATTTTTACAACAGTGTTTCATTTTTACCACGTGCTGACGTGAAAATCAGCAGTAAGAATCAGAATATTGCTGGCGTGACTCCCGCTACACTTAATACAAAAAGTCACAAGGAAGCCCCAATGGAAACCCCTCAACCCGATAAAACGGGCATGCACATTCTGCTCAAGCTGGCCTCGCTGGTAGTGATCCTCGCGGGCATTCACGCAGCGGCAGATATCATTGTGCAGCTATTACTGGCGCTGTTTTTTGCCATCGTTCTCAACCCGCTCGTCACCTGGTTTATTCGTCGGGGGGTACAACGCCCCGTTGCCATTACGATTGTGGTGGTGGTGATGCTGATCGCACTAACCGCGCTGGTCGGCGTACTGGCGGCATCGTTTAACGAATTTATATCTATGCTGCCGAAGTTTAATAAGGAGCTGACGCGCAAACTTTTTAAATTGCAGGAGATGTTGCCTTTTCTTAATTTGCATATATCGCCGGAGCGAATACTGCAGCGGATGGACTCGGAAAAAGTGGTTACCTTCACCACGGCGCTAATGACCGGGCTTTCCGGGGCAATGGCGAGCGTGCTTTTGCTGGTGATGACCGTAGTTTTCATGCTGTTTGAAGTGCGCCACGTCCCTTACAAAATGCGTTTTGCGCTAAATAACCCACAGATTCACATCGCGGGATTACACCGCGCACTTAAAGGCGTTTCGCATTATCTGGCGTTAAAGACGTTACTCAGTTTATGGACAGGTGTCATCGTCTGGCTGGGGCTGGCGCTAATGGGCGTACAGTTTGCGCTGATGTGGGCAGTACTGGCGTTTTTGCTCAACTACGTGCCCAATATCGGCGCGGTAATTTCCGCCGTACCGCCAATGATTCAGGTGCTGCTGTTTAATGGTATTTACGAATGTATTCTGGTCGGCGCATTGTTTTTAGTTGTCCATATGGTCATCGGCAATATTTTAGAGCCACGGATGATGGGCCATCGCCTGGGGATGTCCACCATGGTGGTATTTCTTTCATTGTTAATTTGGGGATGGCTGCTCGGCCCGGTAGGGATGCTACTTTCGGTGCCATTAACCAGCGTGTGTAAAATCTGGATGGAAACCACCAAAGGCGGTAGCAAACTGGCGATTTTACTGGGACCAGGCAGACCGAAAAGTCGGTTACCGGGATGAGGCGACAAGTGTTACGATACGCACTTTCATTTTCCATTAAACGTTGGCCCTGATATGTATCGGATAGTTCTGGGGAAAGTTTCGACCTTAAGCGCAGCTCCTCTGCCACCGGGTTTACGCGAGCAAGCACCGCAAGGTCCACGACGTGAACGCTGGCTGGCGGGGCGTGCATTGCTTTCGCACACGCTTTCCCCGCTACCGGAGATCATCTATGGCGAACAAGGCAAACCTGCATTCGCGCCGGAAACGCCGCTATGGTTCAACTTAAGCCATAGCGGTGACGATATCGCCCTGCTGTTGAGCGATGAAGGCGAAGTCGGCTGCGATATCGAAGTAATTCGCCCGCGCGCCAACTGGCGCTGGCTGGCGAACGCCGTGTTCAGCCTCGGGGAACACGCTGAGATGGACGCCGTGCATCCCGATCAGCAACTGGAAATGTTCTGGCGCATCTGGACGCGCAAAGAAGCCATCGTTAAACAACGTGGCGGCAGCGCCTGGCAAATCGTCAGCGTAGACAGCACCTATCACTCATCACTGTCGGTCAGCCATTGCCAGCTTGATAATTTAAGCCTGGCGATCTGCACCCCTACCCCCTTTACGCTCTCCGCCGACAGTGTGCAATGGATCGATTCAGTTAACTGATCCGCCCACCCGACTGTCCATCTTTTGATCCAGAACAGGTTATCAGTATGACGAGTACTTAAAATCGTCATACTTATTTCCGCCATCTATTTTAATCCATTGGGGTTACCATGCTCTCCACACTCCGCCGCACTCTATTTGCGCTGCTGGCTTGTGCGTCTTTTATCGTCCATGCCGCTGCACCAGATGAAATCACCACCGCCTGGCCGGTGAATGTCGGGCCACTAAACCCGCACCTTTACACGCCTAACCAGATGTTCGCCCAGAGCATGGTTTATGAACCATTGGTGAAATATCAGGCAGACGGTTCGGTGATCCCGTGGCTGGCAAAAAGCTGGACTCATTCTGAAGATGGTAAAACCTGGACCTTCACCCTGCGTGATGACGTGAAATTCTCCAACGGCGAACCGTTTGATGCAGAGGCGGCGGCAGAAAACTTCCGCGCAGTGCTCGATAACCGTCAACGTCACGCCTGGCTGGAGCTGGCAAACCAGATTGTTGATGTCAAAGCACTCAGTAAAACAGAGCTGCAAATCACCCTGAAAAGCGCCTACTATCCTTTCCTGCAAGAACTGGCCCTGCCACGCCCTTTCCGTTTTATCGCCCCCTCGCAGTTTAAAAACCATGAAACCATGAACGGAATTAAAGCGCCGATTGGCACCGGGCCGTGGGTTTTGCAGGAATCGAAACTGAATCAGTACGATGTCTTCGTCCGTAACGAAAACTACTGGGGCGAAAAGCCGGCGATTAAGAAGATCACTTTTAACGTGATCCCGGACCCGACTACCCGCGCGGTGGCGTTTGAAACTGGCGATATTGACCTGCTGTACGGAAACGAAGGGTTATTACCGCTCGATACCTTCGCCCGCTTTAGCCAGAACCCGGCTTACCACACCCAACTGTCACAGCCGATCGAAACCGTGATGCTGGCGCTCAATACCGCCAAAGCCCCCACCAACGAGCTGGCAGTACGTGAAGCTCTTAATTACGCGGTAAACAAAAAATCGCTGATTGATAACGCGTTGTATGGCACCCAGCAGGTCGCCGACACCCTGTTTGCTCCTTCTGTGCCCTATGCCAACCTCGGCCTGAAACCGCGCCAGTACGATCCGCAGAAAGCGAAAGCGTTGCTGGAAAAAGCCGGTTGGACGTTGCCTGCGGGCAAAGACATCCGCGAGAAAAATGGTCAGCCGCTGCGCATTGAACTGTCGTTCATCGGCACCGATGCGTTAAGCAAATCGATGGCGGAAATCATTCAGGCTGATATGCGCCAGATTGGCGCAGATGTCTCACTGATTGGCGAAGAAGAGAGCAGTATCTATGCTCGTCAGCGCGACGGTCGTTTTGGCATGATTTTCCATCGCACCTGGGGCGCGCCATACGATCCACACGCCTTCCTGAGTTCAATGCGCGTACCGTCGCACGCTGATTTCCAGGCACAGCAAGGATTAGCCGACAAGCCGCTGATTGATAAAGAGATCGGCGAAGTGCTGGCAACCCATGACGAAACGCAACGTCAGGCGCTGTATCGCGACATTCTGACCCGTCTGCATGACGAGGCGGTTTATCTGCCTATCAGTTACATCTCAATGATGGTGGTATCAAAACCGGAGCTGGGTAACATCCCCTACGCGCCGATCGCCACCGAAATTCCGTTCGAACAGATTAAACCGGTGAAACCTTAATGTTGCGTTACGTATTACGCCGCTTTCTGCTGCTGATCCCGATGGTGCTCGCCGCCTCGGTGATCATTTTTCTGATGCTGCGCCTCGGCACCGGCGACCCGGCGCTCGATTATCTGCGTCTGTCTAACCTGCCGCCGACGCCGGAGATGCTGGCCTCTACACGCACCATGCTGGGGCTGGATCAGCCGCTGTATGTCCAGTACGGCACCTGGTTGTGGAAGGCGCTGCATCTTGACTTTGGTATCTCATTCGCCAGCCAACGCCCGGTGCTGGACGATATGCTGAACTTCCTGCCCGCCACGCTGGAACTTGCAGGTGCCGCGCTGGTATTAATTCTGCTCACTTCCGTGCCGCTCGGTATCTGGGCGGCGCGCCATCGCGATCGTCTGCCGGATTTCGCCGTACGTTTCATCGCGTTTCTCGGCGTGTCGATGCCCAACTTCTGGCTGGCGTTTTTGCTGGTGATGGCGTTTTCGGTATATCTGCAATGGCTACCCGCGATGGGCTACGGCGGCTGGCAGCACATCATTTTGCCTGCGGTTTCCATTGCCTTTATGTCGCTGGCGATTAATGCACGGCTACTGCGCGCCAGTATGCTGGACGTCGCCGGTCAGCGTCACGTCACCTGGGCGCGGCTACGCGGCCTGAACGACAAACAGACCGAACGCCGCCATATTCTGCGCAATGCCTCGCTGCCGATGATCACCGCCGTGGGGATGCACATTGGCGAACTGATTGGCGGGACGATGATTATCGAAAACATCTTTGCCTGGCCAGGCGTCGGGCGCTATGCGGTGTCGGCGATTTTTAACCGTGACTATCCGGTGATCCAGTGCTTTACGCTGATGATGGTGGTGGTTTTTGTGGTCTGTAATTTGATTGTTGATTTGCTCAACGCCGCGCTGGATCCGCGCATTCGTCGTCATGAAGGAGCCCACGCGTGAACTTTTTCCTCTCTTCCCGCTGGTCGGTACGCCTGGCGCTGATCATTATCGCCCTGCTGGCGCTGATTGCGCTCACCAGCCAGTGGTGGCTGCCGTATGACCCCCAGGCGATTGATCTGCCGTCGCGCCTGCTTTCACCGGATGCGCAGCACTGGCTGGGTACCGATCATTTAGGGCGCGATATTTTCTCGCGGCTGATGGCGGCGACCCGCGTGTCGCTCGGCTCGGTAATGGCCTGCCTGCTGCTGGTGCTGACATTAGGGCTAGTTATTGGCGGCAGCGCCGGGCTGATTGGCGGGCGCGTTGATCAGGCCACCATGCGCGTCGCGGATATGTTTATGACCTTCCCGACGTCGATTCTGTCGTTCTTTATGGTCGGCGTACTCGGCACCGGGTTGACCAACGTGATTATCGCCATCGCCCTGTCGCACTGGGCGTGGTATGCGCGCATGGTGCGCAGCCTGGTGATTTCGCTACGCCAGCGCGAGTTTGTGCTGGCGTCACGGCTTTCCGGCGCGGGCCATGTGCGGGTGTTTGTCGATCATCTGGCAGGCGCGGTGATCCCCTCGCTGCTGGTGCTGGCGACGCTGGATATTGGTCATATGATGCTCCACGTCGCGGGGATGTCCTTCCTCGGCCTCGGCGTGACCGCGCCGACCGCCGAATGGGGCGTGATGATTAACGACGCGCGTCAGTATATCTGGACCCAGCCGCTGCAAATGTTCTGGCCGGGGCTGGCGCTGTTTATCAGCGTGATGGCCTTTAACCTGGTGGGTGACGCACTGCGCGATCATCTGGATCCTCATCTGGTGACGGAGCACGCACACTGATGCCGCAACAGATTGAACTGCGCGATATCGCGCTACAGGCCGCGCAGCCGCTGGTGCACGGCGTATCGTTAACCCTTAAACGCGGGCGTGTGCTGGCGTTAGTCGGCGGTAGCGGCAGCGGGAAATCACTGACCTGCGCCGCGACGCTGGGCATTCTGCCCGCAGGCGTTCGCCAGACGGCGGGGGAAATTTTAGCCGATGGCAAACCGGTTTCTCCCTGTGCCCTGCGCGGCATCAAAATTGCCACCATCATGCAGAACCCGCGCAGCGCCTTTAATCCGCTACACACCATGCACACCCACGCGCGTGAAACCTGCCTGGCGCTGGGGAAACCCGCCGATGACGCTACGCTTACCGCTGCCATAGAAGCGGTGGGGTTGGAAAACGCCGCGCGCGTGTTGAAGCTGTACCCGTTCGAGATGAGCGGCGGCATGTTGCAGCGCATGATGATTGCGATGGCGGTGTTGTGTGAATCGCCGTTTATCATCGCCGATGAACCGACCACCGACCTCGACGTGGTAGCACAGGCGCGCATCCTCGATCTGCTGGAAAGCATTATGCAAAAACAAGCACCGGGAATGCTGCTGGTCACCCATGATATGGGCGTTGTGGCGCGTCTGGCGGATGACGTGGCGGTGATGTCACACGGTAAAATTGTCGAACAGGGCGATGTAGAAACGCTGTTTAACGCCCCCAAACATACGGTGACGCGCAGCCTGGTTTCCGCTCATCTCGCCCTCTACGGTATGGAGCTGGCATCATGACTTTACTTAACGTCTGCGACCTTTCACATCACTATGCGCACGGTGGATTTAGCGGAAAACATCAGCATCAGGCGGTACTGAATAACGTTTCCCTGACCCTGAAAAGCGGTGAAACCGTCGCCCTGCTGGGACGCAGCGGCTGCGGAAAAAGCACCCTCGCGCGGCTGCTGGTAGGCTTAGAGTCTCCCTCACAAGGGAATATTAGCTGGCGCGGCGAATCGCTGGCGAAACTTAATCGCGCCCAACGTAAAGCCTTCCGCCGTGATATTCAGATGGTGTTTCAGGACTCCATCAGTGCCGTGAATCCGCGCAAAACCGTGCGCGAGATCCTGCGTGAACCGATGCGCCACCTGCTATCGCTGAAAAAAGCCGAACAACTGGCGCGCGCCAGCGAAATGCTGAAGGCGGTCGATCTCGATGACAGCGTGCTCGACAAGCGCCCACCGCAGTTAAGCGGCGGCCAGCTCCAGCGCGTCTGCCTGGCACGCGCGTTGGCGGTCGAACCGAAACTGCTGATTCTGGATGAAGCCGTTTCTAACCTTGATCTCGTGTTACAGGCGGGCGTCATTCGCCTGCTGAAAAAGCTACAACAACAGTTTGGCACTGCCTGCCTGTTCATCACTCATGACTTACGCCTGGTGGAACGCTTTTGCCAGCGAGTGATGGTGATGGACAACGGGCAAATCGTCGAAACCCAGGTGGTGGGAGATAAATTAACCTTTTCCTCTGACGCCGGACGTGTGCTACAAAACGCGGTATTACCCGCATACCCCGTGCGCCGTCGCGCCACAGAAAAGGTTTAAGTCTATGCAACGAGTTACCATCACGCTTGATGACGATTTACTGGAGACGCTGGACAGCCTGAGCCAGCGTCGTGGCTATAACAACCGTTCCGAAGCTATCCGCGATATTCTGCGTAGCGCCCTGGCGCAAGAGGCCACTCAGCAGCACGGCACACAAGGTTTCGCGGTGCTGTCGTATGTGTATGAACACGAAAAACGCGACTTAGCCAGCCGTATTGTCTCCACCCAGCACCATCACCACGATCTCTCCGTCGCGACGCTACATGTCCACATCAATCACGACGACTGTCTGGAAATCGCCGTGTTGAAAGGTGACATGGGTGACGTGCAGCATTTTGCCGATGACGTTATCGCCCAGCGCGGCGTGCGGCACGGGCATTTGCAGTGCTTGCCGAAGGAAGATTAAGCCTATTATTGGGTCCTTTGGTGAACGATCAACAAAGGGCCACTAGCACACCTGATTCCTCTCTAAATACCCTATCCGAACCTTCTCTTTTGTAACGTTCTAAATATATTCCTAAAAACCTTCAATTCATTGTGACCACAAGTTTTTCTTCGCTTTTTCGTATGAAGATACTGTCATTAAAATAATAGAAAAGGATTTTACGATGAGCGGAAAACCGGCGGCGCGTCAGGGCGACATGACGCAGTATGGCGGTAGCATTGTTCAGGGTTCTGCCGGGGTACGTATTGGTGCCCCCACCGGCGTGGCCTGTTC
>NZ_JBJQJI010000010.1:0-148504 GCF_046487485.1 Escherichia sp. WS1368
CTTGCGACGTTAAGAATCCGTATCTTCGAGTGCCCACACAGATTGTCTGATAAATTGTTAAAGAGCAGTGCCGCTTCGCTTTTTCTCAGCGGCGCGGGGTGTGCATAATACGCTTCCCCGCTACAGAGTCAAGCATTTTTTGCTTTTCTCTGTTGAGATTCTCAGGAGAACCTCGCTGACCCGGCGGCGTGCTTGCCGTTGTTCCGTGTCAGTGGTGGCGCATTATAGGGAGTTATTCCGGCCTGACAAGCGAAAAATATAAAAACTTTATCGTTCGCTCATTTTTCAGGCAAAACATCTTAAATATAGTCTTTTCCGTCTAACTTATAGACAAAAACGAGCCCCGAAGGGCTCGTTTTATCATTTACTGGACGGCGACAATCCGGTCTTCATTAACTTCCAGGCGAATCACTTTACCCGGAACCAATTCACCAGACAGTATTTGCTGTGCCAGCGGGTTTTCAATCTGCTGCTGAATTGCACGTTTCAGAGGACGTGCGCCATAGACCGGATCGTAACCGTTCTCGCTCAGCAGTTTCAGCGCCTCGTCAGAAATGTGGATTTCATAACCACGTTCTTCCAGACGTTTATACAGACGTTTCAACTGAATCTGCGCAATCGACGCAATGTGCTGTTCACCCAGCGGATGGAAGACCACCACTTCATCGATACGGTTAATGAATTCCGGACGGAAGTTATGGCTAACCACACCGAGCACCAGCTCTTTCATGTGCGCATAATCCAGTTCACCGAAGCGTTCCTGAATCAGATCGGAACCGAGGTTAGAGGTCATAATGACGACCGTATTACGGAAGTCGACCGTTCTCCCCTGCCCGTCAGTCAGACGCCCATCATCCAGTACCTGCAACAGAATGTTGAAGACATCCGGATGCGCTTTTTCCACTTCATCCAGCAGGATAACGGAATACGGACGACGACGCACAGCTTCGGTCAGGTAGCCACCTTCTTCATAACCAACATATCCCGGAGGCGCACCAACCAGACGAGACACCGAATGTTTCTCCATAAACTCGGACATATCGATACGGACCATCGCCTCGTCGCTATCAAACATAAAGTTCGCCAGCGCCTTACAAAGCTCAGTTTTCCCCACACCCGTTGGGCCGAGGAACAGGAATGAACCAATCGGGCGATTTGGATCCGCCAGCCCCGCACGGCTACGACGAATAGCGTTAGATACCGCATCAACCGCTTCGTTCTGACCAATAACGCGATGGTGCAGTTCTTGCTCCATACGCAGCAGTTTTTCGCGCTCGCTTTCCATCATGCGAGAAACCGGAATCCCCGTCCAACGCGCCAGCACTTCAGCAATTTCGGCATCGGTCACTTTATTACGCAACAGACGCATAGTTTTGCCTTCGAGCTGCGTTGCGGCTTCCAGTTGCTTTTCCAGTTCCGGGATTTTGCCGTATTGCAGTTCAGACATCCGCGCCAGGTCACCCACACGGCGAGCCTGTTCAATAGCGATTTTCGCCTGTTCCAGTTCCGCTTTAATGGTCTGCGTACCAGAAAGCGATGCTTTCTCTGCTTTCCACTCTTCTTCTAACTCGGAGTACTGACGTTCTTTGTCGCTCAGTTCTTCGTTGAGCATATCCAGGCGTTTTTTACTGGCTTCATCAGACTCTTTCATTAACGCCTGTTGTTCCAGTTTGAGCTGGATGATACGACGATCGAGTCGGTCGAGTTCTTCTGGTTTTGAGTCAATCTGCATACGAATGCTGGATGCTGCTTCATCGATCAGGTCGATGGCTTTATCAGGCAGCTGACGGTCAGCAATGTAGCGATGAGACAACGTCGCCGCTGCAACAATTGCCGGGTCAGTAATTTGCACATGGTGGTGCAATTCGTAACGTTCTTTCAGGCCACGCAGAATCGCAATGGTATCTTCAACAGAAGGCTCGGCAACAAACACTTTCTGGAAACGACGTTCCAGCGCAGCATCTTTTTCGATGTACTGGCGATATTCGTCAAGCGTCGTGGCACCTACGCAGTGCAATTCACCACGCGCCAGCGCCGGTTTCAGCATGTTTCCGGCGTCCATTGCGCCATCGGCTTTACCCGCGCCGACCATGGTATGTAATTCGTCGATAAACAGGATGACGTTGCCTTCCTGTTTAGCAAGATCGTTAAGTACGCCTTTTAAACGTTCTTCAAACTCACCGCGATATTTCGCCCCAGCCACCAGCGCGCCCATATCCAGCGCCAGTACGCGGCGGCCTTTCAACCCTTCCGGCACTTCGCCGTTGATAATACGCTGCGCCAGACCTTCAACGATGGCAGTTTTACCGACGCCGGGTTCACCAATCAGTACTGGGTTATTTTTAGTACGACGTTGCAGCACCTGAATGGTACGGCGAATTTCTTCATCACGACCAATCACCGGATCGAGTTTGCCCTGTTCGGCTCGTTCGGTAAGGTCGATGGTATATTTTTTCAAAGCCTGACGTTGGTCTTCAGCACCTTGATCGTTCACGCTTTCACCTCCACGCATTTGTTCAATCGCTTGAGTAATGTTGGCGGTGGTCGCCCCTGCTGCTTTCAGGATGTCGGCCAGCGTGCCGCGAGACTCAAGTGCCGCCAGAACGAACAGTTCTGACGAGATAAAGTTATCACCACGTTTTTGCGCCAGCTTGTCGCAAAGATTAAGAACGCGCACCAGATCTTGTGATGGCTGGACATCACCACCAGTACCTTCAACCTGCGGTAAACGATTTAATGCCTGATTGATATCTGTGCGCAACTGGCCAGCATTTATGCCAGCGGATGTTAATAAAGGACTAACCGAACCCCCTTCCTGATTCAGCAGGGCGCTCATTAAATGAAGTGGTTCGATGAATTGGTTGTCGTGCCCGAGTGCAAGTGATTGGGCATCGGCAAGAGCAAGCTGGAATTTATTAGTAAGACGATCCAGACGCATAACTCCTCCCATAACGGATCAAAGTTGCTACTGGAGATTAAATGAGGTCATCCCTCAATTATTCAAGGTTATTGACCAGATTAATGTGAAAAGAAAATCACGCGTACCGGATCGTCTTGATTCTTTAGGTTATATCAGCCAAATGAAACTTGCCATACGACCGGTGGTCTTGTCGCGACGATAAGAGAAGAAAGTCTCATTTTCCGTATATGTACAACGGTTGCCGCCGAAAATTTGTTCGACACCGACGTTCGCCAGACGCTGCCGGGCAAGGAGAGAAATATCCGCCAGATACTTATCACCATGCTGAATGAAAGCTGTACTCGCTTTGGCGTCTACTGCCATAAACGCCTCGCGAACCTCCGCCCCCACTTCAAACGCGCGTGGACCAATTGCCGGCCCTAACCAGGCGAGAATATTTTCCGGATTATCAGCAAAACAGGAAACCGTCTCCTCCAACACGCCAGCGCACAGTCCACGCCAGCCAGCATGAGCGGCGGCGACTTCCGTTCCCGCTCGATTGCAAAACAGCACGGGGAGGCAGTCGGCAGTCATCACTGCGCAAACCGTGCCCGGCGTGTTGCTATAAGAGGCATCTGCTCGTTTTGAGGCATAAGGTTCGCCAGTAAGCTTAAGCACATCTCTGCCGTGTACCTGCTCAAGCCAGACCGGTTTTGAAGGCAAATTGCCCGCAGCAAAAAGTCGCTTGCGATTCTCCTCAACGTGATCCGGGTTATCGCCACAATGAGCACCGAGGTTGAGCGAGTCATACGGGGGCAAGCTCACGCCGCCGATACGAGTAGAGCTACAGGCCGCAACACCTTTTGGCAGGGGCCACTGCGGGACAATCAGCTTACTCATAACCAGTCCACTTCATCTTTATGCTCTTCGAAATCGGCGCGCATCACCTCAATCAGCTCCACCATATCTTGTGGAATAGGCGCATGCCATTCCATTTCGATGCCGGAGATTGGGTGATAAAGACGCAGCATGGTTGCATGAAGCGCCTGGCGGTCAAACTTACGCAGCGTGGAGATAAACGCTTCCGAAGCACCTTTTGGCGGACGCGGACGGCCACCATAAACCGGATCGCCCACCAGCGGATGAGTGATATGGGCCATATGCACGCGGATCTGGTGCGTACGTCCAGTTTCCAGACGCAACCGCAGACGCGTGTGCACACGGAAGTGTTCCATGATGCGATAGTGAGTGACCGCCGGTTTGCCCATGGGATGCACCGCCATGTGAGTACGTTTGGTCGGGTGGCGGCTGATTGGTTCATCTACTGTACCGCCAGCGGTCATATGACCAATTGCCACCGCTTCATACTCACGAGTAATTTCACGCCGTTGCAAAGATTCGACTAAACGCGTCTGAGCCGGAACGGTTTTTGCCACAACCATCAGGCCGGTGGTGTCTTTATCCAGACGATGGACGATGCCCGCACGCGGTACATCGGCAATGGGCGGATAGTAATGAAGTAACGCATTCAGTACCGTACCATCCGGGTTACCCGCGCCAGGATGTACCACCAGGTCGCGTGGTTTATTAATGACGATGATATCTTCATCTTCATAGACGATATCCAGCGGGATATCCTGCGGTTCAAAACGCGCTTCTTCTTCAATCTCAGCGTTGATGGCCACCTGCTCGCCACCCAATACTTTTTCTTTCGGCTTATCACAAACTTTGCCGTTAACCAGCACGCGCTGGTCGAGGATCCATTCTTTTATCCGCGAACGTGAATAATCCGGGAACATTTCGGCCAAAGCCTGATCTAAGCGTTGACCGAGTTGGTTTTCGGACACCGTTGCAGTGAGCTGTACTCGTTGTGCCATATATACTGCTTCTTCGTTTATCGTTGGGGTTTTACGGCTTTGCCGTTTAATATAGTGTGCTATTGTAGCTGGTCTTAACCGGGAGCAGGAACAGAGAATCTCCCGTATTACATTTTGAGGAAAGTCAAAACGTCATGACGCGCATGAAATATCTGGTGGCAGCCGCCACACTAAGCCTGTTTTTGGCGGGTTGCTCGGGGTCAAAGGAAGAAGTACCTGATAATCCGCCAAATGAAATTTACGCGACTGCACAACAAAAGCTGCAGGACGGTAACTGGAGACAGGCAATAACGCAACTGGAAGCGTTAGATAATCGCTATCCGTTTGGTCCGTATTCGCAGCAGGTGCAGCTGGATCTCATCTATGCCTACTATAAAAACGCCGATTTGCCGTTAGCACAGGCTGCCATCGATCGTTTTATTCGCCTTAACCCGACCCATCCGAATATCGATTATGTCATGTACATGCGTGGCCTGACCAATATGGCGCTGGATGACAGTGCGCTGCAAGGGTTCTTTGGCGTCGATCGTAGCGATCGCGATCCTCAACATGCACGAGCTGCGTTTAGTGACTTTTCCAAACTGGTGCGCGGCTATCCGAACAGTCAGTACACCACCGATGCCACCAAACGTCTGGTATTCCTGAAAGATCGTCTGGCGAAATATGAATACTCCGTTGCCGAGTATTATACAGAACGTGGTGCATGGGTTGCCGTCGTTAACCGCGTAGAAGGCATGTTGCGCGACTACCCGGATACCCAGGCTACGCGTGATGCGCTGCCGCTGATGGAAAATGCATACCGTCAGATGCAGATGAATGCGCAAGCTGAAAAAGTAGCGAAAATCATCGCTGCAAACAGCAGCAATACATAACAAAAACCTGAAACACAAAACGGCAGCCCTTGAGCTGCCGTTTTTTTATTCTGTTAGTTGTGAAACTGAAGCGATTTAGTCACTATCGATCTCATCAAATATGGCTCGCTTTGAGATATTCCTCAAGTAAAAAAACACCTCTTCCTGCGATTTCTCACAAAAAAGATTCGTTGACAAAAAGTGACAAAATTATGAGATTTCCATCACACATTTTGACATCAGGAACGGTATGCTGAATTCACCAAGACGGGAAGACAAGAGGTAAAATTTATGACAATGAACATTACCAGCAAACAAATGGAAATTACTCCGGCCATCCGCCAACATGTCGCAGACCGTCTCGCCAAACTGGAAAAATGGCAAACACATCTGATTAATCCACATATCATTCTGTCCAAAGAGCCACAAGGGTTTGTTGCTGACGCCACAATCAATACACCTAACGGCGTTCTGGTTGCCAGTGGTAAACATGAAGATATGTACACCGCAATTAACGAATTGATCAACAAGCTGGAACGGCAGCTCAATAAACTGCAGCACAAAGGCGAAGCACGTCGTGCCGCAACATCGGTGAAAGACGCCAACTTCGTCGAAGAAGTTGAAGAAGAGTAGTCCTTTATATTGAGTGTATCGCCAACGCGCCTTCGGGCGCGTTTTTTGTTGACAGCGTGAAAACAGTACGGGTACTGTACTGAAGTCACTTAAGGAAACAAACATGAAACACACACCGTTTTTCTTCGCATTCTTTTTTACCTTCCCCTGAATGGGAGGCGTTTCGTCGTGTGAAACAGAATGCGAAGACGAACAATAAGGCCTCCCAAATCGGGGGGCCTTTTTTATTGATAACAAAAAGGCAACACTATGACATCGGAAAATCCATTACTGGCGCTGCGAGAGAAAATCAGCGCGCTGGATGAAAAATTATTAGCATTACTGGCAGAGCGGCGCGAACTGGCCGTCGAGGTGGGAAAAGCCAAATTGCTCTCGCATCGCCCGGTACGTGATATTGATCGTGAACGCGATTTACTGGAAAGATTAATTACGCTCGGTAAAGCGCACCATCTGGACGCCCATTACATTACTCGCCTGTTCCAGCTCATTATTGAAGATTCCGTATTAACTCAGCAGGCGTTGCTCCAGCAACATCTCAATAAAATTAATCCGCACTCAGCACGCATCGCTTTTCTCGGCCCCAAAGGTTCTTATTCCCATCTTGCGGCGCGCCAGTATGCTGCCCGTCACTTTGAGCAATTCATTGAAAGTGGCTGCGCCAAATTTGCCGATATTTTTAATCAGGTGGAAACCGGCCAGGCCGACTATGCCGTCGTACCGATTGAAAATACCAGCTCCGGTGCCATAAATGACGTTTACGATCTGCTGCAACATACCAGTTTGTCGATTGTTGGCGAGATGACGTTAACTATCGACCATTGTTTGTTGGTCTCCGGCACTACTGATTTATCCACCATCAATACGGTCTACAGCCATCCGCAGCCATTCCAGCAATGCAGCAAATTCCTTAATCGTTATCCGCACTGGAAGATTGAATATACCGAAAGTACGTCTGCGGCAATGGAAAAGGTTGCACAGGCAAAATCACCGCATGTTGCTGCGTTGGGAAGCGAAGCTGGCGGCACTTTGTACGGTTTGCAGGTACTGGAGCGTATTGAAGCGAATCAGCGACAAAACTTCACCCGATTTGTGGTGTTGGCACGTAAAGCCATTAACGTGTCTGACCAGGTTCCAGCGAAAACGACGTTGTTAATGGCGACCGGGCAACAAGCTGGTGCGCTGGTTGAAGCGTTGCTGGTACTGCGCAACCACAATCTGATTATGACCCGTCTGGAGTCACGCCCGATTCACGGTAATCCGTGGGAAGAGATGTTTTATCTGGATATTCAGGCCAATCTTGAATCAGCGGAAATGCAAAAAGCATTGAAAGAGTTAGGGGAAATCACCCGTTCAATGAAGGTATTGGGCTGTTACCCAAGTGAGAACGTAGTGCCTGTTGATCCAACCTGATGAAAAGGTGCCGGATGATGTGAATCATCCGGCGCTGGATTATTACTGGCGATTGTCATTCGCCTGACGCAATAACACGCGGCTTTCACTCTGAAAACGCTGTGCGTAATCGCCGAACCAGTGCTCCACCTTGCGGAAACTGTCAATAAACGCCTGCTTATCGCCCTGCTCCAGCAACTCAATCGCCTCGCCGAAACGCTTATAGTAACGTTTGATTAACGCCAGATTACGCTCTGACGACATAATAATGTCGGCATAAAGCTGCGGATCCTGAGCGAACAGTCGCCCGACCATCGCCAGCTCAAGGCGGTAAATCGGCGAAGAGAGCGCCAGAAGTTGCTCAAGCTGAACATTTTCTTCTGCCAGGTGCAGCCCGTAAGCAAAAGTAGCAAAGTGGCGCAGTGCCTGAATAAACGCCATATTCTGATCGTGCTCGACGGCGCTAATACGATGCAACCGAGCGCCCCAGACCTGAATTTGCTCCAGAAACCATTGGTATGCTTCCGGCTTACGTCCATCACACCAGACCACAACTTGCTTTGCCAGGCTACCGCTGTCCGGACCGAACATTGGGTGTAGACCCAGTACCGGGCCATCGTGCGCCGCCAGCATGGCCTGTAATGGTCCATTTTTCACCGATGCCAGATCAACCAGAATACAATCTTTCGGTAAAGGCGGTAATTTGCCGATAACTTGCTCAGTAACGTGGATTGGCACACTAACAATCACCATTCCGGCATCGGCAACAATATCAGCCGCTCGATCCCAGTCATGTTGCTCCAGAATCCGCACCTGATAACCCGATAGTGTCAGCATCTTCTCGAACAGGCGTCCCATCTGACCGCCACCGCCGACGATAACCACTGGACGCAGTGACGGACAAAGTGTTTTAAATCCTTTGTCGTTTTCACTGGAGTAAGATTCACGCATCACCCGACGCAAAACATCCTCAATCAGATCTGGCGGTACACCCAGAGCTTCCGCCTCTGCACGACGCGAGGCCAACATAGATGCCTCGCGCTCCGGAACATAAATAGGCAGTCCAAAGCGGCTTTTCACCTCGCCCACTTCAGCAACCAGTTCCAGACGCTTCGCTAATAAATTCAGCAGCGCTTTATCGACTTCATCAATTTGATCGCGTAATGCGGTCAACTCAGCAACCATAATAAACCTCTTAAGCCACGCGAGCCGTCAGCTGCCCGTTCAGATCCTGATGAATTTCACGCAGCAAGGCATCGGTCATTTCCCAACTAATGCAGGCATCGGTTACGGATACACCGTATTTCATTTCACTGCGCGGTTGCTCGGAAGACTGATTGCCCTCGTGGATATTACTTTCGATCATCAGACCAATAATCGAGCGATTGCCATCTTTGATCTGAGCAACCACGGACTCTGCCACCGCAGGCTGACGGCGATAATCTTTATTGGAATTACCGTGGCTGCAATCTACCATCAGAGACGGGCGCAGTCCCGCCTGTTCCATCTCTTTTTCACATTGCGCAACATCCGCAGGGCTATAGTTCGGCGCTTTACCACCGCGCAGGATCACATGCCCGTCCGGATTCCCCTGAGTTTGTAGCAACGCCACCTGCCCTGCCTGGTTAATGCCAACAAAACGGTGCGGCTGGGCGGCGGCGCGCATAGCGTTAATTGCTGTTGCCAGACTGCCGTCGGTGCCGTTTTTAAAACCAACCGGCATGGAAAGCCCGGAGGCCATTTCACGGTGAGTTTGCGATTCCGTTGTACGAGCACCAATTGCTGACCAGCTAAACAGATCGCCCAGGTATTGCGGGCTATTTGGATCTAACGCTTCCGTCGCCAGTGGCAGTCCCATATTCACCAGCTCAAGCAGCAATTTACGCGCGATCTGCAGCCCGGCTTCTACATCAAAAGAGCCATCCATATGGGGATCGTTAATTAACCCTTTCCAGCCGACAGTGGTACGGGGTTTTTCAAAATAGACGCGCATTACCAGATAGAGGCTATCGCTGACCTCTGCGGCAAGGGCTTTAAATCGACGAGCATATTCCAGAGCAGTTTCCGGATCATGAATGGAACAAGGACCACATACTACCAACAGACGAGGATCGCGCCCGGCGATAATATCTGAAATGGTTTTACGCGAGTCAGCAATCTGGGCTTCTTGTTGCAGGCTCAATGGAAAAGCGGCCTTCAGTTGTTCCGGAGTCATTAAAACCTGTTCGTCGGTAATATGTACGTTATTCAGCGCGTCTTTTTGCATGATGGCGATCCTGTTTATGCTCGTTTGCGATAGTTGATCCTCAGCGAGGATGACGTAACGATAACACATAAAGTAAAGTTTTCAATCCATATTTCGTACATTTTTCTTTACAGAAACAATTTACTCGCGCTTTTGATGCTTATTTCGTACAAATAAATTTACACCTCCTTTAAAAACAATCCGCTATGCTTTGAAAAAGGAGAAAGAAATGATGAAAAAGTTTATCGCCCCCTTGTTGGCTTTACTGGTTAGCGGATGTCAGATTGATCCTTATACTCACGCGCCAACCTTGACCAGCACCGACTGGTATGATGTCGGTATGGAAGATGCGATATCGGCCAGCGCCATAAAAGATGACGATGCATTTAGCGATTCACAGGCGGATCGCGGTCTATACCTTAAAGGATATGCCGAAGGACAAAAGAAAACTTGCCAGACCGATTTTACTTATGCCCGGGGCCTTTCCGGTAAAAGCTTTCCTGCCAGCTGCAACAATGTTGAAAATGCCAGTCAACTGCATGAAGTATGGCAAAAAGGGGCTGATGAAAATGCCAGCACAATACGATTAAATTAATTAACCCCCCACAAATAAATTAAACATGAGATTCTACTCATTGTGTTTTATTTCTCACATTGATGACGACCGCATGAAAGAATGATATTTTAATGAGCATTCTGAAAAAATATCGATGCATTTCGAGCGAAGATGGTGAGGATCCCTGAATGCGTTTTTCTCACCGACTGTTCTTACTGCTGATTCTCCTGCTGACGGGAGCACCAATACTCGCTCAGGAACCTTCTGACGTTGCGAAAAACGTGCGTATGATGGTTTCCGGTATTGTCAGTTACACCCGCTGGCCTGCGCTATCAGGGCCACCAAAGTTATGTATCTTTTCATCTTCACATTTTAGTAACGCCCTACAAGAGAATGGTACGACATCTTTGCCTTATCTGCCTGTCATCATTCACACTCAACAAGAGGCGATGATTTCAGGCTGCAATGGTTTTTATTTTGGCAACGAGTCACCGACATTCCAGATGGAATTAACCGAACAATATCCGTCAAAGGCGTTATTATTAATTGCCGAACAAAATACCGAGTGCATTATTGGTAGCGCCTTTTGTCTGATCATCCACAATAATGACGTCAGATTTGCCGTAAACCTGGATGCCTTATCGCGTAGCGGTGTAAAGGTCAACCCGGATGTCTTGATGCTCGCACGGAAGAAAAATGATGGATAACGATAATTCTCTTAATAAGCGCCCCACGTTTAAAAGAGCATTACGCAACATCAGTATGACCAGCATATTTATCACTATGATGCTGATCTGGTTGCTGCTTTCCGTGACCTCGGTGCTGACCCTGAAACAGTACGCGCAAAAAAACCTGGCACTGACAGCAGCAACAATGACTTACAGTCTGGAAGCAGCGGTCGTTTTTGCCGATGGCTCTGCAGCAACTGAAACACTGGCAGCGCTGGGGCAGCAAGGCCAATTTTCAACTGCAGAAGTGCGTGATAAGCAGCAAAATATTCTGGCATCCTGGCATTACACCCGTAAGGATCCAGGCGATACTTTCAGTAATTTCATAAGCCACTGGCTCTTCCCTGCCCCCATCGTTCAGCCGATTCGTCACAATGGTGAAACCATTGGCGAAGTTCGCTTAACCGCTCGCGACAGTTCAATCAGCCATTTCATCTGGTTTTCGCTCGCTGTCCTGACCGCCTGCATTCTGCTGGCATCAGGCATCGCAATTACCCTCACCCGCCATTTGCACAATGGTCTGGTTGAAGCGTTAAAAAACATCACCGATGTCGTACATGATGTGCGTTCCAACCGCAATTTTTCCCGACGAGTTTCGGAAGAACGTATCGCAGAGTTTCACCGCTTCGCTCTCGACTTCAACAGTCTGCTGGATGAAATGGAAGAGTGGCAGCTTCGTTTACAGGCCAAAAATGCGCAGCTTCTGCGTACCGCGCTACATGACCCATTAACCGGGCTGGCTAACCGCGCAGCGTTTCGTAGCGGTATCAATACGTTGATGAACAATTCCGATGCCCGAAAAACGTCGGCGTTACTATTTCTTGATGGCGATAATTTCAAATATATCAATGATACCTGGGGTCATGCGACGGGCGATCGTGTCTTGATTGAGGTAGCAAAACGGTTAGCTGAATTTGGCGGGCTGCGACATAAAGCATACCGCCTGGGCGGCGATGAATTCGCGATGGTGCTCTATGATGTACAGTCGGAATCTGAAGTGCAGCAGATATGCTCAGCACTGACACAAATCTTTAATCTCCCGTTTGATCTTCATAATGGCCATCAGACCACCATGACATTAAGCATTGGTTACGCGATGACCATTGAGCACGCCTCTGCGGAAAAATTACAAGAGCTTGCCGATCACAATATGTATCAGGCCAAACACCAGCGTGCCGAAAAGCTGGTGAGATAACAAGGATATATCGATATGATAAAGCACCTGGTAGCACCCCTGATTTTCACCTCACTAATACTGACTGGCTGCCAGTCCCCTCAGGGAAAGTTTACTCCTGAGCAAGTCGCCGCTATGCAATCTTATGGATTTACTGAATCCGCCGGCGACTGGTCGCTGGGCTTATCAGATGCCATTCTGTTCGCAAAAAATGACTACAAATTGCTCCCGGAAAGCCAGCAACAGATCCAAACCATGGCAGCCAAATTGGCCTCGACAGGGCTAACACATGCCCGTATGGATGGACACACCGATAACTATGGTGAAGATAGTTACAACGAAGGCTTATCATTGAAACGGGCGAATGTCGTGGCCGATGCATGGGCTATGGGTGGACAAATTCCGCGCAGCAATCTCACCACACAGGGTTTAGGAAAAAAATATCCCATAGCCAGTAACAAGACCGCCCAGGGCCGCGCCGAGAACCGCCGCGTCGCAGTGGTGATTACTACCCCTTAAAACACGAGCAAACAGATAAAAAAAGGGCCAGCCAATTGGCCAGCCCTTCTTAACAGGATGTCGCTTAAGCGAAACCTTAGTTAAGACGCTCTTTGATACGAGCAGCCTTACCAGTACGCTCACGCAGGTAGTACAGTTTAGCTTTACGAACAGCACCACGACGTTTGACAGAAATGCTGTCAACTACCGGAGAGTGAGTCTGGAAGACACGCTCAACGCCTTCGCCGTTGGAAATTTTACGAACAGTGAATGCAGAGTGCAGACCGCGGTTACGAATAGCGATAACCACGCCCTCGAATGCCTGCAGACGTTTTTTGGAACCTTCAACAACCCATACTTTCACTTCCACGGTATCACCCGGACGGAAGGAAGGTACGTCCTGCTTCATCTGCTCTTGTTCAAGTTGCTTAATAATGTTGCTCATAATTTAATCTCTTATCCTGGGTAAACTGATATCTCGGGGGCTTACGCCATCCCATCATGTTTATGTTGCTGTTGTGCGTGTTCCTTTTTGAACTCCGCCAGCAACCTTGCTTGCTCTTCAGTCAGAGCCAGGTTTTCCAGAAGTTCAGGTCTTCTAAGCCAGGTACGGCCCAGCGACTGTTTCAAACGCCAGCGACGTATCTCGGCATGGTTGCCCGACAGTAACACTGGCGGAACTTCCATCCCTTCTAACACCTCAGGCCGCGTATAGTGCGGGCAATCCAGCAATCCTTCAGCAAAGGAATCTTCCGTTGCTGAGGCTTCATGTCCCAGTACTCCCGGAATAAACCGGGAAACGGAGTCAATCAGCGTCATTGCTGGTAACTCACCACCACTGAGAACGTAATCGCCGATTGACCATTCTTCGTCAATTTCGGTTTGGATCACGCGCTCATCTATACCTTCGTAGCGACCGCACACCAGAATCAATTTTTGATTCGTTGCCAGTTCGCTGACGCCCGCTTGATCAAGCTTGCGCCCCTGTGGTGAAAGATAAATCACCTTTGCGCCTTCACCCGCCGCGGCTTTTGCTGCATGAATGGCGTCCCGCAAAGGTTGCACCATCATTAACATCCCCGGTCCGCCGCCGTAAGGACGATCGTCCACGGTACGGTGCCGGTCATGCGTGAAGTCGCGAGGACTCCAGCTCTGGATGCTCAGCAGGCCATTTTTAACTGCCCGGCCAGTTACCCCGTAATCGGTAATTGCGCGGAACATTTCAGGAAACAGGCTAATTATGCCAATCCACATAGCGCCGTCTTTTACCGTTTATCCGGTGGTTTAAAAACCAGGATCCCAATCTACTTCGATTGAACGAGTAGTGAGATCGACTTTCTTGATAACCTGCCCATCGAGGAACGGTACGAGACGTTCCTTGATACCAAACGCATCTTTCAGGTTTGCCTTAATGACGAGAACGTCATTAGATCCGGTTTCCATCATATCGACGACTTTACCGAGATCGTAGCCTTCAGTGGTTACTACCTGGCAGCCCATCAGGTCTTTCCAGTAGTAGTCCCCCTCTTCAAGCTGAGGCAGCTGCGATGAATCCACGACAATTTCACAATTCGTCAGCAGGTTCGCCGCATCACGATCGTCAACGCCTTTCAGCTTGATGATCATGTCCTGATTGTGGTGCTTCCAGCTTTCCAGCTGGACTTGCTGCCACTGACCCGCCTTCTGGATAAACCAGGGCTGATAGTCAAAAATGCTTTCGGCGTCTTCGGTGGAAGAAAACACTCTGAGCCACCCACGAATACCGTAAGACGAACCCATTTTTCCCAAAACGATGGGATCAACAGGTGCTTGCGCGGTGAGTTGTTTGCTCATCATGACCACCGTGACAGATTAAGCTGCTTTGTTTACTTCTTTGATCAGCGCAGCAACGCGATCAGAAATAGTTGCGCCCTGGCCAACCCAGTGAGCGATGCGATCCAGATCCAGGCGAGTGCCTTCTTCTTTTTCGCTAGCGATTGGGTTGAAGAAACCAACGCGCTCGATGAAGCGACCGTTGCGTGCATTACGGCTGTCAGCGACAACAACCTGGTAGAACGGACGCTTTTTAGCGCCGTGACGTGCTAAACGAATAGTTACCATAACATCCTCTTGTGTGAATAAAACAACCGGACCCCATCGAGGAACGGAGTCCGGTGTCATATTAAAAGCCCGAAAATTTTACTCATTTTTGCGGAAATTGCAATCAACAGTTGCTAACTCTGCTGTAAAAGGCCGTCGGCGGTGCAGCCAGTTTGGTGCCGGAGTGCGCGCAGTCACCGGAGCGTACACGCAGTACGTGAGGATGACGAGCACACCCCGGTGCCAAAATGACAAACAAGCCAGGCCGATTAGCGACCAGGAAATCCCGGCGGCATCATCCCCTTCATGCTTCTCATCATCTTCGCCATTCCGCCCTTCTTCATTTTCTTCATCATGCGCTGCATGTCGTCGAACTGCTTCAGAAGGCGGTTAACGTCCTGTACCTGCATCCCGCAACCGGCGGCGATACGACGCTTACGCGAACCTTTGATGATTTCTGGCTTAGCGCGCTCTTTCATCGTCATCGAGTTGATGATGGCTTCCATACGCACCAGCACTTTATCGTCCATCTGCGACTTGACGTTATCCGGGATCTGCCCCATGCCCGGCAGCTTGCCCATCAGGCTAGCCATGCCGCCCATATTTTTCATCTGGCGCAGCTGCTCAAGAAAGTCGTTGAGATCGAAGCCGTCGCCTTTTTTCAGCTTGCTGGCTAATTTCTCTGCCTGCGCGCGGTCAACTTTGCTTTCAATATCTTCGATCAGTGACAGTACGTCGCCCATGCCGAGAATACGCGACGCGATGCGGTCCGGATGGAACGGCTCCAGCGCCTCAGTTTTCTCGCCAACACCGAGGAACTTGATCGGTTTGCCAGTGATGTAACGAATAGAGAGCGCCGCACCACCGCGGGCATCGCCGTCCACTTTGGTCAACACTACGCCGGTAAGCGGTAACGCTTCATTAAATGCTTTTGCCGTATTGGCCGCATCCTGACCGGTCATGGCGTCAACCACAAACAGGGTTTCAACCGGATTAATCGACGCATGGACTTGTTTGATCTCGTCCATCATCGCTTCGTCAACGTGCAGACGACCAGCGGTATCCACCAGCAGCACGTCGTAGAATTTCAGTTTGGCTTCTTTCAGCGCCGCGTTAACAATATCAACCGGCTTCTGACCAACATCAGAAGGGAAGAAATCAACGCCCACCTGCTCTGCCAGCGTCTCAAGCTGTTTGATTGCCGCCGGGCGATAAACGTCGGCGGAAACCACCAGCACTTTCTTCTTGTGCTTCTCGCGCAGGAACTTACCGAGTTTACCAACGCTGGTTGTTTTACCGGCACCTTGCAGGCCTGCCATCAGCACGACCGCAGGCGGTTGCGCAGCCAGGTTCAGGGTCTGGTTCTCTTCGCCCATCGCCGCAACCAGTTCGTTACGGACGATTTTGACGAACTCCTGCCCCGGCGTCAGGCTCTTATTAACTTCATGACCAACCGCTTTCTCTTTTACGCGATTGATAAACTCACGCACTACCGGCAGAGCGACGTCCGCCTCCAGCAGCGCCATGCGCACTTCGCGCAGCGTATCTTTTACGTTGTCTTCAGTGAGGCGTCCACGGCCACTGATATTGCGCAGCGTGCGCGACAAACGATCGGTTAAATTATCAAACATTGTCTCTCGCCTGGGGTGGAAACGGTTGGCCGCAATCGCGACACATCATCAGTATTTTGCCGCAGTATAACATGAAGGCGTCTTTGTTGTTATGCAACGGTTGGAGCAGCGTTCACCTGACGCTATACTGCTTCTCTTTCTTATTGCTCAAACTGTCGACATTACTATGCCCGTTTTTGCTCTGCTCGCGCTTGTCGCCTACTCCGTCAGTCTTGCGCTGATTGTTCCCGGTCTGCTGCAAAAAAACGGCGGCTGGCGGCGCATGGCTATTATTTCTGCGGTCATTGCGCTGGTCTGCCACGCAATCGCTCTGGAAGCCCGCATCCTGCCCGACGGTGATAGCGGACAAAACCTCAGCCTGCTGAACGTTGGTTCATTGGTCAGTTTGATGATCTGTACGGTAATGACCATTGTGGCTTCTCGCAATCGTGGCTGGTTGCTGCTACCCATTGTCTATGCCTTTGCGCTTATCAACCTGGCGCTGGCGACCTTCATGCCCAATGAATACATCACCCATCTGGAAGCAACGCCTGGGATGCTGGTGCACATTGGCTTATCGCTCTTTTCCTATGCCACGCTAATTATCGCCGCCCTGTACGCGCTGCAACTGGCGTGGATTGATTACCAACTGAAGAACAAGAAACTGGCGTTTAACCAGGAAATGCCGCCATTGATGAGTATCGAGCGTAAAATGTTCCACATCACGCAGATTGGCGTGGTGCTGCTAACGCTCACGCTTTGCACTGGCCTGTTCTACATGCACAACTTATTTAGCATGGAAAATATCGACAAGGCTGTGCTCTCTATCGTGGCGTGGTTTGTCTATATTGTGCTGCTGTGGGGACATTATCATGAAGGATGGCGTGGACGCCGCGTCGTCTGGTTTAACGTTGCGGGTGCAGTCATTCTGACACTGGCCTACTTCGGCAGTCGAATTGTCCAGCAGTTAATCAGCTAAACCCAGAAAAGGAGTTTCCCCTGGAACACATTTCTACTACTACGTTGATCATTATTCTGATCATCATGGTGGTCATTTCAGCCTATTTTTCCGGGTCCGAAACCGGAATGATGACCCTCAACCGCTATCGTCTGCGACATATGGCGAAACAGGGTAATCGCTCGGCCAAACGCGTCGAAAAATTGCTGCGTAAGCCAGACCGCCTGATTAGCCTGGTGTTAATCGGCAATAACCTGGTCAATATTCTTGCCTCCGCGCTCGGCACTATTGTTGGGATGCGTTTGTACGGCGATGCGGGCGTGGCAATTGCGACTGGTGTGCTGACTTTTGTCGTACTGGTTTTTGCTGAGGTATTGCCGAAAACCATTGCCGCGCTGTACCCGGAAAAAGTCGCTTATCCGAGTAGTTTTCTGCTGGCTCCGCTGCAAATTTTGATGATGCCGCTGGTCTGGTTGCTGAATGCTATCACCCGTATGCTGATGCGCATGATGGGTATCAAAACCGATATCGTGGTTAGCGGCTCTTTGAGCAAAGAAGAGTTGCGCACTATCGTGCACGAATCGCGCTCACAAATTTCCCGTCGCAATCAGGATATGCTGCTGTCGGTGCTCGATCTGGAAAAGATGACCGTTGATGACATCATGGTGCCGCGCAGTGAAATTATCGGTATTGATATCAACGATGACTGGAAATCGATTCTGCGCCAACTATCCCACTCACCTCACGGGCGCATCGTGCTCTACCGTGATTCGCTGGACGACGCCATCAGTATGCTGCGAGTACGTGAAGCCTGGCGGTTGATGTCGGAGAAAAAAGAGTTCACCAAAGAAACCATGCTGCGCGCCGCGGACGAGATCTATTTTGTCCCGGAAGGTACGCCCCTCAGCACGCAGTTGGTGAAGTTTCAGCGCAACAAAAAGAAAGTCGGCCTGGTCGTCAACGAGTATGGAGACATTCAAGGGCTGGTGACGGTTGAAGATATTCTGGAAGAGATAGTTGGTGATTTCACCACGTCGATGTCGCCAACACTTGCCGAAGAAGTCACTCCGCAAAACGACGGTTCGGTGATTATCGATGGCACCGCCAACGTGCGGGAAATCAACAAAGCCTTTAACTGGCATCTACCGGAAGATGATGCCCGCACGGTTAATGGCGTCATTCTTGAGGCACTGGAAGAGATCCCTGTCGCAGGCACCCGCGTGCGTATTGGCGAGTACGATATCGATATTCTCGACGTACAGGACAATATGATTAAGCAGGTAAAAGTTTTTCCTGTAAAACCGCTGCGCGAGAGTGTGGCGGAGTAAAAAAACGGCCCGGCATTCGCATGCTGGGCCGTTATTTATTACGAAAACAGAAATTAAGCTTTTGCCTTCGCTACAGTCACCATCGCCGCACGAATTGTACGACCGTTCAGCGTATAACCCTTCTGCATAATGCCCAGTACGTTACCTGGCGCAACGTCATCAGATTCCACCATTGCGATGGCCTGATGCACATTCGGGTCCAGCGGGACGTTAGTTTCGGCGATCACTTCAACGCCAAACTTACGCACAACATCCAGCATCGACTTCAGCGTCAGCTCAATACCTTCAACCATCGCGGACATATCCGGGTTAGCTTTATCAGCCACTTCCAGCGCACGATCCAGGCTATCAATCACCGGCAGCAATTCGTTGATGAATTTCTCCAGCGCGAATTTGTGGGCTTTTTCAATATCCAGTTCAGTACGACGACGCAGGTTTTCCATTTCGGCTTTTACGCGCAAAATGCCGTCACGTTCACGAGTCTGGGCTTCAGCCAGCTGAGCTTCGAGATTCGCAATTTTTTCATCGCGCGGATCCACCTGCTCAGCAGAAGCGTCTGGCTCAACTGCCTCAATCTCTTCGTGCTGATCCATGATAATTTCTTCCGGGGCTTGCCCCTCAGGCGTTTTCTGTTCTTTACTACTCATGAATTTCTCCGCGTTTTTTTCGCATTCATCTCGCTAACTTCGCTTATTATGGGGATCAGTTTCAGGGTTTCAAGGGAAGCACTCACATTGTCATCAATCTTCGCAACAAGGACCTCGGAAAAATGAATAATCATTTCAAGTGTATTGGCATTGTGGGACACCCACGGCACCCCACTGCACTGACAACACATGAAATGCTCTACCGCTGGCTGTGCACAAAAGGTTACGAGGTCATCGTTGAGCAGCAAATCGCTCACGAACTGCAACTGAAGAATGTGAAAACTGGCACGCTCGCGGAGATTGGGCAACTGGCTGATCTCGCGGTAGTCGTTGGTGGCGACGGTAATATGCTGGGCGCGGCGCGCACACTCGCCCGTTACGATATTAAAGTTATTGGAATCAACCGTGGCAACCTGGGTTTCCTGACTGACCTTGACCCCGATAACGCCCAGCAACAATTAGCCGATGTGCTGGAAGGCCACTACATCAGCGAGAAACGTTTTTTGCTGGAAGCGCAAGTTTGTCAGCAAGATTGCCAGAAACGCATCAGCACGGCGATTAACGAAGTGGTACTTCATCCTGGCAAAGTGGCGCATATGATTGAGTTCGAAGTGTATATCGACGAGATCTTTGCGTTTTCTCAGCGTTCTGATGGCCTGATTATTTCGACGCCAACAGGCTCCACCGCCTATTCCCTCTCTGCGGGCGGTCCTATTCTGACACCCTCTCTGGATGCAATTACCCTGGTGCCCATGTTCCCGCATACGTTGTCAGCGCGACCGCTGGTGATAAACAGCAGCAGCACGATCCGTCTGCGTTTTTCGCATCGCCGTAACGACCTGGAAATCAGTTGCGACAGCCAGATAGCACTGCCGATTCAGGAAGGTGAAGATGTCCTGATTCGTCGCTGTGATTACCATCTGAATCTGATTCATCCGAAAGATTACAGTTATTTCAATACATTAAGCACCAAGCTCGGCTGGTCAAAAAAATTATTCTAATTTTACGCCAGCCTCTTTACTGTATATAAAACCAGTTTATACTGTACACAATAACAGTAATGGTTTTTCATACAGGAAAACAACTATGTTGGCACAACTGACCATCAGCAACTTTGCTATCGTTCGTGAGCTTGAGATTGATTTTCATAGCGGCATGACCGTAATAACTGGCGAGACCGGCGCGGGTAAATCTATTGCAATAGATGCCCTCGGCCTTTGTCTCGGTGGTCGCGCTGAAGCCGACATGGTGCGTACCGGCGCTGCTCGTGCCGACCTGTGCGCCCGTTTTTCTCTGAAAGATACGCCAGCGGCCCTGCGCTGGCTGGAAGAAAACCAGCTTGAAGACGGGCATGAATGTTTGCTTCGTCGCGTAATCAGCAGCGATGGTCGCTCCCGTGGTTTTATCAACGGTACAGCGGTTCCTCTTTCACAACTGCGCGAACTGGGTCAGTTGCTGATTCAGATCCATGGTCAGCACGCTCATCAGTTACTCACCAAACCCGAGCACCAAAAATTCCTGCTTGATGGCTATGCCAATGAAACCTCTCTACTCCAGGAAATGACCGCACGTTATCAGTTGTGGCATCAAAGCTGCCGTGACCTCGCGCATCATCAACAGTTAAGTCAGGAACGCGCCGCCCGTGCAGAACTGCTGCAATACCAATTAAAAGAACTTAACGAATTTAATCCGCAGCCCGGAGAGTTTGAGCAAATCGACGAAGAGTACAAACGTCTGGCGAACAGCGGTCAATTGCTGACTACCAGCCAGAATGCATTGGCAGTAATGGCCGACGGTGAAGACGCAAACCTGCAAAGTCAGCTTTACACGGCTAAACAACTGGTGAGCGAATTGATTGGCATGGACAGCAAACTGTCCGGCGTACTTGATATGCTGGAAGAAGCTACCATCCAGATTGCTGAAGCCAGCGATGAACTGCGCCACTACTGCGATCGTCTGGACCTCGATCCTAACCGACTGTTTGAACTTGAACAGCGCATCTCAAAACAGATTTCGCTGGCACGTAAACATCACGTCAGCCCTGAGGCATTGCCACAGTATTACCAGTCGCTACTGGAAGAACAGCAGCAACTGGACGATCAGGCCGACTCACAAGAAACGCTCGCGCTGGCGGTAACGAAACATCATCAGCAGGCACTGGAAACGGCGCGCGCGTTACACCAGCAACGCCAGCACTATGCAGAAGAACTTGCACAGCTGATCACCGACAGTATGCATGCACTCTCTATGCCACATGGGCAGTTTACGATTGATGTTAAATTTGACGAGCATCACCTGGGCGCTGACGGTGCCGATCGTATTGAGTTTCGGGTAACCACCAACCCAGGTCAGCCAATGCAGCCTATTGCCAAAGTTGCATCCGGTGGTGAATTGTCCCGCATCGCATTGGCAATTCAGGTCATCACGGCGCGTAAAATGGAAACCCCGGCACTGATTTTTGATGAAGTGGATGTAGGGATTAGCGGCCCAACAGCGGCAGTTGTTGGCAAACTGCTGCGTCAACTCGGCGAATCAACTCAGGTGATGTGTGTTACCCACCTGCCACAAGTCGCGGGATGTGGTCATCAACACTATTTTGTCAGCAAAGAAACCGATGGTGCGATGACAGAAACGCATATGCAATCCCTGGATAAAAAAGCGCGGTTACAAGAGCTGGCGCGCCTGCTTGGTGGCAGTGAAGTCACACGTAACACACTGGCGAATGCGAAAGAACTGCTTGCGGCGTAAACTTTTTTCCTGCTTCACGGTCAGAGTAAACAGCAAAACGCCGTAAGACCGGAAAGCAAAAGGTTTTAAAGTGATGAAAGGTCTATTATCATCGGCATATTACAGATGAGCCACGTACTGCTCGGGCCCGAAAAGGAATCAAATCACTATGCGCTGTAAAACGCTGACTGCTGCAGCAGCAGTACTATTGATGTTGACCGCAGGCTGTTCCACTCTGGAGCGAGTGGTTTACCGTCCTGACATCAACCAGGGGAACTATCTGACCGCTAACGACGTATCCAAAATACGTGTTGGCATGACGCAACAACAAGTTGCGTACGCATTGGGTACACCGCTGATGTCCGATCCATTTGGTACGAATACCTGGTTCTATGTCTTCCGCCAGCAACCAGGTCATGAAGGTGTAACGCAGCAAACGCTGACGCTGACCTTTAACAGTAGCGGAGTGTTGACCAACATTGATAACAAACCCGCGCTGAGTGGTAACTAATCATAAAGTTGCCCTCAAAGACGTTAAAAAAGGTGCTCAATGAGCACCTTTTTTCTGTCTGTTATTTATTCGCTGATTTTTCTGCTCGTTGCCTGCGCAGCTCTTTCGGATCGGCAATGAGAGGACGATAAATCTCCACCCGATCGCCATCATGCACGGTATCGCTGAGTTTTGCCGGACGGCTGTAAATGCCGACTTTGTTTTTGGTTAAATCGATATCGGTACGCAATTCCAGCAAGCCACTGGCGCGAATAGCTTCTTCAACCGTCGCGCCCTCCTGCAGCGTCACGCGCTGCAGGTACTGCTTCTCAGGTAGCGCATAAGCCACCTCAACGGCAATTTTACCTGGCACTGTAAACCTCTTTCGCCCGAACCGTAAAAGCCTGGACCATATTAGCCGCCAGCTCTTTAAACACGCGACCAAAGGCGAGTTCAATCAACTTATTGGTAAACTCAAAGTCGAGATGAAACTCGATACGACACGCCTCCTGGCTCAGCGGCGTAAACTTCCAGCCACCGATCAATTTCTTGAACGGCCCATCCACCAGATTCATAAGAATACTTTGGTTATTGGTCAACTGGTTGCGGGTAGTAAACGTTTTGCTGATCCCGGCCTTAGAGACATCTACCGCCGCAGTCATCTGCCCAGGAGTGGACTCCAGAATCCGACTTCCGGTACAACCCGGCAAAAACTGAGGATAAGACTGAACGTCATTCACTAACTGATACATTTGCTCCGCGCTGTAGGGTACCAGTGCGGTCCGGCTAATCTGAGGCATAACAATTTCCATCAACAAAAATCCAACAAATAATATCATTTATCCTGCTGTAAAAAAAACGCTATCCCGGCGCTGGGTAACATCGGGTTCATGCTAAGATAGAGCCTTGTCCCCCGCAGGATTGATATGGGGTGTTTTCGATTTCAGATTACCGATGATTCACGACGCTTATGACGAAGAAAAAAGCACATAAACCTGGTTCAGCGACCATCGCGCTTAACAAGCGCGCCCGGCACGAATACTTTATCGAAGAAGAGTTCGAAGCGGGACTTGCCCTGCAAGGCTGGGAGGTTAAATCCCTGCGCGCAGGAAAAGCCAATATCAGCGACAGCTACGTCCTTCTACGTGATGGAGAAGCATTTCTGTTTGGCGCTAACATCACGCCAATGGCTGTGGCCTCCACGCATGTGGTGTGCGATCCTACCCGTACCCGCAAGTTACTTCTCAACCAGCGCGAACTGGACTCATTGTACGGTCGCGTCAATCGAGAAGGCTATACCGTAGTGGCGCTCTCCCTGTACTGGAAAAATGCCTGGTGCAAAGTGAAAATCGGCGTCGCCAAAGGTAAGAAACAGCACGATAAACGTTCAGATATCAAAGAGCGCGAATGGCAGGTGGATAAAGCGCGTATCATGAAAAACGCCCACCGTTAAACCTGCACTCCAATTATTGACCAGTTCCTCACCGCGCCTCCCTCTCCGGCGGCGCGAATGAACATCTTATTGGCTATCACATCCGACACAAATGTTGCCATCCCATTGCTTAATCGAATAAAAATCAGGCTACATGGGTGCTAAATCTTTAACGATAACGCCATTGAGGCTGGTCATGGCGCTCATAAATCTGGTATACTTGCCGTTACACATTGGGGCTGATTCTGGATTCGACGGGATTTGCGAAACCCAAGGTGCATGCCGAGGGGCGGTTGGCCTCGTAAAAAGCCGCAAAAAATAGTCGCAAACGACGAAAACTACGCTTTAGCAGCTTAATAACCTGCTTAGAGCCCTCTCTCCCTAGCCTCCGCTCTTAGGACGGGGATCAAGAGAGGTCAAACCCAAAAGAGATCGCGTGGAAGCCCTGCCTGGGGTTGAAGCGTTAAAACTTAATCAGGCTAGTTTGTTAGTGGCGTGTCCGTCCGCAGCTGGCAAGCGAATGTAAAGACTGACTAAGCATGTAGTACCGAGGACGTAGGAATTTCGGACGCGGGTTCAACTCCCGCCAGCTCCACCAATCATGATTGGACGGTGCAAGGACAACACCAACAAAAACAGGAAGTTAGAAGTCTCAGCAAGACACCGACCAGACGGTGAGGAGACATAAAAGGATACGCAAAGGAGCCGCGGCTCTTGGTGATATGAAAGCCCACAGATGTGGGCTTTTTCGTTGATGGTCAGAACGACCAGTTCGCACCAGCCACCGCGTTCCACGGGGATTCCACACCGGCACCATGGCTATACCCCACCCCGAGATGTCCGCTTAACGTACTGCTGAATGAGGCTTTAATACCTGCCTGGTATATTCCACGTCTGCCCGACAAATCATTGACGAAATTACCGTCATTATTCACCTTCACCCGGTTATCATCGACAAATTCTTTGCGCACAGCCGCCTTCAGCCACGGCTCAATTTCCATACCGTTCCCCAGACGCATGTTGTAACTCAGCGTTGCGCCCAGTTCACGATATATACTGCGGGTATCGACTGATTTCGATTCCATGCCATTGGATAAATGATATTCGGGGTTATCAGCGGTGAACCCCGTTAACGATGCATACGGCGTCAGGTTCCAGTTACCATCCGTAAATCGCATCCCGGTTTCAATGTGACCGCCCAGCCCGTTGCTGCGATAACTGCCGTTGGCGGCTCCACCGCTGCTCATTTTACCGGCTACGTTACTTTCAAAGCGGTTCAGCTTCACGATACCGTCCAGATAGAAACCACTTTCATGTTCCCAGCTGGCATAGCCCCCCAGAGAATAACTGCCCACACTGCCATGTCCTCCACGATCAAAACCAATATGTGAATGGGAATAACCCATAAAAGCGCCCAGCGTCGCAATCCCCTCAGGAATATCATTACGGCTATCGATCCCCACCGTCATTCCGGTCAGCGTCTGCTCAAACCCGGCACCCGCATCGGTGGTGACATTATTACGGGTGTTATACGTCGTCCCCCAGACATTATTGTTGTGTGGACTCGCTTTCATTATGTTCAACCGCTCGCGAATACTGTTTAGCTCAGCATCAAAGACCAACGGTAATGTTGCTGCCATATTGAGTACGGCTGCTGTAGAAGGCGTGATGCGTTTCTCCGGGACGGGTGTCGGCGTTGGAGCGGGAGTCGGGTCTGGTTTCGGATCCGGTTTTGGGTCTGGTTTTGGATCCGGTTTCGGATTTGGGTTGGGGTCCGGGTTGGGTTTGACATCATTGGTCAGGTTCCAGTTGCTGTTGCCGTCGCTTTTCAGGACATACTCATAGGTCCCAAGATCAACGAAACCGCCGGTATTACCCAGCGTAAACGAAGTATCCCCTCCCCCTGTTTTCACCAGCGTCATCGCGTCGTCAGACTGAGGGCTGACGCCGGTATCCTGAACAAAGATTTTAAAATTGCCAGTGGCGTTGTTGTTGACGACCAGTTGATCGCCCCGGGAGCCTGCAACGTTGGTATGCAGGTAGAAATTACCGCTGCCGGAAAGTTCACTGGTGGTCAGCGTATTGTAGATACCGTTAGTTGTGGCAGGCGCTGCTGTTTGTGCTGATAAATAAACATCACCGTCGTTGAGGAGTAAACTGTTTACTCTATATTCGCAGTTGCTGGTGCCTGCACAGGAATTATTGCTGTTAAGCCAGACACTGCCCCGACTGGCAGCCGTCAGGTCGGCAAGCGTCGTATCGACGCCATTTCCGATAGTTAATGTCGCGCTATCGGTAATCCGGACCACCCCTTCAAGTTTAACTGGCGTAACATTATCCCGTGGCGTCATTAACGACAGGCTTCCTGTCGCGCCACTGACCGATGCATCCGCCAGCGTACCTGCGTAGACGATTGCCGTCCCGCCAGCGATCAGTAGATCTTCTGCCCGGGCCAGAGCCTGAAACTCATCTTTTGACCGACCAAGGGTATATTGCCCACCGGAATTAACCTTTGTGGCGAAGTCCTGACCCAGGTTTTGCATTGCCCCACCGTTGCCAACCGTGGAATCGCGAGCTTCGGTACCTGCTAATACCAATAAATTACCGCCATTTTCCAGCAGCACATTGGTCGCTAAATTTCCGGCAATGGAAAAGGTGCCGTACTGGTGAGTACCGCTGATTTCAATACCGTTAGCCGTGCTCGTCTGGAGAGCGGCACCGCTGTTCTGGATGATATCTGTCGCTTTGCCATTATCGTTGACTGTCAGCGTACCGCCTTCATTAATCGTTGTTTTTACTGCCTCACCGTTAGCCGAAACTGTTTGTATTCCGCCGTCGTTAATCGTTGTCTCATTCGCCACCCCCTCGACGATTTGTTCGCCGCCGGTGAGCGTCGTGCCTGTCGCAGTGGCTTTTGTTTTGACGATCTCCCGCCCGCCCGCATTGACCTGTGTTTTGGCGGAAGTGGTGTCTGACTCCACGGTTAACACGCCGCCATCTGCCAGCAGGATATTGTTCGCCGCATCCTGCTCAATGCTGAACGCGACGCCATCAGCGCGTGTCCCTGTGACCCGCGTCGCTCTGGTGGTTGCAACCAACGCGCCCTGGCTACTTTGCTGTATCCCCGTTGCGCTGCCTTTCTCCCGCACATCGAGAGTGCCGCCTTCATTAAGCACCGAGTTTTCAGCCAGACCGCCCTCATTAACTACCTGTGAACCGCCATTAATAATGGAACCTTCCGCTGTCCCGTTTACCATAATTTGTTGTAGGCCAGAGACGATATCGGTATTGATCGCCTTACCATAATTCTGAACGGTTTGCGTACCGCCATTGATGTGCGTTTTGTCTGTTGACCCACCATCAACAATTTGTTCACCACTTTCGATATTTGCCTCAGTGGCTAAACCATATACCGTTTGCTTGCCACCTTTGATATTTGCTTTTTCAGAAGTGGCACTGGCATATATTGTTTGGGTACCAGCACTATTAAGTACAGTACCAACATCTTTTCCATAAACATCCATTTTGCCGTTGGCATTAATAATCGTGTCAACTGCCCGGGAACCAGTGACGACTGTTAATGAGCCAGCGTTTTCCAGCACTACATTTTTAGCTTCTGAATTCCTGATGTAGAAAGCATCACCATAACTGTTGGTTCCTTCGATAAGTGTTCCGGAGGTCGTGGAAGCAATTAATGCGCCGCCGGATTGTTGCTCAACATGCTTAGCCTCACCACCGTCCTGAACCTCCAGAACGCCACCATTATTAAGTCTGGTGCTATCTGTTTTAGCCTCCTTCTGGACAATCAGCTTACCGCCAGCATCAATGGTAGTATTTTTCGCCGAGGTTTTAGCCATTACCGTCAGTTCGCCGGTATTTTCCAGCACAACATAATTAGCCTCTCCTCCGGTAATAGTGAAGTGAGAGAGCTTGTTGTATCCTTCGATATCAGTCCCTGCGCCCGTGTTGGCAACTAAAGCACTGCCCGTCTCCTGGTTAACCCCATGTGCAATACCGCCGGTATAGACAATCAGCGAGCCTCCGGCGCTAATATTGCTGCCAGTTGCCGTACCATCTTTCTCAACAACCTGCCGGCTCCCAGAGGATATATTTGTCGTGTCAGCTTTCCCGCCGCTCTTGATATTTTGCGTTCCACTGTTGATATTGGTGCCCGTGGCAATACCATGATTATTAATATTCTGTGTGCCACCATTAATTATGGTATTTGTCGCGTTTCCGGCAACATCCATAACGCCGCCATTATCTATTCGGGTCGCATCAGCTTTAGCATTCGTTAAAACTGACATTGTTCCTTTATCTTTAATAATCGTCTTATTTGCCGAACCATATGCGTTTATGTCTAAATGACCACCGTTTTCCAGCAACACATTCTCTGCCACGTTATTGTGGATGGAGAATGCCCCTTCACTATTCGTACCGCTCACCGTCAAATCGTAAGTCGTTACTTTTAAAGCGGCTCCATCGTGCTGAGTAATATTAGTTGCCGTACCACCTCTAACATCAAGCACGCCGCCGGAATAAACTTCAATAACATCCGAGGAGCTCGTGTTATCAACAATTTGCGTACCACCAGAATAGATCTGCGTATTTTTTGCCGTTGACTTACTATTCAGAGACTGAGTTCCGCCTTCAATCGTCGTGTCCAGCGCACGGCTCTCATATACTCTTTGCTCACCGCCATTTTTAATGGCGGTTGTTTCTACTGTGCTCTGTTCAACATACTGTCGCCCACCATTTATGGTTGTGTTCGTCGCCAGACTTCCTTGCGTGATGTCCTGATAACCAGACTTATTTATCGTCGTACCGTCAACATGCCCCTGAGTTGATACTGACTGGCCTCCACCATCAATGATTGTTCCATTTGCAGTCCCCCCCTCTATGCGTGAAGTACCGCCCTTAATTGTCGTGTCATTGCTGGTACCACCTTTATAAACATATTGATTGCCACTTTCGATTATCGTGCCAGTAGAAATTCCTCCGTACTCAATTGACTGTCTGCCTCCATTAATGGTTGTATTATTAGCTTGCCCGTTAATATCGGCATGGATTGATACTAGTTGCTCGCCACCAGTTTCAATAATACTACTATTAGATATCCCACCATAGACCTCCTGCCGGCCATGGTTGATAATATGAGTGTTATTTGTTGTACCTCGTTCATCTACTCGTTGGTTGCCATCTACAGTCTCATCGTTTACCACACCAATAACATTAGTAGTGAAGGCCGCCATCCCGGGCTGGGCATATATTAAGGCAGATATCAATAAGGAAAGTACTGAGCGGCGAAAATAATAGGGACTGGTCCTGTTCATAAATTTCATCCTCTGAAAAGTGAATACTGAGTAGCGTTTAAGCGACCTTAGCTTTGCTGCAACATCAGCCCACAGGCACCAGACCAGGGGATTCATCCTGAAGAGACAGCGCAAGTGTATTGTGTTCACCGCTCATCAAAGACATCATGATGAAATGATGATATTCCGCATAAGAATGAGGCATTTTTTTAAGACATTGTGCTGAAGGATGATTGGATAAAAAAGTCAATCTTTTCAGGAAATACGGCGTATTCTTTTCTTTCGACATTGAAGCCGTCGGAAAAATAAAATGATTTACATAATCGTTTCTGATGAATATCTTCTGCTCACATAAAAATCACACAATAACTTTGAGATCGCAGATTGTTTTACTTTTACAGCATTCGTCCCCCCATTGTTGGGGAAATATAGATTGGGCCAGAGCACGAAAGTTAATACCACGTTTGCACAGCTCCTCCAACAGCACGACAAGATGCCACATACTGCGCCCCAGTCGGTTCAGTTTACAGACTAGCAGTGCGTACCCTGCCGATAATGTCCTGAGCAGTTTTTCAGTCCGGGTCTGCTGCCACGGTTATGCGCTGAAGTGGTAACTCTGAGCACGCAGTTCATCAGTCAGGCGTGGTACACCGTAACGCTGTTATTGCTGGGTAATATCAAAAAAACTTTCAGGCAGCTAAGGAAAGTTGAACCAGACATTAGATGAAATATTTCAACCAATTACAGCACCAATTCAGTCACTGCTAGCCCACCAAATAAATCAAGGGGTTACATGAAAACGTAGCCCCTTTTTCTTTGGTAGTGACACTAAAATGGATGTAGTGTGAAGAATAACCCCATTTACTTAATCAATAATACATATTGTTTCAATCTACGTTATTATCTCTTCGTAAAAATAGCCATTTATTTATCATTGAAAACTACTTTTAGAACTTCATACAAGGGGACTATTCACAACAGGACTATTCTCAACGGGACCATCATCAGGGGAGTTATCATCAAAGTCATCATCCATAAATAAAATATCATCGAATGGTGCCACACCCGTGATTAGTTTTATTTTTTTATTACGATCAGACAAGACTCCACTTAAACCGTTTTCGCTGACGCGTTCTAATGATTTTTCATTACTCTTGTTGTAAGCAGGCGCATTAAAAATACATGGAGTATCAAGATCAAACAATGACGTTCCCCAGTTCACATATTGAATATCATAGTTACTGAAGTTCTGTCCAGAAAAGAAGCATCCCTTAAAATCCAATCCACGTAAATTATATAAACCACCCTCTTCTTTTGGGAGAGTAATTTTAATTCTGGCTATCTCCCAGACAAAATTACCATTTTTGTATTTGAATACCGTTTCAAGCTCTCCTCCAGACAGCTTGACTTCTGGAAATAATTTGAAATTAAACCCTACATTATTATGTGTCAACGTAGATGAACAAAAGATGGAAAAAGCTTGCAGTGCTGAATTATAGCTATCGATTTTATCTTGAGGCTGCGCTCTTGGTAAAAACTTATAGCAACACTCATAAAAATTAAGTAGAAACTCTGATGACCTTCCATTTTTATCAAATAATACCCGCTGAAAATGCTGCACAAACTTATTCGTTTTTTCTTGAATATCTATGGTGTGTTCCTTTGACTCTAACAAAGATGAATCCTGTTGAAGTGCATTGCTCATCTGGTTGAGGAACAACTGCATTTCTTTCAACTTATCTCCATAGTGACCTTTAACTTGCTGAGAATTTTTAGTTACAGTTGAAACCGTATCTGTGTGGTTTTCATATAAATTATGTGATTCCATACAGTCATTTGGCGGCGTTTCTGAAATAACACTACGCGTTCTACCTGGCTGAAGTGAAGCAACATGAAAATCACTTTTTCTTATATTGCCGAATAGGGTCTGTTCATTTCTCTTAGCGCATTCAATAAACTGATCAACATTATTTTTATTAGATGACAGGTTAATTTCAGAAACCGCATTTTCTTTGTTCTCCAGCTTTAGTTTAACGAGAAGGTCTTCCCACACCGTTTTTTTTAAAAATACTACGTCAGGCTCACCATCAGCAACTAACTCTTGATTATTATCAAAGTGTACGTTGTATACTTTTAATTTATTTTCATTAGCATCATATTTAATACGTTTTAATTGTTCTCCGGCTCCCATAATGACAAAAGCATTGCCTTCATGATATTTACATTCAGACATCATTTTTTGTAAAATTTCAAGAGCACCGTTATACGTCCCTGAGGCAGCTTCTTTACAAATTAATTTTATAATACTATAAGCTAGTAACTCCATGGATTTAGAGGATTTTCTTTCATTACAATTTCCACTATTTATAAATGTGCTAGTGTTAATTTCGTTGCTTTTACTAACTAACATTGTCTTTTCCTCAGTTAATGTCTACATGGCTATTTTTAATGTTATTATTGTTTGTCACTATAAAAAATCGCTCATTTGAGACAATTGCTGGCATTAACAGCTTCATATGCTATACATGGTACTTTTAATTAATTTAGCACAAGAATGTTAAATTTAATAAGCAAAAGGTTATTTCACTGTATGATAAAAACCACCCGTTATAATTTATTCGTGAGAATCGTTTTTTGAGTGTTAGAAATTTATATCTAAATAGCGTTGATTAATGACCAAAGCCAGACTCCTGTAATGCTCACAAGACTCTTCTGCATTCGACGGCGGTTCTAGTCAGTAGTAGATGTTTAAGGCGTGGCAGAGACATTTCATCCTTACTCTACAGCATTGGTCCACATACAAATCGTGGTTGTGACACTTCACTTATCATCAGTGAGCGAACAGAGAATAGTTCAGTGATTTGAGTAATTAACCTGATTAAATGAAGAGGCATGATAAATGATAATACTCTGGCTTTATCGTTAATTACTTAATTCCACATGTAAGCAATTTGCCCGCTTGGCATAGCGGGCATTTTTTCCAGGTACTTTTGAATGAGTACTGATGGATAAATACATTGCAGTGGCGTGCCACGTACCAAAACACCAGCCCTCATTCGAAACCACCCACCACACTTCTTCCTTGAAATGGCGTTAGTCGTGAAATATAGACCGCCATCGAGTACCCCTTGTACCCTTAACTCTTCCTGATACCTGAATGATGATTTGGTGGCCCTTGCTGGACTTGAACCAGCGACCGGACGATTATGAGTCGTCTGCTCTAACCACTGAGCTAAAGGGCCTTGAGTATGCAATAACAATACTTATAAACCACGCAATAAACATGATGATCTTATGATGTAAATAACAGATTTTTATGCGTTCTCATTCATCCTGGGTCGTCATTACCTGCGACATAAAACCCGACACCGCTTCCATTCACAAAGTCGATACTCTCAGTCAACAAGCAAATGCTAATACTTAGCACTATTTATAGTTACCATCGATTCAATGAAAGTTTGTAATGATTTTGTATCTAATAATAAAACTTTATTACATTAGTTGAAGAGTTTTCGCATCATTATGATATCTGTTACTTTTCACCCCATAAAAATAAACTTCATATAGCAATATATTCTTTCATAGATCTTATTCTGCTAATCATTAGTTTCGTATGAGCGATTTTTGACAGTTGCCTCTCCAGACCACATCGATAATTAAAAAAACAGATTTAAGCATTATCCTTTTCCATATAAATATTGGATAAAAGTAGGACATCTGTTTGCAATTACTTTCACAACAATTAAACATTTTTATGTTTCCGTATACACCATATTACTCTACCATTAGAGGAACTTTATTATGTTTTCTATAAAACCAGGACCAAGAAATTTACCTATCGGCAACCCCACATTGTTATCATGGAACATTACTGACGGGGATCTAAATTCCAAATTAAATACATTAGAATATCTAAACTGTATAACAAATATTATTAATTCTTGTGGAGTTTATCCTCAGGATTTAAAACACAGAGAAATTATATCAACTTTTCACGCAGAAAAAGTTATTAATGATCTGTTAAAAAACGATTATAAAATTTCCCTTTTTCCAGATACAACTTACCGAGAGTTGAATAAAGCAGCACAGCGTAGCATTACAGCGCCAGACAGGATAGGAGAAGGAAAAACATGGGTTTATCAACGAGATACAATGGTTGAAAGAGGTGATAACAGCGGTGTTCATCAGTATGGTCCAGCTGAACATTTTACTCACATTATATCTGACAAACCGTCCCCAAAAGATAAGTATGTTGCATATGCTATTAACATTCCTGACTATGAACTGGCAGCTGATGTATATAATATTAACGTAACGTCACCTACCGGCCAGCAAGAAACATTTAAAATATTAATCAATCCAGAACATCTACGGCAAACACTTGAGCGTAAATCTCTTACTGCTGTTCAGAAATCACAATGTGAAATCATCACCCCCAAAAAACCTGGCGAAGCGATTCTTCATGCTTTTAATGCCACCTATCAACAAATCAGGAAAAATATATCTGAGTTTGCACGTTGTCATTATGGGTATATACAAATCCCTCCCGTAACCACTTTCCGCGCCGACGGACCAGAAACTCCCGAAGAAGAAAAAGGTTACTGGTTTCACGCTTATCAACCCGAAGATCTTTGTACTATCCATAATCCAATGGGAGATTTGCAGGATTTTATCGCATTGGTTAAAGATGCCAAAAAATTTGGTATCGATATCATCCCTGATTATACATTTAACTTTATGGGAATCGGGGGTAGTGGTAAAAATGATCTGGATTATCCCTCTGCCGATATACGAGCGAAGATCAGTAAAGATATAGAAAGTGGTATCCCTGGCTATTGGCAAGGTCAGGTCTTGATTCCCTTTATTATAGATCCAGTAACAAAAGAACGTGACCAAATCCATCCAGAAGATATACATCTCACTGCAAAAGACTTCGAAGCAAGTAAAGATAATATTTCTAAGGATGAATGGGAAAACCTCCATGCATTAAAAGAAAAGCGTTTAAATGGAATGCCTAAAACAACACCCAAAAGTGACCAGGTTATTATGTTGCAAAATCAATACGTTCGTGAAATGCGAAAATATGGCGTACGAGGTTTACGTTATGATGCAGCAAAACACTCAAAACATGAACAAATAGAGAGGTCGATAACCCCACCGCTTAAAAATTATAATGAGCGGTTGCACAATACAAATTTATTTAATCCAAAATATCAAAAAAAAGCTGTTATGAATTACATGGAATACCTGGTAACTTGTCCGTTAGATGAACAACAAATGTCATCGCTGCTTTATGAAAGAGATGATTTAAGCGCCATTGATTTTTCATTGCTCATGAAGACGATAAAAGCCTTTTCATTCGGTGGAGATCTCCAGGCCCTTGCATCAAAACCGGGCTCCACAATCTCAAGCATCCCATCAGAAAGACGGATATTGATTAACATCAACCACGATTTCCCTAACAATGGTAATCTTTTCAATGACTTTTTATTTAACCATCAGCAAGATGAACAATTAGCAATGGCATATATGGCCGCTCTCCCGTTCAGCAGGCCTTTAGTTTACTGGGATGGTCAGGTATTAAAATCAACGACTGAGATTAAAAATGATGATGGGTCTACTCGTGTCGGCGGTGAGGCGTGGCTTAATAAAGGTTGCTCTACCTATCAGCAGCTCTACAATGAATTCCACGCATTATATATAGATAAAGCAGGAATATGGAGCGCATTTGAGGGTGTATTTGCAACTAAAAACGTTCTGGCCTTTAGTCGTGGGGATTCTGTGAACATTAATCACTCTCCTCATGATGGACTAGTTATAATAAATAAAGGAAACGAAGAAGTTGAAGGTACCTGGCCTAACAAATTGCAACCTGGAATATATAAAAACATGGGGAGTAATAGCGTTAACATTATTATTAATAATACCCGAAAAATTATCCCCCCTGGTAAAGCATTTACGCTTAGAGGCGGAACTCTAAATATCAATATTCCTGGGCGTAGCGCTCTTCTTTTAGGGAAAACTGGAGAACCGCCGAACTATCTCTATTTGTAATTTAATGTTATATCTGCCCCGCTAAAACGGGGCAGATAATATGTTTAGTTTACTAACGGTCATTTTGCAGTGAAGCCATTTACCGTTTTTTATCGACCAGATAATCTGTTCTCTGATGGTAATCCTCCCCTAACCTGTTGCTTTAGTTATTCATTTCCTGTCTCACTTTGCCTTAATACCCCACGTTAAATGTTACCAATTTGTTGCTTTTGATCACAATAAGAAAACAATATGGCGCATTTGTGCGCATTTTTCAGAAATGTAGATATTTTTAGATTATGGCTACGAAATGAGCATCGCCATGTCACCCTACATCTCATAAGAGGATCGCTTCTGATGAATGCACTGACCGCCGTACAAAATAACGCTGTCGATTCAGGCCAGGACTATAGCGGATTCACTCTCATCCCGTCGGCGCAATCCCCGCGTCTGCTGGAACTCACCTTCACCGAACAGACGACCAAACAGTTTCTCGAACAGGTTGCCGAATGGCCCGTGCAGGCGCTGGAGTACAAATCTTTTCTGCGTTTTCGGGTAGGCAAAATTCTTGACGATCTGTGTGCGAACCAGCTGCAACCATTGCTGTTGAAGACCCTGCTAAACCGTGCTGAAGGTGCGCTGTTGATCAATGCGGTGGGTGTCGATGATGTGAAGCAAGCGGATGAGATGGTGAAGCTGGCAACGGCGGTAGCGCATCTGATTGGTCGCTCAAATTTCGATGCGATGAGCGGTCAGTATTACGCGCGATTCGTGGTGAAAAATGTCGATAACTCAGACAGCTATCTGCGTCAGCCGCACCGCGTAATGGAGCTGCACAACGACGGCACCTACGTCGAAGAGATCACCGACTATGTGCTGATGATGAAAATCGACGAGCAGAACATGCAGGGTGGAAATTCGTTGCTGCTGCATCTCGATGACTGGGAACATCTGGACCACTATTTCCGCCACCCGCTGGCGCGTCGCCCGATGCGCTTTGCCGCGCCTCCGAGCAAAAACGTCAGCAAAGATGTTTTCCATCCAGTGTTCGACGTTGATCAACAGGGTCGCCCGGTGATGCGTTATATCGACCAGTTCGTCCAGCCAAAAGACTTCGAAGAAGGCGTGTGGCTGAGCGAGCTTTCCGATGCCATTGAAACCAGCAAAGGCATTCTTTCTGTGCCCGTTCCCGTTGGCAAATTCCTGTTGATTAACAATCTATTCTGGCTGCACGGTCGCGACCGCTTTACTCCGCACCCGGATCTGCGCCGTGAACTGATGCGTCAGCGTGGCTATTTCGCTTACGCCTCTAACCACTACCAGACGCATCAGTAAGCGCAAAGGAATTGAGCGGATGTATGATTTTGTGATTATTGGCGGCGGCATCATCGGCATGTCGACCGCCATGCAACTGATTGATGTTTATCCGGATGCCCGCATTGCGTTGCTGGAAAAAGAGTCCGGTCCGGCCTGTCATCAGACAGGCCACAACAGCGGCGTGATCCATGCCGGGGTCTATTACACGCCCGGCAGCCTGAAGGCGCAGTTTTGCCTGGCGGGAAACCGCGCCACCAAAGCCTTTTGCGATCAAAACGGCATTCGCTATGACAACTGCGGCAAGATGCTGGTCGCCACCTCTGAACTTGAAATGGAACGGATGCGCGCGTTGTGGGAACGCACGGCGGCGAACGGTATCGAGCGCGAGTGGTTAAACGCCGAGGAACTGCGCGAGCGCGAACCGAATATCACCGGGCTCGGCGGCATTTTTGTGCCGTCCAGCGGCATTGTCAGCTATCGCGAAGTGACGGCGGCGATGGCAAAAATCTTCCAGGCCAGAGGCGGCGAGATTATTTATAACGCCGAAGTCAGCGCCCTCAGTGAGCATAAAAACGGCGTGGTGATACGTACCCGTCAGGGCGGTGAATATGAAGCATCGACGCTGATTAGCTGTTCCGGGCTGATGGCTGACCGGCTGGTGAAAATGCTCGGCCTCGAACCGGGCTTTATTATCTGCCCGTTCCGTGGCGAGTATTTCCGCCTTGCGCCGGAGCATAACCAGATTGTTAACCACCTGATTTACCCCATTCCCGACCCCGCGATGCCATTTTTGGGCGTGCATCTCACCCGCATGATCGATGGCAGCGTGACCGTCGGGCCAAACGCGGTGCTGGCTTTTAAACGCGAAGGCTATCGCAAGCGCGATTTCTCGTTTAGTGACACGCTGGAGATTTTAGGCTCGTCGGGGATTCGCCGGGTGCTGCAAAACCATCTACGCTCAGGATTGGGCGAGATGAAAAACTCGCTGTGCAAAAGCGGCTATCTGCGGCTGGTGCAAAAGTATTGTCCCCGGCTTTCGTTAAGCGATCTCCAGCCCTGGCCAGCAGGTGTGCGGGCGCAGGCGGTATCGCCGGACGGCAAGCTGATTGACGATTTTCTGTTTGTCACCACCCCGCGCACGATCCACACCTGCAATGCGCCCTCCCCGGCAGCGACATCAGCAATTCCTATTGGTGCGCATATTGTCAGCAAGGTACAAACGCTGTTGGCAAGCCAGAGTAACCCCGGACGCACGCTGCGAGCGGCACGTAGTGTGGATGCCTTACACGCCGCATTTAATCAATAACCTTTGAAAACAGGACGTAACAATGAAACTTAACGACAGTAACTTATTCCGCCAGCAGGCGTTGATTAACGGGGAATGGCTGGACGCCAACAATGGCGAGGTCATCGACGTCACCAATCCGGCGAACGGCGACAAGCTGGGTAGCGTACCCAAAATGGGCGCTGATGAAACCCGCGCCGCTATCGACGCCGCCAACCGTGCTCTGCCCGCCTGGCGTGCGCTCACCGCCAAAGAACGCGCCACCATTCTGCGCAACTGGTTCAATTTGATGATGGAGCATCAGGACGATTTAGCGCGCCTGATGACCCTAGAACAGGGCAAACCGCTGGCTGAAGCGAAAGGCGAAATTAGCTACGCCGCCTCCTTTATTGAGTGGTTTGCCGAAGAAGGCAAACGCATTTATGGCGACACCATTCCTGGTCATCAGGCCGATAAACGCCTGATTGTTATCAAGCAGCCGATTGGCGTCACCGCGGCTATCACGCCGTGGAACTTCCCGGCGGCGATGATTACCCGCAAAGCCGGTCCGGCGCTGGCGGCAGGCTGCACCATGGTGCTGAAGCCCGCCAGTCAGACGCCGTTCTCTGCGCTGGCGCTGGCGGAGCTGGCGATTCGCGCAGGCGTTCCGGCTGGCGTATTTAACGTGGTCACCGGTTCGGCGGGCGCGGTCGGTAACGAACTGACCAGCAATCCGCTGGTGCGCAAGCTGTCGTTTACCGGCTCGACCGAAATTGGCCGCCAGTTAATGGAACAGTGCGCGAAAGACATCAAGAAAGTGTCGCTGGAGCTGGGCGGCAACGCGCCGTTTATCGTCTTTGACGATGCCGACCTCGACAAAGCCGTGGAAGGCGCACTGGCCTCGAAATTCCGCAACGCCGGGCAAACCTGCGTCTGCGCCAACCGTTTATACGTGCAGGACGGCGTGTATGACCGCTTTGCCGAAAAATTGCAGCAGGCGGTGAGCAAACTGCACATCGGCGACGGGCTGGAGAAAGGCGTCACTATTGGGCCGCTGATTGATGAAAAAGCGGTAGCAAAAGTGGAAGAGCATATCGCCGATGCCCTGGAGAAAGGCGCGCGCGTGGTTTGCGGCGGTAAAGCACATGAACGCGGCGGCAACTTCTTCCAGCCGACCATTCTGGTAGACGTTCCGGCCAACGCCAAAGTGTCGAAAGAAGAGACGTTCGGCCCCCTCGCCCCGCTGTTCCGTTTTAAAGATGAAGCCGATGTGATTGCACAAGCCAATGACACCGAGTTTGGTCTTGCCGCCTATTTCTACGCCCGTGATTTAAGCCGCGTCTTCCGCGTGGGCGAGGCGCTGGAATACGGCATCGTCGGCATCAATACCGGGATTATTTCCAATGAAGTGGCCCCGTTCGGCGGCATTAAAGCCTCGGGTCTGGGTCGTGAAGGTTCGAAGTATGGCATCGAAGATTACTTAGAAATCAAATATATGTGCATCGGTCTTTAACTGGAGAACGCGAATGAGCAGCAATAAAGAGTTAATGCAGCGCCGTAGTCAGGCAGTTCCTCGTGGCGTTGGGCAAATTCACCCGATTTTCGCTGACCGCGCGGAAAACTGCCGGGTGTGGGACGTTGAAGGCCGTGAGTTTCTTGATTTCGCGGGCGGGATTGCGGTGCTCAATACCGGGCACCTGCATCCGAAAGTGGTTGCGGCGGTGGAAGCGCAGTTGAAAAAGCTGTCGCACACCTGCTTCCAGGTGCTGGCTTACGAACCGTATCTGGAGCTGTGCGAGATTATGAATCAGAAGGTGCCGGGAGATTTCGCCAAAAAAACGCTGCTGGTAACGACCGGTTCTGAAGCGGTGGAGAACGCGGTGAAAATCGCCCGCGCCGCCACCAAACGCAGCGGGACCATCGCCTTTAGCGGTGCATATCACGGGCGCACGCATTACACGCTGGCGCTGACCGGCAAGGTGAATCCGTACTCTGCGGGCATGGGACTGATGCCTGGGCACGTTTATCGCGCGCTTTATCCTTGCCCGCTGCACGGCATCAGTGAAGATGACGCTATCGCCAGCATTCACCGAATTTTTAAAAATGACGCTGCACCGGAAGATATCGCCGCCATCGTGATTGAGCCGGTTCAGGGCGAAGGCGGTTTCTACGCCGCGACGCCAGCCTTTATGCAGCGTTTACGCGCGCTGTGTGACGAGCACGGGATCATGCTGATTGCCGATGAAGTGCAGAGCGGCGCGGGGCGTACCGGCACGCTGTTTGCGATGGAGCAGATGGGCGTTGCGCCGGATCTTACCACCTTTGCGAAATCGATCGCGGGCGGCTTCCCGCTGGCGGGCGTCACCGGGCGCGCGGAAGTGATGGATGCCGTCGCTCCAGGCGGTCTGGGCGGCACCTATGCCGGTAACCCGATTGCCTGCGTGGCTGCGCTGGAAGTGTTGAAGGTGTTTGAGCAGGAAAATCTGCTGCAAAAAGCCAACGATCTGGGGCAGAAGTTGAAAGACGGATTGCTGGCGATAGCCGAAAAACACCCGGAGATCGGCGACGTACGCGGGCTGGGAGCGATGATTGCCATCGAGCTGTTTGAAGATGGCGATCACAGCAAACCGGACGCCAAACTCACCGCCGAGATCGTGGCGCGTGCCCGCGATAAAGGCCTGATTCTTCTCTCCTGCGGCCCGTATTACAACGTGCTGCGCATCCTTGTACCGCTCACCATTGAAGACGCTCAGATCCGTCAGGGTCTGGAAATCATCAGCCAGTGTTTTGCTGAGGCGAAGCAGTAGATCCGTACCCATGCCGGAGGCGACGCTGCGCGTCTTGTCCGGCCTACGCGAATCCAGGTCGGATAAAGCGTTTACGCTGCATCCGACAATCTGTACGTGAACAGGAATAAATCTATGTCGGCCGGATAAGGCGGAGCCGCTCTCCGGTAAAAAGAACCAATAACAATTACACGCGTGACCCGACGCGGGAAATGTCGGGGCGCTCTCCCAAGTGACACACTTTCGAGAGGATTCAGGATGGGGCAATCATCGCAACCACATGAGTTAGGCGGCGGGCTGAAGTCACGCCACGTCACCATGTTGTCTATTGCCGGTGTTATCGGCGCAAGTCTGTTTGTCGGTTCCAGCGTCGCTATCGCCGAAGCGGGCCCGGCGGTATTACTGGCCTATCTGTTCGCCGGATTACTGGTGGTTATGATTATGCGGATGTTGGCGGAAATGGCGGTTGCCACGCCCGACACGGGTTCGTTTTCCACCTATGCAGATAAAGCTATTGGTCGTTGGGCGGGCTATACCATCGGCTGGTTGTACTGGTGGTTTTGGGTACTGGTTATCCCGCTGGAAGCCAACATCGCCGCCATGATCCTGCACTCGTGGGTTCCAGGCATTCCCATCTGGTTATTTTCCCTCGTCATTACCCTCGCCTTAACTGGCAGTAATTTATTAAGCGTTAAAAACTACGGCGAATTTGAGTTCTGGCTGGCGCTGTGCAAAGTCATCGCTATCCTGGCCTTTATTTTCCTTGGTGCAGTCGCAATTAGCGGTTTTTACCCTTATGCCGAAGTGAGCGGGATCTCAAGATTGTGGGATAGCGGCGGCTTTATGCCCAACGGCTTCGGCGCGGTATTAAGCGCGATGTTGATCACCATGTTCTCGTTTATGGGCGCAGAAATTGTCACCATTGCCGCCGCGGAATCTGACACGCCGGAAAAACATATTGTCCGCGCCACCAACTCGGTTATCTGGCGTATTTCTATCTTCTATTTGTGCTCTATTTTTGTCGTCGTGGCATTAATACCGTGGAATATGCCGGGGCTGAAAGCCGTTGGATCTTATCGCTCGGTTCTGGAGTTGCTCAATATTCCCCATGCGAAATTAATCATGGACTGCGTGATATTACTTTCCGTAACCAGTTGCCTGAACTCGGCGCTGTATACCGCTTCCAGAATGCTCTACTCCTTAAGCCGTCGCGGTGATGCTCCCGCGGTAATGGGTAAAATCAACCGCAGTAAAACCCCGTATGTGGCGGTATTACTCTCGACCGGTGCGGCATTTTTAACGGTGGTGGTGAATTATTACGCGCCTGCGAAAGTGTTTAAATTTCTGATCGACAGCTCCGGCGCTATCGCCCTGCTGGTTTATTTAGTCATCGCCGTTTCACAATTGCGGATGCGCAAAATTCTGCGAGCAGAAGGAAGCGAAATTCGCCTGCGGATGTGGCTTTATCCGTGGCTCACCTGGCTGGTCATCGGCTTTATTACCTTTGTGTTGGTAGTGATGCTATTCCGCCCGGCGCAACAGTTAGAAGTGATCTCCACCGGCTTATTAGCGATAGGGATTATCTGTACCGTGCCAATTATGGCTCGCTGGAAAAAGCTGGTATTGTGGCAAAAAACACCCGTTCATAATACGCGCTGATAATGATCAGGAGTCACACCATGACCATTACGTCTCTGGATGGCTATCGCTGGCTGAAGAACGATATTATTCGCGGTAATTTTCAACCGGATGAAAAATTACGGATGAGTTTGCTTACATCGCGTTATGCACTTGGCGTTGGGCCGTTACGGGAAGCTCTTTCGCAACTGGTGGCGGAACGGCTGGTCACGGTGGTGAATCAAAAAGGGTATCGGGTGGCGTCTATGTCAGAGCAGGAGCTGCTCGATATTTTCGACGCCCGCGCCAATATGGAAGCGATGCTGGTCAGTCTGGCGATTGCCCGCGGTGGCGATGAATGGGAGGCAGACGTTCTCGCAAAAGCGCATCTGCTCAGTAAGCTGGAGGCCTGTGACGCCAGTGAGAAAATGCTTGATGAGTGGGATCTGCGTCATCAGGCGTTTCATACGGCAATTGTGGCGGGCTGTGGTTCTCACTATTTGCTGCAAATGCGTGAACGGTTGTTTGATCTGGCGGCGCGCTATCGATTTATCTGGCTGCGGCGAACAGTGCTTTCGGTGGAGATGCTGGAGGATAAACACGATCAGCACCAGACCCTGACTGCGGCGGTACTGGCGCGAGATACCGCGCGCGCCAGTGAGTTAATGCGCCAGCATTTACTGACGCCAATTCCCATTATCCAGCAGGCGATGGCTGGCAATTAACTACTCTTCAGGAATACGCAACACTTGCCCCGGGTAAATTTTATCCGGGCTTTTCAGCATCGGTTTATTCGCTTCGAAGATTTTATTGTACAGATTGGCGTTACCGTAGACCTGTTTAGAAATGGCGCTAAGAGTGTCGCCAGACTTAACGGTATAAAACTGGCTGGCAGCGGCTGGTGTCGCCGTTTTCACCTGATCATCGACACTGGCAATACCGGAAATATTCCCCACCGCAACAAGGATTTTCTCCTTCGCCTCCTGACTTAAGCCGTCACCCGTGACCGTCGCTTTGCCGTCGGCGATTTGAATGTTCACTTTATCGGCATCAGGTATACCGGTTTTGTTCAGATGCTCCTGCACCTTCTTCGCCTGATCGTCTTTATCGTGCTGACCTGTAACCGCGTCCCAGAGTTTTTCTCCGGCATCTTTCACAAAATTGAACAGACCCATAGCTACCTCATTCGTTAACGGAAACACTCAGAAAGTGTAGCAGAGGAACGCGGCGCGTTAACGCCGCGGGGGTGAACACAGGTTTAATCGCGGGTTTGCACCCAGAAAGCGTGAATCAAACCGGGGATATACCCAAGCAGTGTCAGCAGAATATTAATAATGAACGCCCAACCGAACCCTTTACCGAGCAGCACGCCGAGCGGCGGCAGAATGATGGTGATGACGATTCTCCAGAAACCCATATGTACTCCCTATAAGAAAATTACTCATTGTTTAAAAAGAGATTTTATCTCTTAAGCGTAGTAATTTTAGCGGAGCCTGCCAGTTTCAGCTTACGCTTTTACTCTCATTTACGCTGCTGATGCTGGCATATGTTATATTTTTAGTTTAGAGTTTACTTAATTTAGAAAATGCTTAAATAACTATGACTGAACTCGCGCAATTACAGGCCAGTGCCGAACAGGCAGCGGCCTTATTGAAAGCAATGAGCCACCCTAAACGGTTGCTGATTCTGTGCATGCTTAGCGGTTCTCCCGGCACCAGTGCGGGAGAGCTGACGCGCATTACCGGACTAAGTGCCTCTGCAACATCACAGCATCTCGCTCGTATGCGGGACGAAGGGCTTATCGACAGCCAACGGGATGCCCAACGCATTCTATATTCCATTAAAAATGAGGCGGTAAATGCCATTATCGCCACCCTGAAAAATGTCTATTGTCCGTAAGGAGTCACTATGGCTTTGACAACCATTTCGCCGCATGATGCACAAGAATTAATCGCACGCGGCGCAAAGTTAATCGATATTCGTGACGCTGATGAATATCTTCGTGAGCATATTCCTGAAGCAGATCTGGCTCCATTATCCGTGCTGGAACAGTCAGGTCTTCCGGCTAAATTACGTCACGAGCAAATTATATTCCACTGCCAGGCAGGTAAACGCACCAGTAATAACGCCGATAAATTAGCAGCGATTGCCGCCCCCGCAGAAATCTTTTTACTCGAAGATGGGATTGATGGCTGGAAAAAAGCAGGATTACCAGTAGCGGTAAATAAATCTCAACCCTTGCCGTTAATGCGCCAGGTGCAGATCGCTGCGGGTGGTTTAATATTAATCGGCGTTATACTCGGTTATACCGTAAATAGCGGTTTCTTCTTATTAAGCGGCTTTGTTGGTGCCGGGTTACTGTTTGCAGGAATTAGCGGTTTTTGTGGGATGGCAAGGTTGTTAGATAAGATGCCGTGGAACCAACGAGCTTGAGAAGCGACGCCGGACGCGCCATAGCGGCGGCATCCGGCCTCAGTAATTAGATCAGGAAATCGTCGAGAGATTTACCTTCTGCCAGCGCCTGAGCGATTGGCTTCGGTGTACGGCCCTGACCGGTCCAGGTTTTAGTTTCACCGTTAACATCGGTGAATTTATATTTCGCCGGACGCGGCTGGCGTTTTTTACCAGCGCGTGGGGCGGCCGCGGAGCTATTACCCAATAACTCTTCCGGGTTAATTCCGTCAGCTTTCATCAGCTCCAGCCAGGTGCTAATTTTTTCCTGGCGCTCTGCCAGTTCACGCTGCTGCTGTTCTTCTTCTTCACGTCTTTCTTTAGTGACAACCCTGAATTTTTCGAGCATTTCTTCAAGAACGTCAATGGAGAATTCGCGAGCCATCGCACGGAGGGTGCGAATGTTATTTAAACTTTGTAACATTACGGACATAATAAAGAAAACCTTTTAACGCCAAAACAAAAAAGTATTTCGTCGCGTAGTGTAAGCGATCACTTATTATATTTCCACAAAATTTAATCTATTTACAGTCCTGCGCGAGATTATTTCAGCTGTTATTTTCTGAAACTCTCAGAATAATTTCAAGATTATATATTAGCCATTTTGATGAGTAATTTCGGTTATTTGTGAGCAGAGCGGCGCTCTCTGCTCGCTAATTCCGCAAGCCTGACAAAACAAAAATGAATAAAAATGCAATTTAACCGAATAAATGGAAACACCCCTCACTGGTGCTTTCTGCTGTCAATGTACATTTTCTGGCATAAAAAATGCTGAAAATGACCCGGTCACGACATACACCGAATTCTCTACGCTTATAGCGTTACCTCACCCCTAAACCTTCATGAGTGATAATAAAGGTAAACACATATCCAATTGATTTAATTAAAAATAAATCATATCGGCATGTAAAAATCCACAATGTACAAAAAACGCGCTGTTACGGAATATTTTATCTACAAAAACAGATTAAATAAAAATTTTTCACTAATTGATTAGTCATAGCCAGCGATATACGCTATGCGAAAATGCAGATGACAATGAGATCCACTGCTTTCATCTCCATTAACATCCCATTACGCTTTTATTAAGGAGCATTAGCATGTTCTCACCGCAGTCACGCTTGCGTCATGCAGTTGCAGATACGTTCGCGATGGTTGTTTACTGTTCTGTCGTGAACATGTGTATTGAAGTTTTCCTCTCCGGAATGAGCTTCGAACAATCTTTTTATTCCAGATTGGTAGCGATTCCGGTGAACATCTTAATTGCATGGCCATACGGTATGTACCGCGATCTGTTTATGCGCGCAGCACGCAAAGTTAGCCCGTCGGGCTGGATAAAAAATCTGGCGGATATCATGGCTTATGTGACGTTCCAGTCACCGGTGTATGTGGCGATCTTGTTAGTGGTGGGCGCAGACTGGCATCAGATTATGGCGGCGGTCAGTTCAAACATCGTTGTTTCGATGTTGATGGGGGCGGTTTATGGCTACTTCCTCGATTATTGCCGCCGACTGTTTAAAGTCAGCCGTTACCAGCAGGTAAAAGCCTGACCCTTCTTTTCGCGACTGGCATCGCCAGTCGCGTCTTTAACTGGCTTCGCCAAATAAACCATTCAAATAACGTTCAAGCGCAACACGCGAACTAAAGCCATGCGGGATACCGTAATGCTCATGACGTTCACCCGCTAAATAGAGCGGAAATTGCTGGTAATGATCGCAAGTTTTAATATCGGAAGCGGGTTCAGCCAGTGTTGAACTACGTTCTTTTAATGTTGGATGAATCACCAGGGCGGTACGTCCCATTCGCGCTTCGCGATTAACATAGACATAATTTTCCCCACGGCGGTAACCATAAGCTTTCTGGGTTACCACATCGACAGTAAAACCGACTTTTTCAAGTACGCGCGCCACCTCGTCTGGTCGTAAATACATATTTGATCCTCGTTATTATCAACCGCGGGCCTACCTTACCTGATTGCGCATTCACAACGCTTTCAGAAAAGTCCATAAAGCCGCGATGAACCTCAGTTAAGAAAATTATGGTCTACACTGAAAATTACATCGAATTCTAATGGGGGATCATATGTTTAACCGACCGAACCGCAACGACGTTGATGATGGCGTGCAGGATATCCAGAATGATGTCAATCAATTAGCTGACAGCCTCGAATCTGTATTGAAGTCCTGGGGCAGCGACGCCAAAGGGGAAGCCGAAGCCGCACGCAGTAAAGCGCAGGCTCTACTGAAAGAAACCAGGGCGCGAATGCATGGTCGTACTCGCGTCCAGCAAGCCGCGCGTGATGCCGTTGGCTGCGCGGATTCTTTTGTTCGTGAAAGACCCTGGTGTAGCGTGGGTACAGCAGCTGCGGTAGGTATTTTTATCGGCGCACTGTTAAGCATGCGCAAATCGTAGTGCAATAATGATAATAAATACGCGTCTTTGACCCCGAAGCCTGGCTTCGGGGTTTTTTAGCTTAAGGCTTTACGTAATTGTTGTGCTACCTGTCGCGCCATACCTTCGTTAACGATATTAGTAAACGAGAGCAGTAATCCACCTTCCCCACTTGAACGGATACGCCAGTCGCTAAGTGCCTGCACCGCAAGGCCTGCAGCATTGGCTTTACGCGCATGGGCAATATCATCGCCTATCATTCTGATCACCATCTGGATACCACCTTTCTGCGGCACAACCTGAAATCCTTGCTGCGTCAACGCTTGCTCAATCCATTGCCGACGTTGGGCATAATGCTGACGCATTTTCTTCAGATGCCGCCAGAAATGCCCCTCGCGAAGAAAGTCTGCCAGTGTGTTCTGCCATAGAACAGGTACCGCACATGGAGCCAGTGACGCCTGGTGGCGGAATTGTGCAATTTGCTTCACTGGCAACACCAGCCACGCACAGCGCAATGCAGGAAATAGCGCTTTGCTGAATGTTCCGGCATAAATTACCCGCTGCGGTGCGTCGAGACTTTTTAACGCCGGTAACGGCTTACCGTGATAGCGAAACTCACTGTCATAATCATCTTCAATAATCCATGCCTGACTACGATCTGCCCATTCCAGTATCTGATGCCTGCGCGCTAAAGAGAGCGCCACACCCAGCGGACTTTGGTGTGCTGGTGTTATCAGGGCAAAACGCGCATCAGGATAATTTTGTATTCCGCTTGTGATATCCAGTCCATTGTCATCAACCGGCACAGGCAAAATTTCCACATCATGGCGAGTGACAATCGGGCGAATCAGTGGAAAGCCGGGATCTTCTATCCACATCCCGTTTCCCGGTTTCGCCAGCGCGTGCAGAATTAAAGCTATTGAGGCCGCATAACCGTGAGTGATAAAGACCTGCTCTGGCTGACAATCAATCCCACGTGAAACGCGTAAGTAATCAACTATTGCCTCGCGCAACGCCACCTCACCGCAGACATCGCCTAACGCCAAATCAAAGCGCGTCTGGGTACGAAGGCGACGCCCCATCACCCGCGCCCACAGCTCTCGCGGAAAGAGATCGAGTGCGGGTAATCCCATTTGAAATGGCAACGGTTGCTGACTTTCACCGGCAAAAGCTACAACTTGTACAGTAGATTGTTGCGGATATATCCGCTCACTGACAAATGTGCCAGCCTGTCCCCGCCTGATCAGCCATCCTTGCGCCACCAGCTCAGCATACGCATTTTCGACAGTGGATCGAGACACCCCCAGCTCCTGCGACCAGGTACGACTTGAAGGCAGCCTTGCGCCGGGTTTCAGTTCCCCTTGCTCAATAGCCGTTTTTAACTGACGGGCGATATCCTGATAGCGCGGCATATGGTCTGCTTTTTTAGGTAATTTATGGCTCTCTTTAGCAGTCCATTATAGTGCTACATTGCGGGCGTTAATAAGAGGAGAAACTGTATGACTACATTACGTCAGCCTTACTACGAACTTAGCCCGGCAGTGTATAACGCACTAGTGCAGGCCAAAACGGCACTGGAAAATAGCACGCTGGATACCACGTTGATGGAGTTAGTTTATTTGCGCGTCTCGCAAATCAACGGCTGCGCATTTTGTCTGGAGATGCACAGCAAAGCATTGCGCAAATCCGGCGTGCCACAGCACAAACTGGACGCCCTGGCAGGTTGGCGCGTAAGCCATCATTTTGATGAACGCGAGCGGGCGGCGCTGGCATGGGCGGAATCGGTAACCGAAATTGCCAGAACCCATGCGGAAGACGAGGTTTATCAGCCTTTGCTTGAGCATTTCAGCGCAGCAGAGATCAGCGACTTAACGTTTGCCATCGGGCTGATGAATTGTTTTAACCGTCTGGCCGTTTCCATGCGGATGTAACTTCTTGATGCCGGGTATTCGCCCGGCAAAAAAACACAAAATCCCCTACCCCGTTGAGCCATTCATCGGTGGCGTAATCAATCTAAAATTCCCATATCTTGTATGGTTGAATCTTTTTTCAACTACATCTAGTATCTCTGTATCAACAGAGAGACAACCCGACGCGTATCATCGCGCCGTATCTTCATTTTAAACGGAAATACGAATAATGCGCATTACTATTTACACTCGTAACGATTGCGTTCAGTGCCACGCCACCAAACGGGCGATGGAAAACCGGGGCTTTGACTTTGAAATGATTAATGTCGATCGCGTTCCTGAAGCGGCAGAAGCGCTGCGTGCTCAGGGCTTTCGTCAGTTGCCGGTTGTGATTGCAGGCGATCTTAGCTGGTCTGGTTTCCGCCCGGACATGATCAATCGTCTGCATCCAGCGCCACACGCTGCCAGTGCATGAGCCAGCTCGTCTACTTTTCCAGCAGCTCCGAAAATACGCAGCGTTTTATCGAACGTTTAAGGCTGCCCGCGGTGCGCATCCCGCTCAATGAGCGGGAACGGATTCAGGTAGACGAGCCTTACATCCTGATCGTGCCCTCTTACGGCGGCGGCGGTACGGCTGGCGCGGTGCCACGACAGGTCATTCGCTTTTTAAACGACGAGCATAACCGGGCGTTGCTGCGCGGCGTTATTGCTTCGGGTAATCGCAACTTTGGTGAGGCGTATGGCCGCGCCGGAGATGTGATTGCTCAGAAATGCGGCGTGCCGTGGCTGTACCGTTTTGAACTCATGGGTACGCAAAGCGATATCGAAAACGTTCGTAAAGGAGTAACCGAATTTTGGCAACGACACCCGCAGAACGCCTGACGCAGGAAACGATGGATTACCACGCGCTGAATGCGATGCTTAACCTTTACGATAGCGCAGGTCGCATTCAGTTCGATAAAGATCGCCAGGCAGTAGACGCCTTTATAACGACGCATGTGCGTCCGAACAGTGTGGCCTTCAGTAGCCAGCAGCAGCGCCTGAACTGGCTGGTTAACGAAGGTTACTATGATGAAAGCGTCCTTAATCGCTACTCTCGCGATTTTGTCATTACGCTGTTTGCCCACGCGCACGCCAGCGGTTTTCGTTTCCAGACATTCCTCGGAGCATGGAAGTTTTACACCAGCTATACGTTGAAGACATTCGACGGTAAGCGTTATCTGGAAGATTTTGCCGATCGAGTCACGATGGTGGCGCTGACGCTGGCACAAGGCGATGAAACACTGGCGACGCAACTGACCGATGAGATGCTGTCAGGACGCTTTCAGCCAGCCACGCCGACATTCCTCAACTGCGGTAAGCAGCAGCGCGGCGAACTGGTTTCCTGTTTTCTGCTGCGTATTGAAGACAATATGGAGTCGATTGGCCGGGCGGTAAATTCCGCACTGCAACTGTCGAAACGCGGCGGCGGCGTAGCATTTTTGCTGTCGAATCTGCGAGAAGCGGGCGCGCCAATTAAACGTATTGAAAATCAATCATCTGGCGTGATTCCGGTGATGAAAATGCTGGAAGACGCATTTTCCTATGCCAACCAGCTCGGCGCGCGTCAGGGGGCAGGTGCAGTCTATTTACATGCTCATCATCCCGATATTCTGCGTTTTCTCGATACAAAACGGGAAAATGCCGACGAAAAAATCCGCATTAAAACACTGTCGCTGGGCGTGGTGATCCCGGATATCACTTTCCATCTGGCAAAAGAGAATGCGCAGATGGCGCTGTTTTCGCCTTATGACGTAGAGCGAGTTTATGGCAAGCCGTTTGCCGATGTCGCCATTAGCGAACACTATGACGAACTGGTTGCCGATGAACGCATTCGCAAAAAATACCTCAACGCCCGTGATTTCTTCCAGCGACTGGCAGAAATCCAGTTTGAGTCCGGCTATCCCTACATCATGTATGAAGACACGGTTAACCGTGCTAACCCTATCGCCGGGCGCATAAATATGAGCAATCTCTGCTCAGAAATTTTGCAGGTTAACAGCGCCTCAGAGTATGACGAGAATCTCGACTATGCCCGCACAGGCCATGATATTTCCTGCAATTTAGGTTCGTTGAATATTGCCCACACCATGGATTCCCCCGACTTTGCCCGCACGGTAGAGACTGCCGTGCGCGGTTTAACGGCGGTGTCAGATATGAGTCATATCCGCAGCGTGCCGTCCATCGAAGCCGGAAATGCCGCCTCACACGCCATCGGACTGGGGCAGATGAATTTACACGGCTATCTGGCGCGAGAAGGCATCGCTTATGGGTCGCCGGAAGCACTGGATTTCACCAATCTCTATTTCTATACCATCACCTGGCACGCACTGCGTACCTCGATGTTGCTGGCGCGCGAACGCGGTGAAACCTTCGCCGGGTTCAAACAGTCACGCTATGCCAGTGGTGAATATTTTAGCCAATATCTGCAAGGGAACTGGCAGCCGAAAACGGCGAAAGTTGGCGAACTGTTTACCCGTAGCGGTATTACGTTACCTACCCGTGAGATGTGGGCGCAGCTGCGCGACGACGTGATGCGCTACGGCATTTACAACCAGAATCTTCAGGCGGTGCCGCCAACCGGTTCTATCTCTTATATCAACCATGCTACGTCGAGTATTCATCCGATTGTGGCGAAAGTAGAGATACGCAAAGAGGGCAAAACAGGACGCGTTTACTACCCTGCCCCGTTTATGACTAACGAGAATCTGGCGCTGTATCAGGACGCTTACGAAATTGGCGCAGAAAAGATCATCGACACTTACGCGGAAGCGACTCGCCATGTCGATCAGGGGCTGTCGCTGACGCTGTTTTTCCCCGATACCGCCACCACTCGCGATATCAACAAAGCGCAGATTTACGCCTGGCGCAAAGGTATCAAAACGCTCTATTACATCCGCCTGCGTCAGATGGCGCTGGAAGGCACTGAAATTGAAGGCTGCGTCTCGTGTGCACTTTAAGGAATATCTATGAAACTCTCTCGTATCAGCGCCATCAACTGGAACAAGATATCTGACGATAAAGATCTGGAGGTGTGGAATCGCCTGACCAGCAATTTCTGGCTACCAGAAAAGGTGCCGCTGTCGAACGATATTCCTGCATGGCAGACATTAAGTGTCGTAGAACAACAACTGACGATGCGCGTTTTTACTGGCCTGACGCTGCTCGACACGCTGCAAAATGTTATCGGCGCGCCTTCGCTGTTGCCCGATGCACTCACGCCTCATGAAGAAGCGGTATTATCGAATATCAGCTTTATGGAAGCGGTTCATGCCCGCTCTTACAGTTCGATTTTCTCGACGCTGTGCCAGACCAAAGATGTCGATGCCGCCTACGCCTGGAGTGAAGAAAACGCACCGTTGCAGCGAAAAGCTCAGATTATTCAGCAACATTATCGCGGGGATGATCCGCTGAAAAAGAAAATCGCCAGTGTGTTTCTTGAATCTTTTTTGTTCTATTCCGGTTTCTGGCTGCCGATGTATTTTTCCAGCCGCGGAAAGCTAACCAATACCGCAGACCTGATCCGTCTGATTATCCGCGATGAAGCAGTCCACGGTTATTACATCGGCTATAAATATCAGAAAAACATGGAAAAGATCTCCCAGGCACAACGTGAAGAGTTGAAGAGTTTCGCCTTCGATTTGTTGCTGGAACTTTATGACAACGAGTTGCAATACACCGATGAGCTGTACGCCGAAACCCCGTGGGCTGACGATGTGAAAGCGTTTCTCTGTTACAACGCCAATAAGGCGTTGATGAATCTGGGCTACGAACCGTTATTTCCCGCAGAAATGGCGGAAGTGAATCCGGCAATCCTCGCCGCGCTTTCGCCGAATGCCGATGAAAATCACGATTTCTTTTCCGGTTCAGGCTCTTCATATGTGATGGGAAAAGCGGTCGAAACAGAAGATGAAGACTGGAATTTCTGAGGGTGTTATTTTTCAAAAATATCACTACCCGCAGCAGGGAAATAATTTCCGCCAAATAGCTTTTTATCACGCAAATATTTTGTGGTGATCTACACTGACACTCTGTTGCATTATTCGCCTGAAACCACAATATTCAGACGTTTTTTCGCTATCTTTGACAAAAAATATCAACTTTTCTCGATTTGCTCTCAGCCCTTATATCATGGGAAATTCCGGCGATTTGCTCACATCAATATTCATGCCACATTTGCCATCAGGGGTTGCCTCAGATTCTCAGTATGTTAGGGTAGAAAAAAGTGACTATTTCCATTGGGTAATGTATCGACATAAACAAATAACAGGAATCTTTCTATTGCATGGCAATTAAATTAGAAATTAAAAATCTTTATAAAATATTTGGTGAGCATCCACAGCGAGCTTTCAAATATATCGAACAAGGACTTTCAAAAGAACAAATTCTGGAAAAAACTGGGCTATCGCTTGGCGTAAAAGACGCCAGTCTGGCCATTGAAGAAGGCGAGATATTTGTCATCATGGGATTATCCGGTTCGGGTAAATCCACAATGGTACGCCTTCTCAATCGCCTGATTGAACCCACCCGCGGGCAAGTGCTGATTGATGGTGTGGATATTGCCAAAATATCCGACGCCGAACTCCGTGAGGTGCGCAGAAAAAAGATTGCGATGGTCTTCCAGTCCTTTGCCTTAATGCCGCATATGACCGTGCTGGACAATACTGCGTTCGGTATGGAATTGGCCGGAATTAATGCCGAAGAACGCCGGGAAAAAGCCCTTGATGCACTGCGTCAGGTCGGGCTGGAAAATTATGCCCACAGCTACCCGGATGAACTCTCTGGCGGGATGCGTCAACGTGTGGGATTAGCCCGCGCGTTAGCGATTAATCCGGATATATTATTAATGGACGAAGCCTTCTCGGCGCTCGATCCATTAATTCGCACCGAGATGCAGGATGAGCTGGTAAAATTACAGGCGAAACATCAGCGCACCATTGTCTTTATTTCCCACGATCTCGATGAAGCTATGCGTATTGGCGACCGAATTGCCATTATGCAAAATGGTGAAGTGGTACAGGTCGGCACACCGGATGAAATTCTCAATAATCCGGCGAATGATTATGTCCGTACCTTCTTCCGTGGCGTCGATATTAGCCAGGTGTTCAGTGCGAAAGATATTGCCCGTCGTACACCGAACGGCTTAATTCGTAAAACCCCCGGCTTCGGCCCGCGTTCGGCACTGAAATTATTGCAGGATGAAGATCGCGAATATGGCTACGTCATCGAACGCGGTAATAAGTTTGTCGGCGCTGTGTCTATCGATTCGCTTAAAGCCGCGTTAACGCAGCAGCAAGGTCTTGATGCGGCGCTGATTGATGCGCCGTTAGCGGTCGATGCACAAACGCCTCTTAGCGAGTTGCTCTCTCATGTCGGACAGGCCCCCTGTGCGGTGCCCGTGGTCGACGAGGACCAACAGTATGTCGGCATCATTTCGAAAGGAATGCTGCTGCGCGCTTTAGATCGTGAGGGGGTAAATAATGGCTGATCAAAATAATCCGTGGGATACCACGCCAGCGGCGGACAGTGCCGCACAGTCCGCAGACGCCTGGGGTACACCGGCGACTGCACCGACTGACGGCGGTGGTGCTGACTGGCTGACCAGTACGCCAGCGCCAAACGTCGAGCATTTTAATATTCTCGATCCGTTCCATAAAACGCTGATCCCGCTCGACAGTTGGGTCACTGAAGGGATCGACTGGGTCGTTACCCATTTCCGTCCCGTCTTCCAGGGCGTGCGCGTTCCGGTTGATTACATCCTCAACGGTTTCCAGCAATTGCTGCTGGGTATGCCCGCTCCGGTGGCGATTATCGTTTTCGCTCTCATCGCCTGGCAAATTTCCGGTGTCGGAATGGGCGTGGCGACGCTGGTTTCGCTGATTGCCATCGGCGCAATCGGTGCCTGGTCACAGGCAATGGTTACTCTGGCGCTGGTGCTAACCGCCCTGCTGTTCTGTATCGTCATCGGTTTGCCGTTGGGGATCTGGCTGGCGAGAAGTCCACGAGCGGCGAAAATTATTCGTCCACTGCTTGATGCCATGCAGACCACGCCAGCGTTTGTTTATCTGGTACCAATCGTCATGCTGTTTGGTATCGGTAACGTGCCGGGCGTAGTGGTGACGATCATCTTTGCTCTGCCGCCGATTATCCGTCTGACAATTCTGGGGATTAACCAGGTTCCGGCGGATCTGATTGAAGCCTCGCGCTCATTCGGTGCCAGCCCGCGCCAGATGCTGTTCAAAGTTCAGTTACCGCTGGCGATGCCGACCATTATGGCGGGCGTTAACCAGACGCTGATGCTGGCCCTTTCTATGGTGGTCATCGCCTCGATGATTGCAGTCGGCGGGCTGGGTCAGATGGTACTTCGCGGTATCGGTCGTCTGGATATGGGGCTTGCCACCGTTGGCGGCGTCGGGATTGTGATCCTCGCCATTATCCTCGACCGCCTGACGCAGGCCGTTGGGCGCGACTCACGCAGTCGCGGCAACCGTCGCTGGTACACCACTGGCCCTGTTGGTTTGCTGACCCGCCCATTCATTAAGTAACTCTGCACTTGCCCGGTGACGCCGGGCATTATCACCCTGCCAAAAAAAGGAATAACAATGCGACATAGCGTACTTTTTGCGACAGCGTTTGCCACGCTTATCTCTACACAAACTTTTGCTGCCGATCTGCCGGGCAAAGGCATTACTGTTAATCCAGTTCAGAGCACCATCACTGAAGAAACCTTCCAGACGCTGCTGGTCAGTCGTGCACTGGAGAAATTAGGTTATACCGTCAATAAACCCAGCGAAGTGGATTACAACGTTGGCTACACCTCGCTTGCTTCCGGCGATGCAACCTTCACCGCCGTGAACTGGACGCCGCTGCATGACAACATGTACGAAGCTGCCGGTGGCGATAAGAAATTTTATCGTGAAGGAGTATTTGTTAACGGCGCGGCACAGGGTTACCTGATCGATAAGAAAACTGCCGACCAGTACAAAATCACCAACATCGCGCAACTGAAAGATCCGAAGATCGCCAAACTGTTCGATACCAACGGCGACGGTAAAGCGGATTTGACTGGCTGTAACCCTGGCTGGGGCTGCGAAGGTGCGATCAACCACCAGCTTGCCGCGTATGGACTGACCAATACCGTGACGCATAATCAGGGGAACTACGCAGCGATGATGGCTGACACCATCAGTCGTTACAAAGAGGGTAAGCCGGTGTTTTACTACACCTGGACGCCGTACTGGGTGAGTAACGAACTGAAACCGGGGAAAGATGTGGTCTGGTTGCAGGTGCCGTTCTCCGCACTGCCGGGCGATAAAAATGCCGATACCAAACTGCCGAATGGCGCGAATTACGGCTTCCCGGTCAGTACCATGCATATCGTTGCCAACAAAGCCTGGGCCGAGAAAAACCCGGCAGCAGCGAAACTGTTTGCCATTATGCAGTTACCAGTGGCAGATATTAACGCCCAGAACGCCATTATGCATGACGGCAAAGCCTCAGAAGGCGATATTCAGGGCCACGTTGATGGCTGGATCAAAGCCCACCAGCAGCAGTTCGATGGCTGGGTGAATGAGGCGCTGGCAGCGCAGAAGTAAATATTGATAACCGCGCAGATAATGCTCATGTGAGTAAAACAATTGCAGCGATGGTTTTAATCCGGCTGAAAATCGATGAGACGTTTTCTGAAGGCCGGGGCGACGCGCAGGGATGCGCGGCGAGGGCGCGTCTTACAGGGATGTTACCTCGCGCCCGTACCCGATAGCCGTAAGAAATAAGTCGAATGTACCGCGTAGCGGCGATTTTGTGCCAAAAGTTTGGGTCGCCAGGGTGGTGGCGACTGAGCCACCCTGGCACGTTCACCAGCAAAATAGTGACAAAGTAGCTATAATCTGGAAGTGAACGTAACATTTGCCTTAGTGGCATATTTCACCTTCAAATACCCTCTCCCCATTACCCGCACATTTTAACAATCTATCTTTCGCCCCATATTCATCAACATCCGCTATTATTGATTTCCAGCTTAATCATCACCTGATGAACAAAAATAATGACTAAACCTAATCATGAGCTTAGCCCGGCACTGATCGTACTGATGTCTATCGCCACCGGTCTGGCGGTCGCCAGCAACTATTACGCCCAGCCATTGCTCGACACCATTGCGCGTAACTTTTCCCTTTCCGCCAGTTCGGCGGGCTTTATTGTTACCGCCGCGCAGTTGGGCTATGCCGCAGGTCTGCTGTTTCTTGTTCCCCTCGGTGATATGTTTGAACGCCGCCGCCTGATTGTCTCGATGACCTTACTGGCAGCGGGCGGTATGTTAATCACTGCCAGCAGTCAGTCACTGGCGATGATGATCCTCGGTACGGCATTAACCGGTTTATTCTCAGTCGTGGCACAAATTCTGGTTCCGCTGGCAGCGACGCTGGCTTCACCGGATAAACGCGGCAAAGTGGTCGGCACCATTATGAGCGGGCTGCTGTTGGGGATCTTGCTGGCACGAACCGTTGCCGGGTTGCTGGCAAACCTCGGCGGCTGGCGCACCGTCTTTTGGGTTGCCTCGGTGTTAATGGCACTGATGGCGCTGGCATTATGGCGTGGTCTGCCACAAATGAAATCAGAAACCCACCTCAACTACCCACAGTTGCTTGGTTCCGTTTTCAGCATGTTTATCAGCGATAAAATTCTGCGCACCCGCGCGTTGCTGGGCTGCCTGACCTTTGCCAACTTCAGCATTCTCTGGACCTCAATGGCCTTTTTGCTTGCCGCTCCACCTTTTAACTACAGCGATGGTGTAATTGGTCTGTTTGGACTTGCGGGAGCTGCCGGAGCGTTGGGTGCTCGTCCGGCGGGCGGTTTTGCCGATAAGGGTAAATCGCACCACACCACTACTTTCGGTCTGCTGCTGCTATTACTTTCATGGCTGGCGATCTGGTTTGGCCACACTTCCGTACTGGCCTTGATTATCGGCATCCTGGTGCTGGATCTCACCGTGCAGGGCGTGCATATCACTAACCAGACGGTAATTTATCGAATACACCCTGATGCGCGTAATCGCCTGACCGCAGGTTACATGACCAGCTACTTTATTGGCGGTGCCGCCGGTTCGCTAATTTCAGCCTCAGCCTGGCAACATGGCGGTTGGGCTGGCGTTTGTCTGGCTGGCGCGACGATTGCCCTGGTTAACTTACTGGTCTGGTGGCGAGGTTTTCATCGTCAGGAAGCTGCAAATTAAGCAATCAGCAACCGTTTTCGTGGCTTTACACTTATAAGGGTGTTAAGAAGCCCATCAGTCTGATAAGGTTAAGATATTCATTCAGTCTATTTATAATATTAACAATCGTTAAGCGTACACTCTATGGAAAGCCCTACTCCACAGCCTGCTCCTGGTTCGGCGACCTTCATGGAAGGATGCAAAGACAGTTTACCGATTGTTATTAGTTATATTCCGGTGGCCTTTGCGTTCGGTCTGAATGCGACCCGTCTGGGATTCTCTCCTCTCGAAAGCGTTTTTTTCTCCTGCATCATTTATGCAGGCGCGAGCCAGTTCGTCATTACCGCGATGCTGGCAGCCGGGAGTAGTTTGTGGGTTGCTGCACTGACCGTCATGGCAATGGATGTTCGCCATGTTTTGTATGGCCCGTCACTGCGTAGCCGTATTATTCAGCGTCTGCAAAAATCGAAAACCGCCCTGTGGGCATTTGGCCTGACGGATGAGGTTTTTGCCGCCGCAACCGCAAAACTGGTACGCAATAATCGCCGCTGGAGCGAGAACTGGATGATCGGCATTGCCTTCAGTTCATGGTCATCGTGGGTATTTGGTACGGTAATAGGGGCATTCTCCGGCAGCGGCTTGCTGCAAGGATATCCCGCCGTTGAAGCAGCATTAGGTTTTATGCTTCCGGCACTCTTTATGAGTTTCCTGCTCGCCTCTTTCCAGCGCAAACAATCTCTTTGCGTTACCGCAGCGTTAGTTGGTGCCCTTGCAGGCGTAACGCTATTTTCTATTCCCGTCGCCATTCAGGCAGGCATTGTCTGTGGCTGCCTCACTGCGTTAATCCAGGCATTCTGGCAAGGAGCGCCCGATGAGCTATGAGGTTCTGCTGCTTGGGTTACTGGTTGGCGCGGCGAATTATTGCTTCCGCTATTTGCCGCTGCGCCTGCGTGTGGGTAATGCCCGCCCAACCAAACGTGGCGCGATAGGCATATTGCTCGACACCATTGGCATCGCCTCGATATGCGCTCTGCTGGTTGTCTCTACCGCACCAGAAGTGATGCACGATACACGCCGTTTCGTGCCCACGCTGGTCGGCTTCGCGGTACTGGGTGCCAGTTTCTATAAAACACGCAGCATTATCATCCCAACACTGCTTAGTGCGCTGGCCTACGGGCTCGCCTGGAAAGTGATGGCGATTATATAACCCACAAGAATCATTTTTCTAAAACAATACATTTACTTTATTTGTCACTGTCGTTACTATATCGGCTGAAATTAATGAGGTCATACCCAAATGGATAGTTCGTTTACGCCCATTGAACAAATGCTAAAATTTCGCGCCAGCCGCCACGAAGATTTTCCTTATCAGGAGATCCTTCTGACCCGTCTTTGCATGCACATGCAAAGCAAGCTGCTGGAGAACCGCAATAAAATGCTGAAGGCTCAGGGGATTAACGAGACGTTGTTTATGGCGTTGATTACGCTGGAGTCTCAGGAAAACCACAGTATTCAGCCTTCTGAATTGAGTTGTGCTCTTGGATCATCCCGTACCAACGCGACGCGTATTGCCGATGAACTGGAAAAACGCGGTTGGATTGAACGTCGTGAAAGCGATAACGATCGCCGCTGCCTGCATCTGCAATTAACGGAAAAAGGTCACGAGTTTTTGCGCGAGGTTTTACCACCGCAGCATAACTGCCTGCATCAACTCTGGTCCGCGCTCAGCACAACAGAAAAAGATCAGCTCGAGCAAATCACCCGCAAATTGCTCTCCCGTCTCGACCAGATGGAACAAGACGGTGTGGTTCTCGAAGCGATGAGCTAACGCGTCATCTCGCTCAAAAATCCAGATTTATAAAAGAAAAAATGACTGGCCAGCATCGCAACATGCTGGCCTTTTTGGCAAGCAGGTCGGCTCAGCCGATGAGTTAAGAAGATCGTGGAGAACAATATGAGCGCAAATGCGGAGACTCAAACCCCGCAGCAACCGGTAAAGAAGAGCGGCAAACGTAAGCGTCTGCTCCTCCTTCTCACCTTGCTCTTTATAATTATTGCCGTAGCGATAGGGATTTATTGGTTTTTGGTACTGCGTCATTTCGAAGAAACCGATGACGCATACGTGGCAGGGAATCAGATTCAAATTATGTCTCAGGTGTCTGGCAGCGTGACGAAAGTCTGGGCCGATAACACCGACTTTGTAAAAGAAGGCGATGTGCTGGTCACCCTCGACCCGACAGATGCTCGCCAGGCGTTTGAAAAAGCCAAAACTGCACTGGCTTCCAGCGTTCGCCAAACCCACCAGCTGATGATTAACAGCAAACAGTTGCAGGCTAATATTGAGGTGCAAAAAATCGCACTCGCGAAAGCACAAAGCGACTACAACCGCCGTGTGCCGCTGGGCAATGCCAACCTGATTGGTCGCGAAGAGCTGCAACACGCCCGCGACGCCGTTACCAGTGCCCAGGCACAACTGGACGTCGCGATTCAACAATACAATGCCAATCAGGCGATGATTCTGGGGACTAAACTGGAAGATCAGCCTGCCGTGCAACAGGCTGCCACCGAAGTACGTAACGCCTGGCTGGCGCTGGAGCGTACTCGTATTGTCAGTCCGATGACCGGTTATGTCTCCCGCCGCGCGGTACAGCCTGGGGCACAAATTAGCCCAACGACGCCGCTGATGGCGGTCGTTCCAGCCACCAATATGTGGGTGGATGCCAACTTTAAAGAGACGCAGATTGCCAATATGCGCATCGGTCAGCCGGTCACCATCACCACCGATATTTACGGCGATGATGTGAAATACACCGGTAAAGTGGTTGGTCTGGATATGGGGACAGGTAGCGCGTTCTCACTGCTTCCGGCGCAAAATGCGACTGGTAACTGGATCAAAGTCGTTCAGCGTCTGCCTGTTCGTATTGAACTGGACCAGAAACAGCTCGAGCAATACCCGCTGCGTATCGGTTTGTCCACGCTGGTGAGCGTCAATACCACTAACCGTGACGGTCAGGTACTGGCAAATAAAGTACGTTCCACACCGGTAGCGGTAAGCACCGCGCGTGAAATCAGCCTGGCACCTGTCAATAAACTGATCGACGATATCGTAAAAGCTAACGCTGGCTAATCCAGAGGTGCGTGTGATGCAACAGCAAAAACCGCTGGAAGGCGCGCAACTGGTCATTATGACGATTGCGCTGTCACTGGCGACATTCATGCAGGTGCTGGACTCCACCATTGCTAACGTGGCGATCCCCACTATCGCCGGGAATCTGGGCTCATCGCTCAGCCAGGGAACGTGGGTAATCACTTCTTTCGGGGTGGCGAATGCCATCTCGATCCCGCTTACCGGCTGGCTGGCAAAGCGCGTCGGGGAAGTGAAACTGTTCCTCTGGTCCACCATCGCCTTTGCTATTGCGTCGTGGGCGTGTGGTGTCTCCAGCAGCCTGAATATGCTGATTTTCTTCCGCGTGATTCAGGGGATTGTCGCCGGGCCGTTAATTCCGCTTTCGCAAAGTCTATTGCTGAATAACTACCCGCCAGCCAAACGCTCGATCGCGCTGGCGTTGTGGTCGATGACGGTGATTGTTGCGCCAATTTGCGGCCCGATCCTCGGCGGGTATATCAGTGACAATTACCACTGGGGCTGGATATTCTTCATCAACGTACCGATTGGCGTGGCGGTGGTGTTGATGACACTGCAAACCCTGCGCGGACGTGAAACCCGCACCGAACGGCGGCGGATTGATGCCGTGGGGCTGGCACTGCTGGTTATTGGTATCGGTAGCCTGCAGATTATGCTCGACCGCGGTAAAGAGCTGGACTGGTTTTCATCACAGGAAATTATCATCCTTACCGTGGTGGCAGTGGTGGCTATCTGCTTCCTGATTGTCTGGGAGCTGACCGACGATAACCCGATAGTCGATCTGTCGTTGTTTAAGTCGCGCAACTTCACCATCGGCTGTTTGTGTATCAGCCTCGCGTATATGCTCTACTTCGGCGCTATTGTTCTGCTGCCGCAGTTGTTGCAGGAGGTCTACGGTTACACGGCAACGTGGGCAGGTCTGGCCTCTGCGCCGGTAGGAATTATTCCGGTGATCCTGTCGCCGATTATCGGCCGCTTCGCGCATAAACTGGATATGCGGCGGCTGGTAACCTTCAGCTTTATTATGTATGCCGTCTGCTTCTACTGGCGTGCCTATACCTTTGAACCGGGTATGGATTTTGGCGCGTCGGCCTGGCCGCAGTTTATCCAGGGGTTTGCGGTGGCCTGCTTCTTTATGCCGCTGACCACCATTACGCTGTCTGGTTTGCCACCGGAACGACTGGCGGCGGCATCGAGCCTCTCCAACTTTACGCGTACGCTGGCGGGGTCTATCGGCACGTCGATAACCACAACCATGTGGACCAACCGCGAGTCGATGCACCATGCGCAGTTAACCGAGTCGGTAAACCCGTTTAACCCAAACGCCCAGGCGATGTACAGTCAACTGGAAGGACTGGGAATGACGCAACAGCAGGCATCAGGCTGGATTGCCCAGCAGATCACCAATCAGGGGCTGATTATTTCCGCCAATGAGATCTTCTGGATGTCAGCCGGGATATTCCTCGTCTTGCTGGGGCTGGTGTGGTTTGCTAAACCGCCATTTGGCGCAGGTGGCGGCGGAGGTGGTGCGCACTAAGTACAACTAAGCCAGTTCATTTGAACTGGCTTTTTTCAATTAATTGTGAAGATAGTTTACTGACTAGATGTGCAGTTCCTGCAACTTCTCTTTCGGCAGCGCCAGTTCTTCGTTGCTGTTGATGCGCACGTCACGTTCCAGAATGCTACGCGCAATATCCTGCGCTTCCTGCAACGAGTGCATCTGGTAAGTGCCACACTGGTAGACGTTCAGTTCCGGGATCTGATTCTGATCCTGCACTTTCAGCACGTCTTCCATTGCCGCTTTCCAGGCATCAGCAACACGCTGCTCATCTGGCGTACCAATCAGACTCATATAAAAACCGGTGCGGCAGCCCATTGGCGAGATATCGATAATCTCTACACCATTACCGTTAAGATGGTTACGCATAAAACCAGCAAACAGGTGCTCCAGGGTATGGATCCCTCTTTCTGGCATCACTTCTTTGTTCGGCACGCAGAAGCGCAGATCGAACACGGTGATTGCGTCGCCATGCGGGGTGTTCATTGTTTTCGCCACCCGAACTGCAGGCGCTTCCATCCGGGTATGATCGACTGTGAAGCTATCTAACAACGGCATTTAGCCACCTCCGGTAATTTTTTTAAAAATTTTCTGAACTCTTTCTTCCCAGGCGAGTCTGAGTATATGAAAGACGCGCATTTGTTATCATCATCCCTGAATTCAGAGATGAAATTTTGGCCACTCACGAGTGGCCTTTTTCTTTTCTGTCAGGCGTGTTTTTCCAGCCACACCGCAAACGGTTCGGTATCAGCGGCTTCCATTTCCTGCTGACGGCGTTCAGACGCCTCGCGCTCGGCTACAAAATCCTCTTCGCGCAGAATTTCCAACGGCTCTTCACGCAGCAGATTACGGTACGCTTCAGCAAACGCTTTGCCTGTTCCGCCAATACCAGTATCAATCATAGACCTTAAGATACGGGCAGAGAAAGTCAGATCGGGATTATCGAAGCAGGCGACCAGTTCATCACACACTTTCTGATACGCTTCGCCGCCGTTAATGCTATCCAGCGTTTGCGCAACGCGTTTCAGATCGCGGAACAGATCTTTACCCACCTGCGGTAACGGGAACTGCGCGGTTTCGCAGCCGATACCCAGCGTCAGGCCCGGTTTGCGACCTTCGAGGATCACCCGGTTCCAGTTAACGCGTGTACAGGCAAGTTCTTTACTGCTCATTTCCGGTGCATCAGCCAGCGCACACCAGACCATAAACAGGTCGAGGAATCGCACCTGCTGTTCATCTACACCAATCGGCGAGAATGGGTTGATGTCCAGCGAACGCACTTCAATATATTCAATGCCGCCACGTAACAGCGCATCAGAAGGCGACTCGCCGCTGCGGGTAACGCGTTTTGGACGAATCGGCGCGTACAGTTCGTTTTCAATCTGCAGCACGTTGCTGTTGATTTGCAGCCTCTTACCATCTTTCTCAATGCCAATCTTGGCGTACTCTTCCGATGGCGTTTTGATTGCCTGTTTAAGGCCCGCTACGTACTCGTAAAGATCGTTGAAGGTAATACCTAGATTGCTTTGCGATTTATTGGTATAGCCGAGATCACTCAAACGAAGAGAGGTCGCATACGGCAGGTAATACATACCGCACTCGGTTTTCTCAAACGGCAGCGATGTTGGTTTTCCTTGCAGGAAAGAAGAACAAATCGCCGGAGACGCGCCAAACAGATAAGGAATGACCCAACCGAAACGATAGTAATTGCGGATAACGCGGAAATAGCCCGCAGAAATTTTCTCTTTGGCATCAGCGCCCGCGATATCACCACACTTCGCTTGCCAGAATGCCATTGGCAAAGAGAAATTGTAGTGCACGCCGGAAATGGTTTGCATCAGCGCGCCGTAGCGATTTTTCAGCCCTTCACGGTACAGCGTTTTAAAGCGTCCGGTGTTAGAAGTGCCGTACTGTGCCAGTTCGATGTCCTGACCTTCTGCGATGTAGCATGGCATACTTAACGGCCACATCCGCTCATCGCCCATATTGCGCGCCGTATAACGATGCAGATCGCGCATAAAGGTCAGCATATGTTCAATATCACCATCCACTGGTGTAATGAATTCCAGCAATGCTTCCGCAAAATCGGTAGTAATCCATTTGTGCGTCAGTGCGGAACCTAATGCTTCAGGATGACCTGTTGTTGCCAGTGTGCCATCAGCATTAACACGCAAAGTTTCGCGCTCCAGCCCACGCTGTATCCCCTTTAACGCCTGAGGATGTTTTTCCAGCCAGGCCAGCGCCTGTGATACGTCCGGGATCAAATTGACCTCCCGCCTGTCAAAATCGTTTTAATTAGCATAACTGTAATGGTGACCATATGTGCAGGCCTACAATTAGTGCCACCACATCATGCCCTGAACGGTCGCTGCTGCAACTGCAACATAGCGTAACGCTTTACCAAGGCACAAAAAAAAGATTACCGGCCCCCAGGAGATGCGCATCCATCCCGCTAACAGACACAGTAAATCGCCAACCACGGGCATCCAGCTTAATAATAGCGTGACTGCACCATAGCGTTTCAGCCAGCCGGTAGCTTTCTCTTGCCAGCGCGATGTTTTACGCAATGGAAAGAAACGCCCAAGGATAACGTTAGTTAACCCTCCAAGGCTATTACCCATTGTTGCTGTTAAAACTAAAACCCAGGGATGACTGATCCCGGAAAGCAACATTGCCACCAGCACGACTTCGGAGTTGCCGGGTAATAGTGTAGCGCTGAGAAAACTACTGGCAAACAACGAGAAAAGCGATAACGCTTCACTCACAGCAAGCGAACATCCACAGCGTCCATGCCTGCTGCACGGGCCGCCTGAATACCGAAATCGGCATCTTCAAAGACCACACACTGTGTCGGTTGCACGCCCATACGCTGCGCGCACAACAAAAATGTGTCTGGCGCGGGTTTATGGTGTTTGACGTGATCAGCAGCGACGACGGCGTCAAAATAACGGCGTAATCCCAGGTGCGCCAGCAATGCCTCAGCGATGGCGCTTTCACTCCCCGTTCCTACAGCCATTGGGCGACGACCATGCCAGCTTTTCACCACTTCAACAAGAGGAAGCGGCTCGACACTATCCAGCAGCATACTTCTTACTGCTTCTGTTTTTTCACGCGCTAACGCATGCGGGTCGAGATCGGCCTGATTCAGCTCAATAATCGCCTGAGCAATACGCCAGGTGGGCGAGCCATTAAGCGCAATCATCGCCTGAACATCGTACTGAAGACCGTAGTGCCCTAATACTTCGCGCCACGCTTTACGGTGCGTAGGCTCGGTATCCAGGATGGTGCCATCCATATCAAAAATTAAACCTGCATAACGCTCGTACATGGTCTTCTCGCAAGTCGAAAAATATGACGCTACTTTAGCGTAATTGCTTGATTTTGTCGCTGATGGCGAAGGAGAAGAAAATTCAGGAAATGGATAAAGTAGTTATTTAGAAATGAGATATTTTTGAAGGAAATTTTTTGGAGAAGATGGTGCATCCGGGAGGATTCGAACCTCCGACCGCTCGGTTCGTAGCCGAGTACTCTATCCAGCTGAGCTACGGATGCATCGGGAAAACTTATTTTACTGCTGATATTGATACCGCTACTAAAGCCATATCAAATAAGAAAATCCATCTTAACCATCATCACTGATGATTACGGAGAATATGGTGCATCCGGGAGGATTCGAACCTCCGACCGCTCGGTTCGTAGCCGAGTACTCTATCCAGCTGAGCTACGGATGCATCGGGAAATTTATTTTACTGCTGATATTGATACCGCTGCTAAAGCCATATCAAGTAAGAGATGGTGCATCCGGGAGGATTCGAACCTCCGACCGCTCGGTTCGTAGCCGAGTACTCTATCCAGCTGAGCTACGGATGCATCGGGAAACTTACTTTACTGCAGATTTTTTGATACCGCTACTAAAGCCGTATCAAGTAAGAGATGGTGCATCCGGGAGGATTACTCGCCTTGCGGCTCGCCCTTCGGGCCGTTGCTAAAGCAACGTTATCCTCCCTGGTGCCTGCGGTTATTACCGCCACCTCTTCCATACCTTCATCGCTGAAAGTACGTAGAATATGGTGCATCCGGGAGGATTCGAACCTCCGACCGCTCGGTTCGTAGCCGAGTACTCTATCCAGCTGAGCTACGGATGCAAATGGCGGTGAGGCGGGGATTCGAACCCCGGATGCAGCTTTTGACCGCATACTCCCTTAGCAGGGGAGCGCCTTCAGCCTCTCGGCCACCTCACCACACGCCTCTTACGAGTGCTTCGAAGAACTTGTTTATCGCTCATCGTCGCTGCGTGGCGCACATATTACTTTCTGAGACTTATAAGTCAAACAATTTTTCCCACACTTTTATCGTTTGCACACTTCACGCTCAATTAGTCTGTAAAAACGTCAAAAAGAGTGTTTTATCAACAGAAAAACGGAGGTCTGTCAGATAGCAGTAATGCAAAAAAATGGAGACTTAAGTTGAATGAACGGGAGTAAAGCGAAAAGACAATGGAGTGAAGGAGATATTTTGAGGGGTGCGTCTCACCGATAAAGATGAGACGCGGAAAGATTAGTAACTGGACTGCTGGGATTTTTCAGCCTGGATACGCTGGTAGATCTCTTCACGGTGAACAGAAACTTCCTTCGGGGCATTTACGCCAATACGTACCTGGTTGCCCTTTACCCCTAAAACTGTCACGGTGACCTCATCCCCAATCATGAGGGTCTCACCAACTCGACGAGTCAGAATCAGCATTCTTTGCTCCTTGAAAGATTAAAAGAGTCGGGTCTCTCTGTATCCCGGCATTATCCATCATATAACGCCAAAAAGTAAGCAATGACAAACACATTACATGTAAGCAGTCATGGCATTACATTCTGTTAAACCTAAGTTTAGCCGATATACACAACTTCAACCTGACTTTATCGTTGTCGATAGCGTTAATGCGAATGCCGTGAAGCGAGTCCACGGCATTGCCTGACGCTTATATTATTGCAATTTCGCGCTGACCCAGCCTTTCACACTGGCTAACGCTGCAGGTAAGGCCGCAGCATCCGTACCACCGGCTTGCGCCATGTCAGGACGTCCACCACCCTTGCCGCCCACCTGCTGAGCGACCATACCAATCAGTTCCCCTGCTTTCACACGATCTGTGACGTCCTTAGATACGCCTGCAATCAGAGAAACCTTACCTTCGGCTACCGTTGCCAGCACGATAATTGTCGACCCCAGCTGATTTTTTAAATCGTCAACCATGGTACGCAACATTTTCGGCTCAACACCGCTAAGCTCGCTAACCAACAGCTTAACACCATTAACATCAATTGCCTTACTGGAAAGATTTGCGCTCTCCTGTGCGGCAGCTTGTTCTTTAAGCTGTTGTAACTCTTTTTCCAGCTGACGCGTACGTTCCAGTACTGAGCGCACTTTATCAGCCAGATTATTGCTATCGCCTTTCAGCAGATGCGCGACTTCGTTTAAGCGATCGCTGTCTGCATGAACGGTGGCGATAGCGCCTTCTCCGGTTACCGCTTCGATACGACGAACGCCTGCAGCAGTACCCGATTCAGAGATGATGCGGAACAGACCAATATCACCAGTGCGGCTGGCGTGAGTACCGCCACACAGCTCGGTGGAGAAATCGCCCATGCTCAGCACGCGTACGCGCTCATCATACTTCTCGCCGAACAGCGCCATCGCACCTTTCGCTTTCGCCGCTTCGAGATCCATGATGTTGGTTTCGATCGGCAAGTTACGGCGAATCTGTGCGTTCACCAGGTCTTCGACCGCACGAATCTCTTCTGGTTTCATCGCTTCGTTGTGTGAGAAGTCGAAGCGCAGCACTTTGTCGTTAACCAGTGAACCTTTCTGCGATACATGAGTACCCAGAACCTGGCGCAGCGCAGCGTGCATCAGGTGCGTTGCGGAGTGATTCAGACGAATACGGGCGCGACGAGCCTCATCAACATCAGCCTGCACCGCGTCGCCCACTTTCAGAGAACCCGCAGCAAGTTTACCGATGTGACCAATCGCCTGGCCGTATTTCTGCGTATCTTCCACCGCAAAGGAGAAGTTAGCGCCTTTCAGTTCGCCTTTATCACCAACCTGACCGCCGGATTCCGCATAGAATGGCGTTTGATCCAGCACGACCACAGCTTCCTGGCCTGCATTGATGGCATCAACCGCTTTACCATCAACAAACAGCGCGGTCACTTTGCCGTTCAGTTCCAGATGGTCATAGCCTTTAAATTCAGATGCGCTGTCAACACGGATCATTGCGTTGTAATCGGCACCAAAGCCGCTGGCTTCGCGCGCGCGACGACGCTGCTCTTCCATTGCTGCTTCGAAACCAGCTTCGTCAACTTTGATGTTGCGCTCACGACAAACATCAGCCGTCAGGTCAACCGGGAAGCCATAGGTGTCGTACAGACGGAAAGCCGTTTCGCCATCCAGCGTATCACCAGAAAGTTTTGCCAGCTCTTCATCCAGCAGCGCCAGACCGCGCTCCAGAGTACGGGCAAACTGCTCTTCTTCAGTCTTCAGCACCTGCTCAACCTGCGCCTGCTGGCGTTTCAGGTCTTCACCCGCAGAGCCCATTACGTCGATCAGCGGACCAACCAGTTTGTAGAAGAAGGTTTCTTTCGCGCCCAGCATATTGCCGTGACGCACTGCGCGACGAATGATACGACGCAGTACATAACCACGGTTTTCATTGGACGGCATTACGCCATCCGCGATCAGGAACGCACAAGAACGAATGTGGTCAGCGATTACGCGCAGCGATTTATTGCTCAGATCGGTCGCGCCAGTGACTTTCGCTACCGCCTGGATCAGCGTGCGGAACAGGTCGATGTCATAGTTAGAGTTAACGTGTTGCAGCACCGCAGCAATACGCTCCAGACCCATACCGGTATCTACAGACGGCTTCGGCAGCGGTTCCATCGTGCCATCTGCCTGGCGGTTGAACTGCATGAAGACGATGTTCCAGATCTCAATGTAGCGATCGCCGTCTTCTTCCGGACTTCCCGGAGGGCCACCCCAAATGTGGTCGCCGTGATCGTAGAAGATTTCGGTGCACGGGCCGCACGGACCAGTGTCACCCATCTGCCAGAAGTTGTCAGATGCGTATGGCGCACCTTTGTTATCGCCGATGCGAATAATACGTTCGCGCGGGATCCCTACTTCTTTTTCCCAGATTTCGTAGGCTTCGTCGTCGCTTTCATAGACGGTAACCCACAGACGCTCTTTCGGCAGGGCAAACCATTTTTCACTGGTCAGCAGTTCCCATGCAAACTGAATGGCATCGTGTTTGAAATAGTCGCCGAAGCTGAAGTTGCCCAGCATTTCGAAGAAGGTATGATGACGCGCGGTGTAACCGACGTTTTCCAGGTCGTTGTGTTTACCACCCGCACGCACGCAGCGTTGGGAAGTGGTAGCGCGGGAATAATTACGCTTGTCGAGCCCAAGGAACACATCCTTGAACTGGTTCATCCCGGCGTTGGTAAACAACAAAGTTGGGTCGTTATGGGGTACCAGGGAGCTGCTGGCAACTACCTGATGTCCCTTACTATGGAAAAAGTCGAGAAACGCCTGACGGATCTCAGCGGTGCTCTTGCTCATAATTATCCTGAAATCAAGCTAACGAAATATCGCCACCAGCTCCAGCGTGTCTTAACCGCCGGGCTGGTAACTGAAAAGTGGGAATAAGATAAGTTTTCTTGACTGGGAAGTAAAATACCGTATGCGTTCAGTCGGCAAAATTTCGCCAAATATCCTGGATATCTTCCATCAGATAGCCACGATAGAGCAGAAAACGCTGGATCTTAACTTTTTCTGAAAAGACAGTTGGCAAAGGTTCGCCATATTTTCGCGTCGCCTGATCGCGCGCCAGTGCGCACCAGTCGATGTCACATTCACGCATCGCTTTTTCTGTCGCTTCGCGGGAAATACCTTTCTGATTCAGTTCCTGACGAATACGCGCAGGTCCATAACCTTTGCGGCTACGGCTGGCGATAAAGCGCGCAACAAATCGGCTGTCATCGAGATAGCCATGTTCATGGCACCAGGCGATAACGCGCTCGTAATCTTCTGCCGTGGCATCAATCTCTTCCGGGCCATTTTTGCCCATAATCGGTGCCGCGAGTTTACGTCGCAGTTCTTGCTCACTGTGATCGCGCACCGCCAGAATGCGTACCGCACGATCCAACAGGCGAGCATATGCCGGGCGACGGGACGTTGATTCTGTCATGGCATATCCTTACAACTTAAAAAAGCAAAAGGGCCGCAGATGCGACCCTTGTGTATCAAACAAGACGATTAAAAATCTTCGTTAGTTTCTGCTACGCCTTCGCTGTCATCTACAGAGAAATCCGGCGTTGAGTTCGGGTTGCTCAGCAGCAACTCACGTACTTTCTTCTCGATCTCTTTCGCGGTTTCCGGGTTATCTTTCAGCCAGGCAGTCGCATTCGCTTTACCCTGACCGATCTTCTCACCTTTGTAGCTGTACCACGCACCTGCTTTCTCGATCAGCTTCTCTTTCACGCCCAGATCAACCAGTTCGCCATAGAAGTTGATACCTTCGCCGTAGAGGATCTGGAATTCAGCCTGTTTAAACGGCGCAGCGATTTTGTTCTTCACCACTTTCACACGGGTTTCGCTACCCACCACGTTTTCGCCCTCTTTCACCGCGCCGATACGACGGATGTCGAGACGAACAGAGGCGTAGAATTTCAGCGCGTTACCACCGGTAGTGGTTTCCGGGTTACCGAACATCACACCAATTTTCATACGGATCTGGTTGATGAAGATCAGCAGCGTGTTGGACTGCTTCAGGTTACCCGCCAGCTTACGCATCGCCTGGCTCATCATACGTGCCGCAAGGCCCATGTGAGAGTCGCCGATTTCGCCTTCGATTTCCGCTTTCGGCGTCAGTGCCGCCACGGAGTCAACGACGATAACGTCTACTGCACCAGAACGCGCCAGGGCGTCACAGATTTCCAGTGCCTGCTCGCCAGTGTCCGGCTGGGAGCACAGCAGGTTGTCGATATCGACGCCCAGTTTACGTGCATAGATTGGGTCCAGCGCGTGTTCAGCATCGATAAACGCACAGGTTTTACCTTCACGCTGCGCTGCGGCGATCACCTGCAACGTCAGCGTGGTTTTACCGGAAGATTCCGGTCCGTAGATTTCGACGATACGGCCCATCGGCAGACCACCTGCCCCAAGCGCGATATCCAGTGAAAGCGAACCGGTAGAGATGGTTTCCACATCCATGGAACGGTCTTCACCCAGGCGCATGATGGAGCCTTTACCAAATTGTTTCTCAATCTGGCCCAGTGCTGCCGCCAACGCTTTCTGTTTGTTTTCGTCGATAGCCATTTTTACTCCTGTCATGCCGGGTAATACCGGATAGTCAATATGTTCTGTTGAAGCAATTATACTGTATGCTCATACAGTATCAAGTGTTTTGTAGAAATTGTTGCCACAAGGTCTGCAATGCATACGCAGTAGCCTGACGACGCACCGCATCACGGTCACCGCTGAAGCATTCCCGCCGGGTAATACCTTCGCCGCGGGCGGTGGCAAAAGCAAACCAGACGGTGCCGACAGGCTTCTCTTCACTGCCGCCATCCGGCCCGGCGATACCACTAATAGACACAGCATAATCAGCACGAGCCGCTTTCAGTGCGCCTATCGCCATTTCCACCACGACAGGTTCGCTCACCGCGCCATGCTGCGCCAGCGTCTCTTCGCGTACACCGATCATTTGCGCTTTCGCTTCGTTACTGTAGGTGACAAATCCGCGTTCAAACCAGGCGGAACTGCCGGCAATATCGGTAATCACTTTCGCTACCCAACCACCGGTACAAGACTCAGCAGTTGTTACGGTTGCGCCACGGGCTTTCAGCGCCTGCCCAACCTGTTCGCTTAACTGCATCAGTTCACTGTCAGTCATCACAACCTCTGTCAGTCAAAAATTTATGCCGGACAAGATAGCACTTTCGTCAGGAAGATGGTGTTGGCGTTGCAATTTTACGAGGAGGATTCAGAAAAAAGCTGATTAGCCAGAGGGAAGCTCACGCTCCCCTCTTGCAAATAGTTACTGCACGCGCGCCAGCGCCACGGCTTGTCCTAACTGCCAGACCGCCATTGCGTAATGGGTACTGTGGTTGTAACGGGTGATGGTGTAGAAGTTCGGCAGACCGTACCAGTACTGGTAACCGGTACCGACATCCAGACGCAGCAGGCTGGCTTGTTGATGGTTGCCCAGCGGCTGCTGTGGCGTTAAACCTGCCGCGGCAAGCTGCGAAATGCTGTACTTGGTTTTGAAGCCATTTGGCAAGCCTGGAGCCTGACCGTTTGCCATCACCGCAACCTGATCACCTTTCACCCAGCCGTGCGCTTTGAAATAGTTCGCCACACTACCAATGGCATCAACCGGATCCCACAGGTTGATATGCCCGTCGCCGCTGAAATCTACCGCGTATTGTTTGTAAGACGACGGCATAAACTGTCCGTAGCCCATCGCCCCGGCAAAGGAACCTTTCAGATTGAGCGGATCGTCCTGCTCGTCGCGCGCCATCAGCAGGAAAGTTTCCAGCTCGCCAGAGAAATACTCCGCGCGGCGTGGGTAGTTAAATGACAGCGTTGCCAGCGCATCGAGGATGCGAGTTTTCCCCATCACGCGCCCCCAGCGCGTTTCAACGCCGATAATCCCGACGATAATTTCCGGCGGTACGCCATACACCTGCCACGCGCGATTCAGCGCATCTTCATACTGATTCCAGAAAACCACACCGTTCTGCACGTTGTCCGGCGTAATAAATTTTTTGCGATAACGCAGCCATGCGCCGTTCGGACCTGATGGCGGTTTCACCGATGTGGTTGGTGCCTGGTTATCCATCAGCCGCAGTACCGAATCCAGACGTTTCGCCTGGGAGAGAATTTCCTGCAACTGCTGACGATCGAAACCGTGTTTGTTCACCATTTTGTCGATGAACTGCTGGGCATTCGGGTTATTAGCGAAATCGCCGCCCATCTGCATCACATTGTGCTGCGGCTCAAGCAGGAAGCCGCCAGACGGCGTTCCGGTGGTCGTTTCAGTCTCAGTAGGTTTTGGCTTGCTGCTACAGGCGGCAAGCAACACAAAAAGGGGAAGCAATGTTACATAACGACGCTTGAACATGAGGGGTCCATTTAACAGATTCAACCAGGGGCAAGTATGGTAAAGCATCACGCCCCGCACAAGGAAGCGGTAGTCACTGCCCGATACGGACTTTACATAACTCAACTCATTCTCCTCGCTATCCTTTTATTTAAACTTTCAAGTTAAAATATTTATCTTTCATTTTGCGATCAAAATAACACTTTTAAATCTTTCAATCTGATTAGATTAGGTTGCCGTTTGGTAATAAAACAATAAATCCTGAAGGAGAGAACAATGATAGAAACCATTACTCATGGTGCAGAGTGGTTTATCGGGCTGTTCCAAAAGGGCGGAGAGGTGTTTACCGGGATGGTGACCGGCATTCTTCCGCTGTTGATTAGCCTGCTGGTTATCATGAACGCACTGATTAATTTTATCGGTCAGCATCGTATTGAACGTTTTGCTCAACGTTGCGCCGGTAACCCTGTTTCCCGTTACCTGCTGCTACCGTGCATTGGCACGTTTGTCTTTTGCAATCCGATGACCTTAAGCCTGGGTCGCTTTATGCCGGAAAAATACAAACCCAGCTACTACGCGGCCGCCTCTTATAGCTGCCACTCAATGAATGGCCTCTTCCCCCATATCAACCCAGGCGAACTGTTTGTTTATCTTGGCATTGCCAGCGGTCTGACAACACTGAACCTGCCACTTGGCCCACTGGCGGTGAGTTATCTGCTGGTTGGTCTGGTCACCAACTTCTTCCGCGGCTGGGTGACCGATCTGACCACCGCCATTTTTGAGAAAAAGATGGGCATTCAACTTGAACAAAAAGTTCACCTGGCAGGAGCAACATCATGACGCGTATTCGGATCGAAAAAGGAACGGGTGGCTGGGGCGGCCCGCTTGAGCTGGAAGCCACGCCGGGCAAAAAAATCGTCTATATCACCGCCGGTACCCGGCCTGCGATTGTTGACAAACTGGCACAGCTTACTGGCTGGCAGGCTATTGACGGATTTAAAGAAGGTGAACCCGCGGAGGCGGAAATTGGTGTCGCGGTAATCGACTGTGGCGGCACATTACGCTGCGGCATTTATCCGAAACGGCGTATTCCCACCATTAATATCCATTCGACGGGCAAGTCCGGTCCGCTGGCGCAGTATATTGTGGAAGATATTTATGTCTCTGGCGTGAAAGAAGAAAACATCACTGTAGTGGGTGATGCGACACCACAACCCTCTTCCGTGGGCCGTGACTATGACACCAGCAAGAAAATCACCGAACAAAGCGATGGTTTACTGGCGAAGGTGGGAATGGGTATGGGTTCTGCCGTTGCCGTGTTGTTTCAATCTGGTCGTGACACCATCGACACTGTATTAAAAACCATTCTGCCGTTTATGGCGTTCGTCTCGGCGCTTATCGGCATCATTATGGCTTCCGGTCTTGGCGACTGGATTGCCCACGGTCTTGCTCCGCTGGCGAGCCATCCACTGGGGCTGGTCATGCTGGCGCTCATCTGCTCCTTCCCGCTGCTTTCACCTTTCCTCGGCCCAGGCGCAGTTATCGCACAGGTTATCGGCGTATTGATTGGCGTGCAGATTGGCCTCGGCAATATTCCGCCGCATCTGGCTTTACCTGCACTGTTTGCCATCAACGCGCAGGCGGCCTGCGACTTCATCCCGGTCGGTTTGTCGCTGGCGGAAGCCCGTCAGGACACGGTTCGCGTCGGTGTCCCTTCTGTTCTGGTGAGCCGCTTTTTAACCGGCGCGCCAACTGTACTGATCGCCTGGTTTGTCTCCGGTTTTATCTATCAATAGAGGCTGAAACATGACCGTTATTTATCAGACCACCATCACCCGTATCGGCGCGAGTGCCACTGACGCCCTCAGCGACCAGATGCTCATCACCTTTCGTGAAGGCGCGCCTGCGGATCTCGAAGAATATTGCTTCATTCATTGCCACGGCGAGTTGAAAGGTGCACTCCATCCCGGTTTGCAATTTTCGCTCGGGCAGCATCGCTATCCGGTGACCGCCGTTGGCAGCGTGGCGGAAGACAACCTTCGCGAACTGGGTCATGTCACCCTGCGCTTCGATGGTTTAAACGAAGCGGAATTTCCGGGCACTGTCCATGTGGCAGGCCCTGTCCCCGACGATATCGCGCCGGGATCGGTTTTGAAGTTTGAATCTGTTAAGGAGTAAAAAATGAATCAGGTTGCCGTTGTCATCGGTGGTGGGCAAACCTTAGGCGCGTTCCTGTGCCACGGTCTGGCTGCCGAGGGGTATCGCGTCGCGGTTGTCGATATTCAGAGCGACAAAGCCGCAAATGTGGCACAAGAAATTAACGCCGAATATGGTGAAGGAACAGCGTATGGTTTTGGTGCTGACGCCACCAGCGAGCAAAGCGTTCTGGCGCTCTCTCGTGGGGTAGATGAAATCTTTGGTCGCGTGGATTTGCTGGTCTACAGCGCCGGAATTGCAAAAGCAGCCTTTATCAGCGACTTCCAGCTCGGCGATTTTGACCGTTCGCTACAAGTGAATCTGGTGGGTTATTTCCTGTGTGCCCGTGAATTTTCGCGTTTGATGATCCGCGACGGGATTCAGGGGCGCATTATTCAGATCAACTCGAAATCCGGCAAAGTGGGCAGCAAACACAACTCTGGTTATAGCGCCGCGAAATTTGGTGGCGTCGGGCTGACTCAATCACTGGCGCTGGATCTGGCGGAGTACGGCATTACGGTGCATTCACTGATGCTCGGTAATCTGCTGAAATCGCCGATGTTTCAGTCGCTATTGCCACAATATGCGACCAAGCTGGGTATCAAACCGGATCAAGTCGAGCAGTATTACATCGACAAAGTACCGCTCAAACGCGGCTGCGATTATCAGGATGTGCTGAATATGCTTCTGTTCTACGCCAGTCCTAAGGCGTCGTACTGCACCGGACAGTCGATCAATGTCACCGGCGGTCAGGTGATGTTCTGATCAACAGCGGAGATCCGTTAAGGATCTCCGCGAGACTAATAAAATGCCTGATGCGCTACGCTCATCAGGCCTACAGGACTTCCGCCACTACATTAAGGAAAAGTTATGGTATCCGCACTCATCACCGTCGCCGTTATCGCCTGGTGTGCGCAACTGGCCTTAGGCGGTTGGCAAATTTCTCGTTTTAACCGTGCTTTCGACACACTATGCCAGCAAGGGCGGGTTGGCGTGGGCCGTTCCAGCGGGCGCTTTAAACCGCGGGTCGTGGTCGCCATCGCGCTAGACGATCAGCAACGCATCGTCGACACCTTGTTTATGAAAGGACTGACCGTCTTCGCCCGACCGCAAAAAATTCCCGCAATTACCGGTATGCATGCGGGTGATTTACAGCCCGATGTGATCTTTCCCCATGATCCACTATCACAGAATGCTCTATCATTGGCGCTTAAACTGAAACGTGGATAATTTCGTTGTGAATGTTACTTGCTTGCGAAGTTATCATTTTGAAACCTAAATCAGGTAATCACGCCCATGAAACCTCGTCAGCGTCAGGCCGCCATTCTGGAGTATCTGCAAAAGCAGGGTAAATGCTCGGTTGAAGAATTGGCGCAATACTTTGACACCACAGGCACAACCATCCGCAAAGATCTGGTCATTCTGGAACATGCCGGAACCGTCATTCGTACTTATGGCGGAGTGGTGTTGAATAAAGAGGAATCCGATCCGCCTATCGATCATAAAACTCTCATCAACACCCACAAGAAAGAGCTGATTGCAGAAGCTGCCGTTAGTTTTATCCATGATGGCGATTCGATCATTCTTGATGCTGGCAGTACCGTTTTGCAGATGGTTCCCCTGCTCTCGCGCTTTAATAACATCACAGTGATGACCAACAGCCTGCATATCGTCAATGCGCTATCCGAACTGGATAACGAACAAACTATCCTGATGCCAGGCGGAACATTTCGTAAAAAATCGGCCTCATTTCACGGGCAACTGGCAGAGAATGCCTTCGAGCATTTCACCTTCGATAAATTGTTTATGGGCACCGACGGCATCGATCTCAATGCGGGCGTAACCACGTTCAACGAGGTTTATACCGTCAGTAAGGCAATGTGCAATGCCGCGCGCGAAGTGATTTTGATGGCAGACTCATCAAAGTTTGGCCGTAAAAGCCCCAACGTAGTTTGCAGTCTTGAAAGCGTCGATAAGCTAATTACCGACGCAGGTATCGATCCGGCGTTTCGTCAGGCGCTGGAAAAGAAAGGGATCGATGTGATCATAACCGGAGAGAGCAATGAGTGAAGCACTACTGAACGCGGGACGTCAGACGTTAATGCTGGAGTTACAGGAAGCAAGCCGTTTACCGGAACGTCTGGGCGATGATTTTGTTCGCGCCGCCAATATCATCCTGCACTGCGAAGGTAAAGTGGTGGTTTCGGGAATTGGCAAATCGGGCCACATTGGTAAGAAAATCGCCGCAACGCTTGCCAGCACCGGCACTCCTGCCTTTTTTGTCCATCCGGCAGAGGCATTGCACGGCGACCTGGGGATGATCGAAAGCCGCGATGTGATGCTGTTTATCTCTTACTCCGGTGGCGCGAAGGAACTGGATCTGATTATTCCGCGTCTGGAAGATAAATCTATCGCGCTGCTGGCGATGACCGGCAAACCGACGTCACCGCTGGGCCTGGCGGCGAAAGCGGTGCTGGATATTTCCGTAGAACGCGAAGCCTGCCCGATGCACCTTGCGCCGACTTCCAGCACTGTAAATACCCTGATGATGGGCGACGCGCTGGCGATGGCAGTCATGCAGGCGCGCGGTTTTAATGAAGAAGATTTTGCCCGTTCACATCCAGCCGGTGCGCTGGGCGCTCGCTTGCTGAACAAAGTGCATCATCTTATGCGTCGTGACGATGCCATCCCGCAGGTGGCGTTAACCGCCAGCGTGATGGACGCGATGCTGGAACTTAGCCGCACTGGTCTGGGGCTGGTGGCGGTATGTGACGCTCAACAACAGGTACAAGGCGTCTTTACCGACGGTGATTTACGTCGCTGGCTGGTTGGCGGCGGCGCACTCACCACGCCAGTTAATGAAGCGATGACGACAGGCGGCACCACATTACAGGCGCAAAGCCGTGCCATCGACGCCAAAGAGATCCTGATGAAGCGCAAAATCACTGCCGCACCGGTGGTGGATGAAAACGGCAAACTCACCGGCGCAATTAACCTGCAGGATTTCTATCAGGCCGGGATTATTTAATCCTTCAGCCCCAGACGTTTCGCCAGCCGATGCAGGTTGGCGACGTCGGTTTCCAGCATCCGCGCACAGGCGGCCCAGTTGTGATGATTTTGCGCCAGCGCCTGACGAATGGTTTCACGCTGGAACGCTTCTGTCGCTTCACGCAGGTTTTGCTTAACAACGGGCACCGCCGCCACTTCTGGCGGCGGCAACGTCACCTCAGGAAAAGCAAAATGTTGCGCCTCAAGAATCACTTCATCGCCGCTGCGGGTTGCTCTCGCCAGCACTACCGCCCGATGAATAGCATGTTCCAGTTCACGAACGTTCCCCGGAAAATTGTAGTGTTGCAGTAAATTTCGCGCTCCGGCACTTAATACCACGCGGGAGAGCCCCAGCCGCAAACGACACTGCTCGCAGAAATACCCCGCCAGCAGAATGACATCATCGCCCCGCTCACGCAGCGGCGGCACTGAAAGTGGAAACACGCTCAGGCGGTGGAACAAGTCAGCGCGAAATCGCCCTGCCAGTACCTCTTCGCGTAAGTCACGGTTAGTCGCCGCCAGCACGCGCACATCGACCCGCAAACTGCGGTCATCGCCAACGCGCTGAATATCGCCATACTGCAACACCCGCAGCAGCTTGGCCTGCAATGCCAACGACAACTCGCCGATCTCATCGAGAAACAGCGTGCCGTTATCCGCCATTTCAAACTTCCCGCTGCGGTTACTGATAGCGCCAGTAAACGCTCCTTTCACATGCCCGAACAGTTCACTTTCCGCCACACTTTCCGGCAGTGCGGCACAGTTGAGATAGACCAGCGGATTCACCGCCCGTGGCGAGGCTTCATGAATCGCTTTCGCCACCAGCTCCTTACCGGTTCCCGTCTCACCGCTGATCAGGACGTTGAGATCGGACGCCGCCACAATCTCAATCTCTTTTTTCAATTGCGTCATACCTGGCGACAGACCGATCATCTGCGTCTGTTTCACTGCTTCAAACGGCGCGGCATCGCCTGGCAGCATATTCTGACTTTCCAGTTGTTCAATCAGCAACGCATTGCTTAACGCTCCCGCCGCCAGCGCGGCAATCAGCCGTAACTCTTCGTCACTGAAAACATCGAACTGATCGGGCTGCATCCCGTCGAGCGTCAATGCGCCGATCAGGTTTTGTCCGGCAAACAATGGCAGACCAACGCAGGCGTGAACCTTCAGACTCTCCTGCCCGGGAATCAAACCGTCATAGGGATCGGGCAATTCGCTGTCTGCGGGAAAGCGCACCACGTCCCCGGCGCGGGCAATCGCTTCCAGCCGTGGATGCCCTTCCAGCGCAAAGCGTCTACCGAGTACATCCTTCGCCAGCCCGTCGATGGCAAGCGGAATAAACTGCCGCGAGTCATAACGTAGCAACGCAGAGGCATCACACTCCAGCACCTGACGCAGCGTGGTGATCAGGCGCTGAAAACGATCCTGATGACCAATCCCACGCTGCAATTCGATGGCGATATTCGCCAGCACATCAACGGAAAAACTCATCTTTGCCTCACTGTCAATTTGACTATAGATATTGTCATATCGACCATTTGATTGATAGTCATTTTGACTACTCATTAATGAGCATAATTTTATTTATAGAGTAAAAACAATCAGATAAAAAACTGGCACGCAATCTGCAATTAGCAAGACATCTTTTTAGAACACGCTGAATAAATTGAGGTTGCTATGTCTATTGTGGTGAAAAATAACATTCATTGGGTTGGTCAACGTGACTGGGAAGTGCGTGATTTTCACGGCACGGAATATAAAACGCTGCGCGGCAGCAGCTACAACAGCTACCTCATCCGCGAAGAAAAAAACGTGCTGATCGACACCGTTGACCATAAATTCAGCCGCGAATTTGTGCAGAACCTGCGTAATGAAATCGATCTGGCGGATATCGATTACATCGTGATTAACCATGCTGAAGAGGACCACGCCGGGGCGCTGACCGAACTGATGGCGCAAATTCCCGATACGCCGATTTACTGTACTGCCAACGCTATCGACTCGATAAATGGTCATCACCATCATCCGGAGTGGAATTTTAATGTGGTGAAAACTGGCGACACACTGGATATCGGCAACGGCAAACAGCTCATTTTTGTCGAAACGCCAATGCTGCACTGGCCGGACAGCATGATGACTTACCTGACAGGCGACGCGGTGCTATTCAGTAACGATGCTTTCGGTCAGCACTACTGCGACGAGCATCTGTTCAACGATGAAGTGGATCAGACGGAGCTTTTCGAGCAGTGCCAGCGTTACTACGCCAATATCCTGACGCCGTTCAGCCGCCTGGTAACGCCGAAAATTACCGAGATCCTGGGCTTTAACTTACCAGTCGATATGATAGCGACCTCTCACGGCGTGGTATGGCGCGATAACCCGACGCAAATTGTCGAGCTGTACCTGAAATGGGCGGCGGATTATCAGGAAGACAGAATCACCATTTTCTACGACACCATGTCGAATAATACCCGCATGATGGCCGATGCTATCGCCCAGGGTATTGCGGAAACCGACCCACGCGTGGCGGTGAAAATTTTCAACGTCGCCCGAAGCGATAAAAACGAAATCCTGACCAATGTCTTCCGCTCAAAAGGCGTGCTGGTCGGCACTTCTACGATGAATAATGTGATGATGCCGAAAATCGCCGGGCTGGTGGAGGAGATGACTGGTTTACGCTTCCGTAACAAACGCGCCAGTGCTTTCGGCTCTCACGGCTGGAGCGGCGGTGCGGTGGATCGTCTTTCCACACGCCTGCAGGATGCAGGTTTCGAAATGTCGCTTAGCCTGAAAGCCAAATGGCGACCGGACCAGGACGCTCTGGAGTTATGCCGTGAACACGGTCGCGAAATCGCCCGTCAGTGGGCGCTCGCGCCGCTGCCGCAGAGCACGGTGAATACGGTGGTTAAAGAAGAAACCTCTGCCAACACGACGGCTGACCTCGGCCCACGGATGCAGTGCAGCGTCTGCCAGTGGATTTACGATCCGGCAAAAGGCGAGCCAATGCAGGACGTTGCGCCAGGAACGCCGTGGAGTGAAGTCCCGGATAACTTCCTGTGCCCGGAATGCTCTCTCGGCAAAGACGTCTTTGACGAACTGGCATCGGAGGCAAAATGAGCAACGGCATTGTGATCATTGGTTCGGGCTTCGCCGCCCGCCAACTGGTGAAAAATATTCGCAAACAGGACGCCAGTATTCCATTAACTCTGATTGCCGCCGACAGCATGGATGAGTACAACAAACCGGATCTCAGCCATGTTATCAGCCAGGGGCAACGTGCCGATGACCTTACCCGCCAGACGGCGGGTGAATTTGCCGAGCAGTTTAATCTGCACCTGTTTCCGCACACCTGGGTGACGGATATCGATGCCGAAGCCCATGTGGTGAAAAGTCAGAATAATCAGTGGCAATACGACAAGTTAGTGCTGGCAACCGGAGCCAGCGCCTTTGTCCCGCCAGTGCCTGGGCGTGAGTTAATGCTGACATTAAATAGTCAGCAAGAGTATCGCGCCTGTGAAACGCAACTGCGGGATGCCCGACGCGTATTGATTGTTGGCGGTGGCTTGATTGGTAGCGAACTGGCGATGGATTTTTGTCGTGCAGGCAAAGCGGTCACGCTAATCGACAACGCTGCCAGTATTCTGGCATCGTTAATGCCACCGGAAGTAAGCAGCCGCTTGCAGCATCGGTTGACGGAGATTGGCGTTCATCTGCTGTTAAAATCTCAGTTGCAGGGGCTGGAAAAAACGGATTCTGGCATTCTGGCAACGCTGGACCGCCAGCGCAGCATCGAAGTGGATGCGGTAATTGCCGCCACCGGACTGCGCCCGGAAACCGCCCTGGCACGACGCGCCGGGCTGACGATTAATCGCGGCGTTTGCGTCGATAGTTATCTGCAAACCAGTAATGCCGATATTTATGCGCTGGGCGATTGCACGGAAATTAACGGTCAGGTATTGCCGTTCCTCCAGCCGATTCAACTTAGCGCGATGGTGCTGGCAAAAAATCTTCTCGGCAATAACACGCCGCTGAAACTCCCTGCGATGCTGGTGAAAATCAAAACGCCAGAATTACCGCTGCATCTGGCAGGCGAAACCCAGCGTCAGGATTTACGCTGGCAAATTAATACCGAACGCCAGGGAATGGTGGCGCGCGGTGTTGATGATGCCGACCAGCTTCGCGCCTTTGTGGTCAGTGAGGATCGGATGAAAGAGGCGTTTGGATTGTTGAAAACGTTGCCGGTGTAGGCATGGTTTTCTCCCTCGCCCAAAGGGCGAGGGGACTGTCCGCGCTCTTTTTACGCTTAGTTACGCCACATCCGCCACTATGCAGCATGCAGGATGCGCGCCGCAGCAATAACCCCCTGCCCCAGAGACAAGCCGCCATCACCCGCCGGTAAACTCTGCGGAAAGAGTAATGTGAAATCAGCGAGATAATGCGCCAGGCGTGTACGCAGCAATCGGTTATGAATAACCCCACCGCTAAATACCAGCGTAGTGATACCGCGCATCGTGGCCTGCTCACGCATCAACGCGGCAAAACCCTGCGCCAGCGCATCATGAAACGCCCACGCGCGTTGATTAACCGGTGCCTGCCAGTTCAGCCACTGCTGCCAGAAAGTGGCGAGATCCAGTTGATTGTCCACCAGCGGCATCGTCACCGGATGCGTCACTCCGTCGCATGAGGCTGCGAGCGCCTCCAGAGCACAAGCCGCTTCACCTTCATAACTTAACGTGGCTGGCGCACAGCCCAGTGCCGCCGCCACAGCATCGAACAAACGCCCACACGATGACGCCAGCGGCGCGTTAATTCCACGCTCAATGGCCCGCGCCAGCACGCTCCAGTTTTGCTGTTGCACACTTGTCGTTTCAGGGTAATTCTGCCACTCCGGCACAAAGCGCAGGCACTGCGCCAGCAGGTTACGCCACGGCTGCTTTGCAGCCAAATCGCCCCCCGGAAGCGCCACCGCAGGCAAGCCGCCCAGGTGCTCACATTCGCGATAGTTCACCCGCAGGCATTCGCCGCCCCACAAAGCGCCGTTCTCCCCCATACCGATACCGTCGAGCGTCAACGCAATGACATCACCGCCATCCAGCGGCCACTGATGCTCTGCCAGACTCGCCGCCGCATGAGCATGATGATGCAGCACCGTTTGCGTCGGCAGATTCATTTCGCGTGCCCACTGGCTGGAGACATAGCCCGGATGCGCGTCATGCACAACGTATTGCGGAGTGAAATCGTAGATGTTTTGCATCAGGCGTAACGCTTCGCGCCACTGCATCTGGATGCCATCGTCACTTAAATCGCCCAGATGCTGACTCAACACCGCTTGTTCACCGCGCACCAGGCAGAAGGTGTTTTTCAGATCCGCGCCGAGACACAGCACAGGCGGAACATTTTTAAAGCCCGGAGGCAAAGCCAGCGCATCCGGCACATACCCCCGCGAACGGCGCAGCATTTCGCCGCTTTCGCGCACCACCGAATCATCCATCCGCTGCACGATGTCGCGGTTATGTAGCAAGAATCCGTCGGCAATGCCCTGCAAATCCGCCAGCGCCTGTTCGTTGCTGATAGCCGGTGGTTTACCGCTCAGGTTGCCGGAGGTCATCACCAGCGGACATTGCAGTTCCTGTAACAGCAAATGCTGAAGCGGATTCGCAGGCAACATCACCCCAACTTCGTTAAGGCCAGGGGCGATATCATCACAAAGCTCAGGAACGTATTTTTTATCCACCAGCACAATCGGCGCGGCGGGTGTGGTGAGCAACTGGCGCGCAGCGTCTGGTAAACCTTCTGCCACTGGCAACATGACCGCCAGCGGTTTCGCCGGGCGATGTTTGCGCGCCCGAAGTGTCGCCACCGCGTTACTGTTACGTGCATCGCAGGCAAGATGAAATCCGCCAATCCCTTTGATGGCGACAATGTTGCCCATTTTTAACTGTGCGATAGCTGCCTGTAATGCCGCCTCTTGTTCCGCATGTTCACCATGACTTACCCATTCAAGATGTGGGCCACACTCCGGGCAGGCCACCGGCTGGGCGTGGAAGCGACGATCGAGCGGGTCGCGGTACTCTTTGTCACAAGCCGGACACAACGGAAACGCCGCCATCACGGTAAACGGGCGGTCGTAAGGCATGGCGCGAATAATGGTGAAACGCGGGCCACAGTGAGTACAGTTGATAAACGGATAACGATAACGCCGCTCGCCTGGGGTATTCATTTCGGCAAGACAGGCAGGGCAAGTAGCGGCATCGGGAACAATTTGCGTATTCATGGTGCCGCCTGTGCTCTGGCGTATAGTGAACTCGGTGGGCAGTTGTGACCAGATAAACGGCTCACGCTCGACGCTATCAATACGCGCCAGCGGCGGGCAGTGCTGATGCAACTGCACAAGAAACGTTTCCGGGTCTTCCAGCAGCCGGACTTCTACGCCATCGCCGTCATTACAGACATCGCCGTGAAGATTTAATTGCTGTGCCAGCTGCCAGACAAACGGACGAAAACCGACGCCCTGCACTTTGCCACGAATACGCAGTTGGACACCGCAAGATGTGTTTTTTGCCATTGAGTTATTCCCGCCATCATGAATTGCGTAACCCGCCCTGCCGGACACGACAGCGTCGTATCCGGCAATCACAGGTCGGCGATACCGCCCGCTCCGTATTCTACGAATATTTCCGGGAATTCCTTTGATGCCAGAACAGTTCTGTAAGATTTTTAGAACATCAGCGCCGTACGGCGGCGTTTTTCTGCGCTCAGTTGTTCAAGTTTATTACGATCGACACAAATCAGCGCATGGGTCGGGCAAGCCGCCATACACGCCGGGCCGTCTTCACGATGGTTACAGAGGTCGCATTTATTGGCTTCGGCTTTGTCAGCCCGTACATTCAGCCCTGCGCCGCTGTTGCGAATCACCGGACGTACCACCACTTCCATCGCGCCATACGGGCAAGCCACAACGCAGGTTTTGCAACCAATGCAACGTTCCTGCATCACATGAACAAACCCTTTATCACGGCTGATAGCACCATTTGGGCAGACGTTAGCGCACGGTGCATCTTCACACTGACGGCAGACTGTTGCCGTAGAAATGTTCACACCTTTAATGACATGGATTCGCGGTAAAAAAGTTTCCGGGGTCAGCGATGCACAGTCCTGATTCTCCTGATGAGAAACCACGCACGCCACTTCACAGGTACGGCAACCAATACATTTACTCGCGTCAGCAATGATGAAACGGTTCATCAAATTCTCCAGCAATGACAGTTAATGCGCCGATACATTCACAAATCATGCCAGTTTTTAATTTACTGTTATTTAAAGAAATTAAATTCTGTAATGCAGGAAAAACGATGTCATCGACACTAGTGACGATGACATGTGATGACAATGTTTATTGCGAAAGAGCAATGAGGGAGCCGCGGCGGATCAGTTTTCCGCTGAAGGTTTTCGGCGGTGAGAAATCCCCACCATCGAGCATAAAAATCAGCCGTCCAATAATTTCCTGAATCATCTCAGTCACCGGAATTTTTACGCTGGAGAGCGCCGGAACGATATAGGGGGCAATGGCGATATCATCGAATCCGATAACTGACACCTGCTCTGGCACCGCTACGCCGCGCTCGTGTAACGCTTTCATCGCACCTATCGCCATATCGTCGTTACTGGCAACTAACGCGCTAAATTTAGCCCCACGTTCGAGCAACGTTTCTACCCCTTCGGCCCCGCTGGCAGGCGTCCATTTACCGTTAGCGATAAGTTTTTCATTGAGCGCAATACTATGCTGCGCCAGCGCGTCTTTATACCCGGCAAGACGTTCAATGCTGGTGGGAGAATCCATCGAGCCGGTAAGGAAAGCAATCTCCTGATGTCCGGCGTTTATCAACTCTGCCACGGCGTTAAAGCTGGTCTGTTTATGATCGCACCAGACGCTATGGCTGCTGTTTTTGCGCAGGCGGCGATTAAGCACCATTATCGGCTGACTGTGTGCGTCAATGATGTCATCAATCTCATCCACGCTTAAAAAACGCGGGTAAATCATAATGGCGTCGCAGCGCAAATCCAGCAGATACTGAATCGCCTGGCGCTCTTCTTCGGCGCTGTGTTTACCATCTGCCAATAGCAACTGTCGCCCTTTCTCTTCCGCCATTCGCGCGGCATGAAAGAGTAATTCACTAAAATAAATGCCGTGGTAAAGCGTGTTGGTCACGACCAGCCCCAGCGTCTGAGTACTCTTCGCCGACAGATTGCGCGCCAGCAAGTTTGGGCGGTAACCGCTCTCTTCTACCGCCTGAAACACGCGATCTTTAGTCTCCTGGCTGACGTAGCCATTACCTGAAAGCACGCGGGAAACGGTCGCTTTTGAAACCCCGGCGCGCTTCGCCACTTCCAGCATCGTCGTCATCATTTTCATCCCTTTACACGCAATCAACGCAGTGTACTGCACCGTTTGCCGATTGTCCTTGCGCAATCGGCGGGAAAAATATTCAGGTGACCGGTTTCACAAATATAAAAAATGAACAATTAACTCTCTTGCTTATTTAGTGACAACTATTCATGATTTTGTGAAACCGGTTTCCTAATTCCGTTTCAGCATCGGCATTTTTCCGTCACGTCGACTGATAACAACTACATCTACCCTACTGATAACAGGATAAAATCCGATGGCCAAAAATTATGCGGCGCTGGCACGCTCGGTGATAGCGGCACTGGGCGGCGTTGATAACATCTCGGCAGTCACGCACTGTATGACGCGTTTGCGCTTTGTTATCAAAGATGACCAGCTTATCGACAGTCCGACGTTGAAAACCATCTCCGGCGTGCTCGGCGTGGTACGTAGTGACAACCAGTGCCAGGTGATTATCGGCAATACCGTTTCACAAGCCTTTCAGGAAGTCGTCAGCCTGCTGCCGGGAGATATGCAGCCCGCACAGCCCGTGGGTAAACCCAAACTTACGCTACGTCGCATTGGTGCGGGGATCCTCGATGCGCTGATCGGCACCATGTCACCGCTGATCCCGGCGATTATCGGCGGATCGATGGTCAAACTGCTGGCGATGATCCTCGAGATGAGCGGCGTGCTGACAAAAGGATCGCCGACCTTAACCATTCTGAATGTGATTGGTGACGGTGCTTTCTTCTTCCTGCCGCTGATGGTCGCGGCTTCTGCCGCCATCAAATTTAAAACCAATATGTCGCTGGCGATTGCCATCGCGGGTGTGCTGGTACATCCGAGTTTTATTGAATTAATGGCGAAAGCGGCCCAGGGTGAACATGTCGAATTTGCCCTGATTCCGGTCACCGCGGTGAAATACACCTACACGGTGATCCCGGCGCTGGTGATGACCTGGTGCCTGTCATATATCGAACGCTGGGTGGACAGCATTACACCGGCGGTGACTAAAAACTTCCTCAAGCCAATGCTGATTGTGTTGATTGCCGCACCGCTGGCAATTCTGCTGATTGGCCCGATTGGTATCTGGATCGGTAGCGCCATTTCGGCGCTGGTTTACACCATTCATGGTTATCTGGGCTGGCTTTCAGTCGCCATTATGGGCGCGCTGTGGCCTCTGCTGGTAATGACCGGGATGCACCGCGTCTTTACGCCAACCATCATTCAGACCATTGCCGAAACCGGCAAAGAAGGGATGGTCATGCCGTCAGAGATCGGCGCTAACCTGTCGCTGGGCGGTTCATCACTGGCGGTGGCGTGGAAAACGAAAAACCCGGAACTGCGCCAGACGGCGCTGGCTGCGGCGGCATCAGCCATTATGGCGGGGATTTCCGAACCGGCGTTATATGGCGTGGCGATCCGCCTGAAACGTCCGCTTATCGCCAGTCTTATCAGCGGTTTTATTTGCGGCGCGGTTGCCGGTATGGCGGGGCTTGCCAGCCACTCAATGGCAGCGCCGGGGCTATTTACCAGCGTGCAGTTCTTCGATCCGGCGAATCCAATGAGCATCGTCTGGGTGTTCGCGGTCATGGCGCTGGCGGTGGTGCTGTCGTTTATCCTCACACTGTTGCTCGGCTTTGAGGATATTCCTGTTGAGGAAGCGACTGCCGAGGCGCGAAAGCATCAGAGCGCACAACCGACCGTCGCCAAAGAAGTAAGTCTTAATTGAGGATGAAAATGTCAGTATTTCCAGAAGGTTTTTTATGGGGCGGCGCGCTTGCCGCCAACCAGTCTGAAGGTGCGTACCGTGAAGGTGGCAAAGGGCTGACCACCGTCGATATGATCCCACACGGCGAGCATCGAATGGCGGTGAAACTGGGGCTGGAAAAACGTTTTCAGTTGCGCGATGACGAGTTTTATCCCAGCCATGAGGCGACGGATTTTTATCATCGTTATAAAGAAGATATCGCCCTGATGGCAGAGATGGGATTCAAAGTGTTCCGTACCTCAATTGCCTGGAGCCGCCTCTTCCCGCAGGGCGATGAACTGACGCCCAACCAGCAGGGCATTGCTTTTTACCGTTCTGTCTTTGAAGAGTGTAAAAAGTACGGTATCGAACCGCTGGTCACGTTGTGCCACTTCGATGTGCCGATGCATCTGGTCACCGAATATGGCTCCTGGCGTAACCGCAAGCTGGTGGAGTTTTTCAGCCGCTACGCCAGAATCTGCTTTGAAGCATTTGATGGTCTGGTGAAATACTGGCTAACCTTCAATGAAATCAACATTATGTTGCATAGCCCGTTCTCCGGCGCGGGTCTGGTGTTTGAAGAAGGCGAAAATCAGGATCAGGTGAAATATCAGGCTGCGCATCACCAACTGATTGCCAGTGCATTAGCCACCAAAATCGCCCATGAGGTTAACCCGCAAAATCAGGTGGGCTGTATGCTGGCGGGCGGTAACTTCTACCCTTACAGTTGCAAGCCGGAAGATGTCTGGGCGGCGCTGGAGAAAGATCGGGAAAACCTGTTTTTTATCGATGTGCAGGCGCGGGGCGCGTATCCGGCTTACTCTGCCCGCGTATTCCGCGAAAAAGGGGTAACCATCGACAAAGCACCGGGCGATGATGAGATCCTGAAAAACACCGTCGATTTTGTCTCTTTCAGCTATTACGCCTCACGCTGCGCCTCGGCGGAGATGAACGCCAACAATAGCAGTGCGGCGAACGTAGTGAAATCGCTGCGTAACCCGTATCTGCAAGTGAGCGACTGGGGCTGGGGTATTGATCCACTCGGTCTGCGTATCACCATGAATATGATGTACGACCGTTATCAGAAGCCACTGTTTCTGGTGGAAAACGGCCTCGGCGCAAAAGATGAATTTGCTGCCAATGGTGAGATTAACGATGACTATCGCATCAGCTATTTACGCGAACATATCCGCGCAATGGGCGAAGCGATTGCAGATGGCATTCCGCTGATGGGCTACACCACATGGGGCTGTATTGATTTAGTTTCCGCCTCTACGGGTGAAATGAGCAAACGCTACGGTTTTGTCTACGTAGACCGTGACGACGTAGGCAACGGCACGCTGACGCGCACACGTAAGAAATCGTTCTGGTGGTATAAAAAAGTAATTGCCAGTAATGGTGAAGATTTAGAGTAAGTAACTACCGTCGCACGAACCAGGAAAGCCCGATAAGCGTTGCGCATCGGGCAATCTTGGGTTTGGCATCAGTCAAAATCAAAGAAACCATTCCGGCTTAACGCCAAATCGGGCTGAAAGTGCCTTAATATGGGATATCGTCAGGGATCGTTGCCCAGACAAAATCTGACTGACCAGAGATTTAGAGCCGATTTCGTTCTTCAAATCCGCATAGGTCAAATTATGTTGATCAATCAGCGTACGAAGTAAGGCCACGCCAACCGGCATTGCTGCAACGGCTTTGTCGAACTCTGCAAACTTTTCGTTGTTGTTTTCATATTCTGCAATGCGGCTCGCCAGAAAGTCGATAAGTGGATTGGTGTCATCTTCTTCAATCAAATATTCGACCAGTTCCAGTGCTTCACGATAATCATCTTCTGAGTCACTGCCTCCCAGAAAGGGGACTGCATTGACCAGTTCTCTTGTTGCTTTAACAGCGCGTGCAGCATTAGCAGTCATTCTTTGTTCTCTCTGTAGTAACGTGTCAGTTTGTCATACTCTGCGTGATTCGTTATGTGCTTCACAAAGAACCGCTTATTAACAAAGTTTATGTAGGCAATAACCCTAAGATTGTTCCCGCCGACATCCAGAACGTACCATTTGTTGCGATATTTAAAATTGTCGAGGTTAGGAAACGCCGTTCGCATTTCTTCTGGTGTAGAAAAATCCGTTTCCTTAATAACCCGATACAATGAGTGTAGAGCCAGAGCGTCGTTAGGATATTTGCGCGCACACTCTTCAAATGGCGCTTTCGAAATGATGTGCATTTTAACTTCCTTATTAGCGCCTGAATGACTAAACCTGGACTACCATTCCTTCGGATTTATTTTTCTATAGTAGTTGATCACACGGGTGTTCACAATATGTAAACACCCGTCTACACGTCACAATTGCACGTCCAAATTCCAAAACGTGAACATGTTTGTCTACGAACTACTCTTCTTCCACCGCTAACTGCGCGAATCCGCCATTCCCTTCCCAGCCTTCCAGTCGTTGATAAACGGTTTCTACGGCGTCTTTAATCGGCTGGGTCATCGGGTAGTAAAAGCCGACGATATCCGGCTGGATGCCGAGGAAAATCACTTCGCCAATGTCTTCTTTCAACTGGTCGATAAGGTAGTTCAACGGCATGTTATGGGTAGTCATCATAAACATCTCGGCGATATCATCCGGATCGATGATGCGGATCTCGCCGGGGTTTAGCCCCATATCCGTGGCGTCGACAATCAACAGTCGTGTCGGGCGCAGTTCGCGAATAGCGACGATGTCGTTTTCCGGTGCGCTACCGCCGTCAATCACCACCCAGTTACCTTTCGGCGCGGCGGCACACTTTTCCGCCAGCAGCGGACCTGCGCCATCATCGCCCATCATGCTATTGCCAACACAGAGTAAAACGTCAGTCACGCAATCTCCTCACCATCAAATAGATGGCGTTTTCCTGATGAATATCATGCAGCATACTTAACAGCATTGTACTCCATTCTTTCTGCTGCGAAGTTTGCGCAGCCCGGGCTTTATCGAATGCGTTGGCCAGCATCGGCACATGGTTAATGTCGATGACGATCTCACCATATTTCGGCACGCCTTCCATTTTGCGGCGGGCTTCGCTGCCCGCCTCCAGAGTGGCAATCCATGCCAGATATTCATCCCACGGACAGGTGAGCGCCGCTTCCAGGCAATCGATAACCCCAAGGTGGTGACCAATCGCCAGGCTGTAATAGACCACCTGCTGCGCCTCGGCGGGCGTGGCATCGTTCTCATCAATAAATTTACGGCTCAGTTGACTGAACACCACCTTTTCACTCATCGGATACGCGCCTCTTCAACAACATGATTCAGATGGCTGACAATCTCGTTCAGACGCGGATCGTTTTCCGCTTCCAGCCAGCGTGCAACCTGCTCTTCGCCCTGCCCTAACTGTGTCAGGAAGTCATCGGCAATCTGGCGACCGTAACGGTAACCCGCCAGGCGGCGAGCTTCGCGATCCACTTTCACGCGCAGCGGCTGCACCATATCGCCATGCAGGATCTCCGCCGGTTGTTCATCCTGCTCACCCGGCCCACGGGCGTGAATTTTCTGCTCCAGCAGGCCGAGCGCCATTGCAAAGCCGTACAGCGTGGCGGCAGGCGTTGGCGGGCAGCCAGGGATATAAACATCCACCGGGACGATTTTATCCGTACCGCCCCACACGCAGTAGAGATCGTGGAAGATCCCGCCGCTGTTACCGCAGGCACCGTAGGAGATACAAATTTTCGGGTCCGGCGCGGACTGCCACGCACGCAGCGCAGGGGATCGCATTGCACGGGTGACCGCGCCGGTAAACAGTAAAATATCCGCATGACGCGGTGAAGGAACGACTTTAATGCCGAAGCGTTCTGCATCAAACAGCGGCGAAAGCGTGGCGAAAATTTCGATTTCGCAGCCGTTGCAGCCGCCGCAGTCCACGCGGTAAACGTAGGCAGAACGTTTGATTTTTTTCAGTAACGACGCCTTCATGCTGGCGATGGATTCATCCACCGTCATCGGGACCGGAATGCCGTTGGCGTCACGGGGGCCTAATAAATTGCTCATCAGATGGCCTCTTTCATATGGCGAGTCAGTTCAATACGGTCGGACGGCACCAGGCATTTCTGGCGCTTACATTCCGGGCAAGTCTCAAAGCTTTCGCGGTGGTTTTCCGCGCGGCTGTCGCCGTTGTGCTTGAGCAGCGCAATGGCGTAGTCGATCTCTTTCTGGACGGCGAAAGGACGATTGCAGACGCGACAGTTGCACAGCGCGAAGCGGGACTGTTGCAGGAAGTCTTCTTTCTTCCACACCGCCAGTTCGTACTCTTGCGACAGCTTAATCGCCGCCGTCGGGCAAACTTCTTCGCAGCGTCCACAGAAGATGCAGCGCCCGAGATTAAACTCCCAGGCAAGCTCTCCTGTGGCGAGGTCAGTTTCAACCGTTAAGGCGTTTGACGGGCAGGCATTGACGCAGGCCGCGCAGCCGATGCACTGCTGCGGGTTCTGCTCTGGCTTACCACGGAAGTTTTTATCAACCGCAATCGGCTCCAGCGGATAAGACGAGGTCGCCGTGCCGGTTTTGATAACTTTTTTGATAAAGGTAAACATGGCGATTCCTTATTTCAGCGGCGAGTTTTTACGCTCAATGCTGTAACGCTCGAGTTCTTTGTACGGCACCACTTTGCTCTTCTTCTTACGCACATCGACCACGGTCATGCGGTCGGTACAGGAGTAGCAAGGGTCCAGGCTACCGATAATCAGCGGCGCATCGGAAACGGTGTTGCCGCGCAGCATGTAGCGCAGGGTCGGCCAGTTCGCGTAGGTCGCGGCACGGCAGCGCCAGCGGTACAGCTTCTGGTTGTCGCCGGTCATGCTCCAGTGGATATCGTCGCCGCGCGGCGCTTCGGCAAAGCCCAGCGCAAAACGGTGCGGAATATAGGTAAAGCCTTCCACCATCAGCGGACCGCCCGGCAGGTTATCCAGACCGTAGTCGATCATGTTCAGCGCGGTATAGACCTCGTTGATACGCACTTTCAGACGGGAAATAACGTCGCAGCCCTGCTCGCTGTGGACTTCCATTGGCAGCAGGCCATAACCAACAAACGGGTGATCGGCACGGGTATCGCGGGCGTGACCGCTGGCGCGGACCATCGGGCCAACGTTACTGAAATCGCGGGCGATTTCCGGGTCCAGACGACCAATGCCGACAGTACGCTGTTCCATGTTCGGTGTGCTCAGCAGCACATCCACCAGCTCCTGCACTTCACGACGCATCTGTTGCGCCAACTGGCGGGTCTGGATCATGTCATCTTTCAGCAGATCGCGACGAATTCCGCCGATCAGGTTCAAGCCGTAGGTTTTACGCGCACCGGTAAGGATCTCTGCCATTTTCATGGAGGTTTCACGCACGCGGAAGAACTGCATAAAGCCGGAGTCGAAGCCGGTAAAGTGACAGGCGAGGCCGAGGTTGAGCAGATGCGAGTGCAGGCGTTCTACCTCCAGCAGAATGGCGCGGATCATCTGCGCACGTTCTGGCACCTGAATACCCATCGCGTTTTCCACCGACGTGGTGTAGGCGGTGCTGTGAGCAAAGCCGCAGATCCCGCACACACGGTCAGAGAGGAAGGTCACTTCGTTGTAACCCATGCGGGTTTCCGCCAGTTTTTCCATGCCGCGATGGACATAGAACAGGCGGTAGTCGGCGTCGATAATGTTTTCGCCATCGACGAACAGACGGAAGTGACCCGGTTCGTCGGAAGTGACGTGCAGCGGACCAATCGGCACGACGTTGTTTTTCTTGTCGCCCAGTTCGTTGATGAACTCGTAGGTTTCAGCATCGGTAGTCGGTGCCGGACGTTGACGATAATCCATGCTGTCTTTACGCAGCGGATAAAGTTCATCCGGCCAGTCATCCGGCAGCACCAGACGACGTTCATCCGGCAGCCCTACCGGAATCAAACCGTACATATCGCGCACTTCACGCTCGCCCCATACCGCCGCCGGAACGCGCGGCGTTACGGACGGATATTCCGGTTTGTTGGCGTCAACTTCAACGCGCACGGTTATCCAGCATTTGGTGCCCTTCTCCATCGACAGCACGTAGTAAACGGCGTAATGACCATTAAGTTTGCGTTCGTCGTTACCAAACAGCACCGACAGCCAGCCCCCCTGCTTGTAGTAGAGAAACTCCACCACTTCCGGCAGGTAGTTCACCTTCACGGTCACGGTCAGCTGATCTTTGGTCTGCCAGGCGTGGTCCAGCACGACGCCCGGAAATGCCTCATTCAGCGCAGCGAGATAATGTTGACCTAATTTTTCTTCAGACATGCTCAAACTCTCTTTAATCACGCCGCCAGCAAGGAGACGAACGCTAAAAATGCAAAGCCAAACCCAGCCCAGGTAATGCGCGGAGTAATATCAAGACGCAGACGGGCCATGCTGTTTTCGAACAGCGCGATAACCAGGACGCCAACCACCAGTTTGACGATGGCAATCACCAGCGCCAGCAGCAGCCCACCGACGGTGAAGGTTTCCATTTGTCCCCACGGAATAAACACCCCGACGAACATCTGCAACACCACCAGCTGTTTCAGGCTGATACCCCATTTCATGACGCCAAAGCCGCTGCCGCTATACTCAGAGAGCGGACCTTCCTGCAACTCCTGCTCGGCTTCCGCCAGGTCGAACGGCAGTTTGCCCATTTCGATAAAGGTGGCGAATGCACAGGCACAAAGCGCCAGCACCAGCGGAATGCTCTGGCTCAGCGGCCAGTGATAAACGGTGTCGGTGATGTTGCTGATGTTGGTGGAACCGGCAACCTGTGCGGCGACCCACAGACCAAGCAGCAGCATCGGTTCAACCAGCACGCCAAGCATCGCTTCACGGCTCGCGCCGATAGCGGTAAACGGGCTACCGGTATCCAGACCAGAAATGGCAAAGAAGAAACGCGCGATGGCAAAGAGATACAGTAAAGTGATCAAATCGCCCAGCTGCGGCAGCGGAGAACCAACGGTCACCACCGGCAGCGCAGTAGCGATAGTCAGCATGACGCCCACCATCACATACGGCGTCAGGCGGAACACCCAGCCGGAGGCATCCGGGCCAACGCTCTGGCGGCCCAGCAGTTTGATAATGTCGCGATACTCCTGCAACACGCCCGGCCCGCGACGGTTATGCAAGCGGGCGCGCGCCACGCGGGTTATACCGGAGAGCAGCGGCGCAACGGCAAATAACACCAGCGCCTGAATTAACGGATATAAAACACTCATTCTCAGGCTCCTCGTGAAACAATAATCACCACCAGTACCGCCAGTTCAACCAGCGCCATCCGGCGGAACAGCAACGCACTCCCCTCGCACTGCCAGCCCGGTACCAGCGACACCGGATTCAGCCATTTGCGCAGTTTCAGCACCGGCGCAAACGCCTGTTTCACCGGCATGGCAAAACCGTGAGCAGTAATCACCATTGATTTTTCATGGTCGTAGCCGCACACCCAGGCCGCGCCGCGGGAACGCGACGGCAAACGATCGCCTTTGCAAATCGCCATAATGATGAATGGCAGCAGCGGGCAGGCAATCAGCAGCAACGTGATCATGGGTTGAGAAACGGTGGTGTTAGCAGGCTCCAGCGGCAGAGGTACAGCAGCAGAGAGCATCGGCAGCAGCCACGGCGCAGCAACACCGCCAATTACGCAGCAAATCGCCAGTGCCACCACGCTTACGCTCATCAGGAGCGGCGCACTGGTGGCGTTTTCGGCTTCTTTGGTACGCGGCGCGCCGAGGAACGTGACGCCATAGACTTTCGCCATACACATCACCGCCAGCGCACCGGTAATTGCCAGACCCACTGCGAGCAGCGGCCCCAGCAGACGGGCAACAAACGCGCCACTATTGCTCAGTTTGAAGAAGGATTGATAGATAACCCATTCCCCGGCAAACCCGTTCAGCGGCGGCAACGCAGCCATTGCCATCAGCCCGACTAACATGGCGATGGAGATAACCGGCATTTTCTTGCCAATACCACCGAGTTTTTCGATATCGCGATGACCGGTACGGAACCAGACGCTCCCCGCCCCGAGGAACAGTACGCTTTTGAACAGGCTATGGTTAAGCAGATGGTACAGACCACCGACCAGGCCAAGAGCAATCAGCGCCGGTTGTTCGAGCGCGATACCCGTTACGCCAGCGCCCAGCCCCAGCAGGATAATGCCGATATTCTCCAGGGTGTGGTAAGCCAGCAGGCGCTGGATGTTGTGTTCCATCAACGCATACAGACCACCGACGAACGCGGTGATCATGCCGAGCACCAGCAGCGCGATCCCCCACCACAGCGGTGCATTACCGCCCAGCAGCGACAGGGTTAAAATGCCCAGCAGGCCAATTTTCATGACTACCGTAGAAAACAACGCGGCAGCTGGCGCAGAGGCGTTAGCATGTGCCTGCGGCACCCAGCCGTGCAGCGGAATAATCCCGGCCAGCAGGCCAAAGCCAATCACACCGAGCAGCCAGATATCGGAACCGAGCGGCAGCTGTTGCATACGCATATCCAGCAGGCGCAGATCCAGCGTGCCGTAACGCTGCCACAGCAGCCAGCAGGCAATCGCCAGCAGCAGAGTGCCAAGACGCCCCAGCGCAAACCACAGTTTGCCCTCTTTGCTGTTGCTGGTGAGGAACACCGCACACAGGGCCATGATTTCGGCCATTACCACGAACATGCCGAGGTTGCTGGCGATGACGGCACAGACGGCGGCAGCCATCAACATATTGATCTGCAAGCCGTTGCATTTCACCTGCGCGTGGCGATGCCAGTCAATGTTGTAGAGGCTGACAAACAGACCGCACAGGCCGAGCGTAATCAGCCAAATCGCGTTAAGCGGAGAGATTTGCACATCGTAGCTTACCAGCGACAGCGCACCGCTCACGCCAACCGCACCAGTCAGCACAGTGAAGCCCGCGGCTGCCGTATACAGGCTACCCACCGCGCCGCCAATTCCGGCTATCCAGCCGCTTAGCGCCTTTTGAAAAGAAAAGAGAAATGCCAGAACAGCGGCGGCGGCAAACCACGCCACGCCACTATTGATCAGGGAAATTGCGCTCATTTAGCCTCTCCACTTTGAGCCTGCTGAAACAAGGTGAGATCGCCAAAGTCCGTGTTAAAAGTCAGCTCACGCTTACGTTTGCTGACGCGGGCGATATCGGTGTTATCCACCAGATGCAGGGCTTTAGTCGGGCACATCCGCACGCAGGCCGGACCTTGTTCATCAAAGCTACAAAGGTCACATTTGACGGCGATCGCGCGAATACCTGGCACCCAGTCAAGCAATGTGCTGACACGCGCCGGAGCAGGCGGTGCCGGTGGCGCTTTCGGGGTATTGGCGTTTGCCGGAATATCCAGCGGACGGCTGCCGGAAAATTCAATTGCGCCAAACGGGCAGGCGATGCCGCACAGTTTGCAGCTTACGCACAGACTTTCATTCAACTGCACGGCCCCATCAACGCGGGTGATGGCGTTAACCGGGCAAACCACCGCACAGGGCGCATCTTCACAGTGGTGACAGAGCTGCGGCGCAGATTCTTTTTCATTGAGCATCACTCGCAGGCGCGGCATTGATTGCAGGCCGTGCTGGCGATGCGTCTCTGAACAGGCGGCCTCACAGGTGTGGCAGCCGATACAGAGCGTGGAGTCAGCAATTACAAAACGATTCACCAGGCATTCCTCAGGTGATTGTCATTTTTGACGAAAACATGCCGATGAAATGTCATTTTCGACACTCATCGACACGCCCATCCCCAAACAGGCGTAACGCCTGCAAAACGGGCAAAGCCTCAGCTCATGCTGCCGGGCTTTGTCCCTTTACCAGTTGGCTTAAATTCACCGGCACATTGTTTTCAATGGCGGTGTATAAGCTGTCGTAAACGCCAGCGATTTTTTCGAGATAGTGTTCCAGAACCTGTTCGCGATCGCGGATGTTGACCTTGCCATCAATCATGCCGTCAATGCTCAGTTGCGCCTGCGCAATCCGCTGTTTGTCTTCACCATCTTTTGTTTCGACGTAATACTCGATGGTGTGGCTGTTAAAGCCATCCGCCAGGGTGACGTAAATGCGAAAATGTTCAAAAAGGACGAAACAGAGTTCTTTGTCCGGCGCGCAGCTCATGGCGTGATGCAGGCGCGCTTTCGATAACGTGATCCCCTGAACCAGCGAATTGCAGTAGATGTGCCACTGGTCCTGTAGGCGACGATGCCGCTGTGCGATGTAATCGGCTTTCTCGCTTATTTCCCAAATAGTCATTGTCAGGTTACCCGTTTAACAGAGATGCCAGCTTTAAGCATTTTCTGTGCCAACTTTTAATTCATTGTTATGAAACAGATTTTTAAGATAAAGATGAATTTCGTCGCCGTGTCGACGTGTCATTTCGACATCATCGACATTATTCACCGCAGGGATAATCAACACTGGCACAATTATTGCTTGTAGCTGGCAATAGTTAATGGGAGGCGATATGCACGAAATAACCCTCTGCCAACGGGCACTGGAATTGATCGAACAGCAGGCCGCAAAACACGGCGCAAAACGCGTAACTGGGGTCTGGCTCAAAATTGGCGCATTTTCTTGTGTCGAAACCAGCTCTCTTGCCTTTTGTTTTGATCTGGTTTGCCGCGGCAGCGTGGCGGAAGGTTGTAAACTGCACCTCGAAGAACAAGAGGCCGAATGCTGGTGTGAAACATGCCAACAGTATGTGACGCTACTGACCCAGCGCGTCCGCCGCTGTCCACAGTGTCATGGTGACATGCTACAGATTGTGGCAGACGACGGTTTACAGATTCGGCGGATAGAAATAGACCAGGAGTGAGCGATGTGTACAACATGCGGTTGCGGTGAAGGCAACCTGTATATCGAGGGTGATGAACATAACCCTCATTCCGCGTTTCGTAGCGCGCCATTTGCCCCGGCGGCACGCCCGAAGATGAAAATCACCGGCATTAAAGCGCCTGAATTTACCCCCAGCCAGACTGAAGAAGGCGATCTGCATTACGGTCATGGCGAAGCGGGTACTCACGCGCCGGGCATGAGCCAGCGTCGGATGCTGGAAGTCGAAATTGACGTGCTGGACAAAAATAACCGTCTGGCTGAACGCAACCGCGCGCGCTTTGCTGCCCGCAAGCAACTGGTGCTCAACCTGGTTTCCAGCCCTGGTTCCGGTAAAACCACCCTGCTGACGGAAACCTTAATGCGCCTGAAAGACAGCGTTCCGTGCGCGGTTATTGAAGGCGACCAGCAAACCGTGAACGATGCCGCGCGCATTCGCGCTACCGGCACACCAGCGATTCAGGTGAATACCGGTAAAGGCTGCCATCTTGACGCACAGATGATTGCCGACGCCGCACCGCGCCTGCCACTGGACGATAACGGTATTCTGTTTATCGAAAACGTCGGCAACCTCGTGTGCCCGGCCAGCTTCGATCTCGGTGAAAAACACAAAGTGGCGGTGCTTTCCGTTACCGAAGGTGAAGACAAACCGCTGAAATATCCGCATATGTTTGCCGCAGCTTCGCTGATGCTGCTCAACAAAGTTGACTTGCTGCCGTATCTCAACTTTGACGTTGAGAAGTGCATCGCCTGCGCCCGCGAAGTCAATCCAGAAATTGAAATCATCCTTATTTCCGCCACCAGCGGCGAAGGGATGGACCAGTGGCTGAACTGGCTGGAGACACAGCGATGTGCATAGGCGTTCCCGGCCAGATCCGCACCATTGACGGCAACCAGGCGAAAGTCGACGTCTGCGGCATTCAGCGCGATGTCGATTTAACGTTAGTCGGCAGCTGCGATGAAAACGGTCAGCCACGCGTAGGCCAGTGGGTACTGGTCCACGTTGGCTTTGCCATGAGCGTAATTAATGAAGCCGAAGCGCGCGACACTCTCGACGCCTTACAAAACATGTTTGACGTTGAGCCGGATGTCGGTGCGCTGTTGTATGGCGAGGAAAAATAATGCGTTTTGTTGATGAATATCGCGCGCCGGAACAGGTGATGCAGTTAATTGAGCATCTGCGCGAACGTGCTTCACATCTCTCTTACACAGCCGAACGCCCTCTGCGGATTATGGAAGTGTGTGGCGGTCATACCCACGCTATCTTTAAATTCGGCCTCGACCAGTTACTGCCGGAAAACGTTGAGTTTATCCACGGTCCGGGTTGTCCGGTGTGTGTACTGCCGATGGGTAGAATCGATACCTGCGTGGAGATTGCCAGCCATCCGGAAGTCATCTTCTGTACCTTTGGCGACGCCATGCGCGTGCCGGGGAAACAGGGATCGCTGTTGCAGGCAAAAGCACGCGGTGCCGATGTGCGCATCGTTTACTCGCCGATGGATGCGTTGAAACTGGCGCAGGAGAATCCAACCCGCAAAGTGGTGTTCTTCGGCTTAGGTTTTGAAACCACCATGCCGACGACGGCCATCACTCTGCAACAGGCGAAAGCGCGTGATGTGCAGAATTTTTACTTCTTCTGCCAGCATATTACGCTTATCCCGACGCTGCGCAGTTTGCTGGAAGAGCCGGATAACGGTATCGACGCGTTTCTTGCGCCCGGTCACGTTAGTATGGTTATCGGCACTGATGCCTATAATTTTATCGCCAGCGATTTTCATCGTCCGCTGGTGGTCGCTGGTTTCGAACCCCTTGATCTACTGCAAGGCGTGGTGATGCTGGTGGAGCAGAAAATAGCGGCCCACAGCAAGGTAGAGAATCAGTATCGTCGGGTGGTGCCGGATGCCGGTAACCTGCTGGCGCAACAGGCGATTGCCGATGTGTTCTGTGTCAACGGCGACAGCGAATGGCGCGGCTTAGGCGTGATTGAATCTTCTGGTGTACACCTGACGCCGGATTATCAACGATTCGATGCCGAAGCGCATTTCCGCCCGGCACCGCAGCAGGTCTGCGATGACCCGCGCGCACGTTGTGGCGAAGTATTAACGGGCAAATGTAAGCCGCATCAATGCCCGCTGTTTGGTAACACCTGTAATCCTCAAACCGCGTTTGGTGCGCTGATGGTTTCCTCCGAAGGAGCGTGCGCCGCGTGGTATCAGTATCGTCAGCAGGAGAGTGAAGCGTGAATAATATCCAACTCGCCCACGGTAGCGGCGGCCAGGCGATGCAGCAATTAATCAACAGCCTGTTTATGGAAGCCTTTGCCAACCCGTGGCTGGCAGAGCAGGAAGATCAGGCACGTCTTGATCTGGCGCAGCTGGTAGCGGAAGGCGACCGTCTGGCGTTCTCCACCGACAGTTACGTCATTGACCCGCTGTTCTTTCCTGGCGGTAATATCGGCAAGCTGGCGATTTGCGGAACCGCGAATGACGTTGCGGTCAGTGGCGCTATTCCGCGCTATCTCTCCTGTGGCTTTATCCTCGAAGAAGGATTGCCGATGGAGACACTGAAAGCCGTAGTGACCAGCATGGCAGAAACCGCCCGCGCGGCAGGCATTGCCATCGTCACTGGCGATACTAAAGTGGTGCAGCGCGGCGCGGCAGATAAACTGTTTATCAACACCGCTGGCATGGGCGCAATTCCGGCGAATATTCACTGGGGCGCACAGACGCTAACCGCAGGCGATGTATTGCTGGTTAGCGGTACACTCGGCGACCACGGGGCGACTATCCTTAACCTGCGTGAGCAGCTGGGGCTGGATGGCGAACTGGTCAGCGACTGTGCGGTACTAACGCCGCTTATTCAGACGCTGCGTGACATTCCCGGCGTGAAAGCGCTGCGTGATGCCACCCGTGGTGGTGTGAACGCGGTAGTTCATGAGTTCGCGGCAGCCTGCGGTTGCGGTATTGAAATTTCAGAAGCGGCACTGCCGGTTAAACCTGCTGTGCGCGGCGTTTGCGAACTGCTGGGACTGGACGCCCTTAACTTTGCCAACGAAGGCAAACTGGTGATCGCCGTTGAACGCAACGCGGCAGAGCAAGTTTTGGCAGCGTTACATTCCCATCCACTGGGGAAAGACGCGGCGCTGATTGGTGAAGTGGTGGAACGTAAAGGTGTTCGTCTTGCCGGTCTGTATGGCGTGAAACGAACCCTCGATTTACCACACGCCGAACCGCTTCCGCGTATATGCTAATAAAATTCTAAATCTCCTATAGTTAGTCAATGACCTTTTGCACCGCTTTGCGGTGCTTTCCTGGAAGAACAAAATGTCATATACACCGATGAGTGATCTCGGACAACAAGGGTTGTTCGACATCACTCGGACACTATTGCAGCAGCCCGATCTGGCCTCGCTGTGTGAGGCTCTTTCGCAACTGGTAAAGCGTTCTGCGCTCGCCGACAACGCGGCTATTGTGTTGTGGCAAGCGCAGACTCAACGTGCGTCTTATTACGCATCGCGTGAAAAAGACACCCCCATTAAATATGAAGACGAAACTGTTCTGGCACACGGTCCGGTACGCAGCATTTTGTCGCGCCCTGATACGCTGCATTGCAGTTACGAAGAATTTTGTGAAACCTGGCCGCAGCTGGCCGCAGGTGGGCTATACCCCAAATTTGGTCACTATTGCCTGATGCCACTGGCGGCGGAAGGGCATATTTTTGGTGGCTGTGAATTTATTCGTTATGACGATCGCCCCTGGAGCGAAAAAGAGTTCAATCGTCTGCAAACATTTACGCAGATCGTTTCTGTCGTCACCGAACAAATCCAGAGCCGCGTCGTCAATAATGTCGACTATGAGTTGTTATGCCGGGAGCGCGATAACTTCCGCATCCTGGTTGCCATTACCAACGCGGTGCTTTCCCGCCTGGATATGGACGAACTGGTCAGCGAAGTCGCCAAAGAAATCCATTACTACTTCGACATTGACGATATCAGCATCGTCTTACGCAGCCACCGTAAAAACAAACTCAACATCTACTCCACTCACTATCTTGATAAACAGCATCCCGCCCACGAACAGAGCGAAGTCGATGAAGCCGGAACCCTCACCGAACGCGTGTTCAAAAGCAAAGAGATGCTGCTGATTAATCTCCACGAGCGGGACGATTTAGCCCCCTATGAACGCATGTTGTTCGACACCTGGGGCAACCAGATTCAAACCTTGTGCCTGTTACCGCTGATGTCTGGCGACACCATGCTGGGCGTGCTGAAACTGGCGCAATGCGAAGAGAAAGTGTTTACCACTACCAATCTGAATTTACTGCGCCAGATTGCCGAACGTGTGGCAATCGCTGTCGATAACGCCCTCGCCTATCAGGAAATCCATCGTCTGAAAGAACGGCTGGTTGATGAAAACCTCGCCCTGACCGAGCAGCTCAACAATGTTGATAGTGAATTTGGCGAGATTATTGGCCGCAGCGAAGCCATGTACAGCGTACTTAAACAAGTTGAAATGGTGGCGCAAAGCGACAGTACCGTGCTGATTCTCGGTGAAACTGGTACAGGTAAAGAGCTGATTGCCCGCGCGATCCATAATCTCAGTGGGCGTAATAATCGCCGCATGGTAAAAATGAACTGCGCGGCAATGCCTGCCGGATTGCTGGAGAGCGATCTGTTTGGTCATGAGCGTGGGGCTTTTACCGGTGCCAGCGCCCAGCGCATTGGTCGTTTTGAACTGGCGGATAAAAGCTCCCTGTTCCTCGACGAAGTGGGCGATATGCCACTGGAGTTACAGCCGAAGTTGCTGCGTGTATTACAGGAACAGGAGTTTGAACGCCTCGGCAGCAACAAAATCATTCAGACGGACGTACGTTTAATTGCCGCGACTAACCGCGATCTGAAAAAAATGGTCGCCGACCGTGAGTTCCGTAGCGATCTCTATTACCGCCTGAATGTATTCCCGATCCACCTGCCGCCACTACGCGAGCGTCCGGAAGATATTCCGCTGCTGGCGAAAGCCTTTACCTTCAAAATTGCCCGTCGTCTCGGGCGCAATATCGACAGCATTCCTGCCGAGACGCTGCGCACCTTGAGCAACATGGAGTGGCCGGGTAACGTACGCGAACTGGAAAACGTCATTGAGCGCGCGGTATTGCTAACACGCGGCAACGTGCTGCAGCTGTCACTGCCAGATATTGCTTTACCGGAGCCTGAAACGCCGCCTGCCGCAACGGTTGTCGCCCAGGAGGGCGAAGATGAATATCAGTTGATTGTTCGCGTGCTGAAAGAAACCAACGGCGTGGTTGCCGGGCCTAAAGGCGCTGCGCAACGTCTGGGGCTGAAACGCACGACCCTGCTGTCACGGATGAAGCGACTGGGAATTGATAAATCGGCATTGATTTAACAGATGTGGTTATACTCGATCAACGTTCAATGAAAGGAGGCAGTATGGCAGTTTCAGCAAGAAATCAATTAACCGGAACAGTTAGCGCAGTAGCAATGGGCGCTGTGAATGATGAAGTAGAACTGACGCTGGCAGGTGGTGCAAAGCTGGTGGCAATTGTGACTCACAGCAGCCAGCAAGCGCTGGGTCTGGCGAAAGGGAAAGAAGCGATTGCCCTGATTAAAGCCCCGTGGGTAACGCTGGCAACGGAAGACTGTGGACTGAAATTCTCTGCTCGCAACCAGTTTGCTGGCAGCGTGTCGACAATCACCGAAGGCGCAGTGAACGCCACTGTCCATATCAAAACGGATGCGGGTTTTGAAATTGTGGCAGTGGTAACAAATGAAAGTCAGGATGAAATGAAACTCACCACTGGCTCGCGCGTTATTGCATTGATCAAAGCATCAGCCATCCTGATTGCCACCAAAGCGTAAGCGCCTTATTTGCCGGAGAGTATGGCTCTCCGGCAGATTTATTTCTTTGGACGATATTTTTCTGGCAACTCCGGCACCGGACGCTTGTCATCGATGAGATGACGCACGGTTAAGATCGGATGACGCCACAGCATTCGCGGCCCAGCCCAACGCATAATCTGTTTCATCTCTTCACGCTTTGCAGGCTGGTAACAGTGCACCGGACACTGCTTACAGGCTGGTTTCTCTTCGCCGAACACACATTTATCCAGCCGCTTTTGCGCGTAAGTAAACAACGTCTCATAATGCTCCGGCTCCGCTGACGCCTGCGGGCATTTCGCTTGATAAAGATCGATCATTTTTTTAATCGTCAGTTTTTCACGAGAGATACGCTTGCCGGACATGCTGCCTCCATCTCATTAAGATGCATTTATATTACAACTTAATCTTAAAGGGCACTATGACTCTAAAGAAGAAGGGTTAGCCAACCGATACAATTTTGCGTACTTGCTTCATAAGCATCACGCAAAAGCTGCAAAACAGCATCTTTCCCGGAACCAGCATCAAGAACTCGCCGTTCGCTTCTTCCCCTGAAATGATTAACTCCGGTATCATGTGCGCCTTATGTGATTACAACGAAAATAAAAACCATCACACCCCATTTAATATCAGGGAACCGGACATAACCCCATGAGTGCAATAGAAAATTTCGATGCCCATACGCCCATGATGCAGCAGTATCTCAAGCTGAAAGCCCAGCATCCCGAGATCCTGCTGTTCTATCGGATGGGTGACTTTTACGAACTGTTTTATGACGACGCGAAACGCGCCTCGCAGCTGCTGGATATTTCACTGACCAAACGCGGTGCTTCCGCGGGAGAGCCGATCCCGATGGCGGGGATCCCCTACCATGCGGTGGAAAACTACCTCGCCAAACTGGTGAATCAGGGCGAGTCCGTTGCCATCTGCGAACAAATTGGCGATCCGGCGACCAGCAAAGGTCCGGTTGAGCGCAAAGTTGTGCGTATCGTTACGCCAGGCACCATCAGCGATGAAGCCCTGTTGCTGGAGCGTCAGGACAACCTGCTGGCGGCTATCTGGCAGGACAGCAAAGGTTTCGGCTACGCGACGCTGGATATCAGTTCCGGTCGTTTTCGCCTGAGCGAACCGGCTGACCGCGAAACGATGGCGGCAGAACTGCAACGCACTAATCCGGCGGAACTGCTGTATGCAGAAGATTTTGCTGAAATGTCGTTAATTGAAGGCCGTCGCGGCCTGCGCCGTCGCCCGCTGTGGGAGTTTGAAATCGACACCGCGCGCCAGCAGTTGAATCTGCAATTTGGCACCCGCGATCTGGTCGGTTTTGGCGTCGAGAACGCGCCGCGCGGACTTTGTGCTGCCGGTTGTCTGTTGCAGTATGCGAAAGATACCCAACGTACGACCCTGCCGCATATTCGTTCTATCACCATGGAACGTGAGCAGGACAGCATCATTATGGATGCCGCGACACGTCGTAACCTGGAAATTACTCAGAACCTGGCGGGCGGTGCGGAAAACACGCTGGCTTCAGTGCTCGACTGCACTGTAACGCCAATGGGTAGTCGTATGCTGAAACGCTGGCTGCATATGCCAGTGCGCGATACCCGCGTGTTGCTTGAGCGCCAGCAAACTATTGGCGCATTGCAGGATTTCACCGCCGAGCTACAGCCGGTGCTGCGTCAGGTCGGCGACCTGGAACGTATTCTGGCACGTCTGGCTTTACGAACTGCTCGCCCACGCGATCTGGCCCGTATGCGTCACGCTTTCCAGCAACTGCCGGAGCTGCGTGCGCAGTTAGAAAATGTCGATAGCGCTCCGGTACAGGCGCTGCGTGAGAAGATGGGTGAGTTTGCCGAACTGCGCGATCTGCTGGAGCGGGCCATTATCGACACACCGCCGGTACTGGTGCGCGACGGTGGTGTTATCGCATCGGGCTATAACGAAGAGCTGGATGAGTGGCGCGCGCTGGCTGACGGCGCGACCGATTATCTGGAGCGTCTGGAAGTCCGCGAGCGTGAACGTACCGGCCTGGACACGCTGAAAGTCGGATTTAACGCGGTGCATGGTTATTACATTCAGATCAGCCGTGGACAAAGCCATCTGGCACCGATTAACTACATGCGCCGCCAGACGCTGAAAAACGCCGAACGCTACATTATTCCAGAGCTAAAAGAGTACGAAGACAAAGTTCTCACTTCAAAAGGCAAAGCACTGGCACTGGAAAAACAGCTTTATGAAGAGTTGTTCGACCTGCTGTTGCCGCATCTGGAAGCGTTGCAACAGAGCGCGAGCGCGCTGGCGGAACTCGACGTGCTGGTGAACCTGGCAGAACGGGCCTATACGCTGAACTACACCTGCCCGACCTTTATTGATAAACCGGGTATTCGCATCACCGAAGGCCGCCATCCGGTGGTTGAACAGGTGCTGAATGAGCCGTTTATCGCCAACCCGCTGAACCTGTCGCCGCAGCGTCGCATGTTGATCATTACCGGTCCGAATATGGGCGGTAAAAGTACCTATATGCGCCAGACCGCACTGATTGCGCTGATGGCCTACATCGGCAGCTATGTACCGGCACAAAAAGTCGAGATTGGACCTATCGATCGCATCTTTACCCGCGTAGGGGCAGCGGATGATCTGGCATCCGGGCGTTCAACCTTTATGGTGGAAATGACCGAAACCGCCAATATTTTACATAACGCCACCGAGTACAGTCTGGTGCTGATGGATGAGATTGGGCGCGGGACGTCCACTTACGATGGTCTGTCGCTGGCGTGGGCGTGCGCGGAAAATCTGGCGAATAAGATTAAAGCGTTGACACTGTTTGCCACCCACTATTTCGAGCTGACCCAGTTACCGGAGAAAATGGAAGGCGTCGCCAACGTGCATCTCGATGCGCTGGAGCACGGCGACACCATTGCCTTTATGCACAGCGTGCAGGATGGCGCGGCGAGCAAAAGCTACGGCCTGGCGGTTGCAGCTCTGGCCGGCGTGCCAAAAGAGGTTATTAAGCGCGCACGGCAAAAACTGCGTGAGTTGGAAAGCATTTCGCCGAACGCCGCCGCTACGCAAGTGGATGGTACGCAAATGTCTTTGCTGTCAGTGCCAGAAGAAACGTCGCCTGCGGTCGAAGCACTGGAAAATCTCGACCCGGATTCACTGACTCCGCGTCAGGCGCTGGAGTGGATTTATCGCTTGAAGAGTCTGGTGTAATAACAATTCCCGATAGTCTTTTGCTATCGGGAATATTAACGACAACAGACGAATCAAATAAAAACACCCTGTATAATAGGAAATCTTATTTTACAGGGTAAAACCATGCCATCTACACGCTATCAAAAAATTAATGCCCATCACTATCGTTATATATGGGCCGTTGGTGATATTCATGGTGACTATCAATTATTACAATCCCGCTTACATCAACTCTCTTTTTTCCCTGAAACCGACTTACTTATTTCTGTCGGCGATAATATTGATCGTGGGCCGGAGAGTCTTAACGTACTACGCCTGTTAAACCAGCCCTGGTTTACATCGGTTAAAGGCAACCATGAAGCGATGGCGCTTGATGCATTCGAAACTGGCGATGGAAATATGTGGCTTGCCAGCGGCGGCGACTGGTTCTTTGAATTAAATGAGACGGAACAACAAGAAGCAATAAATCTGTTGCTGAAATTTCATCGCCTTCCACATATTATTGAAATCACTAACGACATAATAAAATATGTCATCGCACATGCAGATTATCCGGGGAATGAATATCTCTTTGGCAAAGAAATAGCGGAGAGAGAACTACTCTGGCCTGTTGATCGTGTGCAGAAATCGCTTAATGGCGAGTTACAACAAATAAACGGCGCTGATTATTTTATATTTGGACATATGATGTTTGATAACATTCAGACGTTCGCAAACCAGATTTATATTGATACCGGATCGCCGAAAAGCGGGCGGCTGTCATTTTATAAAATAAAGTAGTCTCATGCTTCTTCTGTGAAGCATGAGTAACCCGGTGTTATTGCAGGCCATTATTCATTTTTCGCTACCAGCAAAGAGAGATCCTGCTTCGCCAGCGCGCGACTGGCACTCTCCGGCAAACCGTCGTCTGTAATAATCTGATCAAACTCGCTTAATGGTAACGCCAGCCATGTCGCCACCTGACCATATTTCGTCGCATCACAGACCAAAACTCGCTGGCGGCTGGCACTGGCAATCGCCCGTTTCACCGTGACTTTATCTTCCGCTGGCGTAGAAATCCCCCGCACACTCCATGACGATGCAGAAATAAAAGCCTGATCAATCATCAGGCTGCGCAGCATGGTCGCAGCGGCTTCCCCGACACAGGAACGGTTTTCCCGACACACTGCACCGCCAGTGTGAATAATTGTGCAATTACTGTTGTCGAGCAAGTAGTCCGCAATAACGAAATCGTTTGTGACCACAGTCAGTGACTCCATGTGAATCAGATGCTGTGCTATCGCTAGCGTGGTCGTTCCCGCATCCAGATAGATACAACTTCCCGGCTGAACAAGACTTGCCGCCAGCTTGCCAATAGCCGCTTTTTGCGTCATTGCCAGCGCAGTTTTTACCTGATGAGAAGGTTCATGCGCCACGCGTCCCGGAGACTGGACGCCTCCGGACACCAGCACAACGGCTCCCTGCTGCTCCAGTTTTTGTAAATCCCGACGAATGGTCATATGTGACACATTCATTCTGTCCGTTAGTTCAGCAATACTGACAATGCCTTTTTCAGCTACCATCTCAAGGATGATTTGGCGACGCTCTACGGGTATCAACTTTTGCTCCTTCCTTTGTCCTGCTGACATTCTACGCTATTTGCCTGCGAAACGTGCGCGGCGCAACTAACGCTTAGTTCACATAAAATAACACACAATGTTAATTTTTGTGAATCAGCTCACCATATCGTTATCTTCCAGCGCCTATATTCACAATATCAAACAAAATATCACTTAAATTAACAAGGAGAGCAGATGAAAACGGGATCTGAGTTTCATGTCGGTATCGTTGGCTTAGGGTCAATGGGAATGGGAGCAGCACTGTCATGTGTCCGCGCAGGTCTTTCTACCTGGGGCGCAGACCTGAACAGCAATGCCTGCGCTACGTTGAAAGAGGCAGGTGCTTGCGGGGTTTCTGATAACGCCGCGACGTTTGCCGAAAAACTGGACGCTCTGCTGGTGCTGGTGGTCAATGCGGCCCAGGTTAAACAGGTGCTGTTTGGTGAAACAGGCGTTGCACAACATCTGAAACCCGGTACGGCAGTAATGGTTTCTTCCACTATCGCTAGTGCTGATGCGCAAGAAATTGCTACCGCTCTGGCTGGATTCGATCTGGAAATGCTGGATGCGCCAGTTTCTGGTGGTGCAGTAAAAGCCGCTAACGGTGAAATGACTGTCATGGCCTCCGGTAGCGATATTGCCTTTGAACGACTGGCACCCGTGCTGGAAGCCGTTGCCGGAAAAGTTTATCGCATAGGTGCAGAACCGGGACTAGGTTCGACCGTAAAAATTATTCACCAGTTGTTAGCGGGCGTACATATTGCTGCCGGAGCCGAAGCGATGGCACTTGCAGCCCGTGCGGGGATCCCGCTGGATGTGATGTATGACGTCGTGACCAATGCCGCCGGAAATTCCTGGATGTTCGAAAACCGGATGCGTCATGTGGTGGATGGCGATTACACCCCGCATTCAGCCGTCGATATTTTTGTTAAGGATCTTGGTCTGGTTGCCGATACAGCCAAAGCCCTGCACTTCCCGCTGCCATTGGCCTCAACAGCATTGAATATGTTCACCAGCGCCAGTAACGCGGGTTACGGGAAAGAAGACGATAGCGCAGTTATCAAGATTTTCTCTGGCATCACTCTACCGGGAGCGAAATCATGATCAAGATTGGCGTTATCGCCGATGATTTTACCGGCGCGACGGATATCGCCAGTTTTCTGGTGGAAAACGGTCTACCAACGGTACAAATTAACGGTGTTCCAACAGGTAAAATGCCGGAAGCAATCGACGCACTGGTGATCAGCCTGAAAACGCGTTCCTGTCCGGTGGTTGAAGCCACACAGCAATCGCTGGCGGCACTGAGCTGGTTGCAACAGCAAGGTTGCAAACAGATCTATTTCAAATACTGCTCTACTTTCGACAGTTCGGCGAAAGGTAATATCGGCCCGGTTACCGATGCATTAATGGATGCTCTCGACACGCCGTTTACGGTCTTCTCTCCGGCCCTGCCGGTCAACGGACGTACGGTTTATCAGGGGTATTTGTTCGTAATGAATCAACTGCTGGCCGAATCCGGGATGCGCCATCACCCGGTAAATCCCATGACCGACAGCTATCTTCCCCGTCTGGTTGAAGCGCAATCCACAGGGCGCTGCGGCGTCGTTTCGGCACATGTTTTCGAACAAGGTGTGGATGCCGTTCGTCAAGAGCTGGCTCGCTTACAGCAAGAGGGCTACCGCTACGCGGTGCTTGATGCGCTGACCGAACACCATCTGGAAATTCAGGGAGAAGCCTTGCGCGATACCCCACTGGTAACGGGCGGTTCTGGTCTGGCGATTGGCCTTGCCCGGCAGTGGGCGCAAGAAAACGGTAACCAGGCTCGCAAAGCAGGGCATCCGCTCGCTGGGCGCGGCGTAGTGCTCTCCGGTTCATGCTCTCAAATGACCAACCGCCAGGTAGCACATTACCGTCAAATTGCACCAGCCCGTGAAGTTGATGTGGCACGCTGCCTCTCAATTGAAACTCTGGCCGCTTATGCACACGAACTGGCAGAGTGGGTTCTGGGCCAGGAAAGTGTACTTGCTCCACTGGTTTTTGCCACCGCCAGCACTGACGCATTGGCAGCAATTCAACAGCAATACGGTGCACAAAAAGCCAGTCAGGCAGTAGAAACACTGTTTTCTCAACTAGCGGCGCGGTTAGCAGCGGAAGGCGTGACACGCTTTATTGTCGCAGGCGGTGAGACCTCCGGCGTAGTCACACAGAGCCTGGGAATAAAAGGGTTTCATATTGGCCCAACCATTTCTCCCGGCGTGCCGTGGGTAAACGCACTGGATAAACCTGTCTCACTCGCCCTTAAATCTGGCAACTTCGGTGATGAAGCCTTTTTTTCACGAGCCCAAAGAGAGTTTTTATCATGAGCGATTTCGCAAAAGTAGAGCAGTCTTTGCGAGAGGAGATGACGCGGATTGCCAGTTCATTCTTTCAGCGCGGCTATGCAACCGGTTCGGCTGGCAATCTGTCGCTGCTTTTACCTGACGGGAATTTACTGGCGACACCGACAGGTTCATGCCTGGGCAATCTCGATCCGCAGCGGCTTTCCAAAGTCGCCGCGGATGGCGAATGGTTAAGTGGTGACAAACCCTCGAAAGAGGTGCTCTTTCATCTGGCGCTGTATCGCAACAATCCGCGCTGTAAAGCGGTGGTGCATTTGCACAGCACATGGTCGACGGCGCTTTCCTGCCTGCAAGGGCTGGACAGCAGCAACGTTATTCGTCCGTTCACACCATACGTGGTGATGCGGATGGGAAATGTCCCGCTGGTGCCTTATTACCGACCGGGCGATAAACGCATCGCACAGGATCTGGCGGAACTGGCAGCAGACAATCAGGCTTTTTTACTGGCAAATCATGGCCCAGTGGTTTGCGGTGAAAGCCTGCAAGCAGCCGCCAACAATATGGAAGAGCTGGAGGAAACGGCAAAGCTGATTTTTATTCTCGGTGACCGCCCGATCCGTTATCTGACCGCAGGTGAAATTGCGGAATTAAGGAGTTAATGCAATGCCTCGTTTTGCAGCTAATTTATCCATGATGTTCACCGAAGTGCCTTTTATTGAACGCTTCGCCGCAGCGCGAAAAGCCGGGTTCGATGCTGTGGAATTTCTGTTTCCCTATGACTACTCCACCCTGCAAATCCAAAAGCAACTGGAGCAAAACCATCTGACACTGGCGCTGTTCAATACCGCTCCCGGAGATATTAATGCGGGGGAATGGGGATTATCCGCCCTTCCCGGACGTGAGCACGAAGCACACGCAGACATCGACCTGGCACTGGAATATGCATTGGCGCTCAATTGTGAACAAGTCCATGTGATGGCAGGCGTCGTGCCCGCTGGCGAAGATGCTGAACGGTACAGGGCAGTATTTATCGATAATCTCCGCTACGCTGCCGACCGCTTTGCGCCACACGGCAAGCGAATATTAGTTGAAGCACTCAGCCCCGGCGTTAAGCCTCATTATCTCTTCTCCAGCCAGTATCAGGCACTGGCTATTGTTGAAGAAGTTGCACGAGATAACGTGTTTATTCAACTAGATACTTTTCATGCGCAAAAAGTAGATGGCAACCTGACGCATTTAATCCGCGACTACGCCGGGAAATATGCGCACGTACAAATTGCCGGACTACCTGATCGACATGAACCGGACGATGGAGAAATCAACTATCCGTGGCTGTTCCGCCTGTTCGATGAGGTGGGATATCAGGGCTGGATCGGTTGTGAATATAAACCTCGTGGCCTCACCGAAGAAGGGCTTGGCTGGTTTGACGCCTGGCGCTAATTCGTTAAATCCCTAATTACAAAGTACCCATACATCCCCCCATCTACGGATGGGGTAGGTTAACTATAACTTTCAGACAGGGTTTCCCATGTCCACAATTACATTGTTATGCATTGCGTTAACTGGCGTAATCATGCTGTTGCTGCTGGTCATCAAGGCAAAGGTACAACCATTCGTTGCTCTGCTCCTCGTCAGCCTGTTAGTCGCACTTGCGGCGGGTATACCGGCGGGCGAAGTGGGTAAAGTGATGATCGCCGGGATGGGCGGTGTGCTTGGTTCCGTCACTATTATTATTGGTCTGGGCGCTATGCTGGGGCGTATGATCGAACACTCTGGTGGTGCAGAGTCACTGGCTAATTATTTCAGTCGCAAGTTAGGTGACAAACGAACTATCGCTGCGCTGACTCTGGCAGCGTTCTTCCTCGGTATTCCCGTCTTCTTTGATGTCGGCTTTATTATTCTTGCGCCAATCATTTACGGTTTTGCCAAGGTTGCCAAAATATCGCCACTCAAATTTGGCCTGCCTGTCGCTGGAATCATGCTAACTGTTCATGTGGCGGTACCGCCGCATCCAGGCCCTGTCGCCGCAGCGGGGTTACTCCACGCAGACATCGGCTGGCTAACCATCATCGGTATTGCGATTTCTATTCCCGTAGGGATTGTTGGCTACTTTGCAGCGAAAATAATCAATAAGCGCCAATATGCGATGTCGGTGGAAGTACTGGAACAGATGCAACTGGCTCCGGCCAGTGAGGAAGGCGCGACAAAATTAAGCGATAAAATAAATCCACCGGGCGTCGCGCTGGTCACCTCGCTAATTGTTATTCCTATCGCGATTATCATGGCGGGTACGGTTTCCGCAACACTGATGCCGCCTTCGCATCCCCTGCTTGGTACGCTACAGCTGATCGGCTCACCAATGGTAGCTCTAATGATTGCGCTGGTGCTGGCATTCTGGTTATTGGCTTTACGTCGCGGCTGGAGCTTACAACACACCAGCGACATTATGGGCTCAGCCCTTCCCACCGCGGCGGTAGTGATTTTGGTTACTGGTGCTGGAGGGGTATTTGGCAAAGTGCTGGTGGAATCGGGCGTCGGCAAAGCCCTTGCCAACATGCTACAAATGATTGACCTGCCTCTGTTACCAGCCGCATTTATTATTTCACTGGCGCTGCGTGCATCGCAGGGGTCAGCAACCGTAGCAATCCTGACAACCGGCGGGTTACTCTCAGAAGCGGTGATGGGATTGAATCCGATTCAGTGCGTATTGGTGACGCTGGCAGCCTGCTTTGGTGGGCTTGGCGCGTCACATATTAATGACTCAGGGTTCTGGATTGTGACCAAATATCTGGGGTTATCGGTAGCAGACGGTCTGAAAACCTGGACAGTGTTAACGACCATTCTCGGTTTTACCGGATTCTTAATTACCTGGTGCGTATGGGCGGTAATTTGACCTTAATAAAAAGGTCCGATGGGCATCGGACCTTTTATTTAGCGCTTACCTTCCGCCAGCAGCGGCGGGATGCTCGGCACCATCGGCGCGTCATCAATATCTTTCTGTGTCATGCGGAACGCTTCGGGATAATGTTCGCGGCTGGTGCGGCGTAGCGGTTCGGTATCGCGCCAGGTATAGAGGCAATGCTGGCACTGGTAGACCGTCCAGACATCTTTTACCGGCGATTTCGCCATCACTTCAATCTGTTCATCAGCACAACGTGGACAAATCATCTTGTTCTCCTTATTTACGTGCGGCCAGCATAGCGGTCAGTTTTTCAGCCCAGGCTTTGGTTTCCGGTAAATCCACCACCGGCTGGCTGTAGTGACCACGGTTGTCCGGGGCGACAGGCGTGGTGGCGTCGATAATCAGCTTGTCGGTGATACCGGCCGGGCTTGAGCCGGGGTCGAGTTCCAGCACGGACATATTCGGCAACTGCACCAAATCCCCTGCCGGGTTCACTTTCGAAGAGAGCGCCCACATCACCTGCGGCAGGTTGAACGGATCAACGTCTTCATCGACCATAATCACCATCTTCACGTAGCCCAGACCGTGTGGCGTGGTCATCGCACGCAGGCCCACCGCGCGGGCAAAGCCACCGTAGCGTTTTTTGGTGGAGATAATCGCCAGCAGGCCGTGGGTGTACATGGCATTTACCGCCTGCACTTCCGGGAACTCGGCTTTCAGTTGCTGATACAGCGGCACGCAGGTGGCTGGCCCCATCAGGTAGTCGATTTCCGTCCACGGCATCCCGAGATAGAGCGATTCAAAAATGGGTTTGCTGCGATAAGAGACTTTATCGATACGCACCACGGTCATGTTACGCCCGCCGGAGTAGTGCCCGGTAAACTCACCAAACGGCCCTTCGATTTCGCGTTTACGGCTTTCGATGACCCCTTCGAGGATCACTTCTGAACCCCACGGCACATCAAAACCAGTCAGCGGGGCGGTGGCGATCGGGTACGGGCTTTCACGCAGCGCGCCTGCCATTTCGTACTCGGACTGATCATATTTCAGCGGCGTGGCCCCCATCAGGGTGATGATCGGATCGTTACCGAGTGTGATGGCAATCGGCAGATCTTCACCGCGTTCTTCCGCTTTATGCAGATGCAGGGCGATATCGTGCATCGGCACCGGTTGCAGACCGAGCTTACGCTTACCCTTCACTTCCATACGGTAGATGCCGACGTTCTGCTTGCCGAAGTTATCCGGATCAAGCGGATCGCGGGAAACCACGCACGCTTTGTCGAGATAGAAACCGCCATCACCGTCGTTTAAACGAAACAGAGGCAGAATATCGAACAGGTTGATCTCGTCGCCATCGACGGTGTTCTGCGCCCAGGCTGGATTGGCGCGGCGCTCCGGGGCAATGGGGAAGTTATCCCAGCGGCGGATAAACTCATCAATCTGTTTTTTAACCGGGGTGTTTGGCGGCAGGCCGAGGGAAATCGCGTGGTTCTGCCAGGAACCGATGGTGTTCATTGCCACGCGGGCATCGATAAAGCCGCGAATATTGTCAAACCACAGCGCCGGTGCAACATCGCCGATACGTCCGGTGGCGTTGGCAGCGGCTGCCAGATCCGGTTCCGCGTTCACCTCTTCGCTGATTTTCAGTAACTGGCCGTGGTCATCAAGCGCCTGTAAAAAGCTGCGTAAATCATCAAATGCCATTATTCATTCTCCTGAGAAAAATTCCGGGCCTGCGGCAATCCTTGCCAGCGCCTGGCGTGAGGATGTTCGAGGCCAAATTGATCCAGCACGCGGGCTACCACGTGGTGGACAATGTCATCTACCGTTTCGGGATGGTTATAAAAGGCAGGCATCGGCGGCACCATCGCCACGCCCATGCGTGAAAGTGCGAGCATATTTTCGAGATGGATGGTGCTAAGCGGCATTTCACGCGGCACCAGCACTAGTTTGCGGCCTTCTTTGAGCACGACGTCCGCCGCGCGCCCTACCAGGCCATCGGCGTAACCGGCACGGATACCGGCGAGCGTTTTCATACTGCACGGAATAACGATCATGCCGTCGGTACGAAAGGAACCTGAGGAGATGGTTGCGGCCTGATCCGCCGGGTTATGGCAGAAGTCTGCGAGGGCAGCAACATCGCGGGCGTTGTAAGGCGTTTCCAGTTCAATGGTGGTTTTCGCCCACTTCGACATCACCAGATGAGTCTCGACATTCGGCATCTCCCGCAGCGCTTGCAGTAATGCCACACCAAGAGGCGCTCCGGTGGCCCCTGTCATCCCGACGATCAGTCTCATTGTTTATTCTCTTAATTGTTCGTATACGAACGTTATTATTAAAATACGCCTCTGTTTTCATCGCGGCAAGCACTGAAAAGTAACAACATCTTCTTCGTCACTGAAAAACCGCTATGATAGCGGCAGATAGTTTGCCCGGAGTTTACATGGCGTTACGAAATAAAGCGTTCCATCAGTTACGACAGCTTTTTCAGCAGCACACGGCTCGCTGGCAGCACGAGTTACCTGACCTCACCAAACCACAGTACGCGGTGATGCGCGCCATTGCTGATAAGCCTGGTATCGAACAGGTGGCACTGATAGAAGCAGCAGTCAGCACCAAAGCAACGCTGGCAGAAATGTTGGCAAGAATGGAAAATCGTGGCTTAGTCAGACGTGAACATGACGCCGCTGACAAGCGGCGACGCTTTGTCTGGCTGACTGCCGAAGGAGAAAAGGTACTTGCTGCGGCGATCCCCATTGGTGACAGCGTGGATGAGGAATTTTTGGGGCGTTTGAGTGCAGAAGAGCAGGAGCTGTTTATGCAGTTGGTGCGCAAGATGATGAACACATAGGGTGCAAATTGCCGGATGCGACGCTATCGCGGCTTATCCAGCCCACAAAAACACATGCTTCCCAAACAAAAGAAAAAAGGCCAGCCTCGCTTGAGACTGGCCTTTCTGACAGATGCTTACTTACTCGCGGAACAGCGCTTCGATATTCAGCCCCTGCGTTTGCAGGATTTCGCGCAAACGGCGCAGGCCTTCAACCTGAATCTGGCGAACACGTTCACGGGTGAGGCCAATTTCACGACCTACATCTTCCAGTGTTGCCGCTTCGTACCCCAGCAAACCGAATCGACGTGCCAGTACTTCACGCTGTTTGGCGTTCAGCTCGAACAGCCATTTGACGATGCTCTGCTTCATATCGTCATCTTGCGTGGTATCTTCCGGACCGTTCTCTTTTTCATCGGCCAGGATGTCCAGCAACGCTTTTTCGGAATCACCACCCAGCGGGGTGTCTACCGAGGTAATGCGCTCGTTAAGACGAAGCATACGGCTGACGTCATCAACTGGCTTATCCAGTTGCTCTGCGATCTCTTCCGCACTTGGTTCGTGGTCCAGTTTATGGGACAACTCGCGTGCGGTTCGCAGGTAAACGTTCAGCTCCTTTACGATGTGAATCGGCAAACGAATAGTACGGGTTTGGTTCATAATCGCCCGTTCGATCGTCTGGCGAATCCACCAGGTTGCGTATGTTGAGAAGCGGAAACCACGTTCCGGGTCAAACTTCTCTACCGCGCGGATCAGCCCCAGGTTGCCCTCTTCGATCAGGTCCAGCAACGCCAGACCACGATTGCCATAACGGCGGGCAATTTTTACCACCAGACGCAAGTTACTCTCGATCATCCGGCGGCGGGAGGCAACATCTCCACGCAGTGCGCGACGCGCAAAATAAACTTCTTCTTCGGCCGTTAACAGTGGTGAATAACCAATCTCACCAAGGTAAAGCTGAGTCGCGTCCAACACACGCTGTGTGGCTCCCTGCGATAACAGTTCCTCTTCGGCCAAATCGTTATCACTGGGTTCCTCTTCTACTAAGGCCTTTTCGTCAAAAACCTCAACTCCGTTCTCATCAAATTCCGCATCTTCATTTAAATCATGAACTTTCAGCGTATTCTGACTCATAAGGTGGCTCCTACCCGTGATCCCTTGACGGAACATTCAAGCAAAAGCCTGGTTCCGCCGATTTATCGCTGCGGCAAATAACGCAGCGGGTTTACGGATTTCCCCTTGTAACGAATTTCAAAATGCAAGCGTGTTGAACTGGTTCCGGTGCTACCCATGGTTGCTATTTTTTGCCCCGCCTTCACTTCTTGTTGTTCCCGGACCAGCATTGTGTCGTTATGGGCGTAGGCACTCAGGTAATCATCATTATGTTTGATGATAATCAGATTACCGTAGCCGCGCAGCGCGTTACCGGCATAAACAACGCGGCCATCTGCGGTCGCGATAATTGCCTGTCCTTTGCTGCCCGCGATATCAATCCCCTTGTTGCCCCCCTCAGAAGCGCCAAAGGTTTCGATCACTTTGCCCTCAGTCGGCCAGCGCCAGGTGGAGATAGGCGTACTGGTTGATGTACTGCTGACAGTCGGCTCGGTTGTGCTTGCTGTTGGTACCGTTACAGGCGCTGTGACCGTGGTCGCAGTTGGCTTGTTGTTCGGCAACATTTTGTTAGCACTCTGTTCACCCGAAGACTCAGAATACGTAATTGTCGGTTGCGAAGCAACAGCAACGGTGGAATTTTGTGCAGGCTTGATCACAACTCCTTGCTCTGCTGCATCGGCCTGGGTAATGGCATTTCCGCCAGTGATTGGCGTACCGGAAGCATTACCCACCTGTAAGGTCTGACCGACGTTCAGCGCGTATGGTGCCTGAATATTGTTGCGCTGAGCAAGGTCACGGAAATCGTTGCCAGTAATCCAGGCGATATAGAAAAGTGTGTCGCCTTTTTTCACGGTATAGGTACTGCCGCTATAACTGCCTTTCGGAATGTTCCCATACTGACGGTTGTAGACGATGCGTCCGTTTTCCATCTGTACCGGCTGCTGAGCTACTGGCTGTACTGGCTGGATTTGCGGTTGTTGAGTAGCCTGAATTTGTGGCTGCTGTACCGGCTGAATTTGCGGTTGCTGCGCTGTAGACGTCGTTCCCATTTTCGGCGGCGGCGTAATCAACATACCAGAATTGGTATTTGCAGGCGCATTGCCATTAACGGAGCTGACCGGTGCCGGTGGATTTGAAGTGTCAGAACAGCCTGCCAGCCATAGCGAAACCAGTGACAAAGCCGCAATGCGGCGAACGGTGAATTTTGGGCTTCCCGCGCTCATTTATCCCCCAGGAAAAATTGGTTAATAACCAGTGACATAATTACCGTGCAAGGCACCATACTGAACACTGGAAAAGATGTTCACGATACGCTGACCTGCGGCAAAATAACCAGGAAAAATCCAGGTATTTCCTCACGTTTTAAGCCAGCTCACCCTTCACTAAAGGGACAAAGCGCACGGCCTCCACGGTATCGATAATAAATTCGCCTCCCCGACGACGCACCCGTTTCAAATACTGGTGCTCCTCCCCTACGGGTAAGACGAGAATCCCGCCTTCGTCCAGCTGCGTCATTAGTGCAGTTGGAATTTCCGGCGGTGCCGCCGTAACAATGATAGCGTCAAACGGCGCACGTGCCTGCCAACCTTGCCATCCATCGCCATGACGGGTTGAAACATTATGTAAATCAAGATTTTTCAGGCGGCGACGCGCCTGCCACTGCAAACCTTTAATCCGTTCGACCGAGCAAACATGCTGGACAAGATGCGCCAGGATTGCCGTTTGATATCCCGAACCGGTGCCAATTTCCAGCACCCGCGACTGCGGCGTCAGCTCGAGTAATTCGGTCATTCGCGCCACCATATACGGCTGCGAAATTGTCTGCCCCTGACCTATCGGCAAGGCGATATTGTCCCAGGCTTTTTGTTCAAACGCTTCATCAACGAATTTTTCACGCGGCACGGCGGCAAGTGCATTCAGCACCTGCTCATCCTGAATACCTTGCGCACGTAATTGATCCAGAAGTGCTTGTACGCGTCTGCTTACCATTGCGTGCCAACTCCCACGCTGTTTAACCAGTCTGAAACCACATCTTGCGCGCTATGCGCAGTTAAATCCACATGCAGCGGCGTGATGGAGACATAGCCCTCATCTACCGCAGCAAAATCGGTCCCCGGACCGGCATCACATTTACCGCCCGGCGGGCCAATCCAGTACAGCGTATTGCCGCGCGGATCTTGCTGCGGGATCACCTGATCTGCCGGATGTCGTGTACCGCAGCGCGTCACGCGAATACCTTTGATTTGATCCAATGGTAAATCCGGAACGTTAATATTAAGAATACGTCCGGTGCGCAGCGGCTCTTTACACAGTGCGCGCAAAATTGAACAGGTTACCGCCGCGGCAGTGTCGTAATGTTTATGCCCGTCAAGCGAGACGGCAAGCGCCGGAAAACCTAAATGACGGCCTTCCATCGCGGCGGCTACCGTACCGGAATAAATAACATCATCCCCCAGATTCGGCCCGGCGTTAATTCCGGACACAACAATGTCCGGGCGCGGACGCATCAGAGCATTCACGCCAAGATAGACGCAATCGGTCGGGGTTCCCATTTGCACAGCAATATCACCATTTTCAAAGGTAAACGTGCGCAGGGAGGATTCCAGTGTCAGAGAATTTGAAGCGCCGCTGCGGTTACGATCGGGGGCGACCACCTGAACGTCAGCAAACTCACGCAAGGCTTTCGCCAGCGTTTGTATACCGGGTGCATGTACCCCGTCATCATTACTCAGCAATATGCGCATAATCACCTGTTGTGTTGATAAGTTCCCTGACAACGCTGGTTGCAAAACTACCCGCCGGAAGCCAGAAACGGATTTCTACGGTGACGTCATCCCACCAGTTCCAGCTTAATTGTTGCGGATACAGCAGCATCGCTCTGCGCGCGGCTTCAACTTTTTCGCGCACCAGTAAGGCTTGTAATTCAGTTTCTGCGGCGACAGCTGCTTGTTCGAATGCCAACGCTTCACGCTGAGTTCCCCATTCGCCACTGCCCGGCAATGCGGCGGTTATCATCAGCTCTTTATCGTTGACGCGACGCTGTAATTCCGCCAGTTCTTCGGTGGTTGCGACAAACCAGCTACCACGTCCGGCTAATTGTAGCGCATCGCCGTCAACAACTTGATTAACGTCTGCTTTTTTGAGGCGCTCAGCAACAATCTGATTAAACAACGCACTGCGGGCTGCCGACAACCAAAAACTCCGTTTATTGCGATCGCGCACCGGAGTATTGGTTTGCGCCCAGCGCAGCGCGCCCTGCAAGTTGCTACCGCCAATCCCAAAACGTTGGGCACCAAAATAGTTAGGCACGCCTTTTACGCAAATATCGATCAGACGTTGTTCAACGTCATCGCGATTGCTCACTTCGCGCAGAACCAGGGTAAAGGCGTTACCTTTCAGCGCGCCTAAACGCAGCTTGCGCTTGTGCCGCGCATACTCCAGCACCTGGCAGCCTTCCAGTTGAAAGGCGCTCAGATCGGGCATTTCCTTGCCCGGCACGCGAGCACATAACCACTGTTCCGTTACAGCATGTTTGTCTTTTTGCCCAGCGAAGCTGACTTCACGGGCATGAATTTTAAGGAATTTCGCCAGTGCATCCGCCACAAAACGGGTATTGCAGCCGTTTTTGAGGATTCTAACCAGAATATGCTCACCTTCACCATCAGGCTCAAAGCCCAAATCTTCCACCACCACAAAGTCTTCCGGATTGGCTTTCAGCAGCCCGGTGCCTTGCGGTTTACCGTGGAGGTAAGTGAGATTATCAAACTCAATCATTTTGTTGCCTTAATGAGTAGCGCCACCGCTTCACAGGCAATCCCTTCCCCACGTCCGGTAAATCCAAGTTTTTCCGTAGTAGTGGCTTTCACGTTAACATCATCCATATGGCAGCCGAGATCTTCGGCAATAAACACGCGCATTTGTGGAATGTGCGGCAACATCTTCGGTGCCTGAGCGATGATAGTGACATCGACGTTGCCCAGGGTATAACCCTTCGCCTGAATACGACGCCAGGCTTCGCGTAGCAGCTCGCGGCTGTCGGCACCTTTAAATGCCGGATCGGTATCCGGGAACAGTTTGCCGATATCCCCCAGCGCCGCCGCGCCAAGCAATGCATCGGTCAACGCATGGAGCGCCACGTCGCCATCAGAATGCGCCAGCAATCCTTTTTCGTAAGGAATGCGTACGCCACCAATGATAATTGGGCCTTCACCGCCAAAGGCGTGTACGTCAAAACCGTGTCCAATTCGCATTATGTATTCTCCTGATGGATGGTTCGGGTGAGGTAAAACTCGGCCAGTGCCAAATCTTCCGGGCGCGTGACTTTAATGTTATCCGCGCGGCCTTCGACCAACTGCGGATGAAATCCGCAATATTCCAGCGCCGAGGCTTCGTCGGTAATGGTAGCGCCTTCATTTAGAGCGCGCGTCAGGCAGTCATGTAACAGCTCACGAGGGAAAAATTGCGGCGTCAGCGCGTGCCATAAGCCGTTGCGATCAACGGTATGAGCAATGGCATTTTTGCCCGGTTCGGCACGTTTCATCGTATCGCGCACTGGTGCGGCGAGGATCCCCCCCGTGCGGCTGGTTTCGCTCAACGCCAACAATCGCGCGAGGTCATCCTGATGCAGACAAGGACGAGCTGCGTCATGCACCAATACCCACTGCGCGTCGCCAGCGGCTTTCAGACCTGCCAGCACCGAATCGGCACGCTCATCACCGCCATCTACAACGGTGATTTGCGGATGATTCGCCAGAGGAAGTTGTGCAAAACGGCTATCGCCAGGACTTATGGCAATGACGACATGTTTCACCCGGGGATGCGCCAGCAGCGCATGCACCGAGTGTTCAAGAATGGTTTGATTACCGATTGAGAGATATTGCTTAGGACATTCCGTTTGCATTCGACGGCCAAATCCGGCCGCCGGAACCACGGCGCAAACATCCAAATGAGTGGTTGCCATGTTAATTCCTGGGCTGATTTATCGATTGTTTTGCCCCGCAGACTGTGCGCGCTTCGACGCGTCAGGCACCAGACGATAAAAAGTTTCGCCCGGCCTGGTCATGCTGAGTTCATTACGCGCACGCTCTTCGAGCGCCTCCTGGCCGCCATTGAGATCGTCAATTTCGGCAAAAAGTTGATCGTTTCGCGCTTTAAGTTTCGCGTTTGTAGCTTGCTGTGCCGCCACATCATCATTGACGCGGGTATAGTCATGTATACCGTTCTTACCGAACCACAGCGAATACTGTAGCCAGACCAGAATAGCCAGCAACAGCAGCGTTAGTTTACCCATCCTGCCCCCTGAAAAACGGCATCATCATCCCATGCATCCGAAGACGACTCTACATCCTCTGTTGGGGATACCGCGACAACGCGGGCAAATGTACCACATTTGTCCATTGTTACGTATACCCAGGGCGTGCAGAACATAATCTCATTATTAGTTACGGTTTGAATTATGAACAGAGGAGACAAGAAAGTACAAATTAGCCCAGTAGCCACATAAACAGTGCGCCAAACATAATGCCTACTGTCACCAGGGTGAAAACAATACTGTAGCGTAGCTTTCCGTCCATCAATGAATGCAGCGCAATCCCCACCACTACCGCGACAGGCATCAGTGCCAGAAAGAAAGGCCAGGTGTAGATAAAGAAGAACAGCGTGTTAGAGCCATAAATCAACATCGGCATCGCCAGCGCAAATAACCATGAGATAAAACCGATCACGGCACCAGGCAGTGACCATGTGGTTTCTTCATCCTCAGTAAGGCTATCGTTATTTGTTAGTGTAATGTTATGGCTATTACGCATATTTGATCCTGTTACTTTGACGAACCGGGCATGGAAACCCGGTGGTGTCTCAGGATCTGATAATATCGTTCTGTCTCAACAGATCTAATAATTGCTGTACCAAATTTGTTACTAATTGTTCACCATTGAGATGAATTTCTGCCGATTCAGGCGCTTCGTAAACGGAATCTATTCCCGTAAAGTTACGCAGTTCACCGGCACGCGCTTTCTTATATAAGCCTTTTGGATCGCGGGCTTCGCAAATCGCCAGCGGTGTATCGACAAACACTTCGATAAAGCGCCCTTCTCCTACGCGTTCGCGAACCATCTGGCGTTCGGCGCGGTGTGGCGAGATAAATGCGGTCAGCACCACCAGTCCGGCTTCAACCATCAAATTCGCCACTTCACCGACGCGACGGATATTTTCTTTACGATCGGCATCGCTAAAACCGAGATCGCTGCATAATCCGTGGCGAACATTGTCGCCATCCAGCAGATACGTACTGACGCCGAGTTTATGTAACGCCTCCTCCAGCGCCCCGGCGACCGTTGATTTACCGGACCCGGAGAGGCCGGTAAACCACAGCACTACACCACGATGACCGTGGTGTAGCTCGCGTTGTTGCACAGTGACCGGATGGCTATGCCAGACGACGTTTTCGTCATGCAGCGCCATTATTTATCCCCCAGCAAATCGCGCGCGCCCCAGTGCGGAAAGTGGCGACGAACCAGTGCATTCAATTCCAGTTCGAATGCACTGAATTCAGATGGCGCAGTAGTTGCCTGGCTAACTGGCTCGTGCACCATACCGGCACCTACGGTCACATTACTCAGGCGATCGATAAAAATCAGCCCACCGGTAACCGGGTTTTGCTGATAACGATCTAACACCAGTGGCTCGTCAAAGGTGAGATCCACCAAGCCGATGCCGTTCAGCGGCAGGTTTTCAACTTCGCGTTGGGTAAGGTTATTAATATCAACCTGATAACGAATGCCATCAACACGAGCACGCGTCTTCTTACCGGCAATTTTGATGTCGTAACGCTGGCCTGGGGAAAGCGGCTGTTCCGCCATCCATACCACATCCACCGACGCGCTCTGCACAGCCGGTAATGATTCGTCTGCCGCCAGCAGCAGATCGCCACGGCTGATGTCGATCTCATCCGTCAGCACCAGGGTGATCGCTTCTCCGGCAAAGGCTTCTTCGCGATCGCCATCAAAAGTCACGATCCGCGCGACGTTTGATTCCACACCAGAGGGCAGCACTTTGACACGTTGCCCGACTTCCACGCGACCGGATGCCAGCGTTCCGGCGTAGCCACGAAAATCGAGATTCGGGCGATTAACGTACTGCACCGGGAAGCGCATTGGCTGGGCATCCACCACTCGCTGGATCTCCACGGTTTCCAGCACTTCGAGCAGTGTCGGACCGCTGTACCACGGCATACTTTCACTTTGCGAAGCCACGTTGTCGCCTTCCAGTGCAGAGAGCGGCACAAAGCGGATATCCAGATTACCCGGCAGCTGCCCGGCAAACGTCAGATAATCTTCGCGAATACGGGTGAACGTCTCTTCACTGTAACCCACCAGATCCATTTTGTTGATCGCCACGACCAGATGTTTGATCCCCAACAGTGTGGAGATAAAACTGTGACGACGGGTTTGATCGAGCACGCCTTTACGGGCATCGATCAGTAAGATCGCCAGTTCACATGTCGATGCGCCAGTCGCCATATTGCGAGTGTACTGCTCGTGCCCTGGGGTATCGGCGATAATAAATTTACGCTTCTCGGTAGAGAAATAACGGTAAGCCACGTCAATGGTGATGCCCTGTTCGCGCTCAGCTTGCAGGCCGTCCACCAGCAGTGCCAGATCCAGTTTTTCGCCCTGGGTGCCGTGACGTTTACTGTCGTTATGCAGCGATGAGAGCTGATCTTCGTAGATTTGGCGGGTATCGTGCAGCAGGCGACCAATCAGGGTACTTTTGCCGTCATCGACGCTACCACAGGTCAGAAAACGCAGCAGGCTTTTATGTTGTTGCGCAATCATCCAGGCTTCGACGCCGCCTTCATTGGCGATTTGTTGTGCAAGTGCGGTGTTCATCTTAAAAATACCCCTGACGTTTTTTCAACTCCATGGATCCCGCCTGGTCGCGGTCAATCACGCGACCCTGACGTTCACTGGTGGTGGAAACCAGCATCTCTTCGATGATTTCCGGCAGTGTTTGTGCATTTGACTCCACCGCACCGGTCAGCGGCCAGCAGCCCAGCGTACGGAAACGCACCATCCGTTTTTTAATCACTTCGCCCGGTTGCAGGTCGATACGGTTGTCATCAATCATCATCAACATACCGTCGCGTTCCAGAACCGGTCGTTCCGCAGCGAGATACAGCGGAACAATGTCGATATTTTCCAGCCAGATGTATTGCCAGATATCCTGCTCGGTCCAGTTAGAGAGCGGGAAGACGCGAATGCTTTCGCCTTTGTTAATTTGCCCGTTGTAGTTGTGCCACAGCTCCGGGCGCTGATTTTTCGGATCCCAGCGATGGAAGCGGTCACGGAAAGAGTAGATTCGCTCTTTAGCGCGGGATTTCTCTTCGTCGCGGCGTGCACCACCGAAGGCGGCATCAAAACCGTATTTATTCAGCGCCTGTTTCAGGCCTTCAGTTTTCATAATATCGGTATGTTTCGCGCTGCCATGAACGAATGGATTAATCCCCATCGCCACGCCTTCCGGGTTTTTATGCACCAGCAGCTCGCAGCCGTAGGCTTTAGCCGTACGATCGCGGAACTCATACATCTCGCGGAATTTCCAGCCGGTATCGACATGCAGCAACGGGAAAGGCAGCGTACCTGGATAAAACGCCTTGCGCGCCAGATGCAGCATGACGCTGGAATCTTTACCGATAGAGTAGAGCATCACCGGATTTGAGAATTCTGCCGCCACCTCGCGAATAATGTGGATGCTTTCCGCCTCCAGTTGCCGCAGGTGAGTAAGTCGTATTTGATCCATAACCGTTCCTTTGCAATACCGCTATTTTCTTGCCATCAGATGTTTCGACTATAGGGAGCGTAAGAGAACGAATGAAATTACCAATTAGAATGAGTAGTTCCTTAACGGAATAACGATTTGGCAAAGCTAATATCAAAAAGTGCTTAAGGCACCGGATTTCGGGCGTTTAGGAAGATTTGAAATTGTTTTAGCGCAGCGGCAGTTTCATACTATGGCGGTAAAAAAATTTGCATGGTATTTAAGGACTCACTATGTTTTCCGCATTGCGCCACCGTACCGCTGCCCTGGCGCTCGGCGTATGCTTTATTCTCCCCGTACACGCCTCGTCACCTAAACCTGGCGATTTTGCTAATACTCAGGCACGACATATTGCTACTTTCTTTCCGGGACGCATGACCGGAACTCCTGCAGAAATGTTATCTGCCGATTATATTCGCCAACAGTTTCAGCAAATGGGTTATCGCAGTGATATTCGGACATTTAATAGTCGGTATATTTATACCGCCCGCGATAATCGCAAGAGCTGGCATAACGTGACGGGAAGTACGGTGATTGCCGCTCATGAAGGCAAAGCGCCGCAGCAGATCATCATTATGGCGCATCTGGATACATACGCCCCGCTGAGCGATGCTGACGCCGATGCCAATCTCGGCGGGCTGACGTTACAAGGAATGGATGATAACGCCGCAGGTTTAGGTGTCATGCTGGAACTGGCAGAACGCCTGAAAAATACGCCTACCGAGTATGGTATTCGATTTGTGGCGACCAGTGGTGAAGAGGAAGGGAAATTAGGTGCTGAGAATTTACTCAAGCGGATGAGTGACACCGAAAAGAAAAATACGCTGCTGGTGATTAATCTCGATAACTTAATTGTTGGCGATAAATTGTATTTCAACAGCGGTGTAAAAACCCCTGAAGCAGTAAGGAAATTAACGCGCGACAGGGCGCTGGCAATTGCGCGTAGTCATGGAATTGCCGCAACGACCAATCCGGGTTTGAATAAAAATTATCCGAAGGGTACCGGGTGCTGTAACGACGCGGAAGTTTTTGACAAAGCCGGTATTGCGGTACTTTCGGTGGAGGCAACTAACTGGAATCTTGGGAATAAGGATGGCTATCAGCAACGTGCAAAAACCGCCGCCTTCCCTGCGGGAACAAGCTGGCACGATGTCAGGCTTGATAATCAACAACATATTGATAAGGCGCTTCCTGGAAGAATAGAACGTCGCTGCCGTGATGTTATACGGATAATGCTACCGCTGGTGAAAGAGCTGGCGAAGGCGTCTTGATGGGTTTGAAAATGAGAGCTGGGAGTTCTACCGCAGGGGCGGGGAACTCCAAGTGATGTCCATCATCGCATCCAGTGCGTCCGGTTTATCCCCGCTGACGCGGGGAACACGGCTTTAACCACACGAGCAAGTCCTTCGCTGGCGGTTTATCCCCGCTGGCGCGGGGAACACAGTTAACAACCCGCGCCGAACAAGCCCGACAACGGTTTATCCCCGCTGGCGCGGGGAACACTCGCACCGCGTTAATCCGGCAGAAAAACAACACGGTTTATCCCCGCTGGCGCGGGGAACACCCGACAATCTCCGCCTCCAGTCGGTCGACCTGCGGTTTATCCCCGCTGGCGCGGGGAACACTGTGCCCGACTGCGTGCCGCGTCGAGCGCCTGCGGTTTATCCCCGCTGGCGCGGGGAACACTTCGCCGCCATCATCCTGTGGTGCCAGTTGACCGGTTTATCCCCGCTGACGCGGGGAACACGCGCCTCGGTTGTTTAGCCATGCTCAGCCCCACGGTTTATCCCCGCTGACGCGGGGAACACCTTTCCACCCAGGCACTGATACTCCACATAAACGGTTTATCCCCGCTGACGCGGGGAACACGATCGCCGGGCGCGGTTACCCGCTGCGAAAATCGGTTTATCCCCGCTGACGCGGGGAACACCTCACGCGAGGCATCGATCGTGATCTGATTGTCGGTTTATCCCCGCTGACGCGGGGAACACGATACCTTGCGCTTGTCGCAAAAACAGAGCCACGGTTTATCCCCGCTGACGCGGGGAACACATACTCAAAACCCAACTCACCTGTTGTTTTATCGGTTTATCCCCGCTGACGCGGGGAACACTAATCCGGCGAATCTGCATTTCTACGAGCCGACGGTTTATCCCCGCTGACGCGGGGAACACACTAAGCATACATAACTGTTTTTAAACAAATTTATTCCGCATCAACAATCTACCAACTAAATTAAAACATTTCCTTATTTTTAAAGAACAGATAACTTATTGATTATCAACAGGAAGAAAAGAAACCAAACGCACCCCATCCAAATCCACCGGAATACGTCTATTTTCACCCCAGGTCTGAAATTCAAAACCCGACTCGGTATTGGTCGCCCAGGCCATTACCACATTTCCGCAACCTGCCAGTTGAGAGATTTGCTGCCAGATCATCTCCCGAATACGTTTGGACGTATCTCCGACATAAACACCGGCACGCACTTCCAGGAGCCAGATCGCGAGCCGTCCACGTAAGCGCGGAGGGACATTTTCTGTAACAACGACGACCATACTCATCCGCCGCGTCCCCGGTGACCGCTATCGCCCAGCGTTTCAGGTTCAGGGATGGCAGGCGGTAACATATCCGGCGCGGGTTGTGGTGGTTCAATTTCACCTGCGGCAAGCACTTCCTCGATTAACGGAATTAATTTGCCCGTTAACTTACTGCTACGGAAAATATCACGACAGGCCAACCTGACTTCTTTATCTGGTTCTGCGGGTTGCCTCGCTGCTATTTCAAATGCCTTTGGCACAACCGAATCAAATTTAATGATATCGGCTATGTCATAAACAAATGAAAGCGGTTTGCCACTATGGATAAATCCAATAGCGGGCGCATATCCCGCGGCTAATACTGCCGCTTCAGAAATACCGTACAGACATGATGTGGCAGCACTGATGCAGCGATTCACAACATCGCCTTTTTCCCAGTCTTTAGGATCGTATTTGCGACCATTCCATTTCACACCATATTGTTTCGCCAGTAATGCATACGTCTGGCGAACGCGGGATCCCTCAATTCCACGTAGCTGCTCCACTGAACGGCGAGCTGGCGGTGGCTCACGAAAACGTAATTCATACATTTTGCGCACCACCTTCAGACGTAGATCTTCCGTTAAAGCCAGCTTTGCCTGGTAGAGTAACTTATCAGCACGCGCCCCACCGGGTTGTCCGGAAGAGTAGACGCGAACACCCGCTTCACCGACCCAGACCAGTAGCGTCCCCACCGTGGCGGCCAGATGCACCGCCGCGTGGGAAACTCTCGTTCCCGGTTCGAGCATAATGCAGGCGACCGATCCCACCGGAATGTGCGTGCGGATCCCGGTTTTGTCGATCAGCACGAAAGCGCCGTCCAGTACGTCGATTTGACCGTACTGGAGGAAGATCATAGAGGTGCGATCTTTTAACGGGATCGGACTCAGTGGTACAAACGTCACGCCTCTGCTCCGGGTTTGATCAGCATCAGACCACAGCCGAACGCGCGGCTTTTGCCATACCCCTGGCTCAGACGTTGCAGAAATAACCCAGGATCGGTGACCGTAAGCATCCCCGTATAATCCACGCTACTGAACTGGATCAGTTGCCGGGAGTTTTCCCGCCGCAGTTGCTGTTGTCGGTAGGCATCGACCGAGGTATCCAGTAGTGTAAAACCGCTTCTTTCCCCCTGCGCTGCCAGCCAGTCCAGCGCCGCCTGTTGTTGATGCAACCAGACATCACTTCCTTCCACCTGCCCCCTCACCTGCCGTTTCGCCTCCATCAGCAAGTCGTGGCGTTTGCCCGCTTTACAAATTGTTGGATTCGCCCGCAGGTTGAAACAAAGGGATTGTCCGGTACGCAACTCTGGCGCAAATGGTCGGCATTCGATGGTGAAAATATCACTTTCCGCCGGGCGTTCCTGCGACAGGACAAAAAAGCGAAACGCCCCCTGGAGTTCTTCCCGACGATAAAGAAATTGCCTTTCTTTGCCGCCAGGAAAAAGATCCCACAGCCACTGATGCATTACATATTCACCGCGATCCACCAGATGCAGCAACTGCGCAGGCGAAAGCTGGCCGGTATGTAAGGTTATTCTTGAGAGGTACATGGTTCCTCCTTGCTGAGCCACGGCCCCTGATTGATGGTGCGTTCCCCAAACAGCCACTGCTGACGATTTAAAGGAACATCCCGGCGACGTAATATTTTGCTCGCGACCAGGCCGTCGTGTTCCCCTTCCCACCAGCATTCATCCTGAAGTTTCGGGAGTGAGACTTTCAGTTCGCGGAAACTATCCTGATACTGTTGGTATGCGTTACGTAAGACATCAGACGCGTTGCCTTCGAGCAGTAACGGCGCAAGTGGTAACGCCAGCGGATGACTTTTTCGCCCCAGATAAAGCGGAAAAACCGGATGACGTAAACCGTCCTGCAACTGTTCAAGCCTGTAAGGCGCATCGGGGGTTGTTGCCACCGCCACCATCCACCAGGCATCGGTGTAGTAGTCGCGCCGGGAGATAATCGCGCTCAGAAGATCAGGGGCGCTCAACTCTTCGCGACGGCTGAAATAACGCGCTTTACGCACCTCTTTTGGCATCTGGACCGTGTGATAATCCCGTGCCCAGCGCGGGTTACGGCTGGCGCAAACCACCAGTGAATAGTGGCTGTTAAACGCGTTTAATCGTTCGGTATCATCACGCCGAATCCCTACCCCGGCAGCCAGCAGCCCCAGCAATGCTGAGCGCGAAGGCAGTTCATGGGTATGACGCACTTCGCCGGGGGCATCGACGCCCCAGGATGCCATTGGCCCATGAAGCTGAAAAATCAAATATTGGCTCATTAGCCGCCCCTTACGCGCAGATAAAGTCCAGCACGTCCTTCATGCTTCCCTGTTTGTTCATCACGTCAAAGCTTGCGCATTCGGTCTTCTGTTCATAGACCGTATTCATATTTTCGCGAAGCGTTGTAATACGCTGCACCGCCACATCTAACTGCCGGGTGCCATTAATGGGTTCATAGAAAGCCGCCGCCAGAGAGCGTGGTTGTTCAGTGCCTTTTTCTGCCAGCGCCCAGGAGGCGTAGGCACGGCTGGCAAAGCTGTTCTGTTTGCCGGTTGGGGAGACTTTAAGTGCGGCTTCCGTAAAGGCGCGCAAGGTCTGATTAGCTAACGCTTCGTCACCGCCGAGGTTTTCGACCAGCAGATCTTTATCGATGCAGATATAGGTGTAGAACAGCGCAGAACCGAATCCGGTTTCACCAAGATGCCCGGCACCGGCATCTTCAGAAGCCTGGCGCAAATCATCAACGGCGGTGAAAAAATCATCTTCGACAATCGTTTCACTGACACCAAATGCATGCGCGACCTGGCAGGCGGCTTCAACATTAAATTCGGGTTTATTCGCCAGCATACGACCAAACATAGCGATATCTACCGCCATGCGATCTTTACGTAACAAAGCGAGATCTTCCTCTTTTGGCGCGCGCTTTTCTTCGGCCAGTTGATGGGCCAGCGCTTTTACGGCGTCAAATTCTGCCGGGCTGATATGGACTAGCTGTTCAGTTTCGGCGTTAGTGAGCGGATCTTTTGGTTTTTTGTCGTTTTTAGCTTTCCCAAGATAATCCGCAATTTTTGCCGCCCATTCGATGGCTTTTTTCTCTTCGATGCCTTTCTCAATCAGGATAGTTGCCGCCTCACGCGCAATACGCCCACTGCGAATACCAATATGGCCCGCCAGTGCCTGTTCAAAAAGTGCAGAAGTGCGCCACGCACGTTTCAGACTTTGTGAGGAAACGCGCAGACGCGTTGCTCCACCCAGTACCACAGTTTTTGGCGCACCGGTGTCATCACGGTTAAGGTTGGCAGCAGGGTAAGCGGTTAACAAATGAAGCTGAATAAATGTCGTCATGAGATAGTCCTTTATTAATTTTGTTCGTTATCGGCGTCGCCAGCCTGGTAATATTCCAGCGCCCAGCGGATACGGATAAATTCTGTTGGCCGCTGCTGGCGGCGGTGATGATTGAGCAGGTCGTCGCTCTCCTGGCACCAGCGGAAAATATCTTCTGCCAAAGAGATAAGATTGACGGAACCATTTAATAATTTGACCGCGCGACGTAACTGACGCAGTAAATCATCAGGCGTTTTTACTGCCGACAGGCGAGTAAAACGCCCCTCCGACATTACCGCCGCCAGCTGCGCGGCAAAAGGCTGCCGTTCATCAATAGCTTTAACATTGGCGCTAACTGCGGCGACCAGCGCCAGTGCGGTAAAACGCCACTCTTGTGCTTCAATTTTCCACAAAGTGTGGGTCTGCATCAGCAGAGAACGAAACCCTTCTGACAGACAAACATCATTAACCGTTGTGCTACGCCGCAGACTGGCACGATTGCCGCGTTTTTCCTGCAACTCTTCGTGCCATTTACGCAGCGTGGCTTTGTGCTCCTCTTTTACAATACTCATTCAGCAGCCTCCTGCTTTTTCTCCCTGGCGGCTTTAGCACTTTGCTTCTCCGCCGATGTTGTAAAATATTTCTTGCGCGCGGTCATGACGCGTTTCAAATCAACGGGCTCATAAGGATTAGTGAATACACGCTCGTCAAAATCCTGACGCGCGAATAACCAAATTTCCTTTTGCCATTTGCCGAGTAATTCATCCGCATCCTGACCTTCTTCAATTTGGCGCACTAACCTCAGGAAGCGATGCTGAGTTTTGTTCCAGAAGTCGATATCCACAAAACTGAAATCACCCCTTGCACCTTTTGGATCGGAGAACCATGCTTCTTTCAATGCACTCCGTAACAGACTCAGAATCCGTGAAGCCGTTTGCGCAGCCAGCCGCAGCTTCGGTATCTGGCCTTCTTTTTTATTGAGCAGTAGCGGGAAATGGTGTTCGTACCAACAGCGCGCTTTCATGTTGTCAAAATCATAACCAAATCCCCATAGGCCCACTTTTGCCTGTTTCAGACTGCTGGCATTAAAGAGTTTCACCACCAGCGCGGGAAGTTCCGTATTGTTTTCTGATTTACCCGTTTCGATAAGGCCTAACCAGTCGCGCCAGATTAAACCGCCCGGTTGTGGTTTAACGGAGTAAAACTCGCCCCCCTCTTTAAGTGGTACACGGTAAGGCGTTAAGGGATGCTGCCACATGGCATAATTGGCACCATAATTTTTGGTCGTCATCAGGCTCAGGAGCGCGTCGTTCTGCTCGTCGCAAATATCGCAGTTGCCGACTGTCGTGGTATTAAAATCAATACGTATACGCCGCGGCATTCCCCAGTACGCCTGGAGTTTATTGACCTGATCATGGGTTACCACCGCACCGGCCAGTTCGCTGGTACGCGTCGGGCCTAGCCAGGGGAAAATCAGATCGTCAAATTTTTTGGGTAGCGGTAAGTCGGCTTCATCCTGCGGCATCACGTTGAGCCATAGTTTGCGCCACAAGGGAGTTTGTTGATTGCCCTGATATTCCTGTAATTCAATCAGCGTGGTCATCGGCCCACCGCCGCGTAAGCCGGTGCGATAGCCTTTGCCACCTGACGGCGCATTTAACTGTAGAGAGAACAAGGCTAGTGCAGAACACTGTGGGCACAGGTGTTCCGTTACACCACGCTTGATAAAGTGGTCTTTATTAAACTTTGTTGTTTGAACGCCGGGAATCTCAGGCAGTAGCGAAGCGACCGGAACTTTATCTCCCGTGAGCGCCTCAAAATCCTGCATAAATGAAGGTGAATCTGGCCCGAACTGGAAAGCATGGTCTAATGACAGCAATGCTTCCCGTAGCTTTTCAGCTTCCAGTCCGTCTTCCCAGATATCATCCCAACGACGTTGATCTTTTGGCGCGAAGCTGGTTTGTAATAGTCCCAGCAAAAACTGCCATGCCGCCCCCTGGAGATCTGCCCGCGGCGCAGCGATATCGACAACATTTTCATCCGCCAGATCGACTGGCGCCAGTTTGCCTGTCGTTCCGTCTTTATAACGAACGGGCAACCACGGGGTTGTCAGAAGTGAAAACGAGTTCATACGCATCCTCTCGTAAAAAAGACCATCCCTGGTCGGTTGTCCATCATTCCATCCTTTTCGGTGTATCAACTATTCAGAGAGCCCTGTCGCAGGCATCTCAACCAACCTTGCCAGTCAATCCTTCCATAGCCGAATACCCGCAACTTTCGTCATCGGTGACTAAAATCACGTTTGCCATCTCCGGCTCTTGCCGCTGTTCAATGCACCACTGCCTGAACGCATCCCCTTCCAGTAAAGAAAACTCATCCCGATGTTTTTTCCACCAGCTTCGACGCACTCTGACAACGCTCATTTCCCATGCGTGAGCACCGTTGGCATAAGGCTTCACCACACCGGCAATACAGGTAGACAGCCACAGGGAAACAGACTCCTCAGCCAGACGTGTCGACAGTTTTTCCGGGAGGTAATCGTTGATATTGGCGGCATAGCCGGGCCTGAAGTTCAGCACAAACTTTTTAGCCATTGCGCGATCGCAGTAATATTTGCCCACTTGTTCCTGCTCGCTGCGGGCAAATCCTTCCGGCATTACCACGTCCTCACCGTAGACTGATTCAATAAGAAGGCGGGCTGCGTGTGGCATTTGAATCGCGCCTTGCTCACGCAGTACACGCTGCGTCAGCCAGATTCGTCCATGATCGGGATAGACATATGCACTGTTACGCATGGCACTGCCGAACCATTCGTCACCTGGAGCGTCGTCCCAGACGGGGGCCAGAATCAGCAATTCAGGAGGGGAACGCTCGTCTTTTCCGTCACGCTTTAACTGACCATTAATATCGCGGATATGCCGCTGTAATCGCCCCGCCCGTTGGATCAGCAAATCAACAGGGGCCAGGTCGGATATCATTTCGTCCAGGTCAATATCCACACTTTGTTCAATTACTTGTGTACAAACAATGACTTGCGATGATCTCTGTAAACTACAACTTTTACCGAAGCGTGCCAGCGTTTCCGTTTCAATTCGCTGGCGATCGCTAAAAGCAAAGCGGCTATGAAACAGAGAAAGGCTGGAAGCAGGAATGACGCCGCGGGCAAGCAACTGACGATAAACCTTAATAGCGTCATCGACAGAATTCCGGATCCAGGCGATGCATTTCCCCTGACTTACTGCCGATTCGATACGCGCAATACATTCTTGTTCGCTATGAAGCCAACCCACGCTCACGCTACGCTCAACGTCTTTGCGCGTTGCTACCCGGTGTGAATGCACATCCGATTTCGTAACGTGCGTCAGCCAGGGGTAATCATCCTTTTCCAGGAACGGAGCTTCTTGCTGGCCCTCTGCACCACGCGCAAAGGCAGCAACGAGTTTGTCGCGCTGCTGTTGAGATAACGTGGCAGAAAGCAAAATAACGCTGTTTCCTCCACGCGCCTGCCGCTCAATCAATCCTTCAAGAATGCACGACATGTAAGCGTCACAGGCATGGATCTCATCAGCCAGCAGGATTTTGTTACTCAGTCCCAGAAGCCGCAGATTATTATGTTTAAACGGCATCACCGCCATCATCGCCTGATCCAGCGTGCCGACGCCAATTTCAGCCAGCAACGCCTTCTTGTTACTGTCGGCAAACCAGGCCGCACATCCCTGACTGAACGCTTGTTCATCCGGTTCTTCTGACCCGACTAAATCACCGGACCAGAGTGATTCATTAAAGCGGTCCATTAATGTGCGGGCACTGTGTGCCAGCACCAGGCTGGGGCGGGATTCTGGCGAATAGAAAGCAAGCCAGGTTTTTACCAGCCGATCGTACATGGCATTGGCCGTTGCCATTGTTGGCAGGCCAAAAAACAAACCCTGTGCTTTCCCCGCAGCCATCAACCTGTGGGCCAGGATAAGCGCCGCTTCTGTTTTACCTGCGCCAGTCACATCCTCCAGAATAAATAACTGTGGCCCAGGCTGGCTGATATCCAGATCCAGCACCTTTTGCTGTAACGGTGTCGGGTGCTCAATAAAAGGAAACAGCGTATTAATTCCGGTGAAAGGCGCGGTTTGTGCTTTTGGAGGAAAGACGGTTAAGGCGTTTTGAGCCTGAACTAAAGCCTTCTGCCAGTAATCTTTAATATCCATTGCCTGTGCAACGCGTGGAAAAAACCGCGTTGACGATCCCGTCCAGTCTGCGAGTACGACGGTTGCAGAGATATACCAGGAAAGTTGTTTTAAAAGTTCAATGCCCTCGTCATCATCCCAGAATGCGGGGATCTCGATGAGCGGAAACAGTACCTTGATTTCAAGGAGAAAATCTCGTGCGGCAGCTTTGTCTTCAGGCAGAAAATTATCCAGTTCATCAATACGGTCAGGGGGCCGACCATGATGCCCGGTAGTCATGGGCATCCACATCTCCATCACCCGTTTAAGTTTGCGCGGAGAGAGTGAAGATGAAGGAAGCAATTCTTCGTATTCACTTAAATAATGATGCCACAGCCAGTAGCCCAGCGTTGAATGAGAGATCTTTTCGTAATTCTTTCTTGCGCCTTCCGGAACCTTGAGTTGTGGGTGCAGGTAAAGTTGCTGAAAAGAGCGGGCAAATTTTCCAGTATCGTGCCAGCACAATAGCCAGGCGAAAAATTGTGCTGCCTGCTCCGTATCAGCGAAACCTAGTTGACGAAAATAGTCAGTCAGCCCGAAGCAATTGCTTTTAACCATTAAATAGCCCATCGCGGCTACATCCAGCGAATGCCAGCAAAGAAGGTGATAGTCGTCGCCCCCGTCTTTCTCGCCGCGTCGGGTTTTTCCCCAGAAATCAAAAAAAGTCACAATATTTTTATCCTTCAGTAAACTTAAAGGATATTTACGCATATATTAAAAATTATCTGTGATATATATCGTTCAATAAAATATTTACATTATGAATAATCAAATAATTTTCATCCGTAATATATATGAATAATAAACATAGGCATAATATTCACATAAACAATATAAATTAAAAAAGGGTGCAGGAGACCAAACCATCACAATTCAATACGCGGGGTTTTACCCCCGCGTGGTGGCTACTTCTTCGATTCGTAAGCGAGAACTGCCTTAAACTCCATACCACGTTCTCTGATACTCAACTCACACAACGAGTCGCCTACCATCAGCGTGAATCCCAGTACTGTACAACACAGTACGATGATTGCCACAAGGGCATATTTTGTCAGCATGTCTTGCCTCCCTGCAAAGAAGAGACTAACATTCGAATTGCTTAGGTTCGAACGCTGGCCTCAGGTTGATAGAAATATCGCCTGGGGCTTTTGTCCATCTGGAACCTCGCGAATGCTTAACGCCAGACAGCCTCAAGCACCCAACGCCATTCTATACCTGATAATTCTTCCAGCGGCGTTCACGTTTAAAATCAGGAATGCTGCTCGCAAAATAAAAACGCCCCCATCATTTCTGACAGAGGCGTTTAATTTATCCGGCAATATTTACCCTTCGTGTAACCCACATTCTCTTTTTAAGCCAAAGAAACGCGTTTCTTCTTCCGCCATGCCGGGTTCCCATTTACGGGTTGTATGGGTATCACCGACCGATAAATATCCTTCATCCCATAATGGGTGATATTTCAGGCCATGTTTTTGCAGGTACTGATAAATAGTTCGGTTATCCCAGTCGATAATCGGCAGCACTTTAAATACGCCACGCTGAATTGCCAGCACCGGTAAATTGGTGCGGCTGCCGGATTGTTCACGGCGCAGGCCAGCAAACCAGGTTTGCGCATTCAGTTCTTTCAGCGCCCGGTTCATCGGTTCGACTTTGTTGATGTCATTGTACTTTTCAATGCCTTCAACACCCTGCTCCCACAGTTTTCCGTAACGTGCTTCCTGCCAGGCGGCGCTTTCGGTAGCGCGGTACACTTTCAGGTTGAGCTTGAGTTTGTCCGTTAACTCGTCAATAAAGCGGTAGGTTTCCGGGAACAAGTAACCCGTATCGGTGAGGATCACTGGAATATCCGGGCGAATCTGATTCACCAGATGCAGGCTCACCGCCGCCTGAATGCCGAAACTGGAAGAAAGTACATATTCACCGGGCAGATTATCCAGCGCCCAGGCAACGCGGCCTTCAGCGTCCAGTTTTTCCAGTTCGGCGTTAGTTTCTGCCAGCGCCAGAATGCGATCTACCTTCGGCAGTTCGTTCAGGGCGTTTAGATCGAGTTTGGACATAGATTCCTCACTGTTTGCCTTGCCTGATGCGACGCTCACGCGTCTTATCAGGCCTACAAGACCGGGCTGATGGTTAATCCCACAAATCGCGCGCCGGATCGAGCACCGGGCGAATGATGCCCGCACGCACCGTAAAGTCGCCGAAGCCTTCACCCGCTTCGCGCTCTTTCGCCCAGCGCCCTATCAGTTCATCAAGCGACGCCAGGATTTCCGGTTCGGTGATGTTTTCTTTATACATCCGTGGGATACGTGTCCCAATGCGGTTGCCGCCAAGATGCAGGTTGTAGCGACCCGGCGCTTTACCCACCAGGCCCACTTCCGCCAGCATCGCGCGACCACAACCGTTCGGGCAGCCTGTTACACGCATCACGATATGCTCATCGCTGACACCATGTTTCGCCATTAAATTATCGATGTTGTCGATAAAAGACGGCAGGAAACGCTCGGCTTCGGCCATCGCCAGCGGGCAAGTCGGGAATGACACGCAGGCCATTGAGTTTTCACGCTGCGGCGTGACGGCATTCATTAACCCGCTCTCTTTGGCAATCTTCTCGATCTTCGCTTTCTCGCTTTCCGGCACACCGGCGATGATCAGATTCTGGTTCGCCGTAATGCGGAAATCGCCTTTGTGGATCTTCGCGATCTCCAGCAGGCCGGTTTTCAGCGGACGCCCAGGATAATCAAGGATGCGACCATTTTCGATAAACAGCGTCAGGTGCCAGTTATCATCAATGCCTTTAACCCAGCCAATACGATCGCCGCGTCCGGTGAACTCATATGGACGGATCGGTTCAAATTTGATCCCCGCGCGACGCTCCACTTCCGCTTTAAACGTCTCAACCCCCACGCGCTCCAGCGTGTATTTGGTTTTGGCATTTTTACGATCGGTACGGTTACCCCAGTCGCGCTGAGTCGTCACGACGGCTTCTGCCACCGCCAGCGTATGCTCCAGCGGCAGATAGCCAAACTCACTCGCCGTGCGGGCGTAGGTTTTCTTGTTGCCGTGTTCGATAGAAAGCCCACCGCCCACCAACAGGTTAAAGCCCACCAGCTTGCCGTTTTCGGCGATTGCCACGAAGTTCATGTCGTTGGCATGCAGATCGATATCGTTCTGCGGCGGGATCACTACCGTAGTTTTGAATTTACGCGGCAAATAAGTCTGACCGAGGATCGGTTCTTCATCGGTGGTGGCGACTTTTTCCTGATCGAGCCAGATCTCCGCATACGCGCGGGTACGCGGCAGCAGATGTTCAGAGATTTTCTTCGCCCATTCATACGCTTCCGCGTGTAGCTGCGACTCGTAAGGGTTCGAGGTGCAGAGTACGTTACGGTTCATGTCGTTAGCAGTCGCCAGCGCATCAAGACCGACCGAGTGCAGCATCTGGTGCACCGGTTTGACGTTCTTTTTCAGAATGCCGTGGAACTGAAACGTCTGGCGGTTGGTCAGGCGAATGCTGCCATAGATGGTGTTTTCACCGGCAAATTTATCGATCGCCTGCCACTGTTTGGTGGTAATCACGCCACCCGGCAGACGGCAGCGCAACAGCATTGCATGACGTGGCTCCAGCTTCTGTTCAGCACGTTCGGCGCGGATGTCGCGGTCATCCTGCTGATACATGCCGTGGAAGCGGATCAGCAGGAAGTTATCGCCCTTAAAGCCGCCGGTCAGACCGTCGTTTAAATCTTCCGCAATGGTGCCGCGCAGGTAGTTGCTTTCAAGCTTCATGCGCTCGGCGTCTGTCAGTTTTCCTTCGACCACTAAAGGCCCTGGATGTTTTTCGCTCATTAGTAGACATCTCGCTGATAACGGCGCTCTACGCGCAGCTCACTTAAAAATTCATCCGCCGCTTCGGTGTCCATGCCACCAAATTCGGCAATCACTTCCAGAAGTGCCTGCTCAACGTCTTTCGCCATGCGATTAGCGTCGCCGCAGACATAAATGTGGGCACCGTCATTGATCCAGCGCCACAGCTCTGCGCCCTGTTCGCGCAGTTTGTCTTGTACGTAAATTTTTTCTTTTTGATCGCGCGACCAGGCAAGATCGATACGCGTCAGCACGCCCTCTTTGACGTAGCGCTGCCATTCCACCTGGTAGAGGAAATCTTCCGTAAAGTGCGGGTTGCCAAAGAACAGCCAGTTTTTCCCCGGCGCTTCGTCGGCGGCGCGTTGCTGCATAAAGGCGCGGAACGGCGCGATGCCGGTGCCTGGGCCAATCATAATCACCGGCGTTTGCGGGTTAGCGGGCAGGCGGAAGTTATCGTTATGTTCGATAAAGACGCGGACTTCACCCTCTTCTTCCACGCGATCCGCGAGGAAGCTGGAGGCACCACCGGCACGGGCGCGGCCTTCCACGTCGTAACGCACCACGCCAACGGTGACGTGTACTTCGTTCTCGACTTCCGCCTGCGAGGAGGCGATGGAATACAGGCGCGGGGTCAGCGGGCGCAGCAGGTTAATCAGCGCTTCGGCATCCAGTTGCGCCGGAGAGAAACGCACCATGTCGACAATCGGCGTCGTCGCGGCGTAATGCTGTAACTTCGCTTTATCGCCCACCAGCGGCAGCAGCGTTTCGCTGCGGGTAAGCGTGGCATAGTTCTCAACAATGTTGGCGGTGTTGACGGTCAGTTCGAAGTGCCACTGTAGCGCTTCGTTCAGCGGCAGGGTTTTGCCCTCAACGTTGACAGGTTCATCACCTTTCAGCCACAGCAGTTCGACAAGTTCTTTCACCAGTGCCGGATCGTTCTGATACCAGACGCCCAGCGCGTCACCCGGCTGGTAACGCAGGCCCGAGTCACCTAAGTCAATTTCGATATGGCGAACGTCTTTTTCAGAGTTACGCCCGGTAATTTTCTGGTTAACAGAGAGGCTCGCCACCAGCGGCGCGTCTTTGCTGTACGGGCTGGTGTGGATTTCATTTACCGCGCCAGTAGCGACGGATTGCGAAGGTGCCGCGACAGGCGCACGCGATTTAAGCGCATCAACCACGCGGGCGCGCCACTCGATGGCAGCAGCCTGGTATTCAACGTCGGCATCGACACGGTCGAGCAGGCGTTCACCGCCCAGTTCCGCCAGCTTGCTGTCAAAATCTTTCCCGGACTGGCAGAAAAATTCATAAGAGCTATCGCCGAGGCTAAACACGGCAAATGCGGTGTTTTCCAGCTTCGGCGCTTTTTTGGAGAACAGGAACTTATGCAGCGCGACGGCTTCTTCCGGCGGTTCCCCTTCTCCTTGCGTTGACGTCACCACGATAAGCAGTTTTTCGCTGGCGATTTGTTTGAATTTATAGTCGCCCGCGTTCACCAGCTTAACGTTCAGTTTTGCCGCCAATAAATCATCGCGTAATGCTTCAGCAACCCGGCGCGCATTGCCGGTTTGCGAAGCGGAGATAATAGTTATACCCGGCATTTCTGCGGCGGGCGCTGGCGTCGCTGCAAGCGCAGCTGGCTGCTGGTTGAGCACGCCCCAGAAATAGCCAGAAACCCAGGCAAGCTGGGTGGGAGTTAAATCGGTCGTGGCCGCCTGAAGGCGTGCCAGTTGCTCCGGGTTCAACGGAAGCAACGCGGAAGGTGGGACCTGTGTCGTCATGCGTCGTTATGTTCCAGTAAGCAAAGCTGTTTCTGCGCCCTGTCAGCGCCCATAAAACAGAAGAGAAGATAAGGTTAACGGGGTGAACGGTGTGGATTAAAGACGGGATAGCGATAACTAATAACCAAATCGACTAACCTGTTTTAGCAATAGTCTTTAACAACAAAATAGATTAACCAACCCAATGAAAAACAAATGAATATTGCCCATCAATAAGATAAATCAGCGATTTTGCGCAACAAAGTCGTTTTAGATAATGCGAAAAAACAGCCTTTCCGGTACTCTACGGCGGTTTTATCGTCCTGTAGAGAAATTATGATGTCCACCACGTTATTTAAAGATTTCACCTTCGAAGCCGCTCACCGCTTACCACACGTCCCGGAAGGGCATAAATGTGGTCGCCTGCACGGGCATTCCTTTATGGTGCGACTGGAAATTACCGGGGAAGTCGATCCGCATACGGGCTGGATTATCGATTTCGCTGAACTGAAAGCGGCGTTTAAGCCAACCTACGAGCGCCTCGATCACCATTATCTCAATGATATTCCAGGTCTGGAAAACCCAACCAGCGAAGTTTTAGCAAAATGGATTTGGGATCAGGTTAAACCCGTTGTGCCGCTGTTAAGTGCGGTGATGGTAAAAGAAACCTGTACTGCAGGCTGTATCTATCGCGGCGAATGATAAGAGTGTGTCGGCGGTCAATTTCCCTTAAGTAACGCCATGTTAGGGTGTTGTGTTCTGGATATCTGGGGCATGACATGGAAGACAACTGCGACATTATTATTATTGGTGCCGGTATAGCAGGTACCGCTTGTGCTTTACGCTGCGCGCGGGCAGGTTTGTCCGTTCTGTTACTGGAACGCGCTGAAATCCCCGGCAGCAAAAATCTTTCCGGCGGGCGTTTATACACCCATGCGCTCGCGGAACTCCTCCCGCAATTTCATCTGACCGCGCCTCTTGAACGACGCATCACTCACGAAAGCCTTTCTCTGCTAACGCCGGATGGCGCAACGACGTTTTCCAGCTTACAGCCCGGCGGTGAATCCTGGAGTGTATTACGTGCACGGTTCGATCCGTGGCTGGTTGCCGAAGCCGAAAAAGAAGGTGTCGAATGCATCCCCGGTGCGACGGTGGATGCGCTGTATGAAGAAAACGGCAGGGTGTGTGGTGTCATTTGTGGTGACGATATTCTCCGCGCCCGTTATGTGGTGCTGGCAGAAGGTGCCAACAGCGTCCTGGCTGAACGTCACGGGTTAGTGACTCGTCCTGCTGGCGAAGCGATGGCGTTGGGGATCAAAGAAGTGCTGTCGCTGGAAACATCCGCTATTGAAGAACGTTTTCATCTGGAGAATAACGAAGGCGCAGCGTTGCTGTTCAGCGGCGGGATCTGTGATGACTTACCCGGCGGCGCATTTCTTTATACTAATCAACAAACGCTCTCGTTAGGGATTGTTTGCCCGCTCTCTTCCCTTACGCAAAGTCGTGTTCCGGCAAGCGAGCTGCTGGCTCGCTTTAAAACGCATCCGGCAGTGCGCCCGCTTATCAAAAACACGGAATCACTGGAGTATGGTGCGCATCTGGTGCCAGAAGGTGGCTTGCACAGTATGCCGGTGCAATACGCCGGTAACGGCTGGCTGCTGCTGGGCGATGCGTTGCGCAGTTGCGTCAATACCGGAATTTCCGTGCGCGGCATGGATATGGCGCTAACTGGCGCGCAGGCGGCGGCACAAACGCTGATAAGCGCCTGCCAGCACCGCGAGCCGCAAAATCTGTTTCCGCTTTATCATCACAACGTCGAGCGCAGCCTGCTATGGGATGTTCTACAACGTTATCAGCATGTTCCGGCGCTTTTGCAACGCCCTGGCTGGTACCGTGCGTGGCCTGCGTTAATGCAGGATATTTCCCGCGATTTATGGGATCAGGGTGATAAACCTGTTCCACCGCTGCGCCAGTTATTCTGGCGTCATTTACGTCGTCACGGCCTGTGGCATCTGGCGGGCGATGTTATCAGGAGTCTGCGATGTCTGTAGCCCGTAATCTCTGGCGCGTTGCCGATGCGCCGCACATTGTTCCGGCTGACTCCGTTGAGCGCCAGACGGTACAACGGTTGATTAACGCTTGTCCGGCTGGTCTTTTTTCGCTCACACCGGAAGGTGACTTACGCGTTGATTATCGCGGCTGCCTGGAGTGTGGCACCTGCCGTTTGCTGTGCGACGAATCAACACTACAACAGTGGCGCTATCCGCCTTCCGGATTCGGCATCACCTACCGCTTTGGATAAATAATAAGGATAATTTATGCCCCTCTTACACCTGCTCCGCCAGAATCCGGTGATTGCTGCCGTTAAAGATAATGCCAGCCTGCAACTGGCAATCGATTCTGAATGCCAGTTTATTTCAGTGTTGTACGGCAATATCTGCACCATCAGTAATATCGTTAAAAAGATTAAAAACGCCGGAAAATATGCCTTTATTCATGTTGATTTGCTGGAAGGCGCATCGAACAAAGAAGTGGTGATTCAGTTTCTGAAACTGGTGACCGAGGCGGACGGCATTATCAGCACGAAAGCATCGATGCTGAAAGCGGCAAGAGCGGAAGGTTTTTTCTGTATTCATCGCCTGTTTATTGTTGATTCGATTTCGTTTCACAACATTGATAAGCAAGTTGCGCAATCGAATCCGGATTGTATTGAGATCCTGCCAGGCTGTATGCCTAAAGTGCTGGGCTGGGTGACGGAGAAAATCCGCCAACCGCTGATTGCCGGCGGGCTGGTGTGCGATGAAGAAGATGCGCGTAATGCGATTAACGCGGGTGTTGTGGCGCTTTCCACCACGAATACCGGGGTCTGGACGTTAGCGAAAAAATTGCTTTGACGGGATACTCGTAACGAGTTGAATTTGTGTGATTTGTAGGCTGCACGCCACATCCGACATTCAGCGCCTGATGCGACGCTTGATGAACTGCACCCCAAATGTTGGACATAATCTGACATCTGAAGGTGCAGTTTATGAAACATTCATTTGAAGTAAAACTTGCCGCTGTAAATCATTACCTGGCTGGTCATGCAGGCATCATTTCTACGGCAAAACTCTTTCAACTTTCTCACACCAGCCTCTCACACTGGATTAATCTTTTTCTTCTTCACGGTCCTCGGGCACTGGATTGCAGACACAAGCGTAGCTATTCTCCTGAAGATAAACTTTGCGTGGTTCTTTATGCTCTCGGGCATTCTGAGTCTCTACCCCGGGTAGCTGCCCGGTTTAACATTCCCAGCCACAACACGGTTAAAAACTGGATAAAAGGCTACCGCAAATCTGGTAATGAGGCCTTTATCAGGCGCAGGAAGGAGAAAAGCATGACCCGTTCTGATGATACCCATGAAAACGAGGCAAACATGACGCCGGAAGAGATGAAGAATGAGCTACGTTATCTTCGCGCAGAAAATGCATATCTGAAAGCCATGCAGGAGCATCTCCTGGAAAAAAAGCGCCAGGAGCTGGAGAAAAAACGAAAGTCATCCGGAGCCTGAGGTGCG
>NZ_JBJQJI010000011.1:0-134928 GCF_046487485.1 Escherichia sp. WS1368
GCCGTGACTCTTTTCACTCATTGCGTAACTGTCATGCTCTGGATTATTTAATTCTTTCAGCGGAAATTTTTCCTCGAAGGCTTTATTTAGCCGCCCCTGGTTTCCTTTTACCGCGAATAAATAATCACCTCCCTGTTTTTGTATCTTCTCTGCAATATCTTTCTGGCAACCCATCGCATCAGTTGTGATGATTTTTCCTTTAATATCCAGCATGTTAAGAAGTTCTGGGATAGCTGTAATCTCATTGGATTTCTCATCCGTCCTGATCTGTCCGATGACCAGACTGTGCATTGTTGAGAACGCACTAATGACATGAATCGCTCCCCTGCGGCGACTCTTGTCATAAGAGTGCCGGAGCGTTTTTCCATCAATTGCAATGACGTCTTTATCATCTGAAGAATGGCAGTCACGCATCCAGTTAATAAAGCACTCGTGAAATTTTGCAGGACTGATACAGGATACAACTCTGGCAATGGTATCGTGAACAGGAATACCATTTTCAAAATCACCATATTGCTTCAAAAAATCGAGATGTGTTTCCCCAAAATCCTCTATATCTTCCCAATCTTCCGCACCAGAAATAACGGCACAAATAGTCAACAATAGAATATCCGATAATTTATGTTCCACTTTCCAGGCTTGTCTGTAATCGGGAATAATAGAAATATGTTCCATCAATTTTTTAAGTTCCATTTTGTTCTCCTTAATTATGTAAGGAGTATTTGATCATGTATAAGCAATAAAAAACAGCTTCAGGTAATGAGGAATATCTCAATTTTTAAACATAAAATGTGAATTATTTAGTACAAAAAGTGTACTTCTGATGATCTTTCCCTGTATACATCCGGTCTGCGGGGCTGTGTGCCAGGCGGTCATCGTCGGTATCGCCGGTCACCTGGTGGCGCAGACGCATTCCCGGAAAGGCGTCATAAAAGAAGCGGCAGCTCAGGGCATCACGGTCGAACAGCACCAGGTAATCATCGCGGCGGCGCAGGATGTACTGGGCGTGATACGGGTTACTGGTTTCGATATTGGCTAACATCCGCTGTTTTATTAATGCGATAGCTAAAATCAGGATGGAAATAGTGATGTATATCACTATTTCCATGATCTTGCCTTGCGTTCATCCAGGCAGGAATATCCCTGTTAGCAGCCTCTGTGCGATGTACGCCAGCGGTCTGTAAAGAAACCGATTACCTTATAACAAAACCTCTAACGTAGTTTATAATACATCAGGAATATTAATAAAACCTTCTGGGTCAGATATCTCAATAAATATCATATCAGGCTCAAAAGTTTCAGGGACTTTTAATTTCGCTGAAATTAACCAACCTTGCTTAGAACCAATACTAATAGATTTATAGCTGTAATTGGCATGTAGACTATTTTTAATATAAGGAATTTCCCTTAACTCTAACTCACGCCGAGCCAAGTCAAGAGCCATTTCGATAGTTATTTTGTTATGTTTTATCAATTTATTAGTCCCATCATGAATTTTTCTCTCAATCCCTCAACATATTTTATGGCATGAGCTATTTCCGCCTCATTGAATAAATTTTTACTTTTTAATATTTCATTTAGAACGTGTTCCTCCCTAGATAAACGTCCTAGTGCTTCGTATGCTTCTCGTCCAACTTTCGCAAATTGCTTAGCATGAATCACTTCATGATACACCTCATATAAGGTAGCATTTTTCCTAAGATAAATATTGCGAAGGCCATAATCAAAAGCTGCCCTAGCATTTGGTGGCAAATATTTATCTGCTTTCCTTATTACTTTAATTCCTAGCTTCTCCATTTCTTTAGCAATATTGTTTATTTGACTACGTGATAAACGAACCCCATCCAGGAAACCCGTATGCCCACTAACACGACGACCATCGCCAATATAGTCCATCAAACTGCTGATTTTAGAACTTGCAGCCAATCCCAGCGGATCAACCCACCCACACGGATTTGGCACATACCGGTAAGTCTGCTCACCCCCCAGCAACCCCAGCGGATCACTCACCAGGTACATCCCGGTTTCCGGCTCGTAATACCGGAACCGGTTATAGCACAGCCCGGATTCTGCATCCTGCCACTGTCCCGCATACAGCAGGCCGGGGTCGGCTTCCGGGTCCAGTTCCCCGCGCGGGTCCGGGTAGCCGGTGTCTGCGGGCAGGCTGAGTGCCAGCCCCCACAGGCTGGTCTGTCCCGGTCGCCAGACGGTTTTACCTTCACTGTTAAAGAGCATCAGCGGACGGCCCGTCAGGTCGCTCACCGCATGATTCGTCCGTGTCACCCACTGCGGGGCCACCGACGGATGCGCCTGCCGTACCCGGCTGAACTGCTGGCTTATCAGCTCAAAGCCGTTAAACACCAGGTGCCGTACGCTGTACAGTTTATCATCGCGGTATTCCCGGATTTCCGCAATACTGTCGCCGTCCCACAGATACGTGAAGCGGATTTTCTTCCGGTCGCAGCGTTTCTCTGTTCGTCTGCCGCTGGCGTCGTGGCGGTATTCCCACTGCTCACCCTGTGCGCTGCAATACCCGGTCAGCTGGTCACGGCTGTCCCACCGGAACCGCTCTGTTTCCGGGCGATAGCCGTCACGGTGTCTGGTGCGGCTGACCATCCGGCCTGCGGCGTCATAGTCATACTGCGTGTTTCCGGCCTGTTTCAGCCGGTGGCCTCCGGCATACTGGTCAGTCTCTTCACTTATCCGGTGCCAGCCCGCAGACTGCGCCTTCAGGTAGCCGCAGCTGTCATAGCCATAGGACTCATCGCCTTCGCCATAGCCCAGCCCGGTGCCTGAGGCTGTCACCGCCGTGACCTGGCCGTTCCGGTCCAGCCGGTATTCCCGCCGTGTTTCCCGTCCGTAATCTTCCCGGCTGGTGACGCCTGACACATTACCCGCGCTGTCGTAACGGTACTCCCGTACCCGTGAGGGGAGCAGCCCGCCCCATGTGGCTTCTGCCGGGAAAAGTCCGGCGCGCTGACTGACAGGCTGACCGGCTGCATTCCAGCCCTGTTCACAGGCAAAACCCCGGTTACTGTGCCGGAGCACTTCACGTCCTGCCTCATCACGGCTGAACGTCAGCGTCTCATCCCCCGGCAGAATGACCTCCGTCAGTTCTCCGGCGGCGTTGTAGCGGTACGTGGTTTTCAGCAGGGATTCACCGGGGTGTCTGTCGCGTTCATCTTCCGGTGGCAGGATACAGCGGATGACGGTGTGTTCGTCGGGGTAGTGGTATTCAATGGCCCGTCGGCCCTGAGTGGTGACATTCACCCGCCCGCGTTCGTCATAGCCGGTGCGCTGTGATGTGCCGTCCGGGCTGAAGATACCCGTCAGCCTGCCGGATTTGTCATAGGCATACTGCGTTTTGCCTTCCGGCGTGATGACTTCTGCCAGGCGGCCTGCGGCGTCCCGGCTGTAGAGGATGGTTTCCTCCAGGCCGTTGACCCTGGCGGTACACAGGCCATCGGCGTCATAGCGGTAACGCCAGACCACGCCGCCCCAGTCATGCTCTTCCGTCACCCGGCCGCAGTTATCCAGAACATAAAGATATGACTCACCCTGCGGGTTAATGACTTCTGTCAGTTGCAGCGTGTCTTTATCGTAGCGGTACTGCCAGCGGTGGCCTTCACCGTCCGTTCGCGCCACCGGCAAATCAAACGGGCCGTATTCCATTGTCCAGACAACACCGTTACCGTCCGTCCAGGCCAGCAGGTTGCCGTGGCGGTCGTAGCGGAATCCTTCCGCGCCGGTGCCAGTGCGCTCAAGGCCACTCAGTTTATGGTGCTGCTGCCACTGTAAGCGCACTGACTGACCGCCGGGGCCGCGCATCTTCACCGGCAGGTCGTGACCACTGTATTCGGTGTGGTGTTCGCGGCCCATCACGTCGGTGAGTGTTTCCGGCCGGTTGTGGTGGTCGTACTCTATGCCCAGACGCCGTTCATCCTGGCGGAATATAACCCTTATTTAGTTAGGTTCGAGTATTCCTGCTCGTCTTAACTCTCTAAATCCTTCGAGAATTGGCTGATAATATTTTTTTGCTTTGCCTAATGGTGTAACTAATACCTGGTCATCTTCATCTGATTCTAAAAAGAGCTCCAGCAGTAAATAAACAAACGGGTATTGTCCTTTAAATTCTGCATTTAGTACATCCATAGAGTTGAAACGTTTCCTCGTTACAACAAATTGAGTCTCACTATCTCGTCTAATTAATTTTGCTGGGATACCTTTGCAGGAGAAACTTAAAAACTTCGCCTGTGATATATCCATCGCCCAATCTATCTGAGAATAAAATCTCGTTCTCATCATCTCAATATGTCTTTGATGGCTATCATAGTCACGCACATAATCTTTTTTATTTATTTTTATTGCCCCAAGCTTTCCTTTTAATGTTACATGATGAAACATAGTGGAATAAATAAGAAAAATATCACCGGTCCTAAAATTCTCAACAGTTACATCTTTTAAAAAAGCTGGGCCACTTACACAATTAAGAGCAGTGCAATCTTTAATGAGAATGTTTTCAAAGCGAGGAGGTAAATCACTATTATCATTTAGTTTTCTGCTAAGTATGCTACAGCTTTGAAAAAGACATTTTTCAAAGCGTAAACTATTAAAAACCCCACCTTCGTCTATATGTATAGAATTGAACTCTTCATTCTCAAGAACTTTTGTCATATTTAGTTACCATTAGTTTGCTTTAGAAAGATAATCCATATACGACATCATATACCAAGTAACCAATATCATTATAGGGAGTATACACACCAGCTTTAGTATATCTGTCTATATGCGCTTGGAGTGCTTTATTTGTTGTAACGTCGAACACGCCTTTACCTTTAGTGGTGAAGTCAGGGCTCGATATAAACTGTCCATTAGCCCCCTTGGCCTGACCAGTATGTTCAACAAGTTTGCTTAATCGGGAATTGTCACTAACTAACTGTGCAACCCTACGTTCAACAGCCTTACCAAAACTGGCTGCATATAAATTAGTTCCATTTTTTAAATGTGCATAGCTCCCCGCCGACATCAGATCTTCAGCGAGTCTGGGGTTAGCGATAATATCAGCAACAGCCTTGTCAGTTAATTTTTGCAATGTCTTCTGCATTCTGGGGCAAAATGCTAATCCCAGCGGATCAACATACCCACACGGATTCGGCACATACCGGTAAGTCTGCTCACCCCCCAGCAACCCCAGCGGATCACTCACCAGGTACATCCCTGTTTCCGGCTCGTAATACCGGAACCGGTTATAGCACAGCCCGGATTCCGCATCCTGCCACTGTCCTGCATACAGCAGGCCGGGGTCGGCTTCCGCGTCCAGTTCCCCGCGCGGGTCCGGGTAGCCGGTGTCTGCGGGCAGGCTGAGTGCCAGCCCCCACAGGCTGGTCTGCCCCGGTCGCCAGACGGTTTTACCTTCACTGTTAAAGAGCATCAGCGGACGGCCCGTCAGGTCGCTCACCGCATGATTCGTCCGCGTCACCCACTGCGGGGCCACGGACGGATGCGGCTGCCGTACCCGGCTGCACTGCTGGCTTATCAGCTCAAAGCCGTTAAACACCAGGTGCCGTACGCTGTACAGTTTATCATCGCGGTATTCCCGGATTTCCGCAATACTGTCGCCGTCCCACAGGTACGTGATGCGGATTTTCTTCCGGTCGCAGCGTTTTTCCGTCCGTCTGCCGCTGGCGTCGTGGCGGTATTCCCACTGTTCACCCTGTGCGCTGCAATACCCGGTCAGCTGGTCACGGCTGTCCCACCGGAACCGCTCTGTTTCCGGGCGGTAGCCGTCACGGTGTTTTATGCGGCTGACCATCCGGCCTGCGGCGTCATAGTCATACTGCGTGTTTCCGGCCTGTTTCAGCCGGTGGCCTCCGGCATACTGGTCAGTCTCTTCACTTATCCGGTGCCAGCCCGCAGACTGCGCCTTCAGGTAGCCGCAGCTGTCATAGCCATAGGACTCATCGCCTTCGCCATAGCCCAGCCCGGTGCCTGAGGCTGTCACCGCCGTGACCTGGCCGTTCCGGTCCAGCCGGTACTCCCGGCGAGTTTCCCGTCCGTAATCTTCCCGGCTGGTGACAGCCGACACATTGCCCGCGCTGTCGTAACGGTACTCCCGCACCAGTGAGGGGAGCAGTCCGCCCCATGTGGCTTCCGCCGGGAAAAGTCCGGCGCGCTGGCTGGTAAGCTGACCGGCTGCATTCCAGCCCTGCTCACAGGCAAAACCCCGGTTACTGTGCCGGAGCACTTCACGTCCTGCCTCATCACGGCTGAACGTCAGCGTCTCATCCTCCGGCAGGATGACCTCTGCCAGTTCTCCGGCTGCGTTGTAGCGGTACGTGGTTTTCAGCAGGGATTCACCGGGGTGTCTGTCGCGTTCATCTTCCGGTGGCAGGATACAGCGGATGACGGTGTGTTCATCGGGGTAGTGGTATTCAATGGCCCGTCGGCCCTGAGTGGTGACATTCACCCGCCCGCGTTCGTCATAGCCGGTGCGCTGTGATGTGCCGTCCGGGCTGAAGATACCCGTCAGCCTGCCGGATTTGTCATACGCATACTGCGTTTTGCCTTCCGGCGTGATGACTTCTGCCAGGCGGCCTGCGGCGTCCCGGCTGTAGAGGATGGTTTCCTCCAGACCGTTAACCCTGGCGGTACACAGGCCATCGGCATCATAACGGTAACGCCAGACCACGCCGCCCCAGTCACGCTCTTCCGTCACCCGGCCGCAGTTATCCAGAACATAAAGATATGACTCACCCTGCGGGTTGATGACTTCTGTCAGTTGCAGCGTGTCTTTATCGTAGCGGTACTGCCAGCGGTGGCCTTCACCGTCCGTTCGCGCCACCGGCAAATCAAACGGGCCGTACTCCATTGTCCAGACAACACCGTTACCGTCCGTGTACGCCAGCAGGTTGCCGTGACGGTCGTAGCGGAATCCTTCCGCGCCGGTGCCAGTGCGCTCAAGGCCGCTCAGTTTATGGTGCTGCTGCCACTGCAACCTCACTGACTGACCGCCGGGGCCGCGCATCTTCACCGGCAGGTCGTGACCACTGTATTCGGTGTGGTGTTCGCGGCCCATCACGTCGGTGAGTGTTTCCGGCCGGTTGTGGTGGTCGTACTCTATGCCCAGACGCCGTTCATCCTGGCGGAATATTCCCGACAGCAGCCCCTGAGCGGTGTATGCCAGCCGGGTCTCTTCGCCCTGTGGCGACACCAGACTTACCGGCAGGCCGCGTTCATCACACTGCTGTGTCCACGTCTGCCCGGCAGGGTCGGTGATGTTGCTGAGCAGGCCGCGCTCATCATAGCGGTACTGCCACTCCGCGCCGTCTGCCGCCGTGTAACGGCTTAACTGACCGTGTGCGGCGTTGTATTCAAATTTCTCCACCCGCCCGGCAGGGGAGTGACGGGCCAGCAGGTGATGGAATTCATCCCATTCATACATGGTGGTGCTGCCGTCCGGCGCTGCTTCCCGCAGAATATTGCCGTCAGGATCATAGTAATAACGGTGAATGCCCTTGCCGTCCGTCACGGTGGTGCAGCCGTCACCATAGTCCAGCGTGGCGTTGTAATAGCCCTCCGCCCCGGTGACATTCACGCACCGGCCCTGTTCATCGTAGGTGAAACGGCTCCACGTCTGGTCGTTATCGGACCAGCGGATGATCCGGTCCGCAGCGTCGTACTCATAAAACAGGTGGTAGTCCAGCCGCGCATCCGCTTCTGTCAGCCGCCCCCGCGCATCCTGTTCGTAGGTCGCCAGCGTCTGTATGCCGTTATCCGTGCGGTGAATGGCTTTCAGGTAGCCGCTGGCGTGGTACGTCAGTTTAAGCCGGATCCCGTCGGTGTGACTGACACCTGTGATCCGGTACTGGCTGTCGCGCTCAAACGTGATGCGGTTGCTGGCGGTGTCGCTCATCCCGCCCAGCATGTACATCCGGTCATTGGGGCTGTGTGCCAGGCGGTCATCGCTGGTATCGTCAGTCACCGGGTGGCGCAGACGCATTCCCGGAAAGGCGTCATAAAAGAAGCGGCTGCTCAGTGCATCCCTGTCGAACAGCTCCAGATAATCATCGCGGCGGCGCAGAATGTACTGGGCGTGATACGGGTTAACCGCCGTATCACTGTCACCGTCGAAGGCGAAGTTCAGCGTGGCTCCCTGGCTGATGATATCCACCCGGTTTCCCTGTTCACGCACCCAGGCGTATTCGCTCCAGGAGTCGCTCCAGCCCACGCCGGTCAGGCCATGCAGCGGCAGTACAGAACTGTGGAAACGGGTGAAGGAGAGGGGGAGGGTCTGGCCCAGCGTAAAGTCGGTACGTTCGTCGCAGTACGCGCCGGTTACCGGATCGACAGGATCTGTTACCCATCTGATGACTTTATTGGCAATACTTTTTAACGACTTACCTGTTTTTCCCAGCAACGCGCCGAGCTTTGCCCCCAGCAGCTTCCCGCTTTTCCCCAGCAGGTTCCCCAGTTTGCCGAGTCTCGCCAGATTCTTCAGTTTTCCCAGCAGTCCCGCTGGCGGCAGAAGATAGCTGGCTATCGTTATTCCCCCCAGGATCATTCTCTGCCACGGCGGGAACTCTGGCTGGATATCCAGATAGGTCACCTGTTCACCGCCAATAAAGACGTCCGGCGAACCTTCCACGATTGCCGCGCTGCACTCCAGTTTGTCGCCCTTGCGCGCGGCGGGCTGATTGTTGATAAAGACGTTGCTGCTGCCCTGGGCTATCCTCGGTGGTTTGTTCTCCTTGTCGCAGAGCGCCGTGTCCTCACCGGCTTCCGGGAAATCCACATCTTTTTTGATTTCGCCACGCCCGCCCACCATGGTGGCAAACTCCATTAATACCGGACCGGCGGGAAACAGAAGCGATGCGCCGGCGCTGACGCGATCCATAAAACCGGCATTGCTGTCCGTCAGGGTGATAACAGCGTTCCCCCAGGCCTTCGCCAGTGGTACTGCTTTTTCCGCTGCCGATTCAAGCAGGTCAGTGGCAATATCACCCCATGAGGGTTCCCCCTGTGGGATTTCAGGTATTGCTCCAGGTGGGGGAGGAGGGGGAAGGGTGACGGCGGCCCTGGCAGCGGGCTTTCCGTTAATGTTTACATTTTCAGAACCGGTATTGATGGCGCCGTCCGTGTCACAAAAGCTGTTTATCCATGATTCAAGCTGGTTCTGTTTCTCCTCCACATAATCACTCGCCTTATAGCTGGCATACATCAGCGCAGGCACCAGAACCAGCGCATAAGGGCCGGTGGCACAGGCGGCCATAATCAGGCAACCTTCTGCGATGGTCACTATCGCCCCCAGCACGGCCCCTGCCAGCGCCCCCAAAAAACTCTTGTGCTGAATTTCATCGCCCAGCCTGGCGGCGGGGGGGCCGGACTTTTTTGATGCCAGCATCTGTGCAATGGCTTTGTCGTTGGCTGCCCGTTTCATCTGGCTGGCGACCATCGCCTGCTGTGACAGCATTCGCATTGCCAGCGTACCGCCTGCGGTCGCTCCCTGTGGCCCGCCTGGTCCTTCACTCATGTGTTATCCCTCGTTTATGTCAGCGCGGCTGGTCCTTTTGGATGTCATTCTCCGGTGGCAACGGGGTGAAGCTCTTTATCACCTCCAGCAGCATCGTCTTTTGACTGTTCTTCAGGGATAAGGAGGTGCTGAAAGTGAAGGTCAGCAGCGTATCTCCACGCCGCTGGAATACGGCTATCTGGCTAATCCGCCCCTGATTCCCCTCATCTTCCGGACCGTTCCAGGAATAATCCAGCAGCCAGGCCGGGGCCTCTGCCAGAGTGATTTCCCGGCAGGCATGTTCGGTGTACCCATCAAGTTTGCCCTGGTACAGCGCCAGCGTTTCCTGGTACAGCTCTGGTGTCAGGGTTCCCTGTGGAACGGCTTCGCGGGTAATGACCAGGTTGATGCCACTGTTATCTGTGGACACCAGGACCTGCATTGACTGATCCTGCCATTGAGACGGCAGTTGAATGTGGCCTTCATTAAAAGTGAACTGCATAAAATACTCCCTGATAATCTGAGTGAATCAGTTGATGAAAACAGAACCGCCCACGATGGTGATGCCATCCTTCGACAGCCTGATTACCGTCGATTCCCCGACCTGTAGCTGAATGCCATCCGGCGTCAGCGCAATTTTGCTTTCCTCCACGGCCAGCAAAATTTCCTTAATCGCCGTATAAGCCTGTATACCGTCGCCTTCGCCACCATTGTTTACAGCGTCAACATGCACCGAACCGGCAATCGTGCCTCTGTCCTGAAAGACATCCTCAGATAAAGACCCTTTCAGTACTCCGGTGATCTTGTGGCCTTTTTCCACCGTAAGAAGGCGGTTACCTTCCTGGATCGTGACCGTCTGGTCATTTTTTACGGTTTCGTGGTGATCGTGTTTTACGGTGGTGGTACGGTCGTTGAGCACTTCGGTATCCATGTTCTTCTGCGCGTGGATGTAGACCTGTTCTCTCCCTGTCGCATCATCAAACTTCAGCTCATTAAATCCGCTGCCCATGTACGTTTTGGAGCGGATGGTCATCTGCGTCTTTGTTCCCGGCAGGCTGCCGGGGGTGCGGTTTTCCTGGTGGTAGGTGCGCCCCATAATGATCGGCTGGTCCGGATCGCCGTTGAGGAAGTCTACAATCACCTCCTGACCCACACGCGGTATCGCCAGGTGGCCAAAACCGGTGCCTGCCCACGCCTGTGCCACACGGATCCAGCACGAACTGTCCTGGTTTGACGGGTTATAGCGGTCCCAGTTGAACTTCACCCGCACGCGACCATGTTCGTCGCAGAAGATTTCCTCGCCTGCCGGTCCTGTCACGACAGCGCTCTGCGGGCCGTCGACCAGCGGTTTCAGCAACGGCTGTGGTCGCCATGTTCTGTCTGCCGGGATCACCGCAAAATGGTTCTCCAGCGCCGTCCCCGCTCCCTGCCGTCCTGGCACCGCCTGTGGCTGTTCGCCGTGCAGTTCACTTGCCACCACCTGCCATTCCCGGTTCAGGTTCGCCTGCGGATGCCCCGTCAGCACAATTCGTCGTCCCGGCCATATCTCCGGCGAGCGACTCATTCCCCGCGCGGTTTCTGCATTGTTTCGCCAGCCGTCCATCTGCCAGCGGGCAAAGTTCTGCCCGTGGGCACCCTTGAAACGTCCGGGGTAGTCATACACTTCATACTGCGTGCGCTGGTAGTCCTGGTGCTGGCCTTCCTGTTCAAAACGTCCGGCCCAGCCGGGGCGTTTAAAGGTGTAGTCTTTGGTCACCACGGAAGAAGGGCGGATTTGTGCGCTGTAGCGGAACTGGCTGATGCAGAGGGTGCTCACCTCGGTACGGGTGTTCGGGTTCCATGGGATTTCAAAAGATTCGGGCAGATGGCGGACTGTGTCGCACAGCACCAGGCTCTGGTCGGTACTTTTGTAAGCATGCTCCTCATAAAAGAAGATGCCTTCCTCCGCCGCCATCCGGCACAGGAAATCGTAATCAGTCTCACCGTACTGGACACAAAACTCACGGGAAGGATGCGGCTCGCTGAACAGCGGACTCCATTCGGTCACCCCGTTTTCCTGCAACATCGTGCCGAGGATGCTTTTGATGTCCTCGTTCTGGAAGATACGGAAGTTCTGGCGCAGACCGGCACGCCACAGCGGCGGGTGCACCTTCATGCTGTACAGCATCTGGTTTTTGTCGTTCTCCCCGAGTTCAAACCAGGTCACCACGCCTTTCACCCGGCGCTGTACGTCATCGCCCTGCCATACCGTCAGGTAGGCCATTTTGTCCAGCACCTGCGCAAATTCAAGGGAGAGAAACTGCTGGCTGACCAGGGAGAGATCGAGGGAAAAGAGCGAAGAGAGTGACTGGTTCAGATGAAAGGAAACCACCGCAAAAGCATCCGGCGGCAGGCCGTCCACTTCCAGTGTGAAACGTAATCCGGTTGACATAGCAACCTCCAGTAAAATGAATAATGATCCGTACCGTACAACTGCGGATAATGTGATAAGCGGGACGACTTCAGACGTTATTAGGGAAGGAACAGAAAATGCTATGGTTATGTGAGAATTTTGTTTAAATATTACTTTACAGAAACGGGTGTCTGTTCAGTCAAAAAAATAATCACAAGCTCAACCTCTTGTTTCTTGGCGTTATTCAGGACAGGTACGCATATCACAACGAGTAACAAAAACGCAAAGTTAAACCAATATTCATAATATATTTTTATTCACAGCAATAAATAATCCAATTAACATTATTAAAATGAATGATTGCATAAGAAATATATGCTACCGCTCCACCCTGATAACATGATCTGCACATTGCACATCTTAACGTTGTTAAATACTGGCTCAATAGTGGATATTTTAAATTAGGAATTTATCAAATTCACTTGATAAATAGATTGAGTGAATAATATAACAATTAATGATGATTAATCGCGATTAAATTATTCATTGCTTTATATGATAGATGGCTTGTTTATAACGATGAAAATTTAGAAAGGGCATTGTGATCTACAATTGGAAGAAACACAGATTTAACTAAGTTTCATATACAAACATCTCGTGAAACTTTGAAAAATAAAAGCCTTCGATATTTCATATGTTTAATAAGTTTTTCTCTAATTTGTTGATCAACAATACCAGGAGGTGATGCACCACGCCCTGAATTTGAACTTAATAATCACTCTCTCTCCGGCAGCATAATCACAAACCTTGTCCCCCGAGCATCTGACGTTACTGCAACCGTGCCTTTATGCGCGACAACAATCGATTTCACTATCGCCAGCCCAATACCGCTACCTTCGCCTTTTCGCTGGCGGGAGGGGTCAACGCGGTAGAAACGGTCAAACAATCGCGGTAAGTGCTCGGGCGCAATGGGCGTACCGGGGTTTTCGACGGAAACTTGCACCTGGTGATCGACCGTCTGGCAGCGCACTACAATCGCCTCTCCGGGCGGCGTATAACGCAGGGCGTTCGAAAGCAGGTTGCTTAACGCCCGACGCAGCATCAGCGGATCGCCCGCAACCTGACACTCGTCACCAACAAACCGCAGTTCCACGCCGCGATCTTCCGCTAGCGCCTCGAAAAAATCGAACACTTTGCCGATTTCATCCGCCAGGTTGAGCATTTTCTTTTCGGGGATTAGCTGGTTGTTATCGGCCTGGGCGAGAAACAGCATATCGCTGACCATTTTCGCCATTCGCGTCAGCTCTTCGAGATTAGAGTAGAGCACATCTTCCAGCTCCTTCTGGCTGCGTGACTGGCTGAGGGCGATTTCGGTTTGCGTTATGAGATTCGTAATTGGTGTACGAATTTCGTGAGCGATATCCGCTGAGAAATTGGACTGGCGAGTAAAGACATCCTCAATACGCTCGATCATATGGTTGAACGACAGTACCAGCTGTTCCAGCTCAATCGGCACGGTCTGCGGGTCAAGGCGAACGTCGAGATCTTTCGAGGTAATGTTCTGGATTTGACGGCTGACGCTGCGGATCGGTGCGTGACCTTTATGTACCGCCAACAGCACGATAAAGACGATCAGGATGCTGATGATCGATGCGGTCATAATAAGTTTATTCATCAAATCATTTATGTAATGAAGATGAAAATCGATCGAAAGCGCGATGTAGAGCGTATAAATCGGTTTGCCGTCCACCAACGGGCCAACCGGCAAGTTAATCATCCGCCAGTTGCTGTGTTCCATATGCCCGTGACCGTGGCCCGGCATCATAATCGTCGGGCCGGAAAGGAGATACACCTCGCCGCCCCGCGTGTCTTTATCGGGTATGGCGTCACGCGTAAACTCGCGGATATCCGGCGCACCGGGGGAGTGATACACCGTTTTACCCTGGCTATCTGCCAGGGAAATCAACACATTGGAATAACCACTGACGATATCTTCCAGCGTCATTAAGCGTCGGGCTTGTGTCTCTTCGGGATGATCAAGAACGCGCTTGAGTGTGGCGCTAATCTCTTTTAAATCATTAATATCCTGCTCAGCAAAATGCACTTTTACCGAGTGAATCATGATCCAGGCAAAGGCGAAAAACGCCGCGATGGTGGCCAGGCTGATAAAAAAGGTCAGGCGGGTTGCCAGCGAAAACGGGCGCTGAAATGGCTTACTGACCATCCGGCACCTCAAGCATGTAACCCACGCCGCGCACGGTTTGAATCAGCTTCGGCTCAAAGTCGTTGTCGATTTTGCCGCGCAGCCGCTTCACTGCCACATCAATGGCGTTGGTATCGCTGTCGAAATTCATGTCCCACACCTGCGAGGCGATAAGCGAGCGGGGCAGCACTTCGCCTTGATGGCGGAGGAAAAACTCCAGCAAAGTAAATTCTTTACTGGTCAACGTGATGCGCGTGCCGCTACGGGTGACTTTGCGGCTGACGAGATCGACCATCAAATCGGCAACCTGAAACTGACTTTCGATAATTACCGCCGCCCCGCGCCGCAGTAGAGTGCGCACCCGCGCCAGCAGTTCAGCAAAAGCGAACGGCTTCACCAGGTAGTCATCCGCCCCCAACTCCAGCCCCTTGACGCGATGTTCAATGGTACCAAGCGCGGTAAGCAACAGAATCGGCATCCCTTTATTGGCGGAGCGCAACATGCGCACGATATCCCAGCCGTTCACGTCCGGCAGCATAATATCGAGGATTATCAGGTCATAATCACCGGTCATCGCCAGATGGTAGCCATTCAGCCCATTGTCGGCCAAATCGACCACAAAACCGGCTTCGGTTAACCCTTTGGTCAAGTATTCTCCGGTTTTCTTTTCATCTTCGACAATCAACAGTTTCATATTTCCTCCGCATGTTGCCCGGGCAATTCTAGAGTAGCGGGATCAGATGGCAATCGCTTATTGGCAAAATGACAATTTTGTCATTTTCCTGTCACCGGAAAATCAGAGCCTGGCGAGTAAAGTTGGCGGCATAAAATCACCAGAAATTATGAGCCTATGTCTCCTTGTAAACTTCTGCCATTTTGTGTGGCCCTTGCGCTAACCGGTTGTTCACTGGCACCGGATTATCAGCGCCCGGCAATGCCCGTGCCGCAGCAGTTCTCACTCAACCAGAACGGCCTGGTTAACGCAGCAGATAACTACCAGAACGCGGGCTGGCGCACCTTTTTTGTTGATAATCAGGTGAAGACGCTGATTAGCGAGGCGCTGGTGAATAACCGGGATTTGCGCATGGCGACGCTGAAAGTGCAGGAAGCGCGGGCGCAATATCGTCTGACCGATGCCGACCGCTACCCACAGCTCAATGGCGAGGGCAGCGGCAGCTGGAGCGGCAATCTTAAAGGCGATTCAGCCACGACGCGGGAGTTCTCGACTGGCCTTAACGCCAGCTTTGATCTCGATTTTTTCGGTCGCTTAAAGAACGTGAGCGAAGCCGAGCGACAAAATTATTTAGCCACTGAGGAAGCCCAGCGCGCGGTGCATATTCTGCTGGTTTCTAATGTCGCGCAAAGCTATTTCAATCAGCAGCTGGCGTATGCGCAATTGCAAATAGCCGAAGAAACGCTGCGTAATTATCAGCAGTCATATGCGTTTGTCGAAAAACAACTGTTGACCGGTAGCAGCAATGTTCTGGCGCTGGAACAGGCTCGCGGGGTGATTGAAAGTACCCGCAGCGACATCGCTAAACGTCAGGGGGAACTGGCGCAGGCGAATAATGCATTGCAACTATTATTGGGAAGCTACGGCAAGCTGCCGCAAGCGCAGACAGTAAACAGCGACAGCCTGCAAAGCGTTAAATTACCGGCGGGCTTGTCGTCGCAAATCTTATTGCAGCGCCCGGATATTATGGAAGCTGAACACGCGTTAATGGCGGCTAATGCCAATATTGGGGCCGCACGCGCGGCATTTTTCCCATCTATAAGCCTGACCAGCGGAATATCAACCGCCAGCAGCGATCTGTCGTCATTATTTAACGCCAGCAGCGGGATGTGGAATTTTATTCCTAAAATTGAGATCCCCATTTTTAATGCCGGACGCAACCAGGCCAATCTGGATATCGCCGAAATTCGCCAGCAGCAGTCGGTAGTGAATTATGAACAGAAAATCCAGAACGCCTTTAAAGAAGTGGCAGATGCGCTGGCATTACGTCAAAGCCTGAACGATCAAATCAGCGCCCAGCAGCGTTATCTGGCGTCGCTGCAAATTACTTTGCAACGGGCGCGGGCATTATATCAGCACGGCGCAGTCAGTTATCTGGAAGTGCTGGATGCCGAGCGTTCTTTATTTGCAACCCGACAAACCTTACTTGACCTGAATTATGCCCGTCAGGTCAACGAAATTTCTTTATATACCGCACTTGGTGGCGGTTGGCAGCAATAATTTTTAACTCCAGGAGAGAATAAATGAAAAAAGCACTGCAAGTCGCAATGTTCAGTCTGTTTACCGTGATTGGCTTTAATGCCCAGGCTAACGAACATCATCATGAAACCATGAGCGAGGCACAACCACAGGTCATTAGCGCCACTGGGGTGGTAAAAACCATTGATCTGGAAAGCAAAAAAATCACCATCCACCACGATCCAATTACCGCGGTGAACTGGCCGGAGATGACCATGCGCTTTACCATCACTCCGCAGACGAAAATGAGTGAAATTAAAACTGGCGACAAAGTGGCGTTTAATTTTGTCCAGCAGGGCAACCTTTCTTTATTACAGGATATTAAAGTCAGCCAGTAACCCAGGTTTAATGAGATGAAAAAAATCGCGCTTATTATCGGCAGCATGATCGCGGGCGGTATTATTTCTGCGGCAGGTTTTACCTGGTTTGACCGGGCTGAACCGCCCGCAGAAAAAACGTCGACCGCAGAACGTAAAATCTTATTCTGGTACGACCCGATGTATCCCAATACGCGGTTCGATAAACCAGGTAAATCGCCGTTTATGGATATGGATCTGGTGCCGAAATATGCCGATGAAGAGAGTTCTGCGTCTGGTGTGCGCATTGACCCGACTCAGACGCAGAATCTGGGGGTGAAAACGGCTACCGTCACGCGCGGACCGCTGACTTTTGCCCAGAGTTTCCCGGCGAATGTCAGTTACAACGAGTATCAGTATGCCATTGTGCAGGCTCGCGCTGCCGGGTTTATCGACAAGGTGTATCCGCTTACCGTGGGCGATAAAGTACAAAAGGGCACACCGCTTCTCGACCTGACCATTCCCGACTGGGTGGAAGCGCAGAGTGAGTATTTACTGCTGCGCGAAACCGGCGGTACGGCGACCCAGACTGAAGGCATTCTTGAGCGGCTGAGACTGGCGGGAATGCCGGAGGCGGATATTCGCCGCCTGATCGCCACGCAAAAAATACAGACTCGCTTTACGCTCAAAGCGCCCATTGATGGCGTGATCACCGCGTTTGATCTGCGCGCGGGAATGAATATCGCCAAAGATAACGTGGTCGCGAAAATTCAGGGTATGGACCCGGTGTGGGTCACTGCTGCGATCCCGGAGTCCATCGCCTGGCTGGTGAAAGATGCCTCGCAGTTTACGCTCACCGTTCCGGCGCGACCTGATAAAACACTCACCATCCGCAAATGGACGCTACTACCTGGCGTGGATGCCGCGACCCGCACGTTGCAGCTGCGTCTGGAAGTCGACAACGCCGACGAGGCGCTAAAACCGGGAATGAACGCCTGGTTGCAACTCAACACCGCCAGCGAACCGATGCTGCTCATTCCGTCACAGGCGCTGATTGATACCGGCAACGAACAGCGGGTGATTACCGTTGATGCCGACGGGCGCTTTGTACCGAAACGCGTTGCCGTTTTCCAGGCATCGCAAGGCGTCACCGCGTTACGCTCTGGTCTGGCGGAAGGTGAAAAGGTGGTTTCCAGCGGCCTGTTCCTGATTGATTCCGAAGCCAATATTTCTGGCGCACTGGAGCGGATGCGCTCTGAAAGTGCTACCCATGCACATTGAGGGAATAACCAATGATTGAATGGATTATTCGTCGCTCGGTGGCGAACCGTTTTCTGGTGCTGATGGGCGCGTTATTTCTGAGTATCTGGGGCACCTGGACCATCATTAATACGCCAGTGGATGCGCTGCCGGATCTCTCCGATGTGCAGGTGATTATTAAAACCAGCTATCCCGGTCAGGCACCGCAAATCGTTGAAAATCAGGTGACTTATCCGCTAACCACCACCATGTTGTCGGTGCCTGGCGCGAAGACTGTGCGCGGTTTTTCGCAGTTTGGCGACTCTTATGTGTATGTCATTTTCGAAGATGGCACCGATCCGTACTGGGCGCGCTCGCGGGTGCTGGAGTACCTCAACCAGGTACAGGGTAAGCTGCCTGCGGGAGTCAGCGCCGAGTTGGGGCCAGATGCCACGGGTGTTGGCTGGATCTATGAATATGCACTGGTGGATCGCAGCGGTAAGCACGATCTGGCCGATTTACGCTCATTGCAGGACTGGTTTCTCAAATATGAGCTGAAAACCATTCCTGACGTTGCGGAAGTGGCGTCGGTAGGCGGTGTGGTGAAAGAGTATCAGGTGGTTATCGATCCTCAGCGCCTGGCGCAATATGGCATCAGTCTCGCCGAAGTAAAAAGCGCGCTGGATGCTTCAAACCAGGAAGCGGGCGGTTCGTCGATCGAACTGGCGGAAGCGGAATATATGGTGCGAGCCAGCGGCTATCTGCAAACGCTCGACGACTTTAATCACATCGTTTTAAAAGCCAGTGAAAATGGCGTGCCCGTTTATCTGCGTGATGTTGCGAAGGTCCAGATTGGCCCGGAAATGCGCCGGGGCATTGCCGAACTGAACGGCGAAGGCGAAGTGGCGGGCGGGGTGGTGATCCTGCGCTCCGGCAAAAACGCCCGAGAAGTGATCGCCGCCGTGAAAGACAAACTGGAAACGCTGAAAAGTAGTCTGCCGGAAGGCGTGGAGATAGTTACAACATACGATCGCAGCCAGCTCATTGACCGCGCCATCGACAACCTCAGCGGCAAGTTGCTGGAAGAGTTTATTGTGGTGGCGGTAGTCTGTGCGCTGTTTCTCTGGCATGTGCGCTCGGCGCTGGTGGCGATTATTTCGTTGCCGCTGGGGTTGTGTATTGCTTTTATTGTCATGCACTTTCAGGGACTGAACGCCAATATTATGTCGCTGGGCGGTATTGCTATTGCCGTCGGGGCGATGGTCGATGCCGCTATCGTCATGATCGAGAATGCGCATAAACGGCTGGAAGAGTGGCAGCACCAGCATCCTGACGCCACGCTGGATAATAAAACGCGCTGGCAGGTGATCACCGATGCATCTGTTGAAGTGGGGCCGGCGCTGTTTATCAGTCTGCTGATTATCACGTTGTCGTTTATCCCGATCTTCACCCTGGAAGGGCAGGAAGGGCGTCTGTTTGGCCCGCTGGCGTTCACCAAAACGTATGCGATGGCGGGTGCGGCGCTGCTGGCGATCGTAGTGATCCCTATCCTGATGGGCTACTGGATCCGTGGCAAAATTCCGCCGGAAAGCAGTAACCCGCTCAATCGCTTTTTGATTCGTGTTTATCATCCGCTGTTGCTGAAAGTACTGCACTGGCCGAAAACCACGCTGCTGGTGGCAGCGCTTTCGGTGCTGACGGTTCTCTGGCCGCTCAATAAAGTTGGCGGGGAGTTTTTACCGCAGATCAATGAAGGTGACTTGTTGTATATGCCATCGACGCTGCCGGGGATTTCCGCAGCAGAGGCGGCGATTATGCTGCAAAAAACCGACAAGCTGATTATGAGCGTACCTGAAGTGGCGCGGGTATTTGGCAAAACCGGCAAAGCGGAAACCGCCACCGATTCTGCTCCGCTGGAGATGGTAGAAACGACCATCCAGCTTAAGCCACAAGAGCAGTGGCGGCCAGGCATGACGATGGACAAAATCATCGAGGAACTGGATAACACCGTGCGGCTGCCGGGGCTGGCGAATCTGTGGGTGCCGCCAATTCGTAACCGTATCGATATGCTCTCGACTGGCATTAAAAGCCCCATCGGCATTAAAGTTTCCGGTACTGTGCTGGCGGATATCGACGCGATGGCTGAGCAAATTGAAGAAGTGGCACGAACGGTGCCAGGCGTAGCTTCTGCGCTTGCTGAGCGTCTGGAAGGTGGGCGCTATATCAACGTTGAGATTAACCGTGAAAAAGCCGCGCGTTACGGTATGACGGTGGCGGATGTGCAATTGTTTGTGACTTCTGCGGTGGGCGGGGCGATGGTTGGCGAAACGGTGGAAGGGATTGCCCGTTATCCAATTAATCTGCGTTATCCGCAAAGCTGGCGCGATAGTCCGCAGGCGCTGCGCCAGTTGCCGATCCTGACGCCGATGAAGCAGCAAATCACCCTGGCAGACGTGGCCGACGTTAAAGTCTCTACCGGACCGTCGATGCTGAAAACCGAGAATGCGCGCCCGACGAGCTGGATTTATATCGATGCCCGCGATCGTGACATGGTGTCGGTGGTTCACGATCTGCAAAAAGCGATAGCTGAAAAAGTACAGTTAAAACCGGGCACCAGCGTGGCATTCTCCGGGCAGTTCGAGCTACTGGAACGCGCCAACCATAAGCTGAAACTCATGGTGCCGATGACGCTGATGATCATCTTCGTGCTGTTATATCTGGCGTTCCGTCGGGTGGGCGAAGCGTTGCTGATTATCAGCAGCGTACCGTTTGCGCTGGTGGGCGGCATCTGGTTGCTGTGGTGGATGGGCTTTCATCTTTCCGTGGCGACGGGCACCGGTTTTATTGCCCTCGCCGGGGTTGCCGCCGAATTTGGCGTGGTGATGCTGATGTATTTACGTCACGCCATAGAGGCCGAGCCGTCGTTGAATAATCCGCAAACATTCAGCGAGCAGAAGCTGGATGAGGCGTTGTATCACGGCGCGGTCCTGCGCGTGCGCCCGAAAGCGATGACGGTGGCGGTGATTATCGCTGGTCTGCTGCCGATTCTGTGGGGAACGGGAGCAGGTTCAGAGGTGATGAGCCGGATTGCCGCGCCGATGATTGGCGGCATGATCACCGCGCCTTTGCTATCGCTGTTTATTATCCCGGCGGCATATAAGCTGATGTGGCTGCACCGACATCGGGTACGGAAATAAAAGCAGGATACCCGGTTTAACCGTGTGGATTGTGTCTTGCGACGATGGGCACTAAATGTTAAAAGGTGCCCCTCAACAAAAAAGACACACAGGGGAAAGGCGTGAAAAACGCGTCAACCGTATCGGAAGATACTGCGTCGAATCAAGAGCCGACGCTTCATCGCGGATTACATAACCGTCATATTCAACTGATTGCGCTGGGTGGCGCAATTGGTACTGGTCTGTTTCTTGGCATTGGCCCGGCGATTCAGATGGCGGGTCCGGCTGTATTGCTGGGCTACGGCGTCGCCGGGATCATCGCTTTCCTGATTATGCGCCAGCTCGGCGAGATGGTGGTCGAAGAGCCGGTATCTGGTTCATTTGCCCACTTTGCCTATAAATACTGGGGACCGTTTGCGGGCTTCCTCTCTGGCTGGAACTACTGGGTGATGTTCGTGCTGGTGGGAATGGCAGAGCTGACCGCTGCGGGCATCTATATGCAGTACTGGTTCCCGGATGTTCCAACGTGGATTTGGGCTGCCGCCTTCTTTATTATCATCAACGCCGTTAACCTGGTAAACGTGCGCTTATATGGCGAAACCGAATTCTGGTTTGCGCTGATTAAAGTGCTGGCGATCATCGGTATGATCGGCTTTGGCCTGTGGCTGCTGTTTTCTGGGCACGGCGGCGAAAAAGCCAGTATCGACAACCTCTGGCGCTACGGTGGTTTCTTCGCCACCGGCTGGAATGGGCTGATTTTGTCGCTGGCGGTAATTATGTTCTCCTTCGGCGGTCTGGAGCTGATTGGGATTACTGCGGCTGAAGCGCGCGATCCGGAAAAAAGCATCCCGAAAGCAGTGAATCAGGTGGTGTATCGCATCCTGCTGTTTTATATCGGTTCACTGGTGGTTTTACTGGCACTCTATCCGTGGGTGGAAGTGAAATCCAACAGTAGCCCTTTTGTGATGATTTTCCATAATCTCGACAGCAACGTGGTAGCTTCTGCGCTGAACTTCGTCATTCTGGTAGCATCATTATCGGTGTATAACAGCGGGGTTTACTCTAACAGCCGCATGCTGTTTGGCCTTTCTGTGCAGGGTAATGCGCCGAAGTTTTTGACTCGCGTCAGCCGTCGCGGCGTGCCGATTAACTCGCTGATGCTTTCCGGAGCGATCACTTCGCTGGTGGTGTTAATCAACTATCTGCTGCCGCAAAAAGCGTTTGGTCTGCTGATGGCGCTGGTGGTAGCAACGCTGCTGTTGAACTGGATTATGATCTGCCTGGCGCATCTGCGTTTTCGCGCGGCGATGCGACGTCAGGGACGTGAAACACAGTTTAAGGCGCTGCTTTATCCGTTCGGCAACTATCTCTGCATTGCCTTCCTCGGCATGATTTTGCTGCTGATGTGCACGATGGATGATATGCGCTTGTCAGCGATTCTGCTGCCAGTGTGGATTGTATTCCTGTTTGTAGCGTTTAAAACGCTGCGTCGGAAATAAGGCATTCACGCCGTATCCGACAAAATGATGTCAACCATCCGAAACCGCTCTCATCCATTCGATAAGAGCGGTTTTTTTAATTACTGCTTAAATGCACCCGCCAGAGAGCGAATATCATTGCCGGTTGGCGACTGATGAAGTCGCAGACCAAACTCTTCGACAATCGCAAATATGTGATCGAATATATCAGCCTGAATGCTTTCATATTCCAGCCACACCACGGTATTAGTAAACGCGTAGATCTCAAGCGGTAAACCGTTATCGCCCGGAGCTAATTGGCGCACCATTAAGGTCATATCTTTGCGAATCCGCGGATGATTCCGCAGATATTCGTTCAGATAGGCACGAAAGGTTCCAATATTGGTCATTCGGCGCAGGTTTAATACCGACTCCGTAGAACCTTGCTGGCGATTCCACTCATTAATTTCCTTGTGGCGGCTGGTTAAATAAGGTTTTAACAAATGCGCTTTATTCAGACGTTGCATTTCGTCTTCATCAAGAAAACGAATACTGGTGACATCAATACTGATACTGCGCTTAATACGTCGCCCGCCAGATGCTGACATCCCGCTCCAGTTTTTAAAGGAGTCAGAGACCAGAGACCAGGTGGGAATAGTGGTAATGGTATTGTCCCAGTTACGCACTTTGACGGTGGTTAACCCAATATCGATCACCGCGCCATCCGCGCCGTATTTCGGCATCTCCAGCCAGTCGCCCAGTTTCAGCATATCGTTCGCGGAAAGCTGAATACCTGCCACCAGACCAAGAATCGGATCTTTAAATACCAACATCAGCACGGCAGCCATTGCACCAAGACCGCTGATCAGAATCGCTGGCGACTGACCAATCAGCAGCGAGATCATCAAAATGCCGACCAGAATCGCGCCGATCAGTTTAATCCCCTGAAATATCCCTTTCAGCGGTAACTGAGATGCCGCCGGGAATTTCTGCGCCAGATTCAAAATAACATCCAGCAACGAGAAGACTGAAAGCAGCGCATACATCATGATCCACAACTGCGCGCAGGTAGTCAGAATATCTGCCGCTTCGGTGCCTTTTTGCAGCCAGAATACCGCCTGAATATTGACGATAATCCCCTGCAGGGTAAAAGCTAAACGGTGGAAGAGTTTATTCTGGGTAATGATTTGCAACCATAGCCGTGAACTGGCGATGGCACGTTTTTCGAAGGTCCGCAGTACCACCCAATGCAAAAAAATATGCACCACGACGGCGGTCAGAAAAATAATACCGAAAATCATCACCATTGAGGTGGTGTGATCAATCTCAATACCCGCTAAATCTTCAACCTGGGATATTAAATCCTGCATAACGTCTCCTTTATACAACAGCAGCCTATGATGACGGCTGAAACAGGGTTATGCAAATCAGGAGAATCTGAGGGGAAATAGCCGGGCAGATGCCCGGCAAGAGAGAATTACACTTCGGTTAAGGTGATGTTTTGCGGCAGACGAGATTTCGGCAGCGTAGCGTTAAAATCTTCAACGCTGTGATGACCCACCGGAACAACCACCAGACTGGTGTAGCCTTTCTCTTTCAGACCAAATTCTGCATCGAGGATTGCGGCGTCAAAACCTTCGATGGGTACCGCGTCCAGACCCAGCGCCGCCACGCCGAGCAGGAAGTTGCCGACGTTGAGATAAACCTGTTTTGCCATCCACTCTGCATCATCATGCAGATCTTTACGGTGCATATCGGCGAAGAACCTGCGACCTTTATCGTTCGCGGCTTTCGCTTCCGGCGTGGCAAAGCGGCCATCGGCATCTTCCTGGTCAACAACCAGCTTCAGCCAGGCATCGTCCATCGCGGTTTTTGCACAGAACACCACAACGTGCGAGGCATCAAGCATTTTACGCTCGTTGAACACGTAATTACCGGCAGCGGATTTGGCAACACGCGCTTTACCTTCTTCCGTGCTGGCAACAATAAAATGCCACGGCTGGGAGTTGGTGCTGGATGGGCTGTATTGCAGGAGAGTTTTGATCTGCTCGGCCTGTTCCGGGGTTAGTTTTTTGCTGGCATCAAATGCCTTAGTGGAATGACGCTTTAAGGCGACAGAAATGATATCCATAAAGACTCCATGTGAAAGTAATTTTGCGTGCCAGCAGATTACAAGGTTCAACGAGAAATGGTAAGCGAGAAAAATGCGCTATAGATTCCCGCTTTAGCCTGGACGCACTCTTTTTTGATCGCGTTTAGCCAGACCATCAACCACCAGATTCCACGAATCGTTGATCAGATCGCGAAGTAACGCTTCGGAGATTTCCTCTCCGGGATACACCGAAATCCAGTGCTTTTTATTCATGTGATACCCTGGCTTAATGCTCGGATATATTTGCTGATTTAACAGGGATTTTTGTGGATCGGACTTCAGATTGATAAAGGGGACGCCGCGCAGCTCCGACGACAGCATAAAAATCTTGCCGCCAATTTTAAAAACATCGAACTCCGGGCCAAAAGGCCAGCAAAGCTCGACAAAGGGTAACTCAAGGGCCAGGCGTTTCGCCGTTTCGTGCAGTGATTGCTTATCCATAAACGTTCCTTTAGGCGAAGGAGAATAAGCAAAGTATGCCGCGAAGTACGGCGATAATCGACGTTTAATCCGCCAGCGAGAACCAGCGTCGCCAGATAAAGCGCAGAACAAAATACTCAATAGCGCCCAGCACTAAAAACCACAGACAAAACAATAAAGTGTAAAGCTGGCTAAGATCCATCAGATGGAACATGGTCACCAGTTTTTGTGCCAGCGTCAGCCCCAGTGCGGGGGCGGGTAGCAGCAGGCAAGAAAGGAAAGCCATCAGCAAAATGCCTGCTGCGGTGGTCAAGGTTTCTAAAGGGTGTTTCATAACATTGTTAAATGTAAGTTAAAACACCATTGTCAGGGATATTCTTCTGTAAGGCAATTCCCGGCTTAGTCACCAGCCCAGATCTCACAATGCTTTTTCACCAGCCCAATCAGCGAGCCGCCATCGGCGACGAAATCGCGCATCAGCTGCGCTTCATTCAGACCGCTGACGACCTGGCGATGCAGGGCCTCAATCGCACTCGATGCACCCATTTTATGTGCAGAAGGGACGATTTTTTCCAGTAAACGCAAGGTGTCTTCCGTTAGTGACCGACGATCGCCAGTATGCGGATCGGTAATGACGCCTTCCAGCCCATAGCGACAGGCCTGGAAACGGTTGAATTTATACAGCAGGTAATCTTTCTCCTGATGTTTAAACGGGCGTTCCGTCAGTAACCAGTGGGCGGTAGCCTGAATCAATCCTGCCATATTTACCGCATGGCTAAGGGTTAACGGGGTATCCATTACCCGAACCTCCACCGTGCCAAAATGAGGACTGGGGCGAATATCCCAGTGCAGATCTTTAATGCTGTCGATCATCGTGGTGTAACTCAGGCAGCGAAACAGGGCTTCAAATTGTTGCCAGTTACTGACCCACGGCATCGGGCCATTATCGGGAAAGGCGGAAAAAATATTCGGTCGTGAGGAGGCAAAACGCGTATCCGTTCCTTGCATATATGGTGACGCGGCGGAAAGGGCGATAAAGTGCGGCACAAACCGTGACAGGCCGTGCAGCAAATAAATGGCATCATCGCCACTGGCGCAACCAACATGGACATGCTGACCAAAAACGGTCGCCTGTTGAATGAGATAACCAAAGTTTTCCAGCGTTCGTTGATAGCGTTCGTTATCGCATACCTCCTGACGTTGCCATTTCTGAAACGGGTGCGTGCCACCGCCGCAAATTTCCAGATGATGATCTGCGGCTGCCTGCAATACGACTTTCTGCATCGCTGAAAATTGCCCGGCAGCCTGGTTGATATCACGGCAAACATCCGTCGCCAGCTCCAGCATACTTTCGGTGATATCGTGCTTTACCTCTCCGGCCGTGATCTTATTTTTAACCGCGTCAATCAGCATTGAAGAGTCCTGGCTTAAGTCATAGCCCGGCGGATTAACCACCTGCATTTCCAGTTCAATACCGAGGGTAAAAGGTTCAGAAACATGAAAATCGGGTAATGGCATAGGTTTCTCTTATGTTGGCGTTTTCTATTCAGTATAGAAGTGGGAGCGACTGGGCGAGATGCGGAAGTTCTGGAATGTTTCTTTTTTTGATGATGGTGACTGAAGCAAATTGGCTACATTTTGCAATATGACAAGTTATGGCAGTGCGGACTGGTGGCGAAGAATTTTGACGATTGAGGCATGCAGAAAAAAACGGGTTCAGCTTCAGTTGATCAAATGAGGATTGAGAAGTCCGAAACAGGACTTACTGTATAAATAAACAGTTATTTTGCTAAGGAAGGGTAAGATAACGGCGGGTGCCTGAAGCTTTCCGGTTTCAGGTTTACTCTGAGGTCTGGAAAGATGAAGCCCCAGGACGATATTTCTATCAACCCTGGGGCTGCCACTCCAAACCCAAACAATTTGGATGGTAGTCCCTTCTTCGCATGGAGGCAATATAAACATGCTGACGAAATATGCCCTTGTGGCAGTCATAGTGCTGTGTTTAACGGTGCTGGGATTTACGCTTCTGGTCCGCGACTCGCTGTGTGAGTTTACGGTGAAGGAACGTAATATTGAGTTTAAGGCTGTTCTCGCTTACGAACCGAAGAAGTAGCCGTTGTGCGGGGAGCAATCCCCGCATATCCGGTTGTCAGGTCAGGATGGTAAGGCACCTGCTTTACACTTTCGCCCGCGGTCAGTAATGGCTGCGGGCGAATCGTACCAGATGTTGTCAATTAATCGTGTTGGCACAGCGTTATGACTATTTTTTCTTTTATCTGCCAGTGCACAGCAAACTGCTCATCCTCTAGTCGAATGATGATCTGCTGTTTATTCCAGCTAATTATCTGATAATCCAGAAAACCTTGAGCGGCCTGTATCTTGCTTGCCTTAAATGCGCTCTCTTTGGCGGAAAATGCCAGTGTCAGCGCCAGAGAAAAGGTTAAACCGCATTCTGCGAGTCGCTCGTGTTCTGCTGGTGTAATAATGTTGTCTGTCAATTCTGCCGCTGTTTGCGCAGAAAAAATTTCTTCAATATCAATGCCAATCGGTTGACGAGATACCACGGCTAATGCCGTAGCCCCACAGTGGCTAATACTGCCGTATACCCCCGCAGGCCACACAGGTTGGCGTAGCTCGCCGATTGCGGGCACACATTTATAGCCATATTCCCGCAGCGCATAAACTGCAGCGATCCGTCCGGCTAAATGCTCTGTTTTACGTTTACGTCCAGCGTGTTGCAGTTGCGCGTAGTGTGGCAGCCAGAGTAAATCCTGCTCACAAAAACTCGCCGGATCGAACTTAACAAAATGCAGCGTATTTCCGGCAAAGGGGAGGGCGGTATGCGTAGTTTTCATGTCGACCATATTAGAGACTGATGACAAACGCAAAACTGCCTGATGCGCTACGCTTATCAGGCCTACGTGGTCCTGCAATATATTGAATTGGCAAGATTTTTGTAGGCCGGATAAGGCGTTCACGCCGCATCCGGCATGAACTACGCGCACTTTGTCAACAATCTGACGTTAGCATCAGAAGTGAGTATTAATGCTCATATACCACGTACGTCCCGGCTCGTTATAGGTATACGCCCCGGCACCGGCGATATAGTTGGCTCCTGCCAGATCGCCCGTGGTCTGGGCATTACCTGCACGCCACAAACGTTTGTCGAACAGGTTGTCCACGCCGCCGGTCAGACTGACATTCTTCGTCACATCCCAGGTCGCGCTCAGACCCACAATGCTGTACGGACTGATTTCTTTGGTTTCCGGTCCAACCGCTGGCTGACCTTTATAGTTGTACTTCTTCGGCTGCTGCTTGCCGTACCAGGTGAAGGTTGTTTGCATCGACAAATCTTCCCGTGCCTGCCAGCTCAGCGTTGAGTTCAACGTATACTCCGGGATGATCGACAAACGGTCGCCCGTGGTTTTGTTTTCACTCTTCAGCATATAAGTGATGTTATTGGTCCACATCACCGTTTCGCTAACCGGTACGTTTAACGATCCTTCCAGACCTTCAACCACCGCTTTCGGTACGTTATCCCACTGATAGAGATCGGTGCCGACTGCGTTTTGCCCTACAGCCACATAGCCCGCTTCAATCTTATTGCGATAATCGTTACGGAACCAGGTCACACCCGCCAGCCAGCCGTCGCGTTTGAACTCCAGACCAATCTCTTTGTTGATGCTGGTTTCCGCTTTCAGGTCATCATTACCTTGCAGATAGCAGCCGCCCGCGCTGGCATAGCAGCCCTGACCTTTACTGTAGAGAATGTAGTTTGGGTTAGTCTGGTACAGACTCGGCGCTTTATAAGCACGGGCAATGCCCATTTTCAGCGTGAAGTCATCGCCTAAACCTTGCGATATGTTTAGAGCCGGACTCCAGTTATTGCCAACAATGCTGTGATGATCGAAACGCAGCCCCGGCGTTACGATGGTGCTGTCAGTCAGCTCCATATTGTTTTCGGCAAACAGCGAGAAAATTTCTGCTTTTGAATACGGGCTACGGTCGGTGGCACTCACGCCATCAATAGCGCCGCCGGTATTCGTCCCGGTGAGCGCCTGGGTGTTGGAACTCAAGTCCTTCATCCGCTGCTGATTCCACTCCGTACCCAGCGTCAGCGTCTGGTTAACGAGGAAATCAATCGGCAGGTTAACTTCGCTGTGCAGCATCACGTCATCGAGATCGATATCGACGAAATCCTGTGTCGCTTTTTCGTTAAATTTCCCTTCGGTACCGCCCGCCAGACCTTCCGGAATACGCGAGTTACGGGTGTGTTCGTACTGCACCCAGTTGCTGGTGGTCACGCCGTTATCCCAGCCGCCGTTCCAGGTCAGCGAGTAGTTCTGGCGATACAGACGGTTGGTTTCATCGCCATATTTCGAGCGGGTATAGGAGTCAGAGTTGGTGTTCTGGGTATCGCCCGCATACAGGTTACCCTGGCGGCTGTAACCTGCTTCCAGTTCCAGCGATTGTAATGGTGCGAAGTCCCAGCGCACCACGCCGTTAATATCTTTATTGATCACCCCTTCGCGCCCGGCTGGTAACGTCGTGGCATACGTTCCGGCACGCGCGGACTGATGGCCCTGGTTGATATCCCACGCGTCAGCCTGAGTTTTGTCGAGGTTGCCATACAAGCGGAAGCTGAATTCGTCGCCCAGCGGACCGGTGAGGCTAAAGTTAGTGCGTTTGGTGGCACCTTCCTCTTTATGTTCTGGCGCATTGAAATATGCGTCCCACGAGCCGTGCCACTCACCACTGCCTTTTTTGGTAATGATGTTAACCACGCCGCCCGCCGCGCCGTTGCCATAACGCGCAGCTGCCGGACCACGCAGAACTTCAATACGTTCAATCATTTCAGGTGGCACCCAGGAGGTATCACCACGGGTATCGCGCTCGCCACGCCAGCCCTGACGCACCGAGTTACGGCTGCTTACCGGCTTGCCGTCAATCAAAATCAGCGTGTTTTCCGGACCCATGCCGCGAATATCAATCTGTCGGTTATTCCCACGCTGACCACTGGTGGAGTTACCGGTCAGGTTAACGCCTGGCATGGTACGGATGATCTCCGACACATCGCGGGCAACCGGGTTTTTGCGGATTTCATCTGCGGTGATGGTCGAAACGCCAGGTGCCTGCAAGTTCTGCTCGGCGGCGGTAACGACAATGGTATCGTCATGTGAAACAGGAGTATCGGTTGGCTCTTGTGCCTGTGCTACCCCATAAATCCCCAGATTGACCAACAAGGCCAGGGAATGAATCTTCTTGTTCATTGTTTTATTCCTGCATTTTTGCCACGAATTGCAACTGTCGGGCATGGTCGTCATCAACACGACGCATCCCGCTACCGCGAAAACCTTTGATCCTGAAAGACACGCAGTGCAGTTGGTTAATTAATGTCCGCGCTTCCCACGGCGCGCCATTACGCTATTGCAAATGCAAATAGTTATCAATAATATTATCAATATATTTCTGCAATCAATGAAAAATTTCACAGTAAACATGGGGTTATGGTGTGACGGCGTTAAAAGTAGGAAGTGAGAGCTGGTGGCAGTCGAAACATGGCCCGGAATGGCAGCGTCTGAATGACGAAATGTTTGAGGTCACTTTCTGGTGGCGTGATCCCCAGGGTTCTGAAGAATACTCGACGATAAAGCGCGTATGGGTCTACATCACTGGTGTGACCGATCACCATCAGAACAGCCAGCCCCAGTCGATGCAGCGAATTGCAGGTACCAACGTCTGGCAGTGGACGACACAACTTAATGCCAACTGGCGCGGCAGCTACTGTTTTATTCCCACCGAACGCGTTGACATTTTTTCTGCACCATCCCCCGATCGCCTCGAATTACGCGAAGGCTGGCGAAAACTATTACCCCAGGCGATAGCCGATCCGCTGAATCCACAAAGCTGGAAAGGCGGGCGAGGGCACGCTGTTTCTACACTCGAAATGCCGCAAGCGCCCCTACAACCTGGTTGGGATTGTCCGCAAGCGCCAGAAACGCCTGCCAAAGAAATTATCTGGAAAAGTGAGCGGCTGAAAAATTCACGCCGTGTATGGATTTTTACCACCGGCGATGCAACAGCAGAAGAACGCCCGCTGGCAGTTTTGCTTGATGGCGAATTTTGGGCGCAGAGTATGCCCGTCTGGCCGGCGCTAACTTCGCTGACCCATCGTCGGCAACTTCCTCCCGCCGTGTATGTGTTGATCGACGCTATCGACACCACGCACCGCGCCCACGAACTGCCGTGTAATGCGGATTTCTGGCTGGCAGTACAGCAAGAGTTATTACCCCTGGTGAAAGATATTGCCCCTTTTAGCGATCGCGCCGATCGCACCGTGGTCGCCGGGCAGAGTTTTGGTGGGCTTTCCGCGCTGTATGCCGGACTGCACTGGCCTGAACGCTTTGGCTGTGTATTAAGCCAGTCAGGATCGTACTGGTGGCCGCATCGGGGCGGGCAGCAAGAAGGTGTTTTACTTGAGCAACTTAAAGCTGGTCAAGTTAGTGCCGAAGGTCTGCGCATTGTGCTGGAAGCGGGTATTCGCGAGCCGATGATCATGCAGGCCAATCAGGCGCTGTATGCGCAATTACACCCCATAAAAGAATCCATTTTCTGGCGTCAGGTTGACGGCGGACATGATGCGCTTTGTTGGCGCGGTGGCTTGATGCAGGGGCTAATCGACCTCTGGCAACCACTTTTCCATGACAGGAGTTGAATATGGCATTCAGTAATCCCTTCGATGATCCGCAGGGAGCGTTTTACATTTTGCGCAATGCGCAGGGGCAATTCAGTCTGTGGCCGCAACAATGCCTCTTACCGGCAGGCTGGGACGTTGTGTGTCAGCCGCAGTCACAGGCGTCCTGCCAGCAGTGGCTTGAAGCCCACTGGCGTACTCTGACACCGGCGAATTTCACCCAGTTGCAGGGGGCACAATGAGCCAGCATTTACCTTTGGTCGCCGCACAGCCCGGCATCTGGATGGCAGAAAAACTGTCAGATTTACCCTCCGCCTGGAGCGTGGCGCATTACGTTGAGTTAACCGGAGAGGTTGATGCGCCACTACTGGCCCGCGCGGTGGTTGCCGGACTAGCGCAAGCAGATACGTTGCGGATGCGTTTTACGGAAGATAACGGCGAAGTCTGGCAGTGGGTCGATGATGCGCAGACGTTCGAATTGCCAGAAATTATCGACCTGCGAACCAACATTGATCCGCACGGTACTGCGCGGGCATTAATGCAGGCGGATTTGCAACAAGATTTGCGCGTCGATAGCGGTAAACCACTGGTCTTTCATCAGTTGATACAGGTGGCGGATAACCGCTGGTACTGGTATCAGCGTTATCACCATTTGCTGGTCGATGGCTTCAGTTTCCCGGCCATTACACGCCAGATCGCCAATATTTACTGCGCATGGCTGCGTGGCGAACCAACGCCTGCTTCGCCGTTTACGCCTTTCGCTGATGTAGTGGAAGAGTACCAGCAATACCGCGAAAGCGAAGCCTGGCAGCGTGATGCGGCATTCTGGGCGGAACAGCGTCGTCAACTGCCGCCGCCCGCGTCACTTTCTCCGGCACCTTTACCGGGGCGCAGCGCTTCGGCAGATATTCTTCGCCTGAAACTGGAATTTACTGACGGGGAATTCCGCCAGCTGGCTACGCAACTTTCAGGTGTGCAGCGTACCGATTTAGCCCTTGCGCTGGCGGCTTTGTGGCTGGGGCGATTGTGCAACCGCATGGACTACGCTGCCGGATTTATCTTTATGCGTCGACTGGGCTCGGCGGCGCTGACGGCTACCGGACCCGTGCTCAACGTTTTGCCGTTGGGTATTCACATTGCGGCACAAGAAACGCTGCCGGAACTGGCAACCCGACTGGCAGCACAACTGAAAAAAATGCGTCGTCATCAACGTTACGATGCCGAACAAATTGTCCGTGACAGCGGGCGAGCGGCAGGAGAGGAACCGCTGTTCGGTCCGGTACTCAATATCAAGGTATTTGATTACCAACTGGATATTCCTGGTGTTCAGGCGCAAACCCATACCCTGGCAACCGGTCCGGTTAATGACCTTGAACTGGCACTGTTCCCGGATGAACACGGTGATTTGAGTATTGAGATCCTCGCCAATAAACAGCGTTACGATGAGCCAACGTTAATTCAACACGCTGAACGCCTGAAAATGCTGATTGCCCAGTTCGCCGCGGATCCGGCGCTGTTGTGCGGCGATGTCGATATTATGCTGCCAGGTGAATACGCGCAGCTGGCGCAGATCAACGCCACTCAGGTTGAGATTCCAGAAACCACGCTGAGCGCGCTGGTGGCAGAACAAGCGGCAAAAACACCGCATGCTCCGGCGCTGGTTGATGCGAGTTACCAGTTTAGCTATCGGGAAATGCGCGAGCAGGTGGTGGCGCTGGCGAATCTGCTGCGTGAGCGCGGCGTTAAACCAGGCGACAGCGTGGCGGTGGCGCTACCGCGCTCGGTATTTTTGACTCTGGCGCTACATGCAATTGTTGAGGCTGGTGCGGCCTGGTTACCGCTGGATACCGGCTATCCGGACGATCGCCTGAAAATGATGCTGGAAGATGCGCGTCCGTCGCTGTTAATTACCACCGACGATCAACTGCCGCGCTTTAGCGATGTTCCCAATTTAACAAACCTTTGCTATAACGCCCCGCTTACCCCCCAGGGCAGTGCGCCGCTGCAACTTTCACAACCGCATAACACGGCTTATATCATCTTTACCTCTGGCTCCACCGGCAGGCCGAAAGGGGTAATGGTCGGGCAGACGGCTATCGTTAACCGCCTGTTGTGGATGCAAAATCATTATCCACTTACAGGTGAAGATGTCGTTGCCCAAAAAACGCCGTGCAGTTTTGATGTCTCGGTGTGGGAGTTTTTCTGGCCGTTTATTGCCGGGGCTAAACTGGTGATGGCTGAACCGGAAGCGCACCGCGATCCGCTCGCTATGCAGCAATTCTTTGCCGAATATGGCGTAACGACTACGCACTTTGTGCCGTCGATGCTGGCGGCATTTGTTGCATCGCTGACGCCGCAAACCGCTCGCCAGAGTTGCGCGACGTTGAAACAGGTTTTCTGTAGTGGTGAGGCCTTACCAGCTGATTTATGCCGCGAATGGCAACAGTTAACCAGCGTGCCGTTGCATAATCTATATGGCCCGACGGAAGCGGCGGTAGATGTCAGCTGGTATCCGGCTTTTGGCGAGGAACTGGCAGAGGTGCGCGGCAGTAGTGTGCCGATTGGTTATCCGGTGTGGAATACGGGCCTGCGTATTCTTGATGCGATGATGCATCCGGTGCCGCCAGGTGTGGCGGGTGATCTCTATCTCACCGGTATTCAACTGGCGCAGGGGTATCTGGGACGACCCGATCTGACCGCCAGTCGCTTTATTGCCGATCCTTTTGCTCCAGGGGAACGGATGTACCGTACCGGAGACGTTGCCCGCTGGCTGGATAACGGCGCGGTGGAGTACCTCGGGCGCAGTGACGATCAGCTAAAAATTCGCGGGCAGCGTATTGAACTGGGCGAAATCGATCGCGTGATGCAGGCGCTGCCGGACGTTGAACAGGCCGTGACCCACGCCTGCGTCATTAACCAGGCTGCCGCAACGGGAGGCGATGCGCGTCAGTTGGTTGGGTATCTGGTGTCGCAATCAGGCCTGCCGCTGGATACCACTGCATTGCAGGCGCAGTTGCGCGAAACATTGCCACCGCATATGGTGCCCGTGGTTCTGCTGCAACTTCCGCAGTTGCCGCTTAGCGCCAACGGCAAGCTGGATCGCAAAGCCTTACCGTTGCCTGAACTGAAAGCACAAGCGCCGGGGCGTGCGCCGAAAGCGGGCAGTGAAACGATTATCGCCGCGGCATTCTCGTCGTTGCTGGGTTGTGACGTGCAGGATGCCGATGCTGATTTCTTTGCGCTTGGCGGTCATTCGCTACTGGCAATGAAACTGGCTGCGCAGTTAAGTCGGCAGTTTGCCCGTCAGGTGACGCCGGGGCAGGTGATGGTCGCGTCAACTGTCGCCAAACTGGCAACGATTATTGATGGTGAAGAAGACAGCTCCCGGCGCATGGGATTCGAAACCATTCTGCCGTTGCGTGAAGGTAATGGCCCGACGCTGTTTTGTTTCCATCCTGCGTCCGGTTTTGCCTGGCAGTTCAGCGTGCTCTCGCGTTATCTCGATCCACAATGGTCGATTATCGGCATTCAGTCGCCGCGCCCTCATGGCCCCATGCAGATCGCGGCAAACCTGGATGAAGTCTGCGAAGCGCATCTGGCAACGTTACTTGAACAACAACCGCACGGCCCTTATTACCTGCTGGGGTATTCGCTGGGCGGTACGCTGGCGCAGGGCATTGCGGCGCGGCTGCGTGCCCGTGGCGAACAGGTGGCATTTATTGGCTTGCTGGATACCTGGCCGCCAGAAACGCAAAACTGGCAGGAAAAAGAGGCTAATGGCCTGGACCCGGAAGTGCTGGCGGAGATTAACCGCGAGCGCGAGGCCTTCCTGGCGGCACAGCAGGGAAGTACTTCAACGGAGTTGTTTACCACCATTGAAGGCAACTACGCTGATGCTGTGCGCCTGCTGACGACTGCTCATAGTGTACCGTTTGACGGTAAAGCGACGCTGTTTGTTGCTGAACGCACGCTTCAGGAAGGTATGAATCCCGAACGCGCCTGGTCGCCGTGGATTGCGGAGCTGGATATCTATCGTCAGGATTGTGCGCATGTGGATATTATCTCTCCAGGGGCGTTTGAAAAAATTGGGCCGATTATTCGCGCTACGCTAAACAGGTAAATTAATATTATCTATAAACCCATAATTACAGGAAATAATTATGGGCTTATCATTTATTTAATTTATAAGTTTGGTGGATATTTCTCTTAAATAGAGTGAATGTTGCATTCAGTGGAAGGAATTTACAAACTTCAGCTTCGGATAATTCTCACCAACTGGTAAAGTGAGCGCCGTGGAGATTTCCCCCTATTGGACTCATTTTCAGGTTATACCCCATGTCATCAATGAATATTAAACAGGGAAGTGACGCTCATTTTCCCGAGTATCCTCTGGCGTCGCCCAGTAATAATGAAATTGATTTACTTAATCTAATTGAAGTTTTATGGCGGGCCAAAAAAACGGTCATGGCGGTCGTTTTTGCGTTTGCCTGCGCAGGTTTACTGATCTCTTTCATCCTGCCGCAAAAATGGACCAGCGCGGCGGTTGTCACACCTCCAGAACCTGTTCAGTGGCAGGCGCTTGAGAAAACATTCACTAAGCTTCGTGTGCTGGATCTGGATATCAAAATTGATCGTACAGAAGCATTTAACCTGTTTATCAAGAAGTTTCAGTCGGTTAGCTTGCTGGAAGAGTACCTGCGCTCAACACCTTATGTGATGGACCAATTAAAAGAGGCGAAAATCGACGAACTGGATTTGCATCGCGCAATTGTCGCATTGAGCGAAAAAATGAAAGCGGTTGATGACAATGCCAGTAAGAAAAAAGATGAACCGTCACTGTATACCTCCTGGACGCTAAGTTTTACCGCGCCAACCAGCGAAGAGGCGCAGACCGTTTTGAGCGGGTATATCGATTATATCTCTGCGTTGGTGGTGAAAGAGTCGATAGAAAACGTCCGTAATAAACTGGAGATCAAAACCCAGTTTGAAAAAGAAAAACTGGCTCAGGACCGCATTAAAACGAAAAATCAACTTGATGCAAACATTCAGCGCCTCAATTATTCACTCGACATTGCTAACGCGGCAGGAATTAAAAAGCCCGTTTACAGTAATGGTCAGGCCGTTAAAGATGACCCCGATTTCTCTATTTCTCTCGGCGCAGACGGTATTGAACGCAAACTGGAAATTGAAAAAGCGGTTACTGACGTTGCGGAACTGAACGGTGAATTACGTAATCGCCAGTATCTTGTTGAGCAGCTAACAAAAGCAAATATCAACGATGTGAATTTTACGCCGTTTAAATATCAGTTAAGCCCGTCATTGCCAGTGAAAAAAGACGGTCCGGGTAAGGCGATTATTGTGATCCTTTCTGCGATGATCGGCGGGATGGTGGCTTGTGGTGGCGTGCTGTTGCGCTATGCGATGGCATCCAGAAAACAGGATGCCGTGATGGAAGAGCACTTAGTTTAAATCTTGGCAGTTGAAGGTGCCGTTCGTCCGAGCGGCACCACGAGCGGAGTTCCGGCTACCGGATCGTCAATAATCATGCAGCGCAGACCATAAATGCGCTCGATCAATTCAGCAGTGACAATCTCCTTCGGCGCTCCCTGAGCAACAATTTTCCCTTCCCGCAATGCAATCAAATGGCTGGCGTAACGACAGGCCTGATTAAGATCGTGCAGCACCGCCGCCAGGGTATAGCCTTTCTCGCGGTTCAGTTCGCTTAACAGTTCCAGGAGATCAATCTGATGACTGATATCCAGCCAGGTCGTTGGTTCATCGAGCAGCATAATTGCCGTTTCCTGGGCCAGCACCATTGCTATCCACGCTCGCTGGCGTTGTCCGCCAGAAAGGGTATCCACGCTTTGATCTGCCAGATGAGTGATTCCCGTGGCCTGCATCGCTTTCGTTACCGCTTCTTCATCTTCTTTGCGCCAGCGAGTAAACAGCGGTTGATGCGGGTAACGCCCACGCGCCACCAGCTCCTGCACGGTGATATCTCCCGGCGTTGTGGCGTTTTGCGCCAACAGGCCAATCCGGCGTGCAACCTCTTTACTGGCGTAATGTTGAATGTGCTCGCCATCCAGCCAGACATGCCCGTGAGCAGGCGTCATCAGGCGGCTTAAGGTACGCAGTAACGTGGATTTACCGCAGCCATTTGGCCCGATAATTGCCGTGAAGTGACCATCAGGAATTTCTACAGTCAGATTTTCCGCAACGGTATATTTGCCATATCCGAGGGTTAACTGTTCGCCACGCAAACGGGCTACTGATTCGGTCATTTTTTGCGAGACTCCTGAATTAACAAGACGATAAGGTAAATACCGCCGAGGCTGACGGTAACGACGCCAACCGGAAGTTGATACGGCATAAACAGTTGTTGGGCGCAGAGATCGGCCGCCAGCAGTAACAGCGCCCCGCACAGCGCCGCCTGGGTCAGCCCCCAGCGAGCGGTGCCGCTAATGCGTCGGGCAATGTGCGGCGCGACTAAAGCAATAAAGGAAATCGGCCCGGCAAGCGCCGTTGCCGCAGCGGTGAGCACCACTGCCACCAGCATCATTAACAGCCGCGAACGTTCGACGCTGACGCCCAACGCACACGCGGTATCATCGCCCATTTCCAGCAAGCGCATCCGGCGTACCAGTAAGGCGGCGGCAATGAGCATCAATATAATGATGGGTGCGGAAGGCGAGGTTTTTGCCCACGTCAGGCCGTTGAGCGATCCGGCATTCCACAAACCTGCTGTTAGCGCCGTTTCTAAAGACGCTTTCAGCAACAGCCAGGTATTAAAGGCCACCAGCATGGCGCGAACGCCGATGCCGATAATAATCAACCGAAAGGTGTCGATGCCGTTACGCCAGGCGAGCAGCCAGACCAGCAGCGAGGTGACAATGCCGCCCACCATTGCTGCCAGGGCGATAGCCGTCAGGTCCTGACCAAACAGCACCATCGCCACCAGCACGCCGCTCCACGCCCCGGTGTTAAAGCCCATTACGTCAGGGCTGCCGAGCGGGTTACGCATCAGCGACTGAAAAATCGCGCCGCTGACGCCCAGAGCCGCGCCAATTAACAGCGCCATCAGCACGCGTGGTAAACGCCATTCGGTGACCACCATCGTCATACTGCGCGGCGCATCGCCCATCAGCGCGGCGAATACCTGCGAGGTTTCCAGCGTGACGGTACCGCTGCGTAATCCCCAGATACCTGCAACCACACAGGCGGTAATTAGCAGCAAACAGGTGATGATTAATCGGCGAGAGACGTAAATCATGCGCCACCTCGCGTTTTACGTCGCACGAGGAAGATCAGCACCGGTGCGCCAATAAAGGCACTGACCACAGAAACGCGCAACTCGCCGGGCACAATCACCCGCCCGATGATATCGGCAAACAGCAGCAGGGCAGGGGTGGCAAGTAGCGTGACGGGCAGCGACCAGCGATGATCGGCACCCACCAACCAACGTGCCATATGCGGCATCATCAGGCCAATAAAGGCAATCGGGCCAACTACCGCCGTCGCACTACCACAAAGCACGGTAATCGCCAGCAGACCAATCAACTGTGTGCGCGCCACGCGACTACCCAGCGCCGTCGCGGTGTCACTGCCGAGGCTTAAACTGTTCAGCGCGCGGCTCAGTAATAGCGCGGTTGCTCCGGCGATCAGCACCGGGATCAGCACCACTTTTAAGGTATGTAGATTGCGAATATCCAGCGAACCGGCTTGCCAGAAACGCAACTGATCGTAGACGTCAGGATTAAGCAGGGCGATGCCGCTGGTCAGCCCTTCCAGCACCGCCGCCAGTGCCACGCCCGCCAGGGTTAAACGCACCGGACTTAACTGCCCGCCGCCCTGGCTGCCGGTAAAGGCAACAATCAATGAGGCCACCAGCGCCCCGGCGAAGGCCATCGCCAGTTGTTCCTGTGCGGAAGAGTAACCAAACAGCGCCGCACCCAGCACAATGGCAAAGCTGGCTCCGGCGTTCACGCCAAGCAAGCCGGGGTCGGCAAGTGGGTTTCGGGTGAGGGTTTGCATCAGCGCCCCTGCAAGCCCAAGCGCACCGCCGGCCAGTAAACCGGCAAGGGTGCGCGGCAGTCGCGCGTCGAGCACGATGGTGCAGTCGGCGCTCTGGCAGGTGCCGGAGATGGCCTCCAGCACTACGGAAGCGGGGAGTGATTTTGCCCCAATGAGCAGGCTTAATGCCGTCGCGATAATCAGTAAGAACAGCAATCCGGGCACGGCAATGGCGCGTGTCACGGCAACAGAACCAGACATACGAACTTCCATGATAATGAAATTAATTATCGTTATCGATCTTATTTGGATATGTTAGCATGTGCAGCCTAAGAATAGGTATTTAAAATATTTGATGGCAAGGCATTGTAATGAATAAACAATCCTGGCTGCTTAACCTCAGCCTGTTGAAAACGCACCCGGCGTTTCGCGCAGTATTCCTCGCTCGTTTTATCTCAATTGTGTCTCTGGGTTTGCTCGGCGTCGCGGTGCCGGTGCAGATCCAGATGATGACGCATTCTACCTGGCAGGTGGGGCTTTCGGTGACGCTGACCGGCGGCGCGATGTTTGTTGGCCTGATGGTCGGCGGTGTGCTGGCGGATCGCTATGAACGCAAAAAAGTGATTTTGCTGGCGCGCGGCACCTGTGGCATTGGCTTCATTGGACTGTGCCTTAATGCACTGCTGCCGGAGCCGTCATTGTTGGCAATCTATTTACTTGGTTTATGGGATGGTTTTTTCGCATCACTTGGCGTTACGGCGCTACTGGCGGCGACACCTGCACTGGTAGGGCGTGAAAACTTAATGCAGGCCGGGGCGATCACCATGTTGACCGTGCGCCTGGGGTCGGTGATTTCGCCCATGATTGGCGGTTTATTGCTGGCGACCGGCGGCGTAGCCTGGAACTACGGGCTGGCGGCGGCGGGCACGTTTATTACCTTGCTGCCGTTATTAAGCCTTCCGGCGTTGCCACCGCCACCTCAGCCGCGTGAGCATCCGTTGAAATCATTACTGGCAGGATTTCGTTTTCTGCTCGCCAGCCCGCTGGTGGGAGGGATTGCGCTGCTGGGTGGTTTATTGACGATGGCGAGCGCGGTGCGGGTACTGTATCCGGCGCTGGCTGACAACTGGCAGATGTCGGCGGCACAGATTGGTTTTCTCTATGCGGCGATCCCGCTCGGCGCGGCTATTGGCGCGTTAACCAGCGGGAAGCTGGCACATAGCGCGCGACCAGGGTTATTGATGCTGCTCTCCACGCTGGGATCGTTCCTCGCCATTGGGCTGTTTGGCCTGATGCCGATGTGGATTTTAGGCGTGATTTGTCTGGCGCTATTCGGCTGGCTGAGCGCGGTCAGCTCGTTGCTGCAATACACAATGCTGCAAACGCAAACCCCGGAAGCGATGTTAGGGCGGATTAACGGTTTGTGGACGGCGCAAAACGTGACGGGCGATGCCATAGGTGCGGCGCTGTTAGGCGGTCTGGGAGCGATGATGACACCGGTTGCTTCCGCAAGCGCGAGCGGTTTTGGTTTGTTGATTATCGGTGTGTTGTTATTGCTGGTGCTGGTGGAGTTGCGACGTTTTCGCCAGACGCCGCCGCAGGTGACAGCGTCCGACAGTTAATGCTTAAAACAGCGCCTTAAGTCGTTCCAGCACTTGCATGGCGCTGTAGTAATCCAGTCGGAACGTCTCGGTTCCCAGCGCATAAACCTGCTTGTTTTGTACTGCAGGCAGGTGCGCGAGCAGCGGATTAGCATAAATAGCATCGGCATCTTTCTGATCACCGGCGAACAGGAATAGTGACTCGCCATTTAACCCTGCAGCCAGATTTTCCCCACCAAGCTGAACGATATCATGACGTTTGCCCTGGCTTTGGCTGGCGTTTAACCCTGCGGGCAATTTCGCCAACGTAAAGCCGAGTTGTTCCAGCATCTGCCCTTGTGCTGATTCCGGCGTCCAGAGATTGGCACTGTGTGCAGCGGCGGTATAGACAATGGCAGTGACCGGCTGCGGCGGTAATTTGATTTGCTCTTTCGCCGCCGCCAGTTGCTTATCAAACTGTGCAATCCGCTCTGCCGCTTGTTTCTCATGCCCGGTAATTTCGCCAAGTTGCGTTAACAGCGCCTGCCAGCTTTTGTCGTCGTAATTGATGATTAATGTTGGGGCGATGGTAGAAAGCTGATCGTACAGCGCCAGCGCCGAATCCCCGCCAGTTGCGCTAATTAAAATCAGATCCGGCATTTGCGCGGCAACGGCTTCGGCGCTCGGTTCGCCGATATAGAGCCGTTGCAGTTTGCGTTCTTTCGCCACCTTGCTCCACTGGCGTAAAAAGCCCTGGTCATCCGCGACGCGGTTATTCGGCGTGGTCGCGCCGCTGGCAATCACCGGAGCATCAATCGCCAGCAGTGAGCCGGTCAGGGTGACGCTGGTGGAAACAATACGCTGCGGCTGGCTTTCCAGGGTATGAGTGCCCCGGCTGTCAGTAATCTGACGCGGCCAGTCGGCGGCCTGAACTGCGACTATTCCTGAAAGCAAAAGTCCTGTTAATAGAAGGGCGTTGCGGTAGAGCGGGGCGAGTCTCACAAGTCAGCTTCCTGTTATTAATGAAGTTAATGCTTCTCATTTTCATTGTAACCACAACCAGATGCAACCCCGAGTTGCAGATTGCGTTACCTCAAGAGTTGACATAGTGCGCGTTTGCTTTTAGGTTAGCGACCGAAAATATAAATGATAATCATTATTAAAGCCTTTATCATTTTGTGGAGGATGATATGGATACGTCACTGGCTGAGGAAGTACAGCAGACCATGGCAACACTTGCGCCCAATCGCTTTTTCTTTATGTCGCCGTACCGCAGTTTTACGACGTCAGGATGTTTCGCCCGCTTCGATGAACCGGCTGTGAACGGGGATTCGCCCGACAGTCCCTTCCAGCAAAAACTCGCCGCGCTGTTTGCCGATGCCAAAGCGAAGGGCATCAAAAATCCGGTGATGGTCGGGGCGATTCCCTTCGATCCACGTCAGCCTTCATCGCTGTATATTCCTGAATCCTGGCAGTCGTTCTCCCGCCAGGAAAAACAAGCTTCCGCACGCCGTTTCACCCGCAGCCAGTCGCTGAACGTGGTGGAACGTCAGGCAATTCCGGATCAAACCACGTTTGAACAGATGGTTGCTCGCGCCGCCGCACTTACCGCCACGCCGCAGGTCGACAAAGTGGTGTTGTCACGGTTGATTGATATCACCACTGACGCCGCCATTGATAGTGGCGTATTGCTGGAACGGTTGATTGCGCAAAACCCGGTTAGTTACAACTTCCATGTCCCGCTGGCTGATGGTGGCGTTCTGCTGGGGGCCAGCCCGGAACTGCTGCTACATAAAGACGGCGAGCGTTTTAGCTCCATTCCGTTAGCCGGTTCCGCGCGTCGTCAGCCGGATGAAGTGCTCGATCGCGAAGCGGGTAATCGTCTGCTGGCGTCAGAAAAAGATCGCCATGAACATGAACTGGTGACTCAGGCGATGAAAGAGGTACTGCGCGAACGAAGTAGTGAGTTACACGTCCCTTCTTCTCCACAACTGATCACCACGCCGACGCTGTGGCATCTCGCAACTCCCTTTGAAGGTAAAGCGAATTCGCATGAGAACGCACTGACGCTGGCCTGTCTGCTGCATCCGACCCCCGCGCTGAGCGGTTTCCCGCATCAGGCCGCGACCCAGGTTATTGCTGAACTGGAGCCGTTCGACCGCGAACTGTTTGGCGGCATTGTGGGTTGGTGTGACAGCGAAGGTAACGGCGAGTGGGTGGTGACCATCCGCTGCGCGAAGCTGCGGGAAAATCAGGTGCGTCTGTTTGCCGGAGCGGGGATTGTGCCTGCGTCGTCACCGTTGGGTGAGTGGCGCGAAACGGGCGTCAAACTTTCTACCATGTTGAACGTTTTTGGATTGCATTAAGGAGTGAGGATGAGCATTCCATTCACCCGCTGGCCGGAAGAGTTTGCCCGTCGCTATCGGGAAAAAGGCTACTGGCAGGATTTGCCGCTGACCGACATTCTGACCCGTCATGCCGCAAGCGACAGCATCGCGGTCATCGACGGCGAGCGGCAGTTGAGTTACCGGGAGCTGAATCGGGCGGCAGATAACCTCGCCTGTAGTTTGCGCCGCCAGGGCATTAAACCTGGTGAAACCGCGCTGGTACAGCTGGGTAACGTCGCTGAATTGTATATTACCTTTTTCGCGCTGCTGAAGCTGGGCGTTGCGCCGGTGCTGGCGCTGTTCAGCCATCAGCGTAGTGAACTGAACGCCTATGCCAGCCAGATTGAACCGGCGTTACTGATTGCCGATCGCCAGCATGCGCTGTTTAGCGGGGATGATTTCCTCAATACATTTGTTGCAGAGCATTCCTCCATTCGCGTGGTGCAACTGCACAACGACAGCGGTGAGCATAATTTGCAGGATGCGATTAACCATCCGGCTGAGGATTTTACTGCCACGCCGTCACCTGCTGATGAAGTGGCCTATTTCCAGCTTTCCGGCGGCACCACCGGCACACCGAAACTGATCCCGCGCACTCATAACGACTACTACTACAGCGTGCGTCGTAGCGTCGAGATTTGTCAGTTCACACAACAGACACGCTACCTGTGCGCGATCCCGGCGGCTCATAACTACGCCATGAGTTCGCCGGGATCGCTGGGCGTCTTTCTTGCCGGAGGAACGGTCGTTCTGGCGGCCGATCCCAGCGCCACGCTCTGTTTCCCATTGATTGAAAAACATCAGGTGAACGTCACCGCGCTGGTGCCACCCGCAGTCAGCCTGTGGTTACAGGCGCTGACCGAAGGCGAAAGCCGGGCGCAGCTTGCCTCGCTGAAACTGTTACAGGTCGGCGGCGCACGTCTTTCTGCCACGCTTGCGGCGCGTATTCCCGCTGAGATTGGCTGCCAGTTGCAGCAGGTGTTTGGCATGGCGGAAGGGCTGGTGAACTACACCCGTCTTGATGATAGCGCGGAGAAAATTATCCATACCCAGGGTTACCCAATGTGCCCGGACGATGAAGTGTGGGTTGCCGATGCCGAAGGAAATCCACTGCCGCAAGGGGAAGTTGGACGCCTGATGACGCGCGGGCCGTACACCTTCCGCGGTTATTACAAAAGCCCGCAGCACAATGCCAGTGCCTTTGATGCCAACGGTTTTTACTGTTCCGGCGATCTGATCTCTATTGATCCAGAGGGTTACATCACCGTGCAGGGGCGCGAGAAAGATCAGATCAACCGTGGCGGCGAGAAGATCGCTGCCGAAGAGATCGAAAACCTGCTGCTGCGCCATCCGGCGGTGATCTATGCCGCACTGGTGAGCATGGAAGATGAGCTGATGGGCGAAAAAAGCTGTGCTTATCTGGTGGTAAAAGAGCCTCTACGCGCGGTGCAGGTGCGTCGTTTCCTGCGTGAACAGGGTATTGCCGAATTTAAATTACCGGATCGCGTGGAGTGTGTGGATTCACTTCCGCTGACGGCGGTCGGGAAAGTCGATAAAAAACAATTACGTCAGTGGCTGGCGTCACGCGCATCAGCCTGAAGGAGAGAACACGATGGCTATTCCAAAATTACAGGCTTACGCACTGCCGGAGTCTCACGATATTCCGCAGAATAAAGTTGACTGGGCCTTTGAACCGCAACGTGCCGCGTTGTTAATCCATGATATGCAGGACTATTTTGTCAGCTTCTGGGGCGAGAACTGCCCGATGATGGAGCAGGTGATCGCGAATATTGCGGCACTACGCGACTACTGCAAACAGCACAATATCCCGGTTTATTACACCGCCCAGCCGAAAGAGCAGAGCGATGAAGATCGGGCGCTGTTGAATGATATGTGGGGGCCTGGCCTGACCCGTTCGCCGGAACAGCAAAAGGTGGTGGATCGCCTGACGCCAGATGCCGACGACACGGTGCTGGTGAAGTGGCGCTACAGCGCGTTTCATCGTTCCCCGCTGGAGCAAATGCTCAAAGAGAGTGGACGTAACCAGCTGATTATTACCGGGGTATATGCCCACATTGGCTGTATGACCACCGCAACCGACGCATTTATGCGCGATATTAAACCGTTTATGGTGGCGGATGCGCTGGCTGATTTCAGCCGTGACGAGCATTTGATGTCGCTGAAATATGTGGCCGGACGTTCTGGCCGGGTGGTGATGACCGAAGAATTACTGCCAGCACCTATCCCCGCCAGCAAAGCGGCGCTGCGTGAGGTGATCCTGCCGTTGCTGGACGAGTCCGATGAACCGTTCGATGACGACAACCTGATCGACTACGGTCTGGATTCGGTGCGCATGATGGCGCTGGCGGCGCGCTGGCGCAAAGTGCATGGCGATATCGACTTTGTCATGCTGGCGAAAAACCCGACCATAGACGCCTGGTGGAAGCTACTCTCCCGCGAGGTGAAATAATGGATTTCAGCGGTAAAAATGTCTGGGTAACTGGCGCGGGGAAAGGTATCGGCTATGCTACGGCGCTGGCATTTGTTGAGGCGGGGGCGAAAGTTACAGGTTTTGATCAAGCGTTTACTCAGGAGCAATATCCTTTTGCGACCGAAGTAATGGATGTTGCCGATGCTGCGCAGGTGGCGCAGGTATGTCAGCGACTGTTAGCTGAAACGGAGCGACTGGACGTGCTGGTCAATGCGGCGGGAATTTTGCGCATGGGCGCGACCGATCAGCTCAGTAAGGAGGACTGGCAGCAGACTTTTGCGGTCAATGTCGGCGGTGCGTTTAACCTGTTCCAGCAGACCATGAACCAGTTTCGCCGTCAGCGGGGCGGGGCGATTGTTACTGTTGCGTCCGACGCCGCACACACGCCGCGCATTGGTATGAGTGCTTATGGCGCGTCGAAAGCGGCGCTGAAAAGCCTGGCGTTGAGCGTTGGGCTGGAACTGGCGGGTAGCGGCGTGCGCTGTAATGTGGTTTCGCCAGGCTCCACCGACACCGATATGCAACGCACGCTGTGGGTGAGCGATGACGCCGAAGAGCAGCGTATTCGCGGCTTTGGCGAGCAGTTTAAACTCGGCATTCCGCTGGGGAAAATCGCCCGTCCACAAGAGATCGCCAACACGATTTTGTTCCTCGCCTCTGACCTCGCCAGCCATATCACGCTACAGGATATTGTGGTAGATGGCGGCTCGACGCTGGGGGCATAAGCATGATCTGGAAACGCCATTTAACGCTCGACGAGCTGAACGCCACCAGCGATAACACAATGGTGGCGCATCTGGGAATTGTGTATACCCGTCTGGGCGATGATGTACTCGAAGCCGAAATGCCGGTCGATACCCGTACTCATCAGCCGTTCGGTTTACTACATGGCGGCGCGTCGGCGGCGCTGGCGGAAACGCTGGGATCGATGGCCGGATTTATGATGACCCTCGACGGACAGTGTGTGGTGGGCACGGAACTTAACGCCACACATCATCGCCCGGTGTCTGAAGGCAAGGTACGCGGCATCTGCCAGCCGCTGCATCTTGGGCGGCAAAATCAGAGCTGGGAAATCGTTGTTTTCGATGAACAGGGGCGGCGTTGCTGCACCTGTCGGCTGGGTACGGCAGTTTTGGGATGAGCCCGACAGAATTAAATGAGATTGCAGGAAAACTCGGTTAACGGAGTGATCGAGTTAACATTGTTAAGTTAAATATTGGTTTCAACTCCGATTTACATGGTTGCTGTGTTGTTAAATTGTACAAAGATGTTATAGAAACAAAATGTAACATCTCTATGGACACGCACACGGATAACAACTATGAACAAATCAGGGAAATACCTCGTCTGGACAGTGCTCTCTGTAATGGGAGCATTTGCTCTGGGATACATTGCTTTAAATCGTGGGGAACAGATCAACGCGCTGTGGATTGTGGTGGCGTCGGTCTGTATCTATCTGATCGCTTACCGTTTTTATGGCCTGTATATCGCCAAAAATGTGCTGGCGGTTGACCCGACGCGTATGACGCCAGCTGTGCGCCATAACGACGGGCTGGACTATGTGCCGACGGACAAGAAAGTGCTGTTCGGTCACCATTTTGCGGCCATTGCCGGAGCAGGTCCGCTGGTTGGGCCGGTGCTGGCGGCGCAAATGGGCTACCTGCCGGGGATGATCTGGCTGCTCGCCGGGGTGGTTCTCGCCGGTGCGGTGCAGGATTTCATGGTGCTGTTTGTTTCTACGCGCCGTGACGGTCGCTCGCTGGGTGAGCTGGTCAAAGAAGAGATGGGGCCAACCGCCGGGGTGATTGCGCTGGTGGCCTGCTTTATGATCATGGTCATTATCCTTGCAGTACTGGCGATGATCGTGGTGAAAGCCCTGACTCATAGCCCGTGGGGAACGTATACCGTTGCGTTCACCATTCCGCTGGCGCTGTTTATGGGGATCTACCTGCGCTATTTGCGTCCGGGGCGTATTGGCGAAGTGTCGGTGATTGGTCTGGTGTTCCTGATTTTCGCCATTATCTCTGGCGGCTGGGTGGCAGAAAGCCCGACCTGGGCACCGTACTTTGACTTTACCGGCGTGCAGCTGACCTGGATGCTGGTGGGTTACGGTTTTGTGGCGGCGGTGCTGCCGGTGTGGCTGCTGCTGGCTCCGCGTGACTACCTCTCAACCTTCCTGAAAATCGGGACTATCGTCGGTCTGGCGGTAGGCATTTTGATTATGCGCCCGACGCTGACCATGCCTGCGCTGACCAAATTTGTTGATGGTACTGGCCCGGTATGGACCGGTAACCTGTTCCCGTTCCTGTTTATCACCATCGCCTGTGGCGCGGTGTCTGGCTTCCATGCGCTGATCTCTTCCGGCACCACGCCGAAGATGCTGGCGAACGAAGGGCAGGCGTGTTTTATCGGCTACGGCGGGATGTTAATGGAATCCTTCGTAGCGATTATGGCGCTGGTTTCCGCCTGTATCATCGATCCGGGTGTGTACTTCGCCATGAACAGCCCGATGGCGGTGCTGGCTCCGGCAGGGACGGCGGATGTGGTTGCTTCTGCCGCGCAGGTGGTGAGTAGCTGGGGCTTTGCGATTACCCCGGATACGCTAAACCAGATTGCCAGCGAAGTGGGTGAACAGTCGATCATTTCCCGTGCGGGCGGTGCGCCGACCCTGGCGGTGGGGATGGCCTACATTCTGCACGGTGCGCTGGGCGGCATGATGGATGTGGCGTTCTGGTATCACTTCGCCATTCTGTTTGAAGCACTGTTTATTCTGACGGCGGTGGATGCAGGTACGCGTGCTGCGCGCTTTATGTTGCAGGATCTGCTGGGCGTGGTGTCTCCGGGCCTGAAACGGACCGATTCACTGCCTGCTAACCTGCTGGCAACGGCGCTGTGCGTGCTGGCGTGGGGCTACTTCCTGCATCAGGGCGTGGTCGATCCGCTGGGCGGTATTAACACCTTGTGGCCGCTGTTTGGTATTGCCAACCAGATGCTGGCAGGGATGGCGCTGATGCTCTGTGCTGTGGTGCTGTTCAAAATGAAACGTCAACGTTACGCCTGGGTGGCGCTGGTACCAACGGCCTGGCTGCTGATTTGTACCCTGACCGCAGGCTGGCAGAAAGCGTTTAGCCCGGATGCGAAAGTCGGCTTCCTGGCGATTGCTAATAAGTTCCAGGCAATGATCGACAGCGGCAATATTCCGTCGCAGTATACTGAGTCACAACTGGCGCAACTGGTGTTCAACAACCGTCTTGATGCCGGGTTAACCATCTTCTTTATGGTGGTCGTGGTGGTTCTGGCACTGTTCTCGATTAAGACGGCACTGGCGGCATTGAAAGAGCCGAAGCCAACGGCGAAAGAAACGCCGTATGAGCCAATGCCGGAAAATGTCGAGGAGATCGTGGCGCAGGCAAAAGGCGCGCACTAAAGTCAGAGTGAGGGGGGAATGTTGGCATAGTGCCGAGGGTTCCCCTTACTCTCAGCAATTCCAGGCCGGATAAGGTGTTCGCGCCGTATCCGGCAATATTTCAGCAACCTGTTTACCGGAGGTATTGATGTTTGATTCACTGGCAAAAGCCGGAAAATATTTAGGTCAGGCGGCGAAGCTGATGATTGGTATGCCTGATTACGACAACTATGTCGAACATATGCGGGTTAACCATCCCGATCAAACGCCGATGACCTACGAAGAGTTTTTCCGTGAGCGGCAGGACGCGCGCTACGGTGGAAAAGGCGGCGCGCGCTGCTGCTAAATGTGTACGTCAGGCTTTAAACGATTCCACTTTTTCGAACGCTGCACGCAACGTATCTGGTGTCAGCGTGACTGGCAGGTAATGAATGGATTCCACCGGACGTAAGGTGTGGGCAATCACGTTGTCGATCTCCGCCTGATTATTGATATCCACTTCCAGCTCCGCCAGCGTAGTCGGCAGATGAAAACGCTGATACGCCCCGGTTAATTGTGCCAGCACATCATCCTGACCCAGCAAGGCGCTTTGCACCAGAATTCCGTAGGCGACTTTGGTGCCGTGAAGAAACTTCTCGGTTTGCGGCAGCACGGTCAGACCGTTATGCACGGCATGGGCCGCCGCCACACGCGTAAAACGATCGCCCAGACCACCGACCATCCCACCACCAGCAATAATAGCATCCACCACATCGCAAAATGATTGCGTTAACTGTTGTTTTTGCTGATCGCTCAGCGCCTGTTCGCTACTGTTTAACAAGACGTCGCAAATGGCCTGCGCATTATTGATCCCCAGCCGCACGGTTAGCGGCAACGTTTCTGGTTGCGGAGCCAGCACCACCGCTTCATACCATTTCGCCAGCGTGTCACCGATCCCCGCCAGCAGATATTCTTGCGGCGCATTGAGGATAATCTCTGGTTCCACCAGCACCATAAAATTGGCGTCGTCGAAAATCTCAAAATGCAGCGCCTGTCCGGCATCGTTATACCAGACGGAGAGCGGTGTCCAGGCGGCGCAGGTAGCGGCTATCGTCGGAACGGCAACAAACGGCAGACCGAGACGGCGGGCGAGGGCTTTTGCGGTGTCGAGCAGTGCGCCGCCGCCGACGCCAATCACCACGCTGCGATCGTCACCGGAGTCAGCCGCCAGTTGTTGTACACCGCTTTCGCTGCAATGACCGCGAAACAAAATATGCTTTGCCCCTGGCCGTTCAAACGCTGGCGGAAGTTTTGTTTGCGCCGCTGCAATGGCGCGTTCGCCGTAGATCCACACCGCGCGAGAAAGCTGTTCATCAGTGAAAAAATCATGCAGGTGATTGAGACTGCCTGGATGTGAAAAGTAGTTAGCTGGGCCGACGACCACGCGGATAGGATTGTGAGGCATGTTGTGTTGTCCTTATTGTTTTATTTAGACATCTAAACGTCTTGATTGCCAAATACTAGCATCGTGTTATAGTGCCTTCAACACGCAACTTCGTCAGGTACAATAAAAATGACAAATAACCCTCTGATTCCACAAAGCAAACTTCCACAACTTGGCACCACTATTTTCACCCAGATGAGCGCGCTGGCGCAGCAACACCAGGCAATTAACCTGTCGCAAGGCTTTCCTGATTTTGATGGTCCGCGCTATTTGCAGGAGCGCCTGGCGTACCACGTTGCCCAGGGGGCAAACCAATACGCGCCTATGACTGGCGTGCAGGCCTTGCGCGAGGCGATTGCTCAGAAAACGGAACGTCTGTATGGCTATCAACCGGATGCCGATAGCGATATCACCGTAACGGCAGGGGCGACGGAAGCGTTATATGCAGCGATTACCGCATTGGTGCGCAATGGTGATGAAGTGATCTGCTTTGATCCCAGCTATGACAGTTACGCGCCCGCCATCGCGCTTTCGGGGGGAATAGTGAAACGTATTGCACTGCAACCACCGCATTTTCGCGTGGACTGGCAGGAATTTGCCGCATTGTTAAGCGAGCGCACCCGACTGGTGATCCTCAACACCCCGCATAACCCCAGTGCAACTGTCTGGCAGCAGGCTGATTTCGCCGCTTTGTGGCAGGCAATTGCCGGGCACGAGATTTTTGTCATTAGCGATGAAGTTTACGAGCACATCAACTTTTCACAACAGGGCCATGCCAGCGTGCTGGCGCATCCGCAGCTGCGTGAGCGGGCGGTGGCAGTTTCTTCATTTGGCAAGACCTATCATATGACCGGCTGGAAAGTGGGTTATTGCGTTGCGCCAGCGCCCATCAGCGCTGAAATTCGCAAGGTACACCAGTATCTGACCTTTTCGGTGAATACCCCGGCACAGCTGGCACTTGCGGATATGCTACGTGCAGAACCTGAGCATTATCTTGCGTTACCGGACTTTTATCGCCAAAAACGCGATATTCTGGTGAATGCCTTAAGTGAGAGTCGGCTGGAGATTTTACCGTGCGAAGGCACTTACTTTTTGCTGGTGGATTACAGCGCGGTTTCTTCGCTGGATGACGTTGAGTTTTGCCAGTGGCTGACGCGGGAGCACGGTGTAGCGGCGATCCCGCTGTCGGTATTTTGCGCCGATCCCTTCCCCCATAAACTGATTCGTCTCTGTTTTGCCAAGAAGGAATCGACGTTGCTGGCAGCAGCTGAACGCCTGCGCCAGCTGTAGTTATTTGACAGTCCAGGCACGGGAATATTGACGGTCGGCAAACAACTCTTGCAGGCCATTAATTTGTTTCAGGCGCAGCACCTCGTCGCTGTCCATTCCCAGCTCTTTGCCAATTTTATTATCGTCCCATCCCAACTGGCTGAGTTCACGGACGATTTCTGACATGGCAGTGATTTGGTGACGTCCACGGGCGCGATTATGACGAATAGTCGCGGCGATGCGTTGATTACGCGTACCTTCCAGACAGGTCACCGGCAAATAACCTTTTAAGCGTAATTTTAACGATGATGAGCCTTTACCAATTTCATGGCGGTGAAAACCATCCACGATTTCCAGGGCATTTTTATCCGTATGCGTGACCACAATGGGTTGGGTAAAACCATCTATTTCAATGGATTTTTTCAGCAGTTTTTTTTCGGGTGGTGCCACGTTGTTTGGGTTGTAATCATTAGGCATAAGTTGGCTGTTTTTAACCCACAGAACGCAATCCACAGGCTCTTCTCGAAAGGGGCTAACCTGATGGATCGCCATGCGGATTTCATTAATCGCTTTGATGCGATCGTCTTCCGGCAAGCTGGCGAGAAATTGGGTTAAATCCTGCGTTAATCGTTGTTGCATAGTATCCCCCATTCCTGACGTTTTCCTTTTATTCGTTCGTTATAACGCTGATAGTTCTTCGCTTTGGTCGGGCTAAATGATAATGCCCGACACCAGTAATCGTTATTGAGTAAAACTTTGCATATTCGCCGCCAGGAGGGGATATCTTTCGCGCCAATGTCCCCTTGCTGGGTTTGTGGAACCTCGATGCCTTTTTTCTGATACCAGTGCAAATAAATGGCGATTTTATTGCGATAATGCTCAGCTGTTTTCTCCGGCATGCTGTTGAGTAGCAATAATGCATACTCCTGCCAGTCTAAATGTTCGGGCTTGAGGATTTTCCGATGACCATAAAAATGGTTGTCATGTCCGGCGTAAATGCCGCCACTTTTTACCCCGCTGACTCGTGCGCACATAGCAGCCCAGCGATCCGGTTCGATAACGTGATAGAGCCATAATCCTTGCCGTTGTTCCGGACCAAAAGGTTCGCAAATTCGCATATGACGTAGAGGAACGCCTGCCTGATACATTATATTATACAGTGGGTTACAGAGGCGTTGATGGCTAGCATACCAGGTCCAGATATCAGCGACTTTCCAGTCGTAGATGGGGTAAATGTACCAGCTATGACCGCCTGGTGCGGCAGTGGTCCAGGGCTTATCATCGGCAAAACGTTGTTTATTTAAACTGGCGATGGCGACAAAACGGTTGTAGGACTCATCCGCACGGATGCCGATCATCATCGCCGCCGGACGTTTTTGTGAAAACCATTCGGCAAACTCACGCACAAATTGTTCGAAGGTCATGCCTGGCTGGTAAAAGGAGAAAAAGTCAGGATCGGTTATCGCATCTTGCGGAGGCTGACGTACCCATTCGACATCAGGTTCCCAGCACTGCCATTCGGGTTGGTATTGTGATAGGGAATTTTGCGTTGTAAGCGGGAGCGCAACCCAGTAAAACTCTTCGATGACATCGGTGTACAACTCGCGCAGGGACTGAACATAGTTAATGGTGCAAGAGAACTGAGCTTCCCAGTCGATAAATAAAACACAAATTTTTTTGCCCATTTGTCGGGCAAGTTCGGCGGTCAGATGCAGCATTAATCCGGAATCTTTACCACCCGAAAAAGAAACGCAGACGCGGGGTAGGGTGTTAAGTGTCCAGGTAATACGTTCTTTTGCAGCTTCCAGAATATTCAGTGGAAGCGGGATTTTATAAATAGACATCTGAAAACGCTCTCTGAACGTTACGGGGTGACTCGTGAGATGAATCCGCTAATTATAGGGTAAACGAAGCAAGATAGAGCACATTATTTTATATTTACACAATGAATCAATTGATGCGTAATATAACATTTATCAGTGGTAATAAATCAGAAGCTATCATTTAAACGATCTATGAATCGTGAGAAGACAAGGTTGTTCAACGAAGCCTTGTTATAGGAAATATAAAGTTTAACCGCAGGAAGTGGTTGTTCCAGTTTTATCTCTTGTAACTTCAAAAAATCACGATGTAAATCGTACAGTTCGGTGGGCACAATGCCCAATAAGTCAGTAACAGAAATACTATTAATTATCGTCAACAAAGAAGAACTGCGAAATGAAACTTTACGGTTCATAAAACGTTCATCTATGTCCATTTGAATTTCGTCAATCCCTGCTGATTTAGATATCAACAAGGTGAATTCTTCGGCGATAATTTGTTCATAGTTACTGGTATCGGTAATACGAGGATGTTTGTTGCTACATATAAGAGAATTGCGAATAGTATGTAACGGCATGCAGATGACAGAGCGGCTAATTACTGGTTGTAGTGTAATTGCCAGGTCAGTTTTGCGTTGAACCAACAGTTCTTCGGCATTTTCAGCTGAAAGCAGTATGTCATGGCATTCTATATCGATTGAAGTATCTTGTCTAAGACAGCGGATTAGCATGTTGTTATTAGTACAAGAAATAAGCTGAGGACCGTAGATAATAAAATTTTTCTTTAGCTCAGACTTATTAACAATATTGATCGTTTGTTCAATGCCTCTGAGATTTTTCTCAAGATGATGATGCAGATTTAACCCTGTCGTAGTCGGCGCGATACCTTTCCCTGAGCGAATGAATAACGGGTCATTAAATTGCGCACGTAAACGTTGTAACGACTGACTAACAGCAGAGGGCGTTATATATAATGATTCTGCCGCTTTACTAATGCTGAGATGTTGATAAATACACTCAAATATGACCAGTAAATTCAGATCAAATTTTTTTAGGTCATAAAGATTCGCCATAACATACTCCGTTATATTATCTCTTCTATAAATCATTCACTTGATCAATAATGTTGCTGTTGTATTTATTTGTATTATGTTTTTTTGCTTAACTCAGGATTAAGTTTTTCTAAAATAGCACAGCCACTTAGGGTAGAGCGAGCAATTCATGCTTTTTTAGGATGGTTGAAAAGCAGGGATATATTTCAACCATCCATGAATTATATTTTATTTATTCCCCATAATGATATTAAGCGTTTTCTGATCGGGCAACCCCACGGCCTGTTGCAGAGTATTTTCCTTACTCATGTAATAGATAGCTGGTGTGACATTTGCCCCCAGATCGTCCATCAGTTTCTCGTTGTCGCTTAACACTTTCATTTGCTCTGTACTTACGTTTGCAGGCACGTTTAGCTTAAGCTTGCCACCAGAGGCTTCATATTCTTGCCAGGTTTTTGCGGGATCTTTGGAGGCAAGAATTGCCGCTGCTGTCGCCGGGCTTTCTGGCTTGATAACCCCAACCAACAATGTTCTTAATTGCACTTTGCCAGAATCTACCCACGGGCGCGCCTGCTGCCAGAACTGTTTACAATATGGGCAGAACGGATCGGCGAAGACGTAAACAATGACCGGCGCGTCTTTTTTACCGTCGAGGAGCCAGTGGGATTGTTCCATCCGTTGCCACATTTCGCGTCCGGCTGGTGCGTAAATTTCTTTTTCGATAAGTGTGTTACTCAGGTTTTCACCTTTCTCGTTGTACATGTAACCGGAGATAGCGTGCTTACCATCTGGAGTCAGGTAGATGGTGACGCCCATATCCTGATACTTTCCGAGATAACCTTTCATTCCTCCGGGAGCATCGAACGTTTTGATGATTGTAATGCCCTGTTTTTCAATCGCTTTTACTGGGGCAGGAAGTTCCTCTGCGAAGGCGATTGCAGGAAGCAGAGCCAGTAAAAGTATCTTTTTTAACATTAATTTGTCCTTTTCAGTCAGTGCAAAAGTCGGGTAAAAGGCATAACCTATCACTGCCATAGGTAAGAGCTTAGATCAGGTGATTGCCCTTTGTTTATGAGGGTGTTGTAATCCATGTCGTTGTTGCATTTGTAAGGGCAACACCTCAGCCTGCAGGCAGGCGCTGAAGATACCAAAGGGTAGTTCAGATTACACGGTCACCTGGAAAGGGGGCCATTTTACTTTTTATCGCCGCTGGCGGTGCAAAGTTCACAAAGTTGTCTTACGAAGGTTGTAAGGTAAAACTTATCGATTTGATAATGGAAACGCATTAGCCGAATCGGCAAAAATTGGTTACCTTACATCTCATCGAAAACACGGAGGAAGTATAGATGTCCTTGATTAACACCAAAATTAAACCTTTTAAAAACCAGGCATTCAAAAACGGCGAATTCATCGAAATCACCGAAAAAGATACCGAAGGCCGCTGGAGCGTCTTCTTCTTCTACCCGGCTGACTTTACTTTCGTATGCCCGACCGAACTGGGTGACGTTGCTGACCACTACGAAGAACTGCAGAAACTGGGCGTAGACGTATACGCAGTATCTACCGATACTCACTTCACCCACAAAGCATGGCACAGCAGCTCTGAAACCATCGCTAAAATCAAATATGCGATGATCGGCGACCCGACTGGCGCCCTGACCCGTAACTTCGACAACATGCGTGAAGATGAAGGTCTGGCTGACCGTGCGACCTTCGTTGTTGACCCGCAGGGTATCATCCAGGCAATCGAAGTTACCGCTGAAGGCATTGGCCGTGACGCGTCTGACCTGCTGCGTAAAATCAAAGCAGCACAGTACGTAGCTTCTCACCCAGGTGAAGTTTGCCCGGCTAAATGGAAAGAAGGTGAAGCAACTCTGGCTCCGTCTCTGGACCTGGTTGGTAAAATCTAAATTTCCTTCGTCTTTCGCGCTACCAACTCCGGCGCGAAATACTTCGGAAATTCACCTAATTCTTCGGGTGCTGCGGCACCCGATTTTCTTCCCCGCACCATGATGCAAGCTGCATCCAGGTAGCCGCAGAGGCCGCTTGCATGATGATGTTTAAAGCCCAGGAGATAAACATGCTCGACACAAATATGAAAACTCAACTCAAGGCTTACCTTGAGAAATTGACCAAGCCTGTTGAGTTAATTGCCACGCTGGATGACAGCGCTAAATCGGCAGAAATCAAGGAACTGTTGGCTGAAATCGCAGAACTGTCAGACAAAGTCACCTTTAAAGAAGATAACAGCTTGCCGGTGCGTAAGCCGTCTTTCCTGATCACCAACCCAGGTTCTAACCAGGGGCCACGTTTTGCAGGTTCCCCGCTGGGCCACGAGTTTACCTCGCTGGTACTGGCGTTGTTGTGGACCGGTGGTCATCCGTCGAAAGAAGCGCAGTCTCTGCTGGAGCAGATTCGCCATATTGACGGTGATTTTGAATTCGAAACCTATTACTCGCTCTCTTGCCACAACTGCCCGGATGTGGTGCAGGCGCTGAACCTGATGAGCGTACTGAACCCGCGCATCAAGCACACTGCAATTGACGGAGGTACCTTCCAGAACGAAATCACCGATCGCAACGTGATGGGCGTTCCGGCAGTATTCGTAAACGGGAAAGAGTTTGGTCAGGGTCGCATGACGTTGACTGAAATCGTCGCCAAAATTGATACTGGCGCGGAAAAACGTGCGGCAGAAGAGCTGAACAAGCGTGATGCTTATGACGTATTAATCGTCGGTTCCGGCCCAGCGGGTGCAGCGGCAGCAATTTACTCCGCACGTAAAGGCATCCGTACTGGTCTGATGGGCGAACGTTTTGGTGGTCAGATCCTCGATACCGTTGATATCGAAAACTACATTTCTGTACCGAAGACTGAAGGGCAGAAGCTGGCAGGAGCGCTGAAAGTTCACGTTGATGAATACGACGTTGATGTGATCGACAGCCAGAGCGCCAGCAAACTGATCCCGGCAGCGGTTGAAGGTGGTCTGCATCAGATTGAAACAGCTTCTGGCGCGGTACTGAAAGCACGCAGCATTATCGTGGCGACCGGTGCAAAATGGCGCAACATGAACGTTCCGGGCGAAGATCAGTATCGCACCAAAGGCGTGACCTACTGCCCGCACTGCGACGGCCCGCTGTTTAAAGGCAAACGCGTAGCGGTTATCGGCGGCGGTAACTCCGGCGTGGAAGCGGCAATCGACCTGGCGGGTATCGTTGAGCACGTAACGCTGCTGGAATTTGCGCCAGAAATGAAAGCCGACCAGGTTCTGCAGGACAAACTGCGCAGCCTGAAAAACGTCGACATTATTCTGAATGCGCAAACTACGGAAGTGAAAGGCGACGGCAGCAAAGTCATTGGTCTGGAATATCGAGATCGTGTCAGCGGCGATATTCACAACATCGAACTGGCCGGTATTTTCGTGCAGATTGGTCTGCTGCCGAACACCAACTGGCTCGAAGGCGCAGTCGAACGTAACCGCATGGGCGAGATTATCATTGATGCGAAATGCGAAACCAACGTGAAAGGCGTGTTCGCAGCGGGTGACTGTACGACGGTTCCGTACAAGCAGATCATCATCGCCACTGGCGAAGGTGCCAAAGCCTCTCTGAGTGCTTTTGACTACCTGATTCGCACCAAAACTGCATAAGAAGAAGTAAGATTCACCTGCAATTGCTTAGCCGCCGGGGTCAAACCTGGCGGCTTTTTTATGGCAATAAAAAGCCCCGCCGGGATGGCTCCGGGCAGGGCGGGATATTTATTCTGGCAATTAACGCACAACCAGCACCGGCAGATTGGCGTGGCGGATAACGCTTGAGGCGTTAGAACCTAACAGATGGGTCGAAATCGATGGGTTGCGCGAACCAATCACTACTACATCTGCATCAAGTTCTTTCGCTAACTCGTTAACTTCATCCCGCACACTACCAAAACGGACATGTTGCTTAATGCGGGAAGGATCGATGGTGAAGTGGCTGACCATCGTTTGCAGACGTTCTTCTGCTTCATGTTGCAGATGCTCTTCAAAACGACGCACATCAGCGGCAAAACGGTGCAGGCTCAGGCTGGCTGACCCCGGTAGTACGTGAAGTAGATGAATAACTCCGTCATCCTGGGCGAGGAATTCAGCGTGGCGAACCGCTTTGTCGCTCAATTCCATTTCGAAAACATCCACTGGCATGATGATTGTTTTGTACATAAGCATTCTCTCCTTGTTTTTGCATGTATACATAACAGCACATTATTGGTTATGAATCTATAATTTGCGAGGCTGATTTGATCTGAATTTGCTATTGAGCTGGAAAATAAATAAAACCAGGCGCTACCAGCGTTGTTCAAGGTATAGCACTGCAGCAACAATAATTGCGGCTATGAATATATAAAATGCAGTGATACCGAGAGCTTCGCTCATATGAGGTTCCGCAGATGAATAACCAGTTCAGATTAGAATGCTGCGCTTAAGAGCAAAATGATAAATCTGGTTGATATTTGAGCGGAAAGAGGATGCGAGTGCATCCTCTGGGCAAAGCGAGTTATCGCTTGTGCAGATGGGATTAAAGCAGGTAGTCGCCAGCAGCTTCTGGCTGGTATTCGAGTTCCAGCACTTCAAGGTGGGTTGCAACGCCGCCCGGAAGTTCCCAGTGAATGGAATCGCCAACGCGCAGCCCCAGCAGTGCGGCACCTACCGGAGCCATAACGGAAAGCTGAGTATTGCTATCGGTCATTTTTGCCGGATACACCAGCGTGCGCACACGCACTTCGCCATCGCTAAGATTGCGGAATTTAACCCGGCTGTTCATTGTCACCACGTCGTGTGGCATCTCTTCTGGCGAACACATTTGGGCGCGATCCAACTCTGCGTTTAACGCGTCGGCGATTGGCAAACCAGCATAGGCGGGTTGCTCCAGCAGAATATCGATGCGTTCGGCATCCAGGTCGTTAATGATGATAGTTGGTCTGGACATTTTTACTCCATGTCGTCGGTACTGCGAGTGTCGCAGATAAACATACCCAAAAGAAAACCCTCACCGTCAGGCGGCGAGGGTTTAACTCACATGATGATACTGACTGTTGCTCACTCTTTGAAGTGATTTGCGTCACATTCAGGGAATTCCTCAATGTAGCGCATTATGTATAAATCTTAATCGTCATGGTTTATGGAAGACGAATTAGCGTCTTTTGTAAATCAGAGGATTAATAACCTGCTTTATCAATCACAAAGGTTTTGCCACAGTTGCCTGGGTGTGGTTGTGGCAAGAATGAGTTTGCAGAAAGCGGAGCGTTGATGGCGTCAGCTTTGATCGAGATCTGAATTTCAGTCAAATACGCAGGGTTACCCTGACACGTTAGCTTAACTGCTTTCACGTTCTCTTTTCCCCAGCTTTTGGCAAAGGCGGCGTCAAAGTCACGGCGGCTCACTGTCTTACCGTAGTTATCCGCAAGGAATTTTCCGGCTTCGCTCTCTTTAATTTCTTGATTCAGGCGTACCATCGTGCCGAAGTATGCGTCTGGATCAAAACCAAAGCAGGCACCGTGTTTGGCATATTCGTAGCGTTCCAGGCAGGAACGTCCGCCAGCTCCTGGCATGACTTCACTTAGTTTAGCGGCTGTTTCCAGCGATAACCCGGTTTCCGGCGATGAACACATTCGGCTGGCGTGCGCTTCTGGTAGATTCGGGATTGGGCGAGTAGCGCAACCGAAGCGCATCCAGCGGCGTTCATCAACACCACGGGCAGCAACCGATTTAGGCAATCCTGGCCACAGACCATGTACGGTCAGAAAATCAGCTTTGTTGGTCGTTTCGGTTTGCAGGCGACATTCATCTCGTTCGTTACGATTTCGATCGTGTTGACTCTGGCAAAATCCGGTTTGCCAGGAGAGGGCCAGGACATAGCGATCAAAATCGCCAAACTGTTTTGCCTGCAACGCTACGGCGTTGGCAGAAGAGAAGGGAAGCAGAGAAACCGCGAGCAACGCGGCGTTACGCCAGAATGCTTTCATAATGGGTGTGGAACTCATACATACACTGAATACTATCTATTAAATCATAAAAAAGCCCGCCAGGTGGGCTTACCTGGCGGGCGTGATGATTTATTCAGCGTTTGGCGAACGTATTAGTTCCACATGGCGAGAATCGGCCAGCCAACCAACAGCAACATAGAGATGTAAATCACCCCGAAGATTGCGCCAAGACGCCAGTAATCTTTTGATTTCACATAGCCACAGCCGTAAATAATCACCCCAGGACCGGTTGCATACGGCGTCAGACAGCCCATGATACCGATAGACAGCACCAGCAGGATACACAGTTGTTCCATTGGTACGCCCGGAATACCTTTACCGACGGCCAGAATAACCGGCAGCATGGTTGCGGTGTGCGCAGACAGGCTGGCAAACAGGTAGTGCGCAAAGTAGAACACCAGAACCAGTACAATCACCGTTGCGTTTGGTGAGAATCCTTCCAGGTGCGTACTCATGGTACCGGCGAACCAGTCAATAAAACCAGAACGAGTCAGGCCATTAGCCATCACAACCAGAGTTGCCAGGTTGACCAGTGTGTTCCATGCGCTGTTATAGCGGGTAATGTCTTTCCACGGCACAACGTGCAGGGCCAGCATTAGCGAAACTGCCAGCAGACCTACCGCAGTAGCATTAATGACTTCACTGCCAAATACCCACAAACCTAAGCTGAGCAATACAAGACCAATCAGCGTCCACTCTCTGCGTGTCAGCGCACCCATGGTTTTTAGTTCATCACCCGCCCAGGTTGCCACTTCTTCACTGTGTGTGATTTCCGGTTTGTACAGCACGTAGGAAAGCCACGGCGCAATGATAAGCAAGATAACCCCAACCGGCAGGAAGCAGAGGAACCACTGCAACCAGCTAATCTGGATACCGGCAATTTTGCTGACGAACTCCAGACCCAGTACGTTTGGTGCCGCACCGGTGACAAACATGGACGAACTCAGACTGGTACTAATGACCATCATCCACATCAAATAGCCGCCAATACGACGCGCGGACGGATCGTTCGGGAATGATTTAAACAGCGGCGGCAGGTTTTTAATGACCGGAAAAACCGTACCCCCGGTACGCGCGGTGTTGGACGGTGTAAACGGTGCCAGCAGAATGTCGATAATGACAATCGCATAACCCAACGTCAGCGTGCGTTTGCCCATGAATTTCACCAGGAAAAGGGCAATGCGACGACCTAACCCGGAAACTTCATACCCTAATGCAAAAATAAATGCGCCAAATACCAGCCATACCGTGGTGCTGGAAAAACCAGCCAGACCCCATTTCAGCGCCTGTTTTTGCGCATTAAACGCTGGGTCAGCTAATTCTTTGGCATCAAAGAGCAGGTAATTACTGCCAATAACGCAAATAGTAACCGCAATAAAACTGATCGCCGTTGCCGGAATTGGCTCGAGGATCATGCCGACAATCATTGCCACAAACACTGCAAAGTAATGCCACGCCTGCGGCGGCATACCGTCAGGTACAGGGATAAGAAACATGACACCCATCACCACCAGGGGCGCCAATAATTTCCATATATTATCTTTTGCTAAAGACATACGGGTTCTCCGACAATTAATATTCCAATTTTATCAAGTGCTTAAATAATTAAATCTGTGCTAAAAACCAAGTAAGGATCAGCAGGTCGGCACTGCCGCCTGGACTGAGATTTCGTTCGATACACTCCCTGTCGAACTGCCGGAGATAATCGAGATCGGCGGGGGTTCGGATGCCCCCTTTTTGCAATAATGTTTGCGCCTCGCGCTGTAGCCAGCGCAGGCCCCCCTCGCCACCGCGCGATGCAACGTTGGTATCGCCGTTGATCGCCATCAGTAGGAGTAAGGTATCGAGCAGTGCCAGTTCAGGATCTAACCCCTGATCCAGCAGAGTGAGGTAATGCGGCAGGGCGTGGTTGATCACCAGTGGATAACCCGCTTCGGCTTCACCGCGTGCGCCGGTAAGGCCAAGCTGCTGGTACAACCGTTGACCTGCCGTCAGTTGTGAATTATTGGTACGCAGTTCGCGATCGGTCAGGCCACGGCAGAAACTTGCCGCCGTCGCACAAATTGTTATTGGCGTTATCGACTGGTTGAGTTGAAGCAAACGGCCAATTGCCGCACACAGTAGCCCTAAAGAAAAAATGCTGCCTTTATGCGTGTTTACGCCCGCAGTGGCGCGGAACATATCACCTTCGCAAGCCATACCTATTGGGCGTAATCCGTGGAGTACCTCTTCTGGTGCCATTTCAGCACTACAGGCACCAAATTCAATGAAACGGGGTAACCAGCCCTGAATCGCCAGCGCGCTGCGGTGGAAATCTTCCAGCGCCATATCTTTATGCGCACCGCAGTTAATGCGATCCACGAGGCCTGGTTTCGGTGACAGATTGACTTCAGTCAGCATGGCGCGCCAGCCCAGCAGGGCGTACTCATCGATTAATGACGTCGCAAGCTTTGTGTTTTTAGTTGACGTTGCAGGCATCGACATCGTTCAGCAGCGCCTCCATGCGGTTGAGTAAATCGGTCAGTTGATGGGTTTTTCCACGCGCGCAAACAGCTGCGCTTTGCTCGCACAACAGGCAGCGGCGAGGCGGCAGTGAATAGTCGCGGCGGGAGAGAATTTCGCCTTCGGGTGTCAGGACATCGATATCCCATAACCGCCCGAGAGGATGACTATGTTCAAGCTCAATGGTGGCGAGCTTGAGGTCGCGAGCCGGGGCGGCAATGCTCAACATGCCCTCCGGCCCGCTGGCGGAAACCAGTGCAGCCTGCTCCTGAATTTGCCAGCCCTGTTTTGCGGCTAAGGCACGCAAGGCTGTCACGCCATGATTAAAAATTCGGCGTGTGACCTCGCTGTCTTTAATCGGCCCAGGCGCAACCACGGTAAAGGAGACCAGTGGAACAGGATGGCGCTTGAGCCAGACGTGTTGCCGTGCTTGCCTTTCATCCCGGCTGACGAGCAGCTCGGGAATTGATACCGCATGGTGGCTGGCGAGTTCAGGAAGCAGGTGCATGGCTTATTCCTTCACCTGATGCACAACATCGATCACCGAGCCATCGCGGTAACGCACAACGGCAACGACGCGGTCGGTGAATTCAATCGGCTGTGGTTCACCGGTCAGCAGACGCGCACGTTCACGCAGCCACTCAATGGAAACCACTTTAATGCCCGCTTCCTGCAGACGTTCTGCCAGCTCCGGACGTGCCGGGTTAACTGCGATACCGTGGTCAGTGACCAGAATATCGACACTGGAGCCCGGGGTGATGCAGGTCAGCACGTTATCCACCAGAGTCGGAATACGACCGCGTACCAGCGGCGCGACGATGATGGAAAGCGCAGAGGCAATCGCGGTATCGCAGTGACCACCGGAAGCACCACGCAGTACGCCGTCAGAGCCGGTCAGCACGTTAACGTTGAACTGGGTGTCAATTTCCAGCGCGCTCAGTACCACCACGTCGAGACGATCAACCGATGCGCCTTTTGAACCCCAGTTAGCGTACTGGTTGGCGCTGATTTCGATGTGATTGGGGTTACGGGCCAGCGATTGTGCAGCGTGGCTGTCAAAGCTCTGTACATCCAGCAGTTTGCGGATCAGCCCTTTTTCGTGCAGATCAACCATCGTTGCGGTAATACCGCCAAGGGCGAAGTCGGCGCGAATATCGCGGCTACGCATTTTGTCTTCCAGGAAACGGGTTACCGCCAGCGATGCGCCGCCGGTGCCGGTCTGCATGGAGAAACCTTCTTTAAAGTAGCCTGAGTTGACAATCACATCCGCAGCGCTACGGGCAATAAGCAGTTCGCGCGGGTTAGTGGTCATACGGGTCGCGCCAGCGCCGATTTTCGCGGCATCGCCAACGCGATCAACTTTGACGATCAGATCAACCTGATCTTGCTCAATGCTTGCCGGATTATGCGGATAAGGCAGCAGTTCTTCAGTGAGCATCACAACCTGTTTCGCGTTGTCGGCATCAACCATTGCATAGCCGAGGGAGCCGCAGCAGGCTTTACCGGTGTAGCCGTTGGCATTACCGAATTCATCACAGGATGGGACGCCGAGGAAAGCCACATCAATATTCAGTTCGCCGCTCTGTACCAGATGCACACGTCCGCCGTGAGAGTGGATTTGCACCGGTTCCGCCAGCAGACCGCGGGAGATTTCTTCCGCCAGTGGACCGCGCAGGCCAGAGGTATAAATGCGGGTAACCACGCCCTGGCGAATGTGTTCTACCAGCGGCGCATGGCAATCACTCAGGGAGCTGGAGGCTAGAGTCAGGTTTTTAAAGCCCATCTTCGCGATGACGTCCATCACCATATTGACGGTCAGGTCACCGCCACGGAAAGCGTGATGGAAGGAAACCGTCATGCCGTCCTGTAAACCAGAGCGACGAATCGCTTCTTCCAGGTTGGCGCACAGTTTGCGATCGCGCGCTTTTTCAGCCTGGTAGGTTTGCTTTGGCGAGTTCTGGAAAGCGGCAAGATCGCATTCAGCGCGACGATTCCAGGCCGCTACCCGTTCTTGTCGTTGAGATTGTTCAATTTTCTGCGTCATTTTGATTGCCTTATTCTTCGCGGATGCCGGAAAGTTCTGCACGGGAGAGCACCAGACGGGCGCGATCGATAACCGGACCGTCCACCATCTTGCCGTTCAGGGAAACCACGCCGAGGCCTTCGCGAGCGGCGGCTTCAGCGGCTTCTACGACGCGGCGGGCGTGATCCACTTCTTTCTGGGTCGGTGCGTAGAGGTTGTGCAGCAGATCAATCTGACGCGGGTTGATCAGCGATTTGCCGTCAAAGCCCAGCTGTTTGATGTGGGCGGCTTCTTGCAGGAATCCGGCTTCGTTGTTAGCGTCGGAATAGACGGTATCGAACGCCTGAATACCCGCAGAGCGCGCGGCCTGCAAAATGGAGCAGCGAGCGAACAGCAGTTCAGTTCCTTCCGGGGAGCGTTCTGTACGCAGGTTGCGCACATAGTCTTCTGCACCGAGGGCGATACCGATCAAACGCTCGGAAGCGTGAGCGATTTCCACTGCGCGGGTAATGCCCAGCGGAGATTCAATCGCCGCCAGCAAGCCGGTACTGCCGGGTTCACGACCACAGGCTTTTTCGATACGCAGGATCTCTTTTTCGATATCCAGAACATCCTGAGCGGTATCGGTTTTCGGCAGACGCACAACGTCCGCACCACCGCGAACGACGGCTTCCAGGTCGTTAACACCCCATTCGGAATCCAGCGCGTTTACACGCACAATGGTTTCAATATCGCGATACAGCGGATGTTGCAGCGCGTGGTAAACCATGCGGCGGGCGGTGTCTTTTTCACGTAATGCCACGGAGTCTTCGAGGTCAAACATCAGGGCATCAGCCGGGTAGATGAAGGAGTTGCTGACCATCGCGGCATTGGCACCAGGCACAAACAACATGCTGCGGCGGGTGCGAGTTTTACGTTGTTGCAGCGAAGCGGAAATCATTGGCAATCCTCCCATGGCAGAGCCGGGATACCGCTGGCGCGTGCCAGCAGGGCTTCCAGTCGTGCACGTAAAATGCAGTCCAGTGCGCCTTTGTCATCGACATTCAGCTGTACGCCGCGCACGTTGTAGCGGGCGAGAACGTCCAGAATGGTGGTGCGAATTGCATCGCCAAACTGTTTCTCAACGCTGCTGTTGATTTGCAGGTCGATATCCTGCGTATCGAGTGGGGCGATGCGTATCATCACATCCCCAGACTCAAGGGTGCCTGCAACGGCGGGCTGGTTTATTTTCATTTTTCACCTGTTTCTCATGCGGGGGTCTTTTGACGAGCTGCCGCGTCCTGGCGGGAGTGCTCAAGCAGGTTCTGCAAATAATGCAGCGTGACTGCAGGGACCAGCGGCGCGATAGCCGTGAGATCGTTTTTCGCCAGCAGTTGACGTACCCGGGAAGCGGATATCGGCATCTCCTGGTAACGCAGCCGCTCAATTTCAACCAGTTCGATGGGCGGTGCGGAGATAGTCGGCGTTTCCAGCCAGTAGCGCATATCCTGGTTGTACTGGGCGGTAACGCGACAAAAGGGTTCAGTACCGACAAAGCGGTGAGTTACACCCAGCGCGGGAGCGAGGTACTGACGGAAAATCTTCAGATCAATTTCGGTGTAACAATGGTTAATGACGCTCTGTTCTTTAATGAAGTAGCAAGGGAACGTAGCGCGGGAGATGATGTATTCGGAGCCGCGATGCACAGTCAGGCGTGGAATATCGGCGGTGCCTTTTAACACCAGATCCAGCCGGTCTTCATAGGGAAAGCGTGAAGAATCTTCTTTAACTAAAAACAGATGTAACCAGTCGCACTGTGCTGCAGCCTGTTGAATCAGATAACGGTGACCATTCGTAAAGGGATTGGCGTTCATCACAATGCAGCCAATCTTGTTCCCTGGATGACGAAATTTTTTCAGCGATTCGGCATAGCGTTTCAGTCGCGTGGCGCTGTTTTCCATCAGCACCATCACGCCGGGTACACTGGTCAGCGTGGAAAAACCGCACTGGCGGAACAGCGCCTCGTATTCGGTTTTGGTATAAATAAACAGATGCGTGCTGTGCCGCTCATAGGCGAGGTTAATTAGCTCGGTGGCTAATGTCAGCGCCAGTCCTTCACCGCGAACGGATTCACTGATAGCAACGCATTTAATAATATTTCCGGCAATTCCACCGCACGCGATAAGCTTTTCATCGCGGGTTACGGTAATAAATACTTCGACTGTGGTGTCAACGCTCAAATCATTTTCATGCAGGAATTGGGCGATTTCCGCCATTTTTTTATTTTCTGAACGTTTTACACGGGTGAAAATATCATTGCCGAACATAATAAATAGTATCCTGAAGGTGCATGTTGTTATCGATTTGCAACAAATGTTGTTCGATGTTGCAAACTGATAACCTTTTATTTTCACTTGGGAGAAAGGGGGCGATCGAGGTATATCTTTTTCTCCTTTCGCTATACATCCTAAGGAGTATTGCAGCGTGAAATTTTGATTTATTTCACATAGAGTTAGTGGTTTTTTATTTATTTAATGGTTTTAAGTTTTTTAATTAATGTAATTACGAAATGACCCGCAGGTTTAAGTGATTTAATTGATTTAATGAATAAAATTTGCCACGATTATGTTTAATATCTATGTATTTTGATTCAACATTTTAATTACATCTGTCAAAGAGGCTCGGGACAACCCGCAAGGAAAACAATGTTGCAGCTTAACGAGAATAAACAGTTTGCATTTTTCCAAAGACTGGCATTTCCGCTGCGTATCTTTTTGCTGATTCTGGTGTTCTCAATATTTGTCATTGCAGCCCTGGCGCAATATTTTACGGCCAGTTTTGAGGACTATTTAACGCTTCATGTGCGCGACATGGCAATGAATCAGGCAAAAATTATTGCTTCTAATGACAGTATCATCAGCGCAGTGAAAACGCGTGACTACAAGAGGCTGGCGACCATCGCTGACAAATTACAAAGAGATACTGATTTCGATTATGTGGTGATTGGCGATCGGCACTCGATTCGTCTTTACCATCCTAATCCGGAGAAAATTGGTTATCCTATGCAGTTCACCAAACCGGGCGCGCTGGAGAAAGGGGAGAGCTACTTCATCACCGGGAAAGGGTCAATTGGCATGGCGATGCGTGCCAAAACGCCAATCTTTGATGACGATGGAAAAGTCATCGGCGTGGTGTCGATTGGCTACCTGGTGAGTAAAATCGATAGCTGGCGTGCTGAGTTTTTATTACCGATGGCAGGTGTGTTTGTCGTGCTGTTAGGGATTCTGATGTTGCTATCGTGGTTCCTGGCCGCGCATATCCGTCGGCAGATGATGGGCATGGAGCCAAAGCAAATCGCACGCGTGGTCCGTCAGCAAGAGGCGCTGTTTAGTTCGGTTTATGAAGGGCTCATTGCGGTGGATCCGCATGGTTACATTACCGCCATCAATCGTAACGCAAGAAAGATGCTGGGTCTGAGTTCCCCCGGACGGCAATGGTTGGGTAAACCCATTGCTGAAGTGGTCAGGCCCGCCGATTTCTTTACCGAACAGATTGATGAAAAACGTCAGGATGTGGTGGCGAACTTTAACGGTCTGAGCGTTATTGCCAACCGGGAAGCTATTCGTTCTGGTGATGATTTGCTGGGGGCCATTATCAGCTTTCGTAGTAAAGACGAAATATCCACCCTCAATGCGCAACTGACGCAAATTAAACAATACGTCGAGAGCCTGCGCACATTGCGACACGAGCATCTCAATTGGATGTCGACGCTCAATGGTCTGTTGCAGATGAAAGAGTATGATCGCGTGTTGGCGATGGTGCAGGGGGAGTCTCAGGCCCAGCAACAGCTTATTGATAGCCTGCGCGAGGCGTTTGCCGATCGCCAGGTGGCGGGGCTGCTTTTTGGTAAAGTGCAGCGCGCCCGCGAACTGGGGCTAAAAATGGTCATCGTCCCCGGAAGTCAGCTTTCGCAACTGCCGCCAGGACTGGACAGCACCGAGTTTGCAGCCATTGTTGGCAATTTACTTGATAACGCCTTCGAAGCCAGCCTGCGTAGCGATGAAGGAAACAAGATCGTTGAATTATTCCTCAGCGATGAAGGCGATGATGTGGTGATTGAAGTCGCCGATCAGGGCTGCGGCGTTCCAGAGTCTCTACGAGACAAAATATTTGAGCAGGGTGTCAGTACGCGTGCTGACGAGCCCGGCGAACATGGCATTGGGTTGTACTTGATTGCCAGCTACGTAACGCGCTGCGGTGGTGTTATCACTCTCGAAGATAATGATCCCTGCGGTACCTTATTTTCAATCTATATTCCGAAAGTGAAACCTAATGACAGCTCCATTAACCCTATTGATCGTTGAGGACGAAACGCCGCTGGCAGAGATGCATGCGGAATATATTCGTCACATTCCCGGATTCAGTCAGATATTACTGGCGGGAAACCTGGCGCAGGCCCGAATGATGATCGAGCGTTTTAAGCCGGGGCTAATCTTGCTCGATAACTATCTTCCTGACGGTAGAGGGATTAATTTACTGCATGAACTGGTGCAGGCGCATTATCCCGGCGACGTGGTGTTTACCACTGCAGCCAGTGATATGGAAACGGTGTCTGAAGCCGTACGTTGTGGTGTATTTGATTATCTCATTAAGCCAATTGCCTATGAACGGCTGGGGCAAACGCTAACCCGTTTCCGCCAGCGTAAACATATGCTGGAAAGTATTGATAGCGCCAGCCAGAAGCAAATTGATGAGATGTTTAATGCCTATGCTCGCGGTGAACCCAAAGACGAACTGCCGACCGGCATTGACCCCTTGACGCTAAACGCGGTGCGAAAACTGTTTAAAGAGCCTGGTGTGCAACATACGGCAGAAACGGTGGCGCAGGCACTGACTATCAGCCGCACCACTGCCAGACGTTATCTTGAATATTGCGCCAGCCGCCATCTGATTATTGCTGAAATTGTTCACGGCAAAGTTGGCAGACCGCAACGCATATACCACAGTGGGTGACATGATAAAGCCGGAGGAAACTTGCCTCCGGCATGACTATTTACTTGCCTGTGACCGCGGCTGCCGTTCCTGGCACCATCAGCTCTGTAGCAACGATAACAATCACCAGCCCAACAAGCACCGGCACCGAGGTGCGTTTTACGACTTCAAATGGTGAGATTTTCGCCATCCCGGCAACAGCAACGACTACGCCAGAAACGGGTGACAGGGTACGACCGAGGTTTGACGCCTGCAGCATTGGGATAGTCAAATACGCCGGGTTAATGCCGGAAGAGTGCGCCAGTTTCGGGATCATCTCAACAAACGCATAAAACGGCGCATTGCCTGAACCGGTCGTGACTGCCGCCAGCATTGTCAGGATCACTAATACCAGCATCAGGATGATACTCGCCGAACCAAACGAGGTGGCGATAGAAATCAGACTTTGAATAAAGCCGATGGTGCTAAGCCCCTGAGCGAATACCCCAGCGGCAACCAGCAGCATCACCACGTTAGCAAACGCATCTGCCATCCCGCGATAAGCCACTTCCAGACCAGAGAAAACTTTCTGGGTATTAAAGCTGCGGATGAACTCCAGAATGGAGGCAATCAGCATACAAATCACCAGAATAGTGATGATGTGTAATTGCGGACCCCATTTGCCGTCAAAAATCAGCACTCCGATGATCGGCGTGAACGGCAAAATGGCATAAAACGCAGGAGCAGTGGTGGTGATTTCACTGACATCTAACATTTCATGAGAGATGTGCTCTTTTTTATCCAGATAACGTTGCCAGAAGAAGTGGGCGATCGCCATGCCGATAATTGCAGCAATTGAGATAGGCAGCGTCGTTTTGAAGGCGAAGTCAATCAGCGACATTTCGGAAGCCTGCGCCGCCAGCACCACATCCCCTGAAGTCGGTGCGAGAATAATCGCCGCCGGGGAGGCACAAATAGCAGCAGCTGCACCACGGCTGATACCAACGTTTACCATCACCGGAAACAGGGTTGCCATCAGCAAAACACCCAGACCGGTCGCGGAAGAGACGGCCAGAGACATCAGACAGGCGACAAAATAGGCGGCAATCATCAGCAGGTAAGGGGAGTTAATATACTGCAATGGTTTTGACGCCAGCTTGACCACCATATCATTCGCGCCGATATGGGTCATGTAAGCGGCAAAGCCACACAGCATCATAATCATCATGCCGAGGTCGCCGCCGCGGCTCATTAGCAATATTTTAACGTATTCAACGATATCCGTGGCGCTGTAGCCTGTTGAAGCCTGGCTGGACGGTAACACTTTGTGCCCCATAATGGCACTGATAATCAGCAATAACAGGCCACCGACAAATAACACGCCAGTGGCGGAATACCCTTTAATGATGTAGCGAGCTACACCCACAATAACCACAACCCCAATAAGGAGTTCAATGAATGTCAGCATAATTTTTCCTGTCTCCAGGCCCCAAAGTAAATAATAAAAAATTCCTAAAACTTAAGGAAAAAATATGCCCAATAAATTGGCGGTGAATGCTGATTAAAATCAAGAAAAACTGCCATTAAGACATTGAAGTTGCTGTTTTTATACATAGATAACAAAACGCATATTTAGCGTTTGGCAATTACCACATAATAATGTGTGTAAATTGATGGCGGATTGATGCAAATTTGTTAATAGCAATGGTGTTAGCTGCGGTTGCGTGCTCAGAAAATAATCTGCCATGAGCATGGGTTGACGATATATATTATATTCTTCGTTAAGGTGATTTTTGTATCCAATTAAAAAATAAAGAAATTTTTCCTTGGTTGCATTTTGTCATCAAAAAATACTTGGTTTTTCTTTTTTGACTATTCCCATCGCAGAAAACGACGAATCATCTTTAATCGATGCGCGGAAATATTTATCTTGAACAAGCGGAAATAAATAGAGCAGCTATTCAGATTATTCTTCATGTTGGGGCTATTAAGGTTATGTTAATTGTAGCTTTGCTATGCTAGTAGTAGATTTTTGATAAATGTTTTATGGTCACAAATGAACGTGAGTCAATATGTCGCTATCTTTTCCTTTGTTTTTATTCAGTTAATCAGCGTTGGTAAAGTTTTTGCTAACGCAGATGAGTGGATGACAACGTTTAGAGAAAATATTGCACAAACCTGGCAACAGCCTGAACATTATGATTTATATATTCCTGCCATCACCTGGCATGCACGTTTCGCTTACGACAAAGAAAAAACCGATCGCTATAACGAGCGACCGTGGGGTGGCGGTTTTGGTCAGTCGCGTTGGGATGAAAAAGGAAACTGGCATGGCCTGTATGCCATGGCATTTAAGGACTCGTGGAACAAATGGGAACCGATTGCCGGATACGGATGGGAAAGTACCTGGCGACCGCTGGCGGATGAAAATTTTCATTTAGGTCTGGGATTCACCGCTGGCGTAACGGCACGCGATAACTGGAATTACATCCCTCTCCCGGTTCTACTGCCATTGGCCTCCGTGGGTTATGGCCCAGTGACTTTTCAGATGACCTACATTCCGGGTACCTACAACAATGGCAATGTGTACTTTGCCTGGATGCGCTTTCAGTTTTGAGACAAATGAAGTTTTAGTAACTTCTTTAAAATCAATAACTAAAATAAGTAACATCAAAAATAACGCGACTTTTATCACTTTTTAGTAAAGTTGCACTGGACAAAGCGTACCACAATTGGTGTACTGGTAACCGACACAGCATTTGTGTCTATTTTTCATGTAAAGGTAATTTTGATGTCTAAGATTAAAGGTAACGTTAAGTGGTTTAATGAGTCCAAAGGATTCGGTTTCATTACTCCGGAAGACGGCAGCAAAGACGTGTTCGTACACTTCTCTGCAATCCAGACTAATGGTTTTAAAACTCTTGCTGAAGGTCAGCGCGTAGAGTTCGAAATCACTAACGGTGCCAAAGGCCCTTCTGCTGCAAACGTAATCGCTCTGTAAGATACGTCAGCAAGAATTCAAAACCCGCTTAATCAGCGGGTTTTTTTTGGTCTTTAGTGTGCGGTTGAGGCGGAAAACAGCCAGAAAGCCAGTGCGGTCATGGCAAAAGACCCCAAAAGGTTGACGAAAACGTTCAGTAACGCCCAGCCAAAGCGGCCCTCTTGTAACAAAAACACCACTTCTGCCGAAAATGTTGAGAAGGTTGTTAGACCGCCACAAAATCCGGTGGTGATTAATACTTTCCACACTGGATCAATGTTCGTCATCCTGCTAAACCAGGCGAATCCCATTCCTATGATGAATGCCCCAATCAGGTTTGCAGCCAGCGTCCCCAACGGAATCGCTTGATGCAGCGGGTTAAATCGCATACTTAACAGCCATCTCGCCACGCTTCCCGTACCACCGCCAATAAAAACTGCTAAAAGAAGTTGTAACACTGCAAAATCCTGCTATTTGATTTGTATGAGTGATAAGTGTAACGCCGAATAATCGCCGTTGGCGAATTTTACGACTCTGACAGGAGGAGGTGGCAATGCTGGTTGCCGCAGGACAGTTTGCTGTTACATCTGTGTGGGAAAAGAACGCTGAGATTTGTGCCTCGTTGATGGCGCAGGCGGCGGAAAACGACGTATCGCTGTTTGTCCTGCCGGAAGCATTGCTGGCGCGCGATGATCATGATGCAGATCTATCGGTTAAATCAGCACAGCTGCTGGAAGGCGAATTCCTCGGACGTTTACGGCGAGAAAGTAAACGTAACATGATGACGACAATTCTGACGATTCATGTTCCTTCAACGCCGGGGCGCGCATGGAATATGCTGGTGGCGCTACAGGCAGGAAACATCGTCGCCCGTTATGCCAAACTGCATCTCTATGATGCATTTGCCATTCAGGAATCACGCCATGTTGATGCTGGTAATGAAATAGCTCCGTTACTGGAGGTGGAAGGGATGAAGGTCGGTCTGATGACCTGTTATGACTTACGCTTTCCAGAGCTGGCGCTGGCACAGGCATTACAGGGAGCTGAAATCCTGGTACTTCCTGCCGCCTGGGTTCGTGGGCCGCTCAAAGAGCATCACTGGTCAACGTTGCTTGCCGCTCGTGCGCTGGATACCACCTGTTATATGGTGGCGGCGGGGGAGTGCGGGAACAAAAATATCGGGCAAAGCCGGATTATAGATCCCTTTGGCGTCACCATTGCGGCAGCGTCAGAAATGCCTGCACTCATTATGGCGGAAGTGACGCCCGAACGTGTGCGTCAGGTGCGCGCGCAACTTCCCGTTTTAAACAACCGTCGCTTTGCGCCGCCGCAATTATTATGATGTTTTTTTACTCGGCGCTTGATTCACCTTGTTACAGATTGCTATTGTGTGCGCGCGTCGAATGACCGTTAATATTCTCTGGTTTTTAAGGCGCGTTCTGTTGCCGGTTATATGTCAAGAAGGTATCTATGGGTGAGATTAGTATTACCAAACTGCTGGTAGTTGCGGCGCTGGTCGTTCTGCTGTTTGGGACTAAGAAGTTACGTACGCTGGGCGGAGACCTTGGAGCGGCCATTAAAGGGTTCAAGAAGGCGATGAATGATGACGATGCTGCGGCGAAAAAAGGCGCAGACGTTGATCTTCAGGCTGAAAAGCTCTCTCATAAAGAGTGACGTGGCGAGCAGGACGCTCCCTCAATATCTTGTTCGATACAAAAAAACCCGCTTCAAAAAGCGGGTTTTTTATCAGATAGATGTAAGTAATTATTACAGGATTACTTAACTTCCATCCCTTTCGCCTGCAAATCGGCGTGGTAAGACGAGCGGACAAACGGACCGCATGCAGCATGGGTAAAGCCCATCGCCAGCGCTTCGGCTTTCATTTCGTCGAACTCATCCGGGCTAACGTAACGTTGAACCGGCAGGTGATGGCGGCTTGGCTGCAAATATTGCCCCAGCGTTAGCATCGTCACACCATGACGGCGCAGGTCGCGCATTACCTCAATAATTTCTTCATTGGTTTCACCCAGACCCACCATCAGACCAGACTTGGTCGGGATTTCCGGATGCGCTTCTTTAAAGCGTTCCAGCAGCTTCAGCGACCAGTTGTAATCCGCACCAGGCCGTACCTGACGGTAAATACGCGGTACGTTTTCCAGGTTATGGTTGAATACATCTGGTGGTGTGGCGGTCAGAATATCCAGAGCACGATCCATACGACCGCGGAAATCCGGCACCAGAGTTTCAATTTTGATTTGCGGGCTTTTTTCCCGAATGGCAGTAATGCAATCCGCAAAGTGTTGGGCACCGCCATCGCGCAGGTCATCACGGTCAACGGAGGTGATAACCACATAACGCAGCGCCATATCGGCAATGGTCTGCGCCAGTTTCACTGGTTCATTGGCATCCGGAGCTACCGGGCGACCGTGGGCAACGTCACAGAACGGACAACGGCGGGTACAAATAGCGCCGAGGATCATAAACGTTGCTGTGCCGTGGTTGAAGCATTCCGCCAGGTTAGGGCAGGAGGCTTCCTCGCAGACAGAATGCAGGCCATTTTTGCGCATTGCGGCTTTGATGCCCTGGATACGTGTAGAGTCCGCTGGAAGCTTGATTTTCATCCATTCCGGCTTGCGCAGCAGGGCTTCGCGCTCTGTTGCCACGTTTTTAACCGGGATAAGGGCCATCTTATCGGCATCGCGGTATTTAACACCGCGTTCCATCACAATGGGTTTACTCATAGCGTGCGTGTTCCAGTTGCGAATTACGAAGGAAAGCGTTTCAATTCAATAGATTGTTGTAATTATCAACTATTTTTGAATTAACGACTGGCAGTATATCATTGAAACGGACCTGAAAGCAGCCAAAGCGGTCGCGAAAATGTAAAATTGTTGTTGGATTGTGCCATTTTTTCGTTCTTCGCTGTGATCTGGCTGTAACAATACTTTTTCAAAATGCATTACGGATAACATCTATTACCCCGTGCAGGATGGGATCACGCAGGCTGAATTTGTTGTAGTGGATAGAGAAATCTATTTGCTCCTCATTTAAGGACGGAAAAGGCAGTTTTTCCAGCGGCCAGCAACGGCTAAACAGGTTATAAAAACGGCTGGGAATAATCGCTAACATGTCACTGTTGGCAACCAGTGCAGCGATTGTCAAAATGTTGTAGCTGGTGAAACTGATTTGCCGGTCCGGAAACATCTCTTGAACTCTCTGCCGCAGACCGCTGAAATTTTGCCCTTCCGGTAACAGGAGTATATGCGCAGCGTTGTCGATAGTCTCCCTGTCATCTTCTAAAGAGAGTAGTGGATTTCCCTCGCGGCAAATTAACACCATATTGTCGGTGAACAGAACATGATGTTGCACCGTACGATTGGTGCAAAACATGTTATCGATGATGAGATCGGTTTGAAACTGACTGAGTTGGTTTTCCGCGTCGCTGATGGGGGGGTTGCGCAGTAAAAGCTGCGGATAGTGAGATTTAATCGCCCGATAGATGACAGGAAGGACCAGGGCTCCGACCGAGGGGGTGGTCGCAATGGTTATCGTTCGTTGCTTATCATAGCTTCCTTCGATATCCAGCGCGCCAAGAATGGACTCAAGGCCCTGACTGATATACTCATGTAGATGCATCGCAAATGCGGTAGGAGTGACACCCTGGCCTTTGCGAATAAACAATGGGTCAGGGAATATAACGCGCAGTTTCTGAATAGACTGACTGATTGCCGAGGGTGTCAGATTAAGCACTTTCGCTGCATTAACGATCCCTTTATGTACATATACAGCTTCAAAAATAGTCAGAAGGTTAAGATCAATATTTCGTAAGGTTGTAAATATTTGTGGTTTATCTTCTGACGACTTTCTGCTTAAACAGGTTTCAATTTGATTATTACTATCCACGCACTTACTCCAATTTTATTCATGGAAAAATAATATTAAAAAAAATTACAATAATCTTATGTCTAATTGGAACGGAACGCTTTTGCTCACCATAATCAACTATTTCAATAAGTTAATCAATGGGGTGAGTTACGGAGCAAGGCGTAGCATCGCATTTCTGCAAGTGATAAAGAAAATATACAAACGCGAAGGAGATGTAAAGCATTAGCAGGTATTATGAGTAATGACCCAGTGTAAATTGGGCCATTGATGTATGCAATTAAGCGGTAATATATTCGAAGTCAGGATTGTTTAGTAGCGCTAAAATATTTTCCAGTAAACGCGGTGCAATATTATTAGTCGTCGCTTCGGGTTTCCATTGTGATATTTTAGCCATTTCCATTCCGGCATACCCACAAGGATTAATACGTAAAAATGGTGAAAGATCCATATTGACGTTTAATGCCAGACCGTGGAATGAACAACCGCGTCGAATACGTAAACCCAGTGAGCAAATTTTCTTTTCCCCGACATAGACACCAGGCGCGTCAGCCCGAGGATGCGCTTCTATACCCAGTTCAGCCAGGGTATTCACCACTGTTTGCTCAAGCAAGGTCACCAGTTCACGCACACCGAGTTTACGGCGTTTCAGGTTAAGCAACACATACATCACCTGTTGCCCCGGCCCGTGATAAGTCACCTGCCCACCGCGATCGCTCTGAATCACCGGAATATCACCCGGCATTAAAATGTGCTCCGCTTTTCCTGCCTGCCCTTGGGTAAATACCGGATAGTGCTCGACCAGCCAGATTTCATCAAGGGTACTTTCATCGCGGGTATCGGTGAATTCATGCATAGCCTGGGAGATTGGCTCGTAAGGCTGAAGACCGAGCTGGCGGACAAGAATTTTATCCTGATACAAAACGGCATCTCCGTGGAGAATGAGTAAAAGTGGGGGAAAAGTATATCACAGCGAGGAGAGGGGAGTTACCCGACCAGGAGCCGGGTAACGGAGAAGCGAGTTACAGAACCATGCGGACAATATCGATTTTGCCCAGTTCTTCATACAGTGTTTCAACCTGCTCGATATGAGTAGCGTTGATAGTGATAGATACCGAGTGGTAGTTGCCTTTGCTGCTTGGTTTTACCGTTGGGGTGTAGTCACCTGGCGCATGGCGCTGTACCACTTCAACCACCTGATCAACCAGCTCAGGTAACGCCTGCCCCATAACTTTGTAAGTAAAAGGAGTAGGGAATTCAAGCAGTTCGTTAAGTTTGGTTTTCATGTCAGCTCCGGCGTAACGTAATTAAATAGCAACTCCCGCCAGAAGGCGGGAGTTTTTTACTGATGCTTAGTATATGGGGACGGAAATTACACTTTCAAGTGTTCGATTTTTAACCAAACCAGTGATGGAACATTAATTTAATGTAATCAATGATTTTGCCGAAGAAGTTGCCTTCCGGGATTTCTTGCAGCACAACCAGCGGGCGTTGTTCGATCGTTTTGCCATCAAGCTGGAAGTTGATAGTACCGACGACCTGATTCTTTTGCAGCGGCGCATGCAATTCACTGCTGTTCAGCACATAGCTGGCTTTCAGATCTTTCATGCGGCCACGCGGAATGGTCAGATACACGTCTTTATCAACACCTAACGAAGCGCGATCAGAATCACCAAACCAAACCGGTTCAGAGGCGAACTCTTTACCTACTTTCAGTGGGTTAACGGTTTCGAAGAAACGGAAGCCCCAGGTCAGCAGTTTTTTACTTTCGGCTTCACGGCCTTTAAAAGTACGTCCGCCCATCACCGCAGAGATCAAGCGCATCTGGCCTTCAGTCGCAGAAGCAACAAGGTTGTAACCTGCTTTGTCAGTGTGTCCGGTTTTGATGCCGTCGACATTCAGGCTGTTATCCCATAACAGACCGTTACGGTTCAGCTGGCGAATACCGTTAAACGTAAATTCTTTTTCTTTATAGATCGAGTATTCATTCGGTACGTCACGGATCAACGCCTGGCCGATCAGCGCCATATCTCGCGCGGAGCTGTACTGACCATCAGCATCCAGACCATGTACCGTCTGGAAGTGGGTATTTTTCAGTCCCAGTGCGTTAACGTAGCTGTTCATCAAGCCAACAAAAGCGTCCTGGCTACCAGCGGCAAAATCGGCCATGGCGACACAAGCATCGTTACCCGATTGCAGGTTAATACCGCGGATCAGCTGAGAAACCGGAACCTGCATGCCCGGTTTGAGGAACATCAGCGAAGAACCTTTAAACACCGGGTTACCGGTAGCCCATGCGTCGTTACCGATGGTGACTAAATCAGTTTCTTTAAATTTACCGGCTTTCATTGCCTGGCCGATAACGTAACTGGTCATCATTTTGGTCAGGCTGGCAGGATCGCGGCGGACATCTGCGTTCTGTTCGGCGAGCACTTTGCCGGAGTTATAGTCAATCAGGATGTAGGACTCCGCATCGATCTGCGGTACACCCGGGATCATAGTTTTAATATTCAGGTCATCGGCATGTGCAGCAGAGATAAAGGCTGTGCAAAGAGCCGTGGTGAGCGCCAGGCGCTTCATGATACGAGCGGAAAAAATGGTATTCATGGTCTGAACTACGACATCCGTGATGGAATTAAAAAAAGTGCCCTACTATAGCAAATGCACTACCGGCAGGCATCTGACTTTCCGCGTGACTTTGTTAACGTCATTTACAGAAATTGACACATCAGATGCCTGCTTTACGCTACTGCGCGGTGGTAATAAATGACTGTAATTGGGCTTCGGTTTGCAAACGTTGCTGCAAGGTACTGGCTTCGGCTTTGCTGGCGAATGGGCCAAGCTGGATCCGCCAGACTGCGCCATTTTGAGTTACGCGACCGGGGACGCCGAACTTCTGTCCCAGTTGCTGTTGGTACTGTTGCGCACGAGCCTGATCGCTAACGGCTCCGACTTGCACCATAAAGTTGCCGCTGGCGCTTTGCGAGGTGGCTTGCGGTGTCACCATTGCAGGCGTGGTTGCAGGCGTTGTCGCCGGAGCTGTAACAACGGGCTGTGGTGCAGGTGTTGGTTCGCTGCCTTCCAGAACACCAGGCGCTAAGGTCGTTGGTGCGCCGAGGAAACCGCTGCTGGTTACCGGCGCGCCGGTCGGATCTTCGCTTTTTAGCGTCGAATTACTGACCGGAAGAATGTCACCCTGCGGGCCAGACACTGAATTTGTTCCCGCGCCGCCGCTTAAATCGGGAGGTGCAGGCAGGGCGTAAGTCTGTTTGGCAACTGTGGTACAGGCCATACCAGGACCAGAAAGCGAACCATCCTGGGCGACAATAATCGGATCGATACGAACTTTGGTGTTGTTTGACGTGTTAAGACGGTCAGCTGCCGCGCGAGAAAGCGAAATAACGCGGTCGTTGCCGTAAGGACCGCGATCATTAATGCGCACCACGATCATTCGCCCGTTAGCCAGGTTAGTGATTCTGGCGTAGCTGGGGATCGGAAGCGTTGGATGGGCCGCTGTCAGCTGTGTCGGATCGAATGCTTCGCCAGAGGCCGTCAGGTTACTGCCGGGTTCGGCATCATAGATTGCCGCCAGTCCCGCCTGGCTAAATCGAGACGGATCCTGCACGATTTTGTAGCTTTTACCGTCGCGCTGGTAATCCTGATTTGCCGTCGCGTTCAGTGGTTCGAAACGCGGGTCCGCCCCGCTAATTTCAACTATGGGGCCGTTACATACCGCAGGCTGCGGTACACTTACCGTCTGTTGCTGACCATCATCGCTTGTACATGCCGCGAGCATTCCTGCCGCGATGCAGATCCCGAGCCACTGCTTACGCATTGCGCACCTCTTACACGCTTTTCGACAACATTTTCCTGTGGGTGTGGATTGACATTACAATCCCGAACCCAGCCATCAGCACAATTAGCGCCGATCCTCCATAACTGACCAGTGGGAGCGGAACCCCTACAACCGGCAGAATACCGCTTACCATACCAATATTTACGAAGACATAAACGAATAATATCAGCATTAAGCCGCCAGCCATGACGCGACCAAAGGTGGTTTGCGCTCTGGCGGCTATCCACAGCCCGCGCATGATCAGCAGAATGTAGAGAGCGAGCAGAATCAAAATGCCCACTAATCCCAGCTCTTCCGCCAGTACCGCGAAGATAAAGTCGGTATGGCGTTCGGGGAGAAATTCAAGTTGTGACTGAGTGCCATGCAGCCAGCCTTTGCCGCGTAATCCGCCGGAGCCAATAGCAATTTTAGACTGAATAATGTGATAGCCCGCGCCGAGTGGGTCTGATTCCGGGTCCAGGAGCATCATTACGCGCTGGCGCTGGTAATCATGCATCAGGAAGAACCACAGAATCGGAATGAACGCCGCTACCAGCACTACTGCGACGCCAATCAGACGCCAGCTAAGGCCAGAGAGGAACAGTACAAACAGACCGGAAAGCGCAACGAGGATTGATGTCCCCAGGTCAGGCTGTGCAGCCACCAGCAGCGTGGGCATAAATATCAGCACTAGCGCGATGCCTGTGTTCTTCAACGATGGCGGGCAAACGTCGCGGTTGATAAAGCGCGCAACCATCAGTGGTACGGCTATTTTGGCAATTTCCGACGGCTGAAAACGAACAATACCGAGGTCCAGCCAGCGTTGAGCGCCTTTAGAGATGGCACCGAAAGCATCTACCGCCACCAGCAAAATAATACAGATGATATAGAGATAGGGGGCCCAGCCTTCATAAACGCGTGGAGGAATTTGCGCCATCACCACCATGATGACCAGACCCATCGCGATTTGGCCGATTTTACGCTCCATCATGCCAATATCCTGACCGCTGGCGCTCCAGATAACCAGGGCGCTGTAAACCAGCAATGCCAGTAAGATCAGCAGCATTGTGGGATCGAGATGGACTTTATCCCAGAATGTTTTTTTATTCGGATTATCCGTCATGATTAATGGTCCTCCGCTGCGGCAACCGCTGGATTTTCCGCAGGCAGATCGGTGTTGTTATCACCCAGCATAATGTGGTCGAGGATCTGGCGCATCAGCGTACCAACCGCCGGACCCGCACCGCCGTTCTCCAGAATCATGGCGACAGCGACTTGCGGATTGTTGTATGGCGCAAAGGCGGTCATCAGTTTGTGGTCACGTAAACGCTCGGCAATTTTGTGCGCATTATAGGTTTCGTTCGCTTTCAGACCGAAGACCTGAGCGGTACCGGATTTCGCCGCAATTTTGTACGGTGCGCTGGCAAAGTATTTATGCGCCGTACCGTTAGGGCGGTTAGCAACACCGTACATACCGTCTTTCGCCAGCTCCCAGTAACCGGAATGAATATCGCCGACGGGCGGTTCATGCGGTTGTACCCATGGCACCTGTTTGCCGTCTTCGGCGGTGCTCATCAGCAAATGCGGAACCTTCACGATACCGTCATTAATCAGGATCATCAGTGCCTTACTCATCTGGATTGGGGTCGCTGTCCAGTAACCCTGACCGATACCAACCGGAATGGTGTCACCCTGATACCACGGTTTTTTAAAGCGTTTCTGTTTCCATTCGCGGGTAGGCATGTTGCCGGAACGTTCTTCCGCCAGGTCGATACCGGTGTAATGACCATAACCGAATTTACCCATCCATTCGGAGAGGCGATCGATTCCCATATCGTAGGCCACCTGATAGAAGAAGGTATCCGCAGATTCTTCCAGCGATCTTGTGACATTCAGACGCCCGTGGCCCCATTTTTTCCAGTCACGATAACGTTTTTCCGAACCTGGCAGTTGCCACCAGCCTGGGTCAAACAGCGTCGTATTGCGCGTGATCACTCCGGCGCTCAATGCCGAAACCGCCACATAGGGTTTAACTGTAGACGCGGGAGGATAAACCCCCTGTGTAGCGCGGTTCACCAGCGGTGTATTCGGGTCGTTCAGCAAGGCGGAATAATCTTTGCTGGAGATACCGTCAACAAACAGGTTTGGGTCATAACTAGGCGTGGAAACCAGCGCCAGCACCCCACCTGTACGCGGATCGGTGACTACCACCGCTGCGCGGCTACCCGCCAGCAGCGTTTCAATATATTGCTGGAGTTTGAGATCCAGCGTCAGGTAAATATCGTGTCCGGCTTGCGGTGGCACTTCTTTTAACTGGCGGATAACACGCCCACGGTTGTTAACTTCAACCTCTTCATAACCGGTCTGACCGTGCAGCACGTCTTCATAGTAACGCTCAATGCCCAGCTTACCGATATCATGCGTTGCCGCATAGTTGGCCAGTTTGCCGTCATTATTCAGGCGTTCGACGTCTTTATCGTTGATTTTCGACACATAGCCGATGACGTGGGTCAACGCCGAACCGTAAGGATAGTAACGACGTTTATAGCCTTTAACTTCAACACCCGGAAAACGGTACTGATTGACGGCAAAGCGAGCTACTTGTACTTCGGTCAGGTTAGTTTTCACCGGAATGGAGGTGAAACGGTGTGAACGTGCGCGCTCTTTTCGGAATGCAGCAATATCGTCATCGGTCAGATCAACCACGCTGCGCAAAGCGTCCAGCGTTTGCTGCACGTTATCGACTTTCTCCGGCATCATTTCTATCTGGTAGATAGTGCGGTTGAGGGCCAGAGGGATACCGTTACGGTCGTAGATAATGCCGCGGCTGGGCGCGATAGGCACCAGCTTAATGCGGTTTTCATTAGAGCGGGTCTGGTAGTCGGTAAAGCGAACAATTTGCAGATTATACAGGTTGGCGATAAGCACGCCGGTCAGCAGCAAAATCCCCAAAAAGGCGACCAGCGCCCGGCGCACAAACAGCGCGGACTCTGCCGTATAGTCGCGAAAAGAGTTCTGTAGTTTCATCCGCTGCGTTTTCTACTCAAAGCTCCCTTATCACTCACGGTGATAAGGATGGTTGGTGGTGATGCTCCACGCCCGGTACAGACTCTCTGCGACCAGCACGCGAACCAACGGATGGGGGAGGGTAAGCGCCGACAGCGACCAGCTCTGCTCCGCCGCCGCTTTACAGGCAGGCGACAACCCTTCAGGCCCGCCAATCAGTAGACTGACGTCGCGACCATCCAGCTTCCAGCGTTCCAGCTCAGCGGCTAACTGCGGCGTATCCCAGGGCTTGCCTGGAATATCGAGGGTGACAATGCGGTTTTTGCCTGCGGCCGCCAACATCTGCTCACCCTCTTTGTCGAGTATGCGCTTGATGTCCGCATTCTTGCCGCGTTTTCCGGCCGGAATTTCAATCAGCTCGAAGGGCATATCTTTCGGAAAACGACGCAGGTACTCGGTAAAACCAGTTTGTACCCAGTCCGGCATTTTCGTTCCCACGGCGACAAGTTGCAGCTTCACGCATTAACTCCAGAGTTTTTCCAGTTCATACAGGCGACGGCTCTCTTCCTGCATGACATGGACAATCACATCGCCCAAATCCACGACAATCCAGTCGGCGCTGTTTTCACCTTCTACGCCGAGCGGTAACAGGCCCGCTGCGCGAGACTCCTGCACAACGTGGTCAGCAATGGACATAACATGACGGCTGGACGTACCCGTACAGATGATCATGCAGTCGGTGATGCTGGATTTGCCCTGAACGTCTAAGGCGATGATGTCCTGACCTTTGAGGTCATCAATTTTGTCGATAACAAAATCCTGGAGTGCTTTACCCTGCAAGTTTTCCCCCTGGGTGAATCAAATAGATAAAAATGGTCTGTCAGTATACCTGAACCAGAGGCGATTTCGGGACAATTGTCGCCGAATCGGCTTTCGAAAGTGGGCTATCATCCCACCCCGCGCCGCAGATTGCATCGCCATTTTTGTAAAACAATTTCTACAAAGTCGTGTCTGGCGAAAAAAGTCTGGCTGCGGAGAATATCAGCCTGCCCGGGGCTGTCAATGGTCGTTGCGGCTTACCCGTAAAAAAACAGAAAAGTCATGCATTCTCGACCCCGATGGCACGGCTATTGAGGACGCGTAGCGTCGCGAATTTTTGGTTGATATCAATGGCGCTCCAACACCCCTGGTCAACGCGAAAATGCCACATAGCTTCGGCAGGCATACCAATTAAACGGGCGATTAACAGACTCAGTACACCCTGATGGCTGACGACTAAAATATTCTGATAGTGCTGAAATTCACTAAGCCTTGCGATAAACCGTTCCACTCGTTGTGAAAATGCCTGAAATCCTTCACCGTTCGTGGGGATAGCATGCTGCCAGTCATTGCACCACGCGCTATAGTTTTCGGCATCTTCTTGCATGAGGTCGCGATGATGTCGCATCTCCCAGTCGCCAAAAAACATTTCGTTGAGTTCAGGGATGATTTGCACGGGAAGCTGGCGATCACTGAGAACCCGTCGCGCGGTATGCTGTGCACGTTCCAGTTCACTGCATAAAACCAGGTCAAAGGAAACACCATGTAGCAGCGTATGCAGATTTTGCGCTTGCTCAATACCGCGCGCAGTCAGGGGTGTGGGAGCATGACCGCTGTACAGACCATCGATATTCGCTTGCGTTTCACCATGACGAATTAACCACAGTCGCATCATGCCCTCCGTAACGACAGGTATCAGCGATACAAGCCTTGTTGGTTAATGTAAGTCAGTACCGGTTCCGGCAATAAATCCTCACACGATTCACCGTTTTGCAAACGTTCGCGGATAATGGTCGCCGAGATGTTAAACCACGGCGTTTCAGCCAGATAAATTTTACCGGCAGGCTGAAGGTGAAGATCTTCCGGGTTATGTGTCAAATGATCTTCCAGCCATTGCTGGTATTGCGGTTGCGCCATTTCAAGTGGGTAACCTGGACGCCGACAGACGATCAAATGTGCATTGTCGAGTATCGTTTCGTATTCGTACCAGGTCGGAAAGGTCAGCAGTGAATCCTGACCTATAATAAACGCCAGCGGCACGTCCGGCCCTTGTTCCTGCCGCCACTCTTTCAGTGTTTGCGCAGTGTAAGAGGGGGCATTGCGCTTTAGCTCGCGTTCATCAAGAGTAAATAATGGCTTGTCGGCAATCGCCAGTTCAAGCATGTGTTTACGCTGTACGCTGTTCGCTTCCGGCTGGGGACGATGCGGAGGAACATTATTAGGGATGATTGTGACCCGCGTCAGACCAATCAAATTCGCCAGCGTTTCCACGGGTTTAAGATGACCATAGTGCACCGGATCAAAGGTGCCACCAAACAGAGCCTGTAAAGATTTCATATCAACCGTCGATAAATACGTCCGCCAGGGGTTTATGGCACAACAGAAGAGATAACCCTTCCAGCTCTGCCCACACTGACTGACCGTAATCTTGTTTGAGGGTGAGTTCCGTTCGTGTCAGGAGTTGCACGGCCTGACGTAACTGCGGCTGGCTTAAGCGATTTAACGCCTCGCCCATCATGCCCCGGCGGTTCTGCCATACCCGATGCTTATCAAACAACGCACGCAGTGGCGTATGGGCAGACTGGCGTTTCAGGTTAACCAGTAACAACAGTTCACGTTGTAATGTGCGCAACAAAATAACCGGTTCGCTGCCTTCCAGACGCAGTTGCTGAAGAATATGCAACGCGCGCTTACTTTTTCCCATCAACAAAGCATCAACCCAATGAAAAGGGGTGAAATGCGCGGCATCATTCACCGCCTGTTCAACGCGAGGTAATGTCAGTTTGCCGTCTGGCCAGAGTAGCGATAAACGCTCCAGTGCCTGAGCCAGCGCCAGCAGGTTACCTTCATAACAGTAGCAGAGCACCTGATTCGCCGCGTCATCCAGTTCTAAGTTGAGCTGTTTTGCACGCGCAGCAACCCAACGGGGAAGCTGAGCCTGCTCCGGTGTCTGACAGGTCACCTGCACGCTGCGATTCGCAAGAGCAGTAAACCAGGCGGCATTTTCTTGCGCTTTGCTTAATTTATTGCCGCGGACGATCAACAGCAGGTCGTCATGCAGAAGTCCGGTGAGTGTGAGAAGTTGTTCATTAATCGCCGCATTCGGTCCGTTTTCTGATAACAACAGCAATAGCGTTTGTCGACTGGCAAACAGACTCATGGCCTGGCATAACGAAAAGATCGCATTCCAGTCAGTGTTGGGATCAATGGAAAAAGTGTGGTGTTCTTCGAATCCTTGTACCGCAGCTACCTGACGAATAGCGTCCTGGCTTTCCTGCAATAACAGAGGATCGTTACCAAGTAAAAGATACGCCGCGCGCAGCCCTTCATTGAGCTGCGCGCGGAGTTGTTCCGGGTACAACCGAATCATCAGTTACCCAGCGTGGTAGAGACGCGTGCAGGCGTTGCCGGAGTATCCGTTGTGGTCGACGTCTGTTCTTCGTCGGAACGAATATCCGCAGCACGGATGCTTGGCAGCTTACGAATCAGCTGTTCGGCAGCACGGTCGTACATCTCTTTTACGATCATGTCTTGTTCGTTATCTTTCGCTAACGCCATTTGCGGGTTATCGAAGAACGAACGGAAGACTTTGGCGCTAATCGGGTAGATGTCACGGCCGGGGATCAACACGGTCGCATTGACCGTCATGATCATCTGATACTCTGCTGTTTGACCGTTACGGAATACCGATGCGGTATCTTTCGCGATGCTCACTTTACCCAAACGCAGGGATGGAACGTCCTTACGCGTGGTTTCTTTATCAAGCAACTCGACACCATTCAGACGTAACTGGTTACGCACCGCACGGCTTAATGGCCCGTTCGGATCGCCTGAGTCCAGGATCATGACCTTCATAGTGGAAGGAACCTGCGTGGTATCACGCAGATGCCAGCCACACCCGGCGGTGATTAACACCGCCAGAGATAACAACAATGTTGCCAGATATCGCACGCTTCCTCCCGCGCTTAGCCAACGACCAGATTGAGGAGTTTACCGGGTACGTAAATCACTTTACGTACAGTAACGCCATCAAGATATTTTGCTACCAGATGTTCCTGGCCAGCACGTTCGCGAACCTGTTCTTCCGTTGCGTCCACCGGAACGGTGATTTTTGCACGGACTTTACCGTTAACCTGCACCACGACCAGCGTGGAGTCTTCCACCATCGCTTTTTCGTCAGCAACCGGCCACGGTGCGTTGTCGATATCGCCTTCGCCTTTCAGTTCCTGCCACAGCGTGAAGCAGATGTGCGGGGTGAACGGGTTAAGCATACGGACTACCGCCAGCAGCGCTTCCTGCATCAGGGCGCGGTCCTGCTCGCCATCGGTCGGTGCTTTCGCCAGTTTGTTCATCAGCTCCATAATCGCCGCAATTGCGGTGTTGAAGGTCTGACGACGGCCGATATCATCGGTCACTTTAGCGATCGTTTTATGCACATCGCGACGCAGCGCTTTCTGATCTTCAGTCAGCGCATCAACGTTCAGTGCCGCAACATCACCTTTCGCTGTGTGCTCGTAAACCAGTTTCCAGACACGTTTCAGGAAGCGGTTAGCCCCTTCCACGCCGGATTCCTGCCATTCGAGAGTCATATCAGCCGGAGAAGCAAACATCATAAACAGACGAACGGTGTCCGCGCCGTAACGTTCAACCATCACCTGCGGGTCGATACCGTTGTTCTTCGACTTGGACATTTTGCTCATGCCGGTATAAACCAGTTCATGGCCTGCCGCATCTTTCGCTTTCACGATACGGCCTTTCTCGTCACGTTCAACGATAGCATCAACCGGGGAAACCCAGTTACGTTCGCCGTTTTCGCCAACATAGTAGAAGGCATCTGCCAGCACCATACCCTGACACAGTAACTGTTTCGCTGGTTCGTCAGAGTTCACCATGCCTGCATCACGCATCAGTTTGTGGAAGAAGCGGAAGTAGAGCAGGTGCATAATGGCGTGTTCGATACCACCAATGTAGATATCCACCGGCAGCCAGTAGTTAGCCGCTTTGGAATCCAGCATACCTTCTTTGTACTCCGGGCAAGTGTAGCGCGCATAGTACCAGGAGGACTCCATAAAGGTGTCGAAAGTGTCGGTTTCACGCAGCGCTGGCATACCGTTAACGGTAGTTTTTGCCCACTCCGGATCTGCTTTAATCGGGCTGGTAATACCGTCCATCACCACATCTTCCGGCAGGATCACCGGCAGCTGGTCGTCCGGGGTCGGCATTACGGTACCGTCTTCCAGCGTCACCATCGGAATCGGCGCGCCCCAGTAACGTTGACGGGAAACACCCCAGTCGCGCAGGCGGTAGTTCACTTTACGCTCGCCAACGCCCATCGCAGTCAGTTTATCGGCGATAGCGTTGAAGGCCGCTTCATGGTCAAGACCGTTGAACTCGCCAGAGTTGAACAGAACGCCTTTTTCAGTCAGGGCTTGCTGAGAAAGATCTGGCTCAGAGCCGTCAGCTGCCAGGATAACCGGTTTGATATTCAGGCCGTATTTAGAGGCAAACTCGTAGTCGCGCTGGTCGTGACCCGGAACCGCCATAACTGCGCCCGTGCCGTACTCCATCAATACGAAGTTTGCTGCCCAAACGGGAATTTCTTCGCCCGTTAATGGGTGAACCGCTTTAAAGCCAGTATCGACGCCTTTTTTCTCCATCGTTGCCATTTCAGCTTCGGCAACTTTGGTGTTACGGCATTCGTCAATAAAGGCCGCCAGTTCAGGATTATTTTCCGCCGCTTTCTGCGCCAGCGGATGACCTGCCGCTACCGCCAGGTAGGTACAACCCATAAAGGTGTCCGGGCGGGTAGTGTAAACGGTCAGCGTGTTGTCATAGTCGTTAACGTTGAAGGTGATTTCCACGCCTTCGGAACGACCGATCCAGTTACGCTGCATGGTTTTAACGGTGTCTGGCCAGTGATCCAGTTTATCCAGATCGTTAAGCAGCTCGTCAGCGTAAGCGGTGATTTTGATAAACCATTGCGGGATCTCTTTACGCTCAACTTTGGTATCGCAGCGCCAGCAGCAGCCGTCGATAACTTGTTCGTTCGCCAGTACGGTCTGGTCGTTCGGGCACCAGTTGACTGCAGAAGTCTTCTTATATACCAGGCCTTTTTTATACAGCTCGGTGAAGAATTTCTGTTCCCAACGGTAGTATTCCGGTGTACAGGTTGCCAGCTCGCGGCTCCAGTCATAACCAAAGCCCAGCATTTTGAGCTGGTTTTTCATGTACGCGATGTTGTCGTACGTCCACGGTGCCGGTGCGGTGTTGTTTTTCACCGCCGCGCCTTCCGCAGGCAGACCAAACGCGTCCCAGCCGATCGGCTGCAGGACGTTTTTGCCCAGCATACGCTGGTAGCGGGCGATCACGTCACCAATGGTGTAGTTACGTACGTGGCCCATGTGTAGTCGACCAGAAGGATAGGGAAGCATAGACAGGCAGTAATACTTCTCTTTGCTCTCGTCTTCGGTTACTTCAAATGTGCGCTTCTCATCCCAATGAAGCTGTACTTTGGATTCTATCTCTTCCGGGCGGTATTGCTCTTGCATGGCAGCCAGTGGTCCTGTTTTCAATACGGCTACAAATGTAGCGTTGAGGTGGTTTTTCAGATCCGCATAGCATAGCCCAAACGTCCGCGTCAAAACAGCCTTTCGCGCATTCGACGTTGAAATGATGCCCGGATTATTCATACATTAATTTACAGAGTTTGTGGGCGTATTAGCAAAGCAAGGAACAAAGAACGTCTATTATTATAGTCAGTTAACGACCCGGGAGATGAAACGATGAACAAGGTTGCTCAATATTACCGTGAACTGGTCGCGTCACTGAGCGAACGCCTGCGCAATGGCGAACGTGATATCGACGCACTGGTGGAACAGGCGCGCGAGCGCGTAATAAAAACAGGGGAGTTAACGCGAACCGAAGTCGATGAGCTGACGCGAGCTGTCAGACGTGACCTGGAAGAGTTCGCCATGAGCTATGAAGAGAGCCTGAAAGAAGAGTCTGACAGCGTCTTTATGCGGGTGATTAAAGAAAGCTTGTGGCAGGAGCTGGCAGACATCACCGATAAAACGCAGCTTGAATGGCGCGAAGTTTTCCAGGACCTCAATCATCACGGGGTTTATCACAGCGGAGAAGTGGTAGGGCTGGGTAATCTGGTCTGCGAGAAATGTCATTTCCATCTCCCGATCTACACACCGGAAGTGCTGACGCTATGCCCGAAATGTGGTCATGACCAGTTCCAGAGACGCCCGTTCGAGCCTTAATGAAATGAGTGGTGCCGGATGGCGTGATGTCATCCGGCGAGTGATTAAGCGTAAAATTTCAGACGATCAGCCAGTAAATCAACAAGGCCCTGACGATCAACATCGACCATTACAGTAGCATTCGGTTTATTGCCGGTCAGATAATAATAATCAACAACCGTCATACCCTGGGTATATTTCCCTTGTGTTTCCACGCCAACCCAGCGCTCAACAGTGGTAAACAACTCCGGGTTTAACAGCCAGGCGATGGTGCATGGGTCATGCAGCGGTGCGCCGACAAAGCCCCATTTTTCGTCTTTATGATATTCGAGGAAGAAATCCAGCAGTTCGGCAACAATGGTTGAAACAGGGTTGCCAATCGCGCGGAAACGCTCGGTGTCCTCAACGTGAATTTGTGCTTTGTGAGTAACATCCAGACCGGCCATCACCACCGGGATCCCTGACTGGAAAACAATTTCTGCCGCTTCCGGGTCAACATAAATATTAAACTCGGCGGCTGGCGTCCAGTTACCAAGCCCCATTGCGCCGCCCATAATCACGATACGGGCAATTTTGCTATGCAGTTCCGGATGGCTATTGAGCAGCAAGGCAACGTTAGTTTGCGGTCCGGTAGACACAATCGTGACAGGTTCCGCACTTTCACGCAGCGTTTTCGCCATCAGCTCCACCGCCGTACAGTTTTGCGGTGCGAACGTCGGTTCCGGTAATGCCGGGCCGTCGAGACCGCTTTCGCCGTGCACATTGTCCGCGATAATCAACTCACGCATTAACGGTTTTACCGCGCCGCCTGCTACCGGAATATCGGTGCGATTAAGCAAGGTCAGCATACGCAGAACATTGCGTAAGGTTTTTTCTGGAGTCTGGTTTCCGGCGGAAGACGTAATTGCTTTGACATCAAGCTCTGGTGAGGCGAGGGCAAGAACTATTGCGATAGCGTCGTCATGACCTGGGTCGCAATCTAACAGAATTGGCAGTGCCATTGTTGCTCCTTGTTGTGTGCTTCTTTGCGACAAGGGTAACGCCAGGATGTAACAGATACGAGGAGTGAAACGATAAAGCGTGAGATGGCGCGCACTTGGGTATGCGCGCCAGAGTGATTAATGCAGGATTTTCGCGAGGAAGTCTTTTGCGCGGTCCGATTTCGGATCATCGAAGAAAGCGTCTTTCGGCGAGTCTTCGACAATTTTACCCTCGTCCATAAAGATCACCCGATTCGCCACTTTACGGGCAAAGCCCATTTCGTGGGTCACCACCATCATGGTCATTCCTTCGTTCGCCAGTTCCACCATCACGTCCAGCACTTCGTTGATCATCTCCGGATCCAGCGCCGATGTCGGTTCGTCGAACAGCATCGCGATAGGATCCATGCACAATGCGCGAGCGATCGCCACACGCTGCTGCTGACCGCCGGAAAGCTGCGCCGGAAACTTATTGGCATGAGCGGAAAGCCCGACGCGCTCCAGCAATTTCAATGCTTTTTCACGAGCGGGTGCTTTATCGCGTTTAAGCACTTTCACCTGCGCCAGGGTCAGGTTTTCAATAATCGACAAATGGGGGAACAACTCGAAATGCTGGAACACCATCCCGACGCGGGAACGCAGCTTTGCCAGATCGGTTTTCTTATCGTTAACCACGATGCCATCGACGGTAATTTCACCTTGCTGCACCGGTTCGAGGCCGTTGACGGTTTTAATCAGCGTTGATTTGCCGGAACCAGACGGGCCGCAAACCACCACCACTTCGCCTTTTTTCACTTCGGTTGAGCAGTCGGTCAGCACCTGAAAGTGACCATACCATTTTGAAACATTTTTCAGGGTAATCATTAAGCTGTCCTTCTTTTCAAGTAGCTGACCAACAACGACGCGCTAAGGCTAATAACGAAATAAACAAATCCGGCAAACAGGATCATCTCGACCTGCGTACCATCACGCTCACCAATGGTTGAGGCGGTACGGAAGAAATCGGCCAGAGATAACACATACACCAGTGAGGTATCCTGGAACAGTACGATGCCCTGAGTGAGCAGCAGCGGCACCATCGCGCGGAAAGCCTGCGGCAGAATAATCAGTTTCATCGACTGCCAGTGAGTCATCCCCAACGCCAGCGCGGCGCTCGACTGACCACGGGAAATACTTTGAATACCGGCACGGATAATCTCTGAATAGTAGGCTGCTTCAAACATCGAAAACGCCACCATCGCCGAAATTAAACGGATGTCATTTTTTGGTGATAATCCCAGTACGTTTTGCAGAAAACCCGGCACGATCAGGTAAAACCACAGCAAAACCATAACTAAAGGAATCGAGCGGAATACGTTAACGTAGGCTTTGGCAAACCACGCTACGGGCGCAAAGCTGGACAAGCGCATCACCGCCAGCATGGTGCCCCACAAAATACCAATCACGACTGCTGTGACGGTGATTTTCAGCGTGATCACCAGCCCGTCGAGCAGATATGGCAGGGAAGGGACAATGGAACTCCAGTCAAACTCGTACATTATTTGCCCCCCATGTTGCCAGGCAGGCGAACTTTACGTTCAACCAGCGTCATCACCAGCATGATAAAAGCGTTAATCAATACATACGCCAGCGTGATGGCGGTAAACGACTCCCAGGCGTGGGCTGAGTAATCAAGCAATTTACCCGCCTGCGCCGCCATATCCACCAGACCAATAGTCGAGGCGATGGCAGAGTTTTTCACCAGGTTCATCATCTCGGAGGTCATCGGCGGGACGATAACGCGATAAGCATTAGGCAACAGTACGTATCGATAAGCCTGCGGTAGCGTCAGGCCCATCGCCAGCGCGGCATTTTTTTGCCCTCGCGGCAGCGACTGGATCGCGGCGCGTACCTGTTCGCAAACACGGGCGGCGGTAAACAGCCCCAGGCAGAGCATGGATGAAAGGAAAAACTGAATATTGGGATCCAGCTCGGCCTTAAACCACATGCCGATTTTCTCCGGCAGCAGCTCCGGGATCACCAGATACCAGGTAAAGAATTGCACAATCAACGGCACGTTGCGGAACAGTTCGACATACAACGTACCCAGACCGGAGAGAAAACGGTTTGGAACGGTACGTAAAATGCCGAAAAATGAACCGACGAGGAAAGCGATAATCCAGGCGCAGATCGACAAAGCGATCGTCACCTGAAAACCACTCCAGATCCAACCAAGATAGGTGGTGTTGCCGAACGGGGCTTGTTGTAAAAAAATACCCCAGTTCCAGTCTATAGACATAAATCTACTCCAGAAAAAAGAGGGTAGCAGCGTTAACTGCTACCCTCGAAGATTGTTACCCAGCGTATTGCGGTTTTCAGGCCCGATGGGGAACGACCATCAGGCGTATAGTCTGTCCGTGCTACGTAACAATCGAGAGGGCTGGAATTTCCGCCCCTGGTTCTTGTAATTAGTTCAGTGCTTTGTCATTCGGTTCTTTGAACAGTGCTTTCATTTCGTCTGACAGTTCGAAATTCATGTTCAGGTTTTTCGGCGGAATTGGATTTTTGAACCATTTATCAAACCATTTTTCCGCTTCACCGGAGGTCTGCACCTGAGCGATGGTGTCATCCATCAGCTTTTTGAACTGCGGATCATCTTTACGCAACATACAACCGTAGGCTTCCTGAGACTGCGGCTTGCCGACGATTTCCCAGTTGTCTGGTTTCTTCGCTTTCGCACGTTCACCGGCCAGCAGGGCATCATCCATCATAAAGGCAACGGCACGACCGCTTTCCAGGGTGCGGAAAGAGTCACCGTGATCTTTGGCGCTGATGATGCGCATATTCATTTTTTGCTCTTCATTCAGTTTGTTGAGCAAAACTTCAGAGGTAGTGCCGGAAGTGACGACTACGGCTTTGTCTTTCAGGTCGGCAAAATCTTTGATATCGCCGCCCTTTTTGGTCAGCAGGCGCGTACCGACCACGAAAATAGTGTCAGAGAAAGCCGCCTGTTTTTGGCGTTCGACGTTATTGGTGGTGGAACCACATTCAAAATCGAAAGTGCCGTTTTGCAGCAGTGGAATACGGTTTTGTGAGGTGATCGGAATCAGTTTCACCTGCAAGTCCGGTTTGTTGAGTTTCTTTTTCACTGCTTCAACAATGGCGTTGGAGTAATCCTGCGAGTAACCCACCACTTTTTGCTGATTGTCGTAATAAGAGAAAGGTACTGAAGATTCACGGTGACCGACGACAATCACACCGTTTTTGGCGATTTTGTCCAGCGTACTGCCCGCTGCCGGGGCGGCGTCATCTGCCTGTGCCAGTCCTGCGGAAAGCGCCAGGGCGAGGATTGCTGTGGCAGGTTTACGTAATTGCATATCCAACTCCTTTATCTTCTGCGTTAAGAACGCATGGATACCTGTTGTGAGTGTTTGTGTTGTTATCGTCTGCAACTTTATTGTGCAGTGTTGTGCCTGTTAGGTAACATTTAGTTTGGTTAAATGTAAAGATATTGCTGTTTTATTGTTTGTTTTTGCGAGATGCGCCGCACCATTCCGAAGCAAAATTCTTAAAATGCACTCTTTTGGTGCTACCCGTGGATTGCTGTGGTGCAACCGGGTTGTACTGATGCTGGTTCAAGCTTTGCCTTGTATAACAAAGCAATAGATGTGCCAAAGTTGGATAGGGGAATTTTGTTATCCGGATAACGCACTGATGCCGCATCCGGTGAGCGTGCCGAAATACGGGATGTATTCCGGCACGATAAGAAGGGATTATTTACGTCGTTGACGCAGGCTCATCAGCACAGCAGCAAAACCAAACAATGCCGTCAGTACCCACAGCGGCCAGTTGCCGGTACGTGCGTACGGTGTGAGTCCGGTGGTCGGAGTCACATTAGTGGTCAACACTTCGCGGGTGAACTGCGGGATCATCGCCTGAATCTCACCCTGCGGACCAATCACCGCCGTAATGCCGTTGTTGGTGCTACGCAGTAGCGGGCGCGCCAACTCCAGCGCACGCATTCGCGCCATCTGGAAGTGCTGCCATGGACCAATAGACTTACCAAACCATGCATCGTTGGAGATAGTCAGCAGATAATCGGTATCCGGGCGGAAGTTATCACGCACTTGCTCGCCGAGAATGATCTCGTAGCAAATAGCCGCAGTAAGCTCAATACCGTTTACCGACAGCGGTGGCTGGATATATGGCCCACGGCTGAACGACGACATCGGCAGATCAAAGAACGGCGCTAACGGACGCAGAATCGACTCCAGCGGGACAAACTCGCCAAACGGCACCAGATGGTTTTTGTTATAGCGATCGGCTGATTCGTAGCTGTACGGCGCACCTTTCCCCAGCGTGATGATGGTGTTGTAAGTATCGTAGCGGTTCTGCTTATTGAGACGCGCGTCAACAATCCCGGTTACCAGCGAGCTCCCTTTATCGCGCAACTCACCGTCCAGTGCTTTGAGGAACGGTTGCTGATTAATTTCCAGATCGGTTATCGCCGACTCCGGCCAGATAATCAACGATGATTTGCCCATCAGCGGTGCCGTTGCGTTGTAGTAAATCTTCAGCGTATTAAGTAGCTGGTCTCCGTCCCATTTCAGCGATTGCGGAATATCGCCCTGAACCATCGAAACCTGAATAGTTTTTTCCGGTTGCGGGGTAAACCATTGGATGTAACGCAGCGGGAAGGGAAGGGCAAACAGCACGACGGCCACCGCCAGCGGACGCCAGTTGCGTTTGACCAACGCCAGTGCCAGCAGGCCGCTAACCATCATCAGCAGGAAGTTAATGGCTTCCACGCCCATTATCGGTGCCAGCCCTTTTAACGGGCCATCAATCTGGCTATAGCCGAACTGTAACCACGGGAAGCCAGTCAGCACCCAACCGCGCAGAAACTCGGTCACTTGCCAGAGAGCAGGGGCGGCAATCGCCACGCGCAGCCAGGTGGTTTTCGGCCACAGACGCGACAGCACGCCAGCAAACAGTCCGGTATACAGCGACAAATACGCCGCCAGCAGCACCACCAGGAAGACGTTAACCGGGCCAGGCATTCCACCAAAGGTCGCGATGCTGACATAGACCCAGTTAATACCGCTGCCAAAGAGACCAAATCCCCAGCAAAAGCCAATAGCGGCAGACTGGAGTGGACGACGGTTAAAGGTCAACGCCTGAAGCCCCATCAGCGAAATAATCGCCGCAGGCCAGACGTCGTAAGGAGAGAAGGCCAGCGTTCCGCAGGCACCGAATAATAACGCCAGCAGCAGGCGAATGCGCTGGCGTTCAATTAATGAGGCAAAAGCCATGTAGTTATCTATCCAGTTTCGGTTTTATTCATCCAGCTTCGGCTGGGGTGAGTCATCCGGGATTTTGACATGAACCTGAATAATACGCCGACTGTCGGCCATCGCCACTTTGAACTGGTAACCGTCGATGTCGATGGTTTCGCCACGCGCCGGAAGATGCCCAAATGCCTGCATCACCAGACCACCGATAGTGTCAACCTCTTCATCGCTAAAGTGGGTGCCGAACGCTTCGTTGAAGTCTTCAATGGAAGCCAGTGCGCGCACGGTCCAGGTATGGCGACTCAGCTGACGAAAGTCGATATCATCTTCTTCGTCATACTCGTCTTCAATCTCACCAACAATCAGTTCCAGGATGTCTTCAATGGTCACCAGACCGGAAACCCCACCGAATTCGTCAATGACGATCGCCATGTGGTAACGCTGAGAGCGAAACTCTTTCAGCATCCGGTCTACGCGCTTACTTTCAGGAACGACAACTGCCTGACGTAACACTTTGTCCATGCTGAAGGCTTCAGCATCGCTGCGCATAAACGGCAGCAAGTCTTTCGCCATCAGAATCCCTTCAATGTGATCTTTGTCTTCGCTAATCACCGGGAAACGTGAGTGGGCGGACTCGATGATGACATCAAGGCATTCGTCCAGCGTCTGGTTGCGTTTCAGGGTAATCATCTGGGAGCGGGGGATCATGATGTCGCGGACGCGTTGGTCTGCGATGTCCATCACCCCTTCGAGCATATCGCGCGTATCTTCGTCGATAAGGTCGTTCTGCCCGGAATCACGGATCAGCGCCAGCAGTTCGTCACGGTTTTTCGGTTCACCGTGGAAAAGTTGGCTGAGTAACAGGGAGAAAAATCCCTTCTTGTTGCTTATCGTGTCACTACTGTGTGAATTGTCGTCGCTCATGGCGTCGTATGGGTTCTCATGTTAGTTAATCAAAACGCCGTCGTTAATCACCAACGGCGGGGACATCTGCCAGTCAAATGCCTGGCAAATTATTCTTTCTCGGCAATGTACGGATCCTCATAGCCCAGAGCAAGCATAATCTCTGTTTCGAGGGCTTCCATTTCTTCTGCTTCGTCATCTTCGATGTGATCGTAACCTAACAAATGCAGACTGCCGTGCACCACCATATGCGCCCAGTGCGCCTCCAGTGGTTTGCCTTGCTCCTGTGCTTCCTTCTCAACCACCTGACGGCAGATAACCAGATCGCCCAGTAGCGACATCTCCATTCCAGGCGGCACTTCAAACGGGAAGGAGAGCACGTTGGTCGGCTTATCCTTACCGCGATAGGTCAGATTCAGACTGTGGCTTTCGGCGGTATCGACCACGCGAATAGTCACTTCCGACTCTTCCTGAAACTGCGGGATCACCGCATTCAGCCATGTTTGAAACTGGCTCTCTTCCGGTAACCCGGAATTATCTTCACATGCCAGTTGTAAATCGAGGATCACCTGACTCATTTTTGTTCCTGTTCTTCGCGCTTGCGTTCTGCTGCCAGCGCCGCTTTACGTTTTTGTTCTGCTTCTTCCCAGGCTTCATAAGCGTTAACGATACGCGCCACCACCGGGTGACGAACCACGTCTTCGCTGTGGAAGAAGTTAAAGCTGATCTCTTCGACGTCAGCCAGCACTTCGATGGCGTGACGCAAGCCTGACTTGGTATTACGCGGCAGGTCGATCTGTGTGACGTCGCCGGTGATAACCGCTTTTGAGTTAAAACCGATACGGGTCAGGAACATCTTCATCTGTTCGATGGTGGTGTTCTGGCTCTCATCGAGAATGATAAACGCGTCGTTCAGCGTACGACCACGCATATAGGCCAGCGGCGCGACTTCAATAACGTTGCGCTCAATCAGTTTCTCGACTTTCTCAAAGCCCAGCATTTCAAACAGCGCGTCGTACAGTGGGCGCAGATACGGGTCTACTTTCTGGCTTAAATCGCCAGGCAGGAAGCCCAGTTTCTCACCGGCTTCGACCGCCGGACGAGTCAGCAGAATACGGCGAATTTCCTGACGCTCCAGGGCATCAACTGCCGCAGCCACTGCCAGGTAGGTTTTACCCGTACCCGCCGGGCCAACGCCGAAGGTGATGTCATGGTCGAGAATATTGGCAATGTACTGCGCCTGGTTTGGCGTGCGCGGCTTGATTACGCCGCGTTTGGTTTTGATATTGACCGCTTTGCCGTACTCCGGCACGCTCTCCGCGCTTTGCTCCAGTACCCGCGCTTCTTTAATCGCAAGGTGGATCTGTTCCGGTTCGATATCCTGAATCTGACCGCGCATCGGGGCTGTATCGACATACAGGCTACGCAGAATGTCTGCCGCAGCGGTGACGCAAATCGGACGGCCGGTCAGTTTAAAGTGGTTATCGCGGCGATTGATCTCGATGCCGAGACGGCGTTCGAGCTGTTTGATGTTGTCATCAAACGGGCCGCACAGGCTCAACAGACGCGCATTGTCTGCTGGCTCCAGGGTGATTTCGCGAGTGTCTATGTTCAAACCGTTCCTCTTATCTGTATGCCGCCGGAAGCTGAACATTCACCGGCCTATAAGGAAATTATTCACGCCACAGGAAAAAGGCGCAAGCATTGCGATAAAGATGGGGATAAAGAGAGAAAAAACAAGGCCCACCGGAACGGCGGGCCTGAGAATTATGGCTGATAATAACCCACGCCAAGGTCGTTTTCTTTGCGGGTACGGGCAATGACCGATTCCGGTGTTTCTGCCACGCGCAGACCCATTTCATCTTCAGTTCGCACCACTTTACCGCGCAGAGAGTTCGGGTAGACGTCGGTAATTTCTACATCGACGAATTTACCGATCATATCCGGTGTGCCCTCGAAGTTGACCACGCGGTTATTTTCAGTGCGACCGGAAAGCTCCATGATGCTCTTACGCGATGTACCTTCTACCAGAATACGCTGGGTGGTGCCGAGCATCCGGCGGCTCCATGCCATCGCTTGCTGATTAATACGTTCTTGTAGAATATACAGACGCTGCTTCTTCTCTTCTTCCGGAACATCATCAACCATATCGGCGGCTGGCGTACCCGGACGTGCAGAGAAGATAAAGCTGTAGCTCATGTCGAAATTGACGTCGGCAATCAGCTTCATCGTTTTCTCGAAGTCTTCGGTGGTTTCGCCAGGGAAGCCAACGATGAAGTCAGAACTGATCTGAATATCCGGACGCGCCGCACGCAGTTTACGGATGATCGCTTTGTACTCCAGCGCTGTATGGGTACGTCCCATCAGGTTCAGAATGCGATCGGAACCGCTCTGTACCGGCAGATGCAGGAAGCTCACCAGCTCCGGCGTGTCGCGGTACACTTCGATGATATCGTCGGTGAATTCGATCGGATGGCTGGTGGTAAAGCGAATACGATCGATCCCGTCGATCGCAGCAACCAGACGCAGCAGATCGGCAAACGATCCGGTGGTGCCGTCGTAGTTTTCACCACGCCAGGCGTTCACGTTCTGACCGAGCAGGTTGACTTCACGCACGCCCTGAGCCGCAAGCTGGGCGATCTCAAACAGAATATCGTCGGACGGACGGCTTACCTCTTCACCACGGGTGTAAGGCACTACGCAGTAGGTGCAATATTTATTGCAGCCTTCCATGATGGAGACAAACGCGGTCGGCCCTTCGGCACGCGGTTCCGGCAGACGGTCAAACTTCTCGATTTCCGGGAAGCTGATATCTACAACCGGGCTGCGGTCGCCGCGCACGGAGTTGATCATCTCCGGCAGACGGTGCAGCGTTTGCGGCCCAAAAATAATATCGACATAGTGGGCGCGCTGGCGAATGTGCTCGCCTTCTTGCGATGCCACGCAGCCGCCGACGCCGATAATCAGGTCTGGATTCTTCTCTTTTAACAGTTTCCAGCGACCCAACTGATGGAAGACTTTTTCCTGAGCCTTCTCGCGGATTGAGCAGGTGTTCAGCAGCAGCACATCCGCTTCTTCCGCCACGTCGGTCAGTTGATAGCCGTGGGTGGCATCCAGCAGATCGGCCATCTTCGATGAATCGTACTCGTTCATCTGACAGCCCCAGGTTTTAATATGGAGTTTTTTGGTCATCGACTTGCTCTTGCGAAATAGTAGCCAGGAATGCAGGGCGCATAGTGTAATGCTTTGCTGCCGTTGTGACCAGTATGAGCGTTATCAGCCCTTAGGGGTAAAAATCCTGTAAACTTAAAGCATATTGCTAACAGGATGATTGACCATGACAAATCAACCAACGGAAATTGCCATTGTCGGCGGAGGAATGGTCGGCGGCGCACTGGCGCTGGGACTGGCTCAGCACGGATTTTCGGTAACGGTTATCGAACATGCCCAATCTGCGACGTTTGTTGTTGATAGCCAGCCGGACGTGCGGATCTCGGCGATCAGTGCGGCTTCGGTATCATTGCTTAAAGGTTTAGGCGTCTGGGACGCGGTACAGGCTATGCGTTGCCATCCTTACCGCAGACTGGAAACTTGGGAGTGGGAAACGGCGCATGTGGTGTTTGATGCAGCCGAATTAAAGCTGCCTGTGCTTGGCTACATGGTGGAAAACACTGTTCTGCAACAGGCGCTGTGGCAGGCGCTGGAAGCGCATCCGAAAGTAACGTTACGTGTGCCAGGCTCGCTGATTGCGCTGCATCGCCATAATGATCTTCAGGAGCTGGAACTGAAGGGCGGTGAAACGATCCGCGCGAAGCTGGTGATTGGTGCCGACGGCGCAAATTCCCAGGTGCGGCAGATGGCGGGAATTGGCGTTCATGCCTGGCAGTATGCACAGTCGTGTATGTTAATTAGCGTACAGTGTGAGAACGATCCCGGCGACAGCACCTGGCAGCAATTTACCCCGGATGGACCTCGTGCGTTTCTGCCGTTGTTTGATAACTGGGCATCGCTGGTGTGGTATGACTCTCCGGCACGCATTCGCCAGTTGCAGAATATGAATATGGCGCAGTTACAGGCGGAAATCGCGAAGCATTTCCCGTCGCGTCTTGGGTATGTAACACCGCTTGCCGCTGGCGCTTTTCCGCTGACGCGCCGCCATGCGTTGCAGTATGTGCAGCCGGGGCTTGCGCTGGTGGGCGATGCCGCGCATACCATCCATCCGCTGGCGGGGCAGGGGGTGAATCTTGGTTATCGTGATGTCGATGCCCTGATTGACGTTCTGGTCAACGCTCGCAGCTATGGCGAAGCGTGGGCCAGTTATCCGATCCTCAAGCGTTACCAGATGCGGCGCATGGCGGATAACTTCATTATGCAGAGCGGTATGGATCTGTTCTATGCCGGATTCAGCAATAATCTGCCACCACTGCGTTTTGTGCGTAATCTTGGTTTGATGGCGGCGGAGCGTGCTGGCATGTTGAAACGTCAGGCGCTGAAATATGCGTTAGGGTTGTAGCCTTACAACATTGCCGGATGCGTGCCAACCGTAGGTCGGATAAGACGCGGCAGCGTCGCATCCGACTTTGAAGGATAAGACGTGTCAACATCGCATTCGACATTGAATATACGCAGAAAAGCAAAAAGCTCGCCGAAGCGAGCTTTTTTAATGTGGCTGGGGTACGAGGATTCGAACCTCGGAATGCCGGAATCAGAATCCGGTGCCTTACCGCTTGGCGATACCCCAACTGGGTGCACTTACAAGGTAAGCGTCTTGAATAAATTGGCTGGGGTACGAGGATTCGAACCTCGGAATGCCGGAATCAGAATCCGGTGCCTTACCGCTTGGCGATACCCCAACAAATTGGTTTTTGAATTTGCCGAACATATTCGACACATTCAGAATTTGGTGGCTACGACGGGATTCGAACCTGTGACCCCATCATTATGAGTGATGTGCTCTAACCAACTGAGCTACGTAGCCAGATTGTTTCTTCGATGGCTGGGGTACCTGGATTCGAACCAGGGAATGCCGGTATCAAAAACCGGTGCCTTACCGCTTGGCGATACCCCAATAACCGGGCGGTGAACCGCTTACTCGAAGAAGATGGCTGGGGTACCTGGATTCGAACCAGGGAATGCCGGTATCAAAAACCGGTGCCTTACCGCTTGGCGATACCCCATCCGTACAACGCTTTCTGGTGAATGGTGCGGGAGGCGAGACTTGAACTCGCACACCTTGCGGCGCCAGAACCTAAATCTGGTGCGTCTACCAATTTCGCCACTCCCGCAAAAAAGATGGTGGCTACGACGGGATTCGAACCTGTGACCCCATCATTATGAGTGATGTGCTCTAACCAACTGAGCTACGTAGCCATCTTTTTTTCGCGATACCTTATCGGCGTTGCGGGGCGCATTATGCGTATAGAGCCTTGCAGCGTCAACCTCTTTTTCAAGGAAAATTGCTCGAAAGTGACTGTTTGGTTAGGTTGCGAACAGCGTGGCGCTATATTCGTCAATTATTGTTTACTTTGTGTTTTTTCCCCACCCTACAGCCATTCTTTTGTCATACAGGATGAAATTCGGAATTCAACAATAGTGGTGGGAAATTAATCTATGAAGTACTGGCCTACAGTGATGAATTGTCAAACAGTGATGTGGCAAACCCGGAACATTTCCTTACTGCATATCAGAATCAACAAGCACCTCAATAACTGAAACAGCCCCGGATTTTACCGGGGCTGTTTCGCATTTCTTACTTATACGCCGACTGGTGAACACCAACCGCACGACCAGATGGATCGTCCATTTTTTTGAACGCTTCATCCCATTCGATCGCTTTAGCGGAAGAACACGCGACGGAAGGACCGCCCGGCACGCACTCAGCGGCGCTCGGAAGCGGGAACAGTTCTTCAAAGATCTCCCGATACAAGTACGCTTCTTTAGAGGTTGGCGTGTTGTATGGGAAGCGGAAGCGGGCGGTTTCCAGTTGTTGATCGGTAACCTGCTGTGCCGCCACTTCTTTCAGGGTGTCGATCCAACTGTAACCGACGCCATCGGAGAACTGCTCTTTCTGCCGCCAGGCCACACTTGCGGGCAAGTACGACTCAAAACATTCACGCAGGATGTGTTTTTCCATTTTGCCGTTACCGCACATTTTATCCTGCGGGTTAATGCGCATCGCCACATCAAGGAATTTTTTGTCGAGGAACGGAACGCGTGCTTCCACGCCCCAGGCTGACATCGCTTTGTTGGCACGCGCGCAGTCATACATATGCAGGGCCAGCAGTTTACGCACCGTCTCTTCATGCAGTTCTTTAGCGTTCGGCGCTTTGTGGAAGTAAAGATAACCGCCAAACACTTCATCAGAACCTTCACCGGACAGCACCATTTTAATGCCCATCGCCTTGATCTTACGCGACATTAAATACATCGGTGTTGAAGCGCGAATAGTGGTCACATCATAGGTTTCGATGTGGTAAATCACGTCGCGGATGGCATCCAGACCTTCCTGTACAGTGAAGTGAATTTCGTGATGCACCGTGCCCAGATGGTTTGCCACTTCCTGGGCTGCTTTCAGATCCGGTGAACCCGGCAGACCTACAGCAAAGGAGTGTAACTGCGGCCACCAGGCTTCAGAACGTTCCTGATCTTCCACGCGACGGGCGGCGTATTTCTTGGTGATCGCGGAAATAATTGAGGAATCCAGACCACCAGAAAGCAGCACACCGTAAGGCACATCAGACATCAGATGGCTTTTAACGGAATCTTCCAGTGCCTGACGCAGCTCGTTTTTGTCGGTCACGTTATCTTTCACTGCATCGTAGTCGAACCAGTCGCGGTGATAATAAGAACGGATTTCGCCGTCCTGACTCCACAAATAGCTCCCCGCCGGGAACTCTTTAATCGTGCGGCAAACTGGCACCAGGGCTTTCATTTCTGAGGCCACATACAGCTGACCGTGTTCGTCATAGCCCATATACAGTGGGATGATCCCCAGATGGTCGCGACCAATCAGGTAGGCATCTTTTTCGCTGTCGTACAGGGCAAAGGCAAACATGCCCTGCAAGTCGTCGAGAAATTCCGGCCCTTTTTCCTGATACAGCGCGAGGATCACTTCACAGTCAGACCCGGTCTGGAACTGGTAACGATCGCCATATTCGGCGCGCAATGCCTGGTGGTTGTAGATTTCACCGTTTACCGCCAGCACATGAGTTTTTTGTTGGTTATAGAGAGGTTGCGCCCCCGCGTTAACGTCAACAATGGAAAGACGTTCGTGGGCGAGAATGGCGTTATCGCTGGCATAAATACCGGACCAGTCCGGGCCACGATGACGCATCAGGCGTGACAGCTCGAGTGCTTTCTTACGCAGCTCAACTGCGTCTGTTTTGATATCGAATACGCCAAAAATTGAACACATAACCTTCTCCGTTAACCTGGTATTTGTTGCTTGTTGTGTTTGCTTGTTTAAAAAAATGCCGCAAAGCAGCACTGTGCGCAAGCTATTTGGCAGTGGAAAAATAAAAAACGTAATGGCGATTGCTGATTTGTGAAAAAGGATAGGGTGTGGTGGCGTATTTATTGATGGATCGATAATTTTTGACGGGTTTTATTGAATGGAATGATTTTAATGATGGGTAAAAATAAGAAACCACGCCCTGAGGCGTGGTTGCTATTCAGATAACGTCGATTTCAGCGACCGATGGGTAAATCCAGCTGGGGCGGAATGGCATACTGTCGATATCGTCGAGCGACGAAACGCCGGAGAGTACCAGAATCGTCTCCAGACCGGCCTGGAAGCCCGCCAGAATATCGGTACGCAGGTTATCGCCGACAATCACCGTTTCTTCCGAATGCGCCTGCATTTTGTTTAATGCTGCGCGGATGATCCACGGACTCGGCTTACCAACATAGAACGGTTTACGTCCGGAGATTTTTTCGATCCCCGCGCATAGCGCGCCACAGGCCGGATAAAAACCGCGTCCGTGGGTGTCCGGGTTGGTGGCGATAAAGCGTGCACCGTTAGCGACGAAATAGGCTGCTTTATGCATCATGTCCCAGTTGTAGGAACGCGTTTCGCCAACAATCACAAAATCAGGGTTCACATCGGTAATAGTGAAACCTGCTTTGTACAGTTCATGAATCAGTGCGCCTTCGCCCACCACATACGCTTTCTTGCCTTCCTGGCGACGCAGGAAATCGGCGGTTGCCATCGCGGAGGTATAAAACACGCTGTCCGGCACATCGACACCGGCTGTGGCAAAGCGGTTCGCCAGATCTTGTCCGGTCTGCGAAGGATAGTTGGTCAGCAACACCAGCGGCAGGCCTTTATCCATAATCCCGTGCAAAAATTCCGCTGCACCCGGTACGGCGACGTTATCGTGCATCAGCACGCCGTCGATATCGCAAATTACATTTTTAATGGTCATGGACTACCCAGAATATTGACAACAATAAGCGCCACTATAAAAGCACATTAATTTTCCAGCAAATGCTGGAGCAAAATACCGTTGAGCATGGCGCGTTTTACCAGCGCAAAAGCGCCGATTGCCGAGCGGTGATCCAGCTCAGAACGTACCACCGGCAGATTAGTGCGAAACGCCTTCAGCGCCTGGGTATTAATGCAGCTTTCAATAGCAGGGAGCAGCACTTTATCGGCTTCGGTGATTTCTCCGGCAATAACAATTTTTTGCGGGTTAAACAGGTTGATGGCAATGGCGATGGTTTTGCCCAGATGACGACCGACATACTCAATCACTTCCGACGCCAGGCTATCGCCTTTGTTCGCAGCTTTGCAGATAGTTTTTATGGTGCAGTCGTCCAGCGGCACGCGGCTCTGGTAGCCCTGCTTTAACAGATTCAACACCCGTTGTTCAATAGCGGCGTTGGCAGCGATAGTTTCCAGGCAGCCAAAGTTGCCGCAGTGGCAGCGTTCACCCAGCGGTTCGACCTGAATATGGCCAATTTCACCGACGTTACCGTTGCGGCCAATAAAAATGCGCCCGTTAGAGATAATCCCGGCCCCGGTTCCGCGATGTACACGCACCAGAATGGAGTCTTCGCAATCCTGACTTGCACCGAAGTAGTGCTCCGCCAGCGCCAGACTACGGATATCGTGACCGACGAAACAGGTCACTTTAAAACGTTCTTCCAGTGCTTCTACCAGCCCCCAGTTTTCTACCTGAATATGCGGCATGTAATGAATTTTGCCGCTGTCCGGGTCAACAAGCCCTGGCAGGATCACGGAAATGGCGATCAGCTCGCGCAGCTTGCGCTGGTAGCTATCAATAAACTGAGCAATGGCATTCAGCAGGGCATGTTCCAGCGTCTGCTGGGTACGTTCCGGCAGCGGGTAATGTTCTTCTGCCAGCACTTTGCTACTGAGATCAAACAGAGTGATGGTGGCGTCGTGACGACCAAGCCGTACGCCGATTGCGTGGAAATTGCGGGTTTCGGTGACGATGGAGATAGCGCGGCGGCCCCCGGTGGAGGCCTGCTGATCAACTTCTTTAATCAGCCCGCGTTCGATAAGCTGACGCGTAATTTTGGTTACGCTGGCGGGGGCAAGCTGGCTTTGCTCGGCAATCTGAATCCGCGAGATTGGCCCGTACTGGTCAATCAGGCGATAAACCGCCGCGCTGTTAAGCTGTTTTACGAGATCAACATTACCTATCTGAGCTTGTCCGCCTGGTGTCATACTTTCTCTTATTGAGTTACGACCTCGTTACCGTTAACGATGGTCCTGGTGATTTTAAAATCAGGTGTGAATGCAGTCAGGTTGGCTACTTTACCTGCGGCGAGTGTGCCGAGACGTTTCTCAACGCCAATCGCACGCGCCGGATAGAGCGTCGCCATACGTAGCACTTCATCCAGTGCGATACCGCAATGTTCGACCAGATTACGCACGCCTTCAATCATGGTTAAGGATGAACCGCTTAACGTACCGTTCTCATCCACACAAAGTCCGTTACGGTAGTATATTGTTTTACCCGCAAAAATGAACTGTTCAATGTTGGCACCTGCTGGCGCGGTGGCGTCGGTAACCAGACACAGTTTGTCGCCTTTCAGACGTTTAGCGTTACGAATGTTGGCGTAATCAACATGCAGGCCGTCAGCAATAATACCGCAATAAATGTCAGCTTCGTCGAGGATCGCGCCCGCCAGGCCCGGTTCACGACCGGTAATATACGGCATCGCGTTGTACAGATGAGTGGCAAAGGTAATCCCCGCGCGGAAACCGGCTTTTGCTTCTTTCAACGTCGCGTTGGAGTGACCGGCAGAAACCACAATCCCGGCATTTGCCAGTTTGCTGATGACTTCTGCAGGAACCATTTCCGGTGCCAGGGTCACTTTGGTAATGACATCGGCATTTTCGCACAGGAAATCGACCAGCGCGGCATCAGGCTTACGCACAAAATTCGGATTATGGGTGCCTTTTTTTACCAGATTCAGCCACGGACCTTCCAGATGCAGACCTAACGCCTGATTCGGATGTTTTGCCAGGTACTCGCGCATAACGCGCACGCCCTGTTTCATCAGCTCGTCGCTGGTAGTGATAAGCGTCGGCAAATAGTTAGTACAGCCTGATTTCTCATTGGCTTTCTGCATGATTTCCAGCGTTTCCACGCTGACCGCTTCAGCAGTATCGTTAAACTGCACGCCGCCGCAGCCGTTTAACTGCACATCGATAAAACCGGGGGAGAGAATGGCCCCGTTCAGTGAACGTTGTTCGATCTCTGGCGGCAGTTCCGCTACCGGACAGACGCTTTTAATCAGGCCATCAGCGATAACAACCGCGTGGTCATCAAGAAATTCGTGGCCGGTAAAGATCCGGCCCTGGGTTAATGCATACATTCTGACCCCCGATTTTAAAAAATATTGCCCTGAGCAAGGTGTCAGGGCAGGGATAACTATTACAGACCTTTGATATTTTCTGCTTCTAATTCATTGAAATATCTTAAAGTCTTAACTTTCAGCTCCATGGTGGAAGGTTCATCGCACACCATGATCGCTTTTGGATGCAGTTGCAGACAGCTGATGGTCCACATGTGGTTTACGCAACCTTCAACGGCGGCCTGCAGTGCCAGTGCTTTCTGGCTACCCAGCACCAGAATCATCACTTCTTCGGCATCCAGCAATGTACCAACACCGACAGTCAGGGCATATTTTGGCACCTGATTGACATCGTTATCAAAGAAACGAGAGTTCGCGACGCGAGTGTCATGAGTCAGTGTTTTGATACGAGTACGAGAAGCCAGAGAAGACGCCGGTTCGTTAAATGCAATATGGCCGTCGTTACCTACACCGCCCATAAACAGATGGATTTTTCCGTAAGAACGGATTTTTTCTTCATACTGGCGGCACTCGGCGTCGATATCCGGGGCGTTGCCGTTGAGAAGGTTGATGTTTTCTGCTGGAATATCAACGTGATCGAAGAAATTACGGTGCATAAAGCTGTAGTAGCTTTCCGGATGCTCTTTCGGCAGACCGACATATTCGTCCATGTTGAAGGTGACAACGTGCTTAAAGCTGACCTGGCCTGCTTTATGCATTTCGACTAACGCTTTATAGGTGGTCATCGGCGTGCCGCCAGTCGGCAGGCCCAGAACAAACGGACGATCAGCAGTCGGTTTGAACGCATTGATACGATTGACGATATGGCGAGCAGCCCATTTGCCGACCTGTTCAGCGGTAGTCAGGGGGATCAGTCTCATTATTCACCTCAATAAGTAAAATGTAAGCCGTTGGCGGATTAGGCATCTTTAAGCGTAACCTGGATTTGCGCAGACAGGCGTCAATCCGACCTGATTTTTTGAATGATAAAATAAGTTTTCTGGTTTAGCCAGTAAAAGGGAGTGATGATAACGATATTTGGTGACAAAACTCACAAAAGACACGCGTTTAATTTGCGATACGAATTAAATTTTCACACACTCTGTAGCAGATGATCTAACAATCTGATTACAGAACATCGGCAGTACAATTTGCAGCAAAATAAAAATACGGCTTTAAACGAGCCAAATAGGGTTCTCGTAGGGGGAATAAGATGAATATTTTAGGTTTTTTCCAGCGACTCGGTAGGGCGTTACAGCTCCCTATCGCGGTGCTGCCGGTGGCGGCGCTGTTGCTGCGATTCGGTCAGCCAGATTTACTTAACGTTGCGTTTATTGCCCAGGCGGGCGGTGCGATTTTTGATAACCTCGCATTAATCTTCGCCATCGGCGTGGCATCCAGCTGGTCGAAAGACAGCGCAGGTGCGGCGGCGCTGGCGGGTGCGGTAGGTTACTTTGTGTTAACCAAAGCGATGGTGACCATCAACCCAGAAATTAACATGGGTGTACTGGCGGGTATCATTACCGGTCTGGTTGGTGGCGCAGCTTATAACCGTTGGTCCGATATTAAACTGCCGGACTTCCTGAGTTTCTTCGGCGGCAAACGCTTTGTGCCGATTGCCACCGGCTTCTTCTGCCTGGTGCTGGCGGCCATTTTTGGTTACGTCTGGCCGCCGGTACAGCACGCTATCCATGCAGGCGGCGAGTGGATCGTTTCTGCGGGCGCGCTGGGTTCCGGTATCTTTGGTTTCATCAACCGTCTGCTGATCCCAACCGGTCTGCATCAGGTGCTGAACACCATCGCCTGGTTCCAGATTGGTGAATTCACCAACGCGGCGGGTACGGTTTTCCACGGCGACATCAACCGTTTCTACGCTGGTGACGGCACCGCGGGGATGTTCATGTCCGGCTTCTTCCCGATCATGATGTTCGGTCTGCCGGGTGCGGCGCTGGCGATGTACTTCGCAGCACCGAAAGAGCGTCGTCCGATGGTTGGCGGGATGCTGCTTTCTGTTGCTGTTACTGCGTTCCTGACCGGTGTGACTGAGCCGCTGGAATTCCTGTTCATGTTCCTTGCGCCGCTGCTGTACCTCCTGCACGCACTGCTGACCGGTATCAGCCTGTTTGTGGCAACGCTGCTGGGTATCCACGCGGGCTTCTCCTTCTCTGCGGGGGCTATCGACTACGCGTTGATGTATAACCTGCCGGCCGCCAGCCAGAACGTCTGGATGCTGCTGGTTATGGGTGTTGTCTTCTTCGCTATCTACTTCGTGGTGTTCAGTTTGGTTATCCGTATGTTCAACCTGAAAACGCCGGGCCGTGAAGATAAAGAAGACGAGATCGTTACTGAAGAAGCCAACAGCAACACAGAAGAAGGTCTGACTCAACTGGCGACCAACTATATTGCTGCGGTGGGCGGTACTGACAACCTGAAAGCAATTGACGCCTGTATTACTCGTCTGCGCCTGACCGTGGTTGACTCAGCTCGCGTCAACGATGCGATGTGTAAACGTCTGGGTGCTTCTGGGGTAGTGAAACTGAACAAACAGACTATTCAGGTGATTGTTGGCGCGAAAGCGGAATCCATTGGCGATGCAATGAAGAAAGTTGTTGCCCGTGGTCCGGTAGCCGCTGCGTCAGCTGAAGCAACTCCGGCAACTGCCGCTCCTGTAGCAAAACCGCAGGCTGTACCAAACGCGGTATCTATCGCGGAGCTGGTATCGCCGATTACCGGTGATGTTGTGGCACTGGATCAGGTTCCTGACGAAGCATTCGCCAGCAAAGCGGTGGGTGACGGTGTGGCGGTGAAACCGACAGATAAAATCGTCGTATCACCAGCCGCAGGGACAATCGTGAAAATCTTCAATACCAACCACGCGTTCTGCCTGGAAACCGAAAAAGGCGCGGAGATCGTCGTCCATATGGGTATCGACACCGTAGCGCTGGAAGGTAAAGGCTTTAAACGTCTGGTGGAAGAGGGCGCGCAGGTAAGCGCAGGACAACCGATTCTGGAAATGGATCTGGATTACCTGAACGCTAACGCCCGCTCGATGATTAGCCCGGTGGTTTGCAGCAATATCGACGATTTCAGCGGCCTTATCATTAAAGCTCAGGGCCATGTTGTGGCGGGTCAAACACCGCTGTATGAAATCAAAAAGTAATCTGCTTTATACCTGATGCGACACGGCAGCGTCGCATCCAACAATGACAAGCGGTGGAGATCTTCTCTGCCGCTTTTTTTTTCATCAGTCATCCCCATAATCTCAGTGAGATTTTCGATTTTCACTAACTAACAGTTGTCAGCCTGTCCCGCTTATAAGATCATACGCCGTTATACGTTGTTTACGCTTTGAGGAATCCACGATGAGTGAGGCAGAAGCCCGCCCGACTAACTTTATTCGTCAGATCATCGATGAAGATCTGGCCAGTGGTAAGCACACCACAGTACACACCCGTTTCCCGCCGGAGCCGAATGGCTATCTGCATATTGGCCATGCGAAATCTATCTGCCTGAACTTCGGGATCGCCCAGGACTATAAAGGCCAGTGCAACCTGCGTTTCGACGACACTAACCCGGTAAAAGAAGATATCGAGTATGTCGATTCGATCAAAAACGACGTAGAGTGGTTAGGTTTTCACTGGTCTGGTAACGTCCGTTACTCCTCCGATTACTTTGATCAGCTCCACGCCTATGCGATCGAACTGATCAATAAAGGCCTGGCGTACGTTGATGAACTGACACCGGAACAGATCCGCGAATACCGCGGCACCCTGACGCAGCCGGGTAAAAACAGCCCGTACCGCGACCGCAGCGTTGAAGAGAACCTGGCGCTGTTCGAAAAAATGCGTACCGGTGGTTTTGAAGAAGGTAAAGCCTGCCTGCGTGCGAAAATCGACATGGCGTCGCCATTTATCGTAATGCGCGATCCGGTGCTGTACCGCATTAAATTTGCTGAACACCACCAGACTGGCAACAAGTGGTGCATCTACCCGATGTACGACTTCACACATTGCATCAGCGATGCGCTGGAAGGTATTACGCACTCTCTGTGTACGCTTGAGTTCCAGGACAACCGTCGTCTGTACGACTGGGTACTGGACAACATCACCATTCCTGTTCACCCGCGCCAGTACGAATTCTCGCGCCTGAATCTGGAATACACCGTGATGTCCAAGCGTAAGCTGAACCTGCTGGTGACCGACAAGCACGTTGAAGGCTGGGATGACCCGCGTATGCCGACCATTTCCGGTCTGCGTCGTCGTGGTTACACTGCGGCTTCTATTCGTGAGTTCTGCAAACGCATCGGCGTGACCAAGCAGGACAACACCATTGAGATGGCGTCGCTGGAATCCTGCATCCGTGAAGATCTCAACGAAAACGCCCCGCGCGCAATGGCGGTTATCGATCCGGTGAAACTGGTTATCGAAAACTACCAGGGCGAAGGCGAAATGGTTACCATGCCGAACCATCCGAACAAACCGGAAATGGGTAGCCGTCAGGTGCCGTTTAGCGGTGAGATTTGGATCGACCGCGCCGATTTCCGCGAAGAAGCTAACAAGCAGTACAAACGTCTGGTGCTGGGTAAAGAAGTGCGTCTGCGTAATGCTTACGTCATTAAGGCTGAACGCGTGGAGAAAGATGCCGAAGGCAATATCACCACCATTTTCTGTACTTATGACGCCGACACCTTAAGCAAAGATCCGGCAGATGGTCGTAAAGTGAAAGGCGTTATTCACTGGGTGAGCGCGGCACATGCGCTGCCGGTTGAAATCCGCCTGTATGATCGTCTGTTCAGCGTGCCGAACCCAGGTGCTGCGGATGATTTCCTGTCGGTGATTAACCCGGAATCGCTGGTGATCAAACAGGGCTTTGCTGAACCGTCTCTGAAAGACGCGGTAGCGGGTAAAGCATTCCAGTTTGAGCGTGAAGGTTATTTCTGCCTCGACAGCCGCCATTCTACGGCGGAAAAACCGGTATTTAACCGCACCGTTGGGCTGCGTGATACCTGGGCGAAAGTAGGCGAGTAATTTTAAGTTCTACCAGGCCGGGTGAGGCTTTTACGCCGCATCCGGCATGAAACATGCAAACAATCCAAAACGCCGCGCTCTGCGGCGTTTTTATCTGCTTTTCTTCGCGAATTAATTCCGCTTCGCAATTTATCCATAAAACAAATTTAAAATCACAAAACATAATTAAATAAAATGTAACCGCTTTCATCTTGCTGGAATTTCACGTTTTTATTCTTCTGCAAGCCTTTCAACTGCAAACTTAAGCCTTGTAACAAAAATCATCAAAATATGTGCGGTTGCTCATGTTCTTACATTCTGGTTACAGAAAGAGATTGATAATTCGCGTCGCGAAAAATAGTCTGTTCCTGTAGTCAGCGAGACTTTTCTCAACGCTACTTTTTTAATTTTTATTTTTTTCGCTGTTCACCTTTGGTGCAGCAATTTATACGTCAAAGAGGATTAACCCATGCGTACGTTTAGTGGCAAACGTAGTACGCTGGCGCTGGCTATCGCCGGTGTTACAGCAATGTCGGGCTTTATGGCAATGCCGGAGGCTCGCGCCGAAGGATTCATCGACGATTCAACCTTAACCGGCGGTATCTATTACTGGCAGCGTGAACGCGACCGTAAAGATGTTACCGACGGCGACAAATACAAAACCAACCTTTCTCACTCCACCTGGAACGCCAACCTCGATTTTCAGTCTGGTTATGCTGCTGATATGTTCGGCCTTGATATTGCTGCGTTTACGGCGATTGAAATGGCGGAAAACGGTGACAGCTCTCACCCGAACGAAATCGCGTTTTCAAAAAGCAATAAAGCCTATGACGAAGACTGGTCCGGCGACAAAAGCGGTATAAGCCTGTATAAAGCAGCGGCCAAATTTAAATACGGTCCGGTGTGGGCGAGGGCAGGTTACATTCAGCCAACTGGTCAGACGCTGTTAGCGCCGCACTGGAGCTTTATGCCGGGTACTTATCAGGGTGCGGAAGCCGGGGCGAATTTTGATTACGGCGAAGCTGGTGCGTTGAGTTTCTCCTACATGTGGACCAACGAATACAAAGCACCGTGGCATCTGGAAATGGATGAGTTTTATCAGAACGATAAAACCACCAAAGTTGATTATCTGCACTCCATCGGTGCGAAATACGACTTCAAAAATAACTTCGTACTGGAAGCAGCATTTGGTCAGGCGGAAGGGTATATCGATCAATACTTTGCCAAAGCCAGCTACAAATTTGATATCGCCGGTAGCCCGTTAACCACCAGCTACCAGTTCTACGGTACGCGCGATAAAGTTGACGATCGCAGCGTCAACGACCTTTACGACGGCACTGCCTGGCTGCAAGCGTTGACCTTTGGTTACCGGGCGGCTGATGTAGTGGATTTGCGTCTGGAAGGCACCTGGGTTAAAGCCGACGGTCAGCAGGGATACTTTCTGCAACGTATGACTCCAACCTACGCTTCCTCGAACGGTCGCCTGGATATCTGGTGGGATAACCGTTCTGACTTCAACGCCAACGGCGAAAAAGCGGTCTTCTTCGGTGCGATGTATGACTTGAAAAACTGGAATCTTCCAGGCTTCGCCATCGGCGCTTCCTACGTTTACGCATGGGATGCTAAACCCGCTACCTGGCAGAGCAATCCGGATGCGTACTACGACAAAAACCGGACTATTGAAGAGTCTGCCTACAGCCTGGATGCGGTCTACACCATTCAGGACGGTCGCGCCAAAGGCACGATGTTCAAACTGCACTTCACCGAATACGACAACCACTCCGACATCCCAAGCTGGGGCGGTGGTTACGGCAACATTTTCCAGGATGAGCGTGACGTGAAATTTATGGTAATCGCACCATTCACCATCTTCTGATGCCCGACGCGGCAGGTTTTGTGCCTGCCGCACGTTTGAGGAATTTGCTATGAAAAAACTGATTCTCATCGCCATGATGGCATCGGGGCTGGTGGCTTGTGCGCAATCAACCGCGCCACAGGAAGACAGCCGTCTGAAAGAGGCATACAGCGCCTGTATCAACACCGCACAAGGTTCGCCAGAAAAAATTGAAGCCTGCCAGAGCGTGTTAAACGTGCTGAAGAAAGAGAAACAACATCAGCAGTTTGCCGACCAGGAAAGTGTACGCGTACTGGATTATCAGCAGTGTCTGCGTGCAACGCAAACCGGAAATGATCAGGCGGTGAAAGCCGATTGTGATAAAGTTTGGCAGGAAATTCGCAGTAATAACAAATAAGTGAGAGCTGTAACTCTCGCTTTTCTTATTTCCCGTGTATAAAAAAGCCAACCCGCAGGTTGGCTTTTTCTCATTCAGGCTGGCTTATTTGCCTTCGTGCGCGTGCTCATCTTCGCGGCAATCGCCTTCGGCACAGTGACCGTAAAGATAGAGACTGTGGTTAGTCAGGCGAATGCCATGTTTTGCGGCAATTTCACGCTGACGCGCTTCGATGGAGTCATCACTAAATTCGATTACCTTGCCGCAGTCGAGGCAGATCAGGTGATCGTGGTGATGTTGCTGTGTCAGTTCAAATACGGATTTACCGCCTTCAAAATTGTGGCGGGTGACGATACCAGCGTCGTCAAACTGGTTCAGTACGCGATATACCGTAGCCAGACCAATTTCTTCACCCATATCGATCAGACGTTTGTATAAATCTTCCGCACTGACGTGATGGTTGTCCGGCTCCTGAAGAACTTCCAGGATTTTTAAACGAGGAAGCGTTACTTTCAGGCCAGCTTTCTTTAGGGCGGTATTGTTATCAGTCATGCGGAATCTGTCCTGTTACTAAGCGGTTCACTTCATTACGAGAAGTGACAGAATTTGCTCTTGAGATAATGCGTATCATTATAGAATTGCCACGCCTAAATGAAAACCACAAGTCCCTGGCAAATATTGTTAATAAAAACGTGGCACTGCTTACATTTACAACGGCAAGGCCACTTGAACACCGGGACATTGTACAGGTACAACAGCAAAAGTTACAAATTTGTAGCAATTATTTTGATTGGCATTATCTATTAATACGGCGTAGACATGAGTCTACGCCGCATCACATCAGGCATTGAGAATTTCGTCGAGATGCAACTCTTCAGAAATCTGTTTAACCCATTTTTCTACACGTTCAGCGGTCAGTTCCGGCTGACGGTCTTCGTCGATAGCCAGACCGACAAAGTGGTCGTCATCTGCCAGACCTTTTGACGCTTCGAAATGGTAGCCCGCAGTTGGCCAGTGACCAACGATGGTTGCGCCACGCGGTTCAATGATGTCGCGGATGGTGCCCAATGCGTCGCAGAAATATTCGGCGTAATCTTCCTGGTCACCACAACCAAACAGCGCAACCAGTTTGCCGTTGAAATCAATCTCTTCGAGAGTCGGGAAGAAGTCATCCCAGTCACACTGCGCTTCGCCGTAATACCATGTTGGGATGCCCAGCAGCAGAATGTCATATGCTTCCAGATCTTCTTTGCTGCTTTTTGCAATGTCATGGACATCGGCAACGTCTTTACCAAGCTGTTTTTGAATCATTTTTGCGATATTTTCGGTATTACCGGTGTCGCTGCCGAAAAAGATGCCAGTGATAGCCATGAGTGAAATAACCTCTTGAAACTTATTGAAATGGGGGTGGAAAATTGCCCACGGATAAAGGCAATCATAGCAGAACAGGCAGTCTTGCGGAATCAGCAAACGAGCAGGACTGCACACTGTGCTACATGAAAGTGGAAATTTAAACGATGCCCTGACTACGCAGCGCCGCCAGTTGCTGCATTAACATCTCTTCGATCAGTTCGCTACGGCTCATATTGCGCGATTCTGCCAGCTCGTTCAGCGCCTCGACAGCTTCCGCGTTCAGCTTCAGTTCGACACGCTTAAGGCCACGTACTTTGTCGCGTTTTAGCTGGTTGCGTTTATTAATACGCAGCTGTTCATCGCGCGAAAGCGGATTAGTTTTCGGTCGTCCCGGTCGACGCTCGTGCGCGAACAGATCTAATGTCGTACGGTCCGTTTGTTCTTTGGCCATGATCTTGGTGACTTCGGGGGAAACAATCAGCCAGGCCTCTGCCCGGATGGATAGCGCGCCATAATACATCAGCGCGATGAGTCACGCCAACGCCCACGCGCGGAAAGCGACGCGGACGCTGGGTTTTTAATCAGTTGCGTTAATCATTGAGATAGCGACGGATAGCGCGTAATACCGCATCCGGTTTTTCAGCATGGACCCAGTGACCCGCGCCAGCAATCACATGCGCCCGCGCCTGTGGAAATTGCGCCAGTAAATCATCACGATACTGCTCGCTAACATACGGAGAATTGCCGCCTGGGATAAACAGGGCAGGGTGATCCCATGCCGGGATTTTCTCCCAACCCACAATATGCGGATACTGTTCCCACAATACCGGCACGTTAAAGCGCCACTCCCCGTCAACAAAAGATTTCAACAGAAACTGAATCACCCCTTCTTCATTAAGATGCTGGCGCATTATTGCTGCTGCTTGCTGGCGAGTTTGTGCGTCCGATTCACTGACTGCGTTGATAGCCGCGAAAATCTCATCATGACGGCGTACGTGATAGTCGACCGGCGCGATGTCAATCGCCACCAGTTTATCGATGCGATCGGGGGCCAGTGCAGTAAGTGCCATTACCGCTTTACCGCCCATGGAGTGACCGATAAATGTTGCTTTATCGATCTGCAGTGCATCCAGGGTATCAACAAGATCCTGCGCCATCGCCGGGTAATTCATTACCGGATCTCTCGGTGAAAGACCGTGGTTACGCATATCAACCTGGATGATATTGTGATCGTTTACCAGATCGCGAGCTAGTACGCCAAGGTTGTCGAGGCTGCCAAACAGACCATGGACAAGAACGATGGGAGAATTATTGTGCTGGTTTTGTGCAGTTTGCGCGCGGATATTCAATTTCATGGCAAAGTTCTTTTTTTCGCGTTGTCGGGTTAGGGTATTATGTTGACCATTGTGCCACAGGGCTGCAACAAATAAGGTTTATTCCGAGTTTTTCTGCAAGCCAGGCTTGACGCTATCCGCTGCCGGGATTTATTCATATACTCCTGGCGACTTGTATTCAGCTAAGACACTGCACTGGATTAAGATGAAAACGATTGAAGTTGATGATGAACTCTACAGCTATATTGCCAGCCACACTAAGCATATCGGCGAGAGCGCATCCGACATTTTACGGCGTATGTTGAAATTTTCCGCCGCATCACAGCCTGCTGCTCCGGTGACGAAAGAGGTTCGCGTTGCGTCACCTGCTATCGTCGAAGCGAAGCCGGTCAAAACGATTAAAGACAAGGTTCGCGCAATGCGTGAACTTCTGCTTTCGGATGAATACGCAGAGCAAAAGCGAGCGGTCAATCGCTTTATGCTGCTGTTGTCTACACTATATTCTCTTGACGCCCAGGCGTTTGCCGAGGCAACGGAATCGTTGCACGGTCGTACACGCGTTTACTTTGCGGCAGATGAACAAACGCTGCTGAAAAATGGTAATCAGACCAAGCCGAAACATGTGCCTGGCACGCCGTATTGGGTGATCACCAACACCAACACCGGCCGTAAATGCAGCATGATCGAACACATCATGCAGTCGATGCAATTCCCGGCGGAATTGATTGAGAAGGTTTGCGGAACTATCTAAAACGTTGCAGACAAAGGACAAAGCAATGGCAATCCACAATCGTGCAGGCCAACCTGCACAACAGAGTGATTTGATTAACGTCGCCCAACTGACGGCGCAATATTATGTACTGAAACCAGAAGCAGGGAATGCGGAGCACGCGGTGAAATTCGGTACTTCCGGTCACCGTGGCAGTGCAGCGCGCCACAGCTTTAACGAGCCGCACATTCTGGCGATCGCTCAGGCAATTGCTGAAGAACGTGCGAAAAACGGCATCACTGGCCCTTGCTATGTGGGTAAAGATACTCACGCCCTGTCCGAGCCTGCGTTCATTTCCGTTCTGGAAGTGCTGGCAGCGAACGGCGTTGATGTTATTGTGCAGGAAAACAATGGCTTCACTCCAACGCCTGCCGTTTCCAATGCCATCCTGGTTCACAATAAAAAAGGTGGCCCGCTGGCAGACGGTATCGTGATTACACCGTCCCATAACCCGCCGGAAGATGGTGGTATCAAGTACAACCCGCCAAATGGTGGCCCGGCTGATACCAACGTCACCAAAGTGGTGGAAGACAGGGCCAACGCACTGATGGCCGATGGCCTGAAAGGTGTGAAGCGTATCTCCCTCGACGAAGCGATGGCATCCGGTCATGTGAAAGAGCAGGATCTGGTGCAGCCGTTCGTGGAAGGGCTGGCCGATATCGTTGATATGGCGGCGATTCAGAAAGCGGGCCTGACGCTTGGCGTTGATCCGCTGGGCGGTTCCGGTATCGAATACTGGAAGCGCATTGGCGAGTATTACAATCTCAACCTGACCATCGTTAACGATCAGGTCGATCAAACCTTCCGCTTTATGCACCTCGATAAAGACGGCGCGATCCGTATGGACTGCTCCTCCGAGTGTGCGATGGCGGGTCTGCTGGCACTGCGTGATAAGTTCGATCTGGCGTTTGCTAACGACCCGGATTATGACCGTCACGGTATCGTCACTCCGGCAGGTTTGATGAATCCGAACCACTACCTGGCGGTGGCGATCAACTACCTGTTCCAGCACCGTCCGCAGTGGGGCAAAGATGTTGCTGTCGGTAAAACGCTGGTTTCATCTGCGATGATCGACCGTGTGGTCAATGATTTGGGCCGTAAGCTGGTAGAAGTCCCGGTAGGTTTCAAATGGTTTGTTGATGGTTTGTTTGATGGCAGCTTCGGCTTTGGCGGCGAAGAGAGTGCAGGCGCTTCCTTCCTGCGTTTCGACGGCACGCCGTGGTCCACCGATAAAGACGGCATCATTATGTGTCTGCTGGCGGCGGAAATCACCGCTGTCACCGGTAAGAATCCGCAGGAACACTACAACGAACTGGCAAAACGCTTTGGTGCGCCGAGCTACAACCGTTTGCAGGCAGCCGCGACTTCCGCACAAAAAGCGGCGCTGTCTAAGCTGTCTCCGGAAATGGTGAGCGCCAGCACCCTGGCAGGCGACCCGATCACCGCGCGCCTGACGGCGGCACCGGGCAACGGTGCTTCTATCAGCGGTCTGAAAGTGATGACTGACAACGGCTGGTTCGCCGCGCGTCCGTCAGGCACGGAAGACGCGTACAAGATTTATTGCGAAAGCTTCCTCGGTGAAGAGCATCGCAAGCAGATCGAGAAAGAAGCGGTTGAGATTGTTAGCGAAGTTCTGAAAAACGCGTAAACACATTAAATAAGAAAAAGGGCGGTCGGAAGATCGCCCTTTTTTGCTTTGCTTAATTAACCGTGTTTATTTTTCAGTTCAAAGCGTGGTGAGACCAGACCATACAGTGTCCAACCGAGGAAGGTCACGATGGAACCGTATAGCATGGCTTCTTCCCCGGATGAGTACAGCGCATAAAAGCTGTACATCGCGCCAACAAAAGCAACAAAGTTTGCAACTTTCGCTTTTGAGGGGGGCACATTAGCGACCTTCTGAATAATGACTAATGCCGCCATTGACAGAATATACGGAATGATATTGGTCACCACGGCCAGGTTAACCAGCACGTTGAACTGACTGTTTAGCGACGGGCTAATCGTCATCAGCGCCAACCCGCTCTGGATAATCACAATGGTCAACATTCCCTGCACCGGTGCATCCACTTTGGTTACACGGGAGAAAATTTTAGGGAAGTAGCCTTCATCAGATGAAGATTTAAACACCTGGGCAATGGTGAACTGCCAGCCAAGCAGCGAACCGCAGCAGGACATCACCATCAGCGCCATAATGACTTTACCCACTTCTGGCGTGAACATCTGTGCGAAGGCCAGGCCAAATGGTGCCGTTGAATTTGCCAGCTCCATATTAGGCACAATCCCGGCAATCACGTTGGTGGAGACGATATAAATCACCGCCGCACCTAACGTACCGCCGAGTACCGCGATTGGCACATTACGTTCCGGGTTTTCCACTACATCAGTATTCGCACACGCAGACTCCAGACCAAGAAAAGCCCACAGCGTCATAGCGATGGAAGAACCTACCGCACTGAAGAACGGTGCATGATGCGGATTCCAGGAATCAACGTAAAGCGTCGGGCTAAACCAGAACCAGCCGATAACGCACAGGCCTACCACCGGAATAATGACCCCCCACACGGTAATGCTACTGATTTGCCCGGTAATGCGCGCACCACCAAAGTTAGCCACGGTACAAATCCACAGCACCCCGATGGTCGCAAGACCAATCTGCACTGGCGACAAACTCGCGCCGAGCAGTTCGGTGCCGTAACCAACCGCCGAAATAGCAATCGCGACGTTAGCAATCAGCAGTGAGACGCCGTAGGTATAGTTCGCCATAAAGTTACCGGATTTACCGAAAGCATACTCGGCATAACCGCCCATACCACCTGATTTACGGCTGAACATACCGCATTTTGCGAATGCCCATGCCAGTGCCATTGAGCCTACGGCTGTCACCAGCCAGGAGATAATTGAAATTGTCCCAACTTCGGCAAGCTTTGTCGGCAGCATGATGATACCGGAGCCCATCATGTTGACCATCGTCAGTATGGTTAACTGAACGACGCCCATTTTGTTCGATTTAGCCTGACTCATAATTTTTCCCCTTTCAACAGGGTGCTTTGCGCATCACGAGGCTTGATGACATAGCACCAAACTTGCTTACGACCATCATGTTCTTCGATATAGACACCCTGCAGCTCCGGTGCAAAACCTGGCAGCAGGTTGATCCCTTCTTCCAGAGCGCTGAAGTAACGCAAAACAGCACCACCCCAGATTTCACCCGGAACAACACACAGCACACCCGGAGGATAAGGAAGCGCACCTTCTGCAGCGATACGGCCTTCTGCATCCGGCAGACGAACCAGCTCCACTTCACCGCGTAAATAGGCGTAGTTAGCTTCTTGCGGATTCATGCTGACGCGTGGGAAGTGTTCCTTACGGAACATCTCTTTTTGCAGTTGTTTCACGTTGTGGCGGGCATACAAATCATGCATTTCCTGGCACAACTGACGAAGCGTATAACCGGCGTAGCGCTCTTCATGCTGTTTGTAGATGGAAGGTAGCACTTCCGCCAGCGGCGCATCAGATTCCAGCAGTTTTTCGAAGCGTACCAGCAGGGCAACAAGTTGCTGAAGTTTGGCCATATCTTCTGCTGGAGTCAGCAGGAAGAGGATGGAGTTAAGATCGCATTTTTCCGGCACTACGCCATTTTCGCGCAGGAAATTAGCAAGAATCGTCGCGGGTACACCGAACGCTTCATATTCGCCGTTACGTGCATCAATACCTGGGGTTGTCAGCAACAGTTTGCACGGATCAACAAAGTATTGATTCTCTGCATAGCCTTCAAAAGAATGCCAGTGTTCCCCTGGTACAAACTGGAAGAAGCGCAGATCAACCGCAATTTGCGCTGTTTCATACGACTGCCAGGGTTTACCATCCACCAGTTCAGGTACGAACGGACGAATATGCTGACAGTTATCGAGGATCAGTTTGCGGGCATTAATGCCATTTACCACACAATCCATCCACATATTACGACCGCTGACACCTTCATGCATTTTGGCGTTGATATCCAGTGCGGCAAACAGCGGATAGAACGGGCTGGTGGAGGCGTGCATCATAAAGGCGTTGTTCATGCGTTTGTGCGGTACATAACGCTGTTGCCCTTTGATGTGGTTGTCTTTTTTATGGATTTGTGAAGTTTGAGAAAAACCAGCCTGCTGTTTATGTACGGATTGCGTAACCAGAATACCCGGACCGTTCTCATTAAGATCCAGCAACAGTGGTGAACAGTCCGCCATCATCGGGATAAACTGCTCATAGCCGACCCATGCGGAGTCAAAGAGGATGTAGTCACACAGATGACCAATTTTATCCACCACCTGACGGGCGTTATAAATCGTACCGTCGTAAGTGCCTAGCTGAATAACGGCGAGGCGGAAAGGACGAGCCTCTTTTGCCCGCTGCGGTGCAACTTCTATAATCAGCTCACGCAGGTAACTTTCTTCAAAACAGTGAGCGTCAATACCACCGATAAAACCATACGGGTTACGTGCGGTTTCCAGATAAACCGGTGTCGCGCCAGCCTGTAGCAACGCACCGTGGTGGTTAGATTTATGGTTATTGCGGTCAAACAACACCAGATCGCCCGGCGTCAGCAATGCGTTTAAGACCACTTTATTAGAAGATGAAGTACCGTTTAAAACGAAATAGGTTTTATCGGCATTAAAGACTTTAGCCGCATGTTGCTGTGCAATGCATGGCGCGCCTTCGTGAATCAGCAGATCGCCCATCGCTACGTCGGCGTTGCACAAGTCAGCACGGAACAGCGCCTCACCAAAGTATTCCACGAACTGATTGCCTGCCGGATGGCGACGGAAAAACTCACCCCCCTGATGACCAGGGCAGTCAAAAGCACTATTGCCCTGATTAACATAATCGACCAGTGCGCGGAAGAAGGGCGGGCGCAGTTGCGTTTCATAATGGCTTGCAGCGGTTTCTAACTGACGTCCATAAAACTCTTTACGTGATTCGCAATGTTCGAAGACACCAGAAATACGTGGCAGATATTCTGCGGGTACACGTTCTTCATTTTCCGTTGCAATAAAAACAGGAATGCCATAGCCAGTAGCGTCTATTTCATCGAGTTTTCCACGTTCCACATCATTGACCGATAAAATAATGGCGGCAACGTCAATATAATTACTTTCGTCAATATTCACGCATGTGCGATGAGTTGAAAAACAATCCGGGCAAGAACGACTAACGGCAATTTTTAATTCTGACATTTTGTTCATCTCTTTATTTCAGGTAATAGCAGGTCCTCAATTTCTCAAAGGAGAAATCGATCACGCCGGAAAAAAAGCAAAACCCCACCGCTGATAAATAAATCAGTAGTTTGCTTTTTGTAGATGCAATAACCCAGACCAGCCCGGTAACTGGCTATACTCGTCATACCTCAAGTTGCAAGTGCTGCGACTCGAATTATTTAGAGTTTAAAAGGGTTAGCAGTATATGAGCACCGAGGGATACAGGTATTAACCTGTAATGCTTAAAGTCAGGGAGACCTGTACGTTGGGGTGCCCTTTAGTCAGAAGACTAGCGGGCATTAAAGAAATGAAAGTCAAAACTATTACGATGGGCAAACTTCATGATATGGGTTGTCCGCCTTATATGAGGCATTAAGCGGTTATTATTTTCCATTTACCTTTACCTCTTGCTGTGTCAGTTGAAGGTAGAGTTATTCTATCCATGAAATGGCTATAATCTGTGAAGAAGATCAACAAAAAACGATCATACCCCAGATAATAAATCATTAATTATGAATATTGCCATATTAGATGCTGTTTTGTTACTTAAATGTTGTAATTTCGTGTTTTATATTTGCGTTAAGAAATTAAACCTGCCAAATAATAATATTTGGAGCAGGTTTAATAATAAATTAATCACTATTAAAGCGAATTTATTGAATAACAATTCAAAGCATAAACCGATACCCAATACCGGTTTCAGTAATGAAGTGGCGGGGGCGGGCGGGATCTTGCTCCAGTTTTTGTCGCAGATGCCCCATATAAATACGCAAATAATGACTGTGTTCGACCGCGTTTGGCCCCCACACCTGGTTAAGGAGCTGGCGCTGGGTGAGCACTTTTCCCGCATTATTAAGCAACACTGCCAGCAGGCGAAACTCAATTGGGGTGAGATGCACCTCTTCCTCACCGCGATGGATCACGCGGGCGGCTAAATCGACGGTAATATCGGAAAATTTCACCAGCGGATCGGGCGCAGCGGTGGCGGAGTGGCGACGTAAAGCGACGCGCAGACGGGCCTGCAATTCGCCAATACCAAATGGCTTACTCAGGTAATCATCCGCTCCGGCATCCAGCGCGGCGATTTTATCGCTCTCTTCGCTACGTGCGGAAAGCACAATCACCGGCACCGCGCTCCACTGGCGCAGGTCGCGGATAAACTCAATCCCATCACCATCGGGCAGGCCGAGATCGAGAATAATCAAATCTGGCTTACGGGTTGCCGCTTCCAGCAAGCCGCGTTGCAGCGTTTCGGCCTCAAAGACGCGCATACCGTCGCCCTCCAGCGCCGTGCGCAGAAAGCGACGAATAGCCTGTTCATCTTCAACAATCAGAACGTTTGTCACATATCCTCATGAAATTCTTCAAGTTCAGGGGCAGTTTGCTGGGGAAGTGTAACACGAAAACAGGCACCACCTTCCGGTCGGTTGAACGCGGTAATGGTGCCGCCGTGTACATCCACAATCGCCCGACAAATTGCCAGCCCAAGCCCGACACCCGGTACCGCCGACTCTTTATTTCCGCGAGCAAACTTATCAAATATCGTCTGCTCCTGGCCTGGCGGAAGACCGGGGCCGTTATCCCAGACATCCAGTTGTAGCTTCTCGCCCTCAACGTGGGCATCGATACCAATTTCGGCCTGCGCCCCCGCGTATTTCACCGCGTTCTCCAGCAGATTAATCAGCACCCGTTCAAAGAGCGGCCCGTCAACGTGGATTAAGGTCAGCGGTTCTGGCAGAGAAAGATTGATGGGCGACGATAAACCCGGTTCCAGCATTTGCAGCGCGCTGCCGACCACTTCTTCCAGCGTTAACCACTCTTTCTTCAAATTAAAGCCGCCGGACTGAATTCGCGCCATATCCAGTAGATTATTCACCAGTCGGGTCGTGTTCAGCACATGCTGGCGAATCTCGCTGGCCTGGCGGGCGTGAGGCGATCCTTCGCTTGCCAGATCGAGCGTTAAGATTTCTGCCTGACCGAACAGCACCGTAAGCGGCGTGCGTAAATCATGCGAAAGCGCCGCCAGCAGGGCGTTGCGGATCTGTTCTCGTTCGCTTGCCATCCGCGCCTGTTCTTCGCTGGCGGTCAGCGTCAGCCGCTCAAGCGCATTGGCGACTAACAGCGTAAATGTCTCCAGCAGGCGCTGCTGTTCCGGGATCATCAACTGACGCAGATTCCCCGGTTCTACCACCACCAGTCCGTAGGTTTTCTCGCCGCTTTTTAACGGCAGAATCTGGTACGGTACACCGGGTAACGTGTCGGTGCCCGCGCCCGCAGGCAGGCCTTTATCAAAACTCCACTGCGCGATGGCATCGTCCCACGGCGTCATTCCTTGCGGATGTGTTAACGGCTGCAATTTACCGTTGTCATCGGGCAACAACACCTGACTGCGGGCATGAAACGTGGAGGCAATAAATTGTTCGCTGGTGGCGGCGATGTCCTGCGGACTGCGGCCCACAGCCAGAGCTTTCGACATTTCATATAAGTGCCGTGTGCGTTGCTCGCGGTAACGGGCTACCCGCGCCTGATAACGCACACCCGCAGTAAGGTTCCCGATCACCAGCCCGACGGTTAACATCACCGCGAAGGTCAGCAGATATTGCACATCAGAGACGGCGAGCGTGCCGCGTGGGGCGATAAAAAAGAGATCGAAACTCACCACATTAATAACGGTGGCAACCACCGAAGGCCAGCGTCCATAAAACAGCGCCACCACCACCACGCCAAGCAGATACAGCATCACCAGGTTGGCGGCATCAAACGCCATCAGCCACTGCATGGCAATTAAGGTGATAACGGCGCATAACGCGGCGGCAACCACGCATCCCTGAATCTGTACCCGCCACTTGTCTTTAAAAGAGCGGCTATCCGGCGCGTTGTTTATCGTGCGGGCGGGTGGTTCATCAAGCGCGACCAGCACCTGATCGAGATCGGGGGCGATTCGCGCCAGTCGGTCAGCAAACGTTTCCCGACGCCACCAGCGGCGCGAGGCCGGGCGACCGAGAATAATCTTGCCGAGATTATGTTCACGGGCATAACGCACTACCGCTTTCTCTTCCGCTGGATCAGAAAGTGTTGCCGTCTCCGCGCCCAGCTCCTGCGCCAGACGTAAGGCGCTGAGAATTGCCCGACGTTTTTTCTCCGGTAAGCGGTGCAGGGCAGGGGTTTCAACATACACCGCGTGCCAGACGCTTCCCAGCCGTGACGCCAGCCGCGCCGCCGCGCGGACCAGTTTTTCGCTGCCGGTGTTATGCCCGATGCATAAAAGGATCGCGTCGCGCGTGTGCCAGACTTTCTCTTCGCCAGGATGCCCCCGCCAGGCGCGCATTTGCTCATCAACGCGATCGGCAGTACGGCGCAGTGCCAGTTCGCGCAGGGCGATCAGATTGCCTTTGCGGAAAAAATGTTCAATGGCGCGCTCCGCCTGCCCGGCAATATAGACTTTGCCTTCTTTCAGCCGCTGGCGCAGATCGTCTGGGGGCAAGTCCACCAGCACCACGTCGTCGGCGGCATCGAAAAAAGGATCGGGCACGGTTTCCCGAACCTGAATTCCGGTGACGCCGCTGACCACATCATTCAGACTTTCCAGATGCTGAACGTTGACGGTTGTGAAAACATCAATGCCAGCTTCCAGCAGTTCTTCGATATCCTGCCAGCGTTTAGGATGACGAGAACCTGGCGCATTACTGTGCGCCAGTTCGTCCATTAAGATCAGCGCCGGACGGCGGGCGAGGGCGGCATCGAGATCAAACTCGCTGATATGCCGCCCACGGTACGCCTGGCGTTTTAACGGCAGAACAGCCAGCCCTTCCAGCATGGCGGCGGTATCTTTTCGCCCGTGGGTTTCTACCACGCCAACCACAATATCCAGCCCTTGCGCCCGCAGTCGCTGGGCTTCTGCCAGCATCGCCCAGGTCTTCCCGACGCCTGCACAGGCACCGAAGAAAACTTTCAGCTTCCCCCGATGCGGCGCGGCAGTTTGTTCCAGCAGACGATCGGGGTCGGGACGTAAGGGTTCGTTATTCATCAAGCTTATCCAGCGCCAGATTGAGTTCGACAATGTTGACGACCGGCTGGCCGATATATTTCACCAACGGTTGTTGGCTGTATTTTGCGATCAGTTGCGTGAGCTGTTCAACGCTGAGATTACGCGCTTTCGCCACGCGTGGGATCTGCCAGGCCGCCGCTTGCGGGGTGATGTTATTGTCCAGCCCGCTTGCCGATGCCGTCACCAGTTCAACCGGAACGTTCGCGCTGGCATCCGGGTTAGCGGCCCGTAATGCAGCAACGCGTGCGGCTATTAGTTTATCCAGCTCAGGGTTACTGACCGCCAGATTGCTCCCGCCAGAAGCCTGTGGATTATAGGGCATTTCTGCCGTTGCCGACGGGCGACCATGAAAATAGCCGTTGCCGGAAAAATTCTGCCCGATTAATGCCGAACCGCGCACCGTATCACCTTCACGAATCAACGAACCGTTGGCCTGCCAGGGAAACCACCATTGCCCCAGCGCGGTGGTCAGCAGCGGGTAAACGCCGCCAGTAATCAGTAACAAAAAGAGAAATGTCGATAATGCCGGACGTAATCCACGCATGGTAAACCTCACACCAGACCGCAAACGGTCAGCAGTAAATCAATGACTTTGATACCGATAAACGGCACCAGCAGCCCACCCAGACCGTAAATCCATAAGTTACGGCGCAACATGGCAGAAGCGGTAAGCGGTTTATAACTCACGCCTTTTAACGCCAGGGGAATCAAAAAGACGATAATCAAGGCGTTGAAAATCACCGCACTGAGGATTGCGGAGTCGGGCGAATGCAGGCGCATGATGTTCAGCGCATTTAACTGCGGATACGTTGCCGCGAATGCCGCCGGAATAATGGCGAAGTATTTCGCCACATCGTTGGCAATGCTGAAGGTGGTCAGCGAGCCACGGGTCATCAGCATCTGTTTGCCAATATGTACCACCTCGATCAACTTGGTCGGGTTAGAGTCGAGATCCACCATATTGCCCGCTTCTTTCGCCGCCTGAGTACCGGAGTTCATCGCCACCGCGACATCTGCCTGCGCCAGCGCCGGAGCATCGTTGGTGCCGTCGCCGGTCATCGCCACTAAACGGCCTTCTGCCTGATACTGACGAATCAATGCCAGCTTGGCTTCTGGTGTCGCTTCGGCGAGGAAATCATCGACGCCCGCTTCCGCAGCAATCGCGGCGGCAGTCAGACGGTTATCGCCGGTAATCATCACCGTTTTAATGCCCATTTTACGCAACTGCGCGAAGCGCTCTTTAATACCGCCTTTGACGATATCTTTCAGCGCAATAACGCCAAGCACATGGGAGCCTTCTACTACTACCAGCGGCGTGGCTCCCTGACGCGCAACCTGATCGACTTTTTGATCAACATCGGCAGGGAAGTGACCACCATTAGCCTCAACATGGCGGCGAATGGCATCGACAGAACCTTTACGGATCATGCGGTTGTCGATGTTGATCCCGCTCATCCGGCTTTGCGCAGTAAACGGTACAAAGGTGGCATGGAGCGACTGCACATCGCGCTCGCGCAGGTTAAAACGCTGCTTGGCGAGGATCACAATACTGCGACCTTCCGGCGTTTCATCAGCCAGTGAAGCCAGTTGTGCGGCGTCAGCCAGCATTTTTTCATCCACGCCCTGCGCAGGGATAAACTCCGATGCCTGACGGTTACCTAGCGTGATGGTGCCGGTTTTATCCAGCAGCAGGACGTCAACGTCACCCGCCGCTTCAACTGCACGTCCGCTGGTGGCAATCACATTCGCGCCCAGCATCCGACTCATCCCGGCGACGCCGATCGCTGACAACAGACCGCCAATGGTCGTTGGGATCAGACAGACCAGCAGCGCCACCAGTACCGTTACACTGACTGCATTACCGCCCCACGCGGAAAACGGCCACAGCGTGGCGGTTGCCAGTAAAAAGACGATAGTCAGGGCAATCAGCAGGATGGTCAGGGCAATCTCGTTTGGCGTTTTACGTCGCTGCGCGCCTTCCACCATCGCGATCATCCGATCCAGAAATGTCTCGCCGGGGTTAACGCTGCACTCAATCACCAGCCAGTCAGAAAGAATACGCGTGCCGCCAGTGACGGAGGCAAAATCGCCGCCGGATTCACGGATCACCGGTGCCGATTCCCCGGTGATGGCGCTTTCATCGACCGATGCGCCCCCTTCAATGACTTCACCATCGCAGGGGATAATATCGCCAGCTTTCACCAGTACGATATCGCCTTTACGCAGTTGATCGGCGGGAACTTTGTCCGCCGCAGCGCCATATTTCGGCTCACGCAGCTTGCGGGCAAAGGCAGTTTTTTTCACCCCTTTCAGACTGTTGGCCTGCGCTTTACTGCGGCCTTCTGCCAGCGCCTCGGCGAAATTAGCGAACAGTACGGTGACCCACAGCCAGCCGCTAATTGCCGCGCTAAACAGCGCATTGCCAGGCATCGCACCGCTTGCCATTGCGATGCAAATACAGGTGGTCAGCAAACTGCCGATCCAGACGATAAACATCACCGGATTGCGCCATTGTGCCTGCGGGTTTAATTTTTTCACCGCTTCTTTCAGCGCCTGAACGGCAAGTGTTGGTTCGAATAGCGCCAGTTGTTTACGACTCATATTCAGTGCTCACTCAATATCATCAGGAGAGATATTCCGCCACCGGGCCAAGCGCCAGGGCAGGGATAAAGGTCAGTGCGCCAACCAGCAACACGGTGCCGATTAACAGGCCAACAAACAGCGGGCCGTGCGTAGGCAGTGTGCCGGAGCTGGCGGGTTGGCTCTTTTTACTCACCAGCGAACCAGCAATTGCCATCACCGGAATAATCACCCCGAAGCGACCAACAAACATGCAGAACGCCAGCAAACAGTTCCAGAATGGGGAGTTGGCGCTTAATCCGGCAAAGGCGCTGCCGTTGTTGTTAGCGGCGGACGACACGGCGTACAGCACTTCGCTAAAACCATGCGGGCCCGGGTTGAGGATGGCGCTACGTCCGGCGTCGGTCATCATTGCCAGCGCCGCGCCCATCAGCACCAGCGTCGGGGTGACCAGAATCGCCAGTGCGGTCAGTTTCATCTCGCGTACGTCGATTTTTTTACCCAGATATTCCGGTGTACGACCAATCATCAGCCCGGCAATAAACACCGCCAGCAGGACAAACAGCATCATGCCGTAAAGACCAGAACCGACACCGCCGAATACCACTTCACCAATTTGCATCAGCCACATCGGCACCATGCCACCGGGGGCGGTAAACGAATCATGCATCGCAATCACCGCGCCGCAGGAAGCCGCCGTAGTCACGACCGCAAACAGGCTACTGACCAGCACGCCGAAACGGCTCTCTTTACCTTCCATATTGATGCTGCTGTCCGCGCCCAGTGCCAGCAGATGAGGATTACCCTGAACTTCTGCCCACATCACCACGCCTACGCAGATGACAAAAATCACTGACATCGCCCACAGTAACATGCGCCCCTGGCGGCGATCGCCCGCCACTTCACCAAAGGCAAAGCACAGCGCTGTTGGGATCAAGAAGATCGCCAGCATCTGCACGAAGTTGGTCAGTGCGGTTGGGTTTTCAAACGGATGCGACGAGTTGGCATTAAAGAAGCCACCACCGTTAGTGCCGAGCATCTTGATCGCTTCCTGAGAAGCCACCGGACCCATTGGTAACAGCTGTTGCGCTCCTTCAACGGTATTCACTGCCTGATAGGGCAGAAAGTTTTGCAACGCACCTTGTTGAATAAAAAACAATGCAATCAACAACGCCACAGGGACTAGCACCCATAACGTGATGCGTAACAGATCGACCCAGGCATTCCCGAGTGTGCTCATGCTCTGGCGGGTAAACGCACGGATGAGGGCAAAAATCACCGCAATCCCGCTGGCGGCAGAAAGAAAGTTTTGCACCGTTAAGCCCGCCATCTGGCTGAAATAGCTCAACGTGGTTTCACCGCTGTAAGATTGCCAGTTGGTATTCGTGACAAAGCTGACGGCGGTATTCAGCGCCAGATCCCACGACAGCCCCGGCAACTGCTGTGGATTAAGCGGCAGATAGTGCTGACCGAGCAACATAAAAAACAGCACCGCCAGCCCCAGTATATTCAGGCCAAGAATGGCTGAGAGATACTGCTTCCAGTTCATCTCGCGGTCAGAGACGCCAAGCGCGCTAAAGAGTACGCGTTCAACGCCCGTCGTACCAGGAAGAGGAATATCATTAATCAGCCGCGCCAGCCCGCTACCTAAGGGACGCGCCAGCACCATTAATACCAGTAAAAACGTGGCAATTAGTAAGAACCCTTGCGCAGCCATCAGAATGCCTCCGCATTGATCAGGGCATAAACCAGATAACCCAGTAATAAAAACACCAGCAACACGCCGGTTATCACGCCTGCACTCACAGTGCACCTCCAGTGGCCTAAAAGTGATACCGGAAGGGTAGAATTCTGGCTGCAAAGATTTCGCAAAAATCTGCGGGCGGGGTGTAAAAAAAGTATAAAAATGGCAAAAGCCATGATTTAACTGATGGTTAGTATTAATTTAACTTTTGTGTAACTTAATTACAGTGTGAATGTCAATAAACCATCAATAAGCAAAAATAAGTGGTCGGATGAGTAGTAAAATTACACAAAAGGCGGTACTATTTTCATCAGATAAACAAATTCATTTTTCCGGTGCCATTCACCGGGTAGATACAAAAGGGGGAGAAAAGTATGGAACTCTACAGAGAATATCCTGCATGGCTTATCTTTTTACGCCGTACTTATGCGGTTGCAGCGGGCGTTCTGGCGCTGCCTTTCATGCTTTTCTGGAAAGACCGCGCCCGCTTTTACAGCTACCTGCACCGCGTCTGGTCGAAAACCAGCGAGAAACCGGTGTGGATGGATCAGGCCGAAAAGGCAACTGGTGATTTTTACTGATTGCTAAATATTACGTTCAAAGAAAAGAAAACCGCCAGCGGAAACGCTGGCGGTTTTTTTGTCGGGAAGACGTTCAGGTAAGTATTTATACATCGCATTACCCAACCGAAATATATATTCATGAAATATATATAAATATTTTCCTAATTGTTCTTATCTGACAGATATCTCACTTAAGGCTTTCTTATAAATCTGTAGGGTTTCGCCTGTCAGCAGACAAATAACCCGATAAAACAAGGATGAGCAGATGAGCGGAAAACCGGCGGCGCGTCAGGGCGACATGACGCAGTATGGCGGTAGCATTGTTCAGGGTTCTGCCGGGGTACGTATTGGTGCCCCCACCGGCGTGGCCTGTTC